>NZ_CP135435.1:2553409-3191762 GCF_032341175.1 Bacillus sp. DTU_2020_1000418_1_SI_GHA_SEK_038 | reverse complement strand
TTTATATTTAACAGCTAATTAGCGAAAGCGGCAGGTTTATTTGCGAACGCAGCGGATTTATTTGCGAACGCAGCGGATTTATTTGCGAACGCAGCAGGTTTATTTGCGAACGCAGCAGGTTTATTTGCGAACGCAGCAGGTTTATTTGCGAACGCGGCAGGTTTATTTGCGAACGCAGCAGATTTATTTGCGAACGCAGCAGATTTATTTGCAAACACGGCAGATTTATTTGCGCAAGCAGCAGGTTTATTTGCGAACGCAGCGGATTTATTTGCGAACGCAGCGGTTATATACGAAAAGTCTCGGATATAGCTAAAGAGTAGACTATTAAGAAGGTGAAATATGTGGAGCGGATTTACGTTGATCATGCAGCAACATCTCCTATGCATCCAAAAGTGATTGATAAAATGATGGAAGTGATGAATGCTGAATTTGGCAATCCTTCCAGCATTCATTCTTTTGGCCGAGGTGCCCGCCATATTATTGATGAGGCCCGGACAAAAATTGCAAAAAGTATTGGTGCACAAGCGAATGAATTGATCTTTACTAGTGGAGGGACAGAAGCGGACAACCATGCGATTTTTGGAGTTGCCAATTCCTATCAGCATAAAGGAAAGCATATCATAACAACTCAAATTGAACATCACGCTGTCCTCCATACTTGTGAACAATTGGAAAAGCGGGGCTTTGAAATTACTTATTTACCAGTTGACCAAGAAGGTAGAATATCATTAGACGATCTCGAGAACGCCTTAAGAGATGATACGATTCTTGTAACGATTATGTACGGCAATAATGAGGTTGGAACGATACAGCCAATAAAGGAAATTGGCCAAATCTTAAAAGAACATCCTGCGATATTCCATACAGATGCAGTTCAGGCATACGGTATTGAAAAAATTGATGTCAAGGAATACGGAATTGATTTAATGTCCGTTTCTGCTCATAAGATGAATGGCCCAAAAGGGATTGGATTTTTGTATGCAAAGACAGATATTAAGCTTGCATCGCGGGTATTTGGCGGGGAGCAGGAAAGAAAAAGACGCGCAGGCACTGAAAATGTGCCGTCTATTGCCGGATTTTTGGAGGCTGTCCGGATCTCTCAGCAGGAGATGGATACGAAGCGAGAGGCTTATCTTCAGTTTAAAGCTGCTTTTATCAAAAAGCTTTCCGAAAACAATATAGAATTTAGGCAAAACGGATCGCTTGATTTTTCTTTGCCTCATGTTTTAAACTTAAGCTTTCCCGGAACGAATGTTGAAGCCATGCTTGTGAACCTTGATCTAGCAGGTATAGCTGCATCTAGCGGCTCGGCATGTACTGCAGGCTCAATTGATCCGTCTCATGTTCTAGTTGCCATGTTTGGCAAGGATGACGGGCGTGTTCAAAATTCGATTCGGTTTAGTTTCGGCCTATTCAATACTTTAGAACAGATTGAAAAGGCTGCCGAAGAAACAAGTAAAATCGTTAAACGATTAACAACATAGAAACTTTCTAAAGAAACGTGGTGAAATTCACATGAAAAAAGAGCCTAAGGACACAAGGGTAGTCATTGGGATGTCGGGTGGTGTAGACTCATCAGTTGCGGCCTTGTTATTAAAACAACAAGGGTACGATGTCATCGGTATTTTTATGAAAAACTGGGATGATACCGATGAGTTTGGTGTTTGTACAGCAACAGAGGACTATAATGATGTCATTCGCGTCTGCAATCAAATTGGGATTCCTTATTATGCTGTAAACTTCGAAAAGCAGTATTGGGATAAGGTATTCACCTATTTTCTTGATGAGTATAAGGCTGGCCGAACTCCGAACCCAGATGTCATGTGCAATAAAGAAATTAAATTTAAAGCTTTTCTTGAGCATGCGATGAAGCTCGGGGCGGATTACTTGGCAACAGGGCATTATGCGAGAGTCGAATTCCGAGATGGAGAATATAAAATGCTCCGTGGCATTGATGAGAATAAGGACCAAACGTATTTCCTAAACCAACTAGAACAAGATCAGCTAGAAAAAGTCATGTTCCCGATTGGCGATATTGAAAAGTCTAAAGTCAGGGAGATTGCTATTGAGGCAAATCTTGCTACAGCGACAAAGAAGGATAGTACAGGAATTTGCTTTATTGGCGAACGAAATTTCAAGGAATTCCTTGGAAGCTATTTACCAGCTCAGCCTGGTAATATGGAAACTTTCGATGGCAAAGTAATGGGGAAACATGATGGTCTGATGTATTATACAATTGGCCAGCGGCATGGATTAGGCATCGGCGGAGCGGGTGAGCCCTGGTTTGCGATTGGGAAGGACTTGAAGAGAAATGTTCTGATTGTCGGCCAAGGCTTCCACAATGAGAAGCTTTACTCACATTCGATTACAGCCGTAAATATTGGCTGGGTGTCGGGCAAAGAAATGCCGAAAACCTTTAAATGTACAGCCAAATTTAGGTACCGTCAGCCTGATAACGAAGTAACTGTTGAGCTGCTTGGAGATGACAAAGTAAGAGTCATTTTTAATGAACCGATTAGAGCGATTACTCCTGGACAGGCAGTAGTTTTTTATCATGGTGATGAGTGCCTAGGCGGCGGAACGATTGATGAAGTATATAAAGACGGAAAGCGACTTGATTATGTCGGATAAACTAGTTTGAACATAATGCATGGGGGCTCTTTCGGTTCTGTTAAAACAGAGTCGAAAGAGCCCTTTTTTCTCGTTTGAAACATTGAAGAATATGCTATACTTCTAAATGAAATGGAGTGAATTTAAGATGGATAAAAACCAATTAGGTATTCAATATATGGAAGAAGGAAAATGGGAAGAGGCGGCAACTGTATTTATGGAAGCCATTGAGGAAAAGCCTCAAGATCCAACGTCTTATATAAATTTTGGCAATGTTTTATCAGTCGTAGGAGAAACGGAAAAAGCATTAAAGTTTTATGAAAAAGCTATTGAGCTTGATGAGAATGCAACTGCGGCCTATTATAGTGCAGGAAACTTGCTTTACGATCTTCAAAATTTTCAAGAGGCAAAGAAAATGTTTGAAACCGCGATGAAAAAGGGAATGGAGTCCGGTGATAATTATTTTATGCTTGGCCTATCTTTAATAGCTCTGGAACAAGGAAAATTAGCTTTGCCATATTTACAAAGAAGTACAGAATTAAATGAAAATGATTCTGAAGCATTTTTTCAATACGGCTTATGCTTGGCTCAAGAAAGCTTTATTGATGAATCGATTATTCAGCTGGAGAAATGTATTCATATCGATCCAGACCATGCAGATGCTTATTATAATTTAGGTGTAGCATTTGGCTTCAAGGAAGATGAAGAGAAAGCACTGCAATATTTTGAAAAAGCACTAGAAATTCAGCCAGACCATTTATTGGCGGGATACGGTAAAAAATTGATTGAAAAAGGAACAGAACAATAGGAGATTGAAGAATGAAGGGAAGGAGGCACAGTAATGGATAAGCAGGGCTCACAGGGGACTTTAGATTTATTTTCTGAAAAAGAAAAGAAATACATGAAAGGCCGGCATCTTGTAACCATTTTTCATAATGAACAAAATTTATATACGGTTTTACGGATTCGTGTGGATGAAACAAATCATCATTATGAAGATAAAGAAGCTGTCATTACAGGTTATTTTCCGAAAATGCATGAGCAGGAAACTTATATTTTTTACGGAGATTTGAAGGAACACCCTAAATTTGGAGTCCAGCTTCATGCTAGCCATTATCGCAAGGATATCCCCCAGACCAAACAAGGCGTTGTTAATTACCTTTCAAGTGAGTTATTTAAAGGTATTGGTAAAAAAACAGCCGAAAATATCGTTGAAATACTAGGGGAAAATGCTATAACCAAAATTCTTAATGAGCCTTCCCTTCTTGACGGAATTCCAAAACTGGCTCCTGAAAAAGCAAAGTCTTTATACGATACATTGATGCAGCATCAAGGCATTGAGCAGGCCATGATTGCTTTAAATGAATATGGATTTGGACCTCAGCTCTCAATGAGGATCTACCAATTTTACAAAGAGCAGACGATCGAAACAGTCCAGAATAATCCTTATAAGCTCGTAGAGGATATTGAGGGAATTGGATTTGGCAGGGCAGATGAGCTGGGATATAAGCTTGGAATATCGGGCAATCATCCAGCAAGAATAAGAGCAGCAAGCCTTTACATATTAGAAATGGAAAGCATGCAGGCTGGCCATGTATACATGGAAGCGAGAGAGCTTCTTCAAAGCGCGAAAAGACTTTTAGAGGAAAATCAGCGTGATGAAATCCAATTTAATGATATTTCTAATGAGGTTATAAAGCTCCAGGAAGAGGGAAAAATCATGGTCGAGGAGCAAAGATTATATTTGCCTTCACTTTATTTTTCAGAAAAGGGCCTTGTTACAAATATCAAACGAATTTTGAACCAAACTCAATTTAATGAACAATTCCCGGAATCAGAGTTTCTTCTGGCGCTTGGAAAATTAGAAGAACGTTTAAAGGTTCAATATGCGCCGACACAGAAAGAGGCAATCCAAACGTCGCTTATGTCTCCAATGCTGATACTAACTGGCGGTCCAGGTACAGGGAAGACAACGGTAATTAAAGGGATTGTTGAATTATACGCGGAACTGCATGGCTGTTCGTTAAATCCTAAGGATTACAAGAAGGAGGAGCCTTTTCCATTCCTGTTAGCCGCACCAACTGGAAGAGCGGCTAAGAGGATGGCGGAATCCACAGGCCTGCCCGCGGTCACTATTCACAGGCTTCTAGGGTGGAATGGAACAGAGGCATTCGATCGTAATGAAGAAAATTTATTGCAAGGAAAAATCTTAATTGTTGATGAAACCTCCATGGTTGATATTTGGCTGGCCAATCAGCTATTTAAAGCGCTCCCGGAAAATTTGCAAGTGATCTTAGTTGGGGATGAGGATCAGCTTCCATCAGTAGGGCCAGGCCAGGTTCTAAAAGATTTGCTGCAGTCTGAGAGAATTCCTACTGTTCGGTTAACAGACATTTACAGGCAAGCGGAGGGATCATCGATAATAGAGCTTGCCCATGAAATGAAAAAAGGAAAGCTTCCGGTAAACGTGACGGCGCAGCAAGCGGACAGATCTTTTTTTCAATGCAGTCCAGGCCAAATTTCAGCGGTCGTTGAAAAAATTGTTTTAAATGCAAAGAAGAAGGGATATACAGCGAAGGACATTCAGGTTTTAGCCCCGATGTATAGAGGTCCAGCAGGTATTGATAAGCTGAATGAGATTCTTCAGGAGATTTTCAATCCTAATCCTGACGGAAGTCGAAAAGAGCTCGCGTTTGGGGATGTTAAATACCGAATTGGCGATAAGGTTCTTCAGCTTGTCAATCAGCCTGAAAGTCATGTTTTTAATGGGGATATGGGTGAAATCGTTTCTATATTCTATGCAAAAGAAAATACGGAAAAGCAGGATATGATTATTGTGTCCTTTGATGGAACGGAAGTGACTTACACACGCCAGGACTTAAATCAAATTACCCTTGCTTATTGCTGTTCTGTCCATAAATCCCAGGGAAGTGAGTTTCCGATTGTGATTCTGCCCGTTGTGAAGAGTTATTATCGCATGCTCCGAAGAAATTTGCTGTATACAGCTATTACACGCAGTAAACAATTTCTAATTTTATGCGGGGAAGAAGAAGCTTTAAGGCTTGGGGTAGAAAGGGCGGATGAACTCTCTAGGCTGACTACATTAACGAAAAGGCTAATTGAGGCCATATCGGACGTCATACATGAAGAGAAAGCTGAAGATAAGGAAGAACTTCCAATTTTTGAAATGCTAATGAAAATTGATCCATTAATAGGCATGGAAAATATCACGCCGTATGATTTTATGGAAACCGAAAGAAGCTAAGGGAAGAACAGTGTATAACGACTGTTCTTTTCTTAGCTTCTTTTATAGTTCAAGGGAGGGAATTTAATTGGGCAAATGGAATGAGGAAGCGGCAGCGAATAATAATATGACTGCGGTAGAAATTAAATCGTCTAAGCTGTCTAGAAATAAACAAGTTGAATTTTCTGAAGAGCTTTCAGATGCCGGGGAACGAAATGAGAGGTTTAATAAGCCAAGATATAACAAAAAATAACAATCCTTCATATATGATTTTAATGGGGAGATTGGTAACTGAATCACCTTATTTTTAGATGAAAGAAAACGCAAACTATAAATGTTCCGGAAGGGTGGGACATCTTTTGCGGACATTTTCACTATTAAAAGGACTCCCAGTAATAGAAATAAAAAGTGGAACAAAAATTGGAGAAGTATTTGATTTGAGCATTTCAAGTGGTGGGGTCGTTACAGGCTTAATTATCCGAAAGGGCGCTCTTTTAAAAAAATCTCTTCTGCTTGAAGTGAAGAATGTTTCATCATTTGGATGGGATGGAGTGATGGTTGAAACCCAACAGGTTCTTGAGCCAATAAAGAATATGGACGAATATACCTTCGATAGCCATAACCGGCTTACAGGGAAAATGATGATGACAAGAGAAGGGGAACGGCTAGGGTTATTGGAGGATGTATATTTTCAAGAAGAAGTGGGGACAATTGTAGGGTATGAACTATCGGATGGCTTTTTTTCAGACATGCTGGAAGGAAAACGCGTGGTTAAAACCGAGGCTCCCCCTGCTATTGGAAAGGACGCCATCATCGTTAATGTTAAAGAGTGAGGTGTCTGCTCCATGTTAAAATGTCCTAATTGCCAAAGTAAAGATATTGGAAAAATTGGAATCAGTCAATATTATTGCTGGGGCTGCTTTATTGAGCTTACCATTACTAAAGGTGTAATTAATACTCATCAGGTAGAAGAGGATGGAACGTTGAGTTCACTTGATGACCTGTTTGAAGAAGAAGAACGCCGTTATCTTTCCTGAAAATGCAGGATATTCGGGGACCCATCGTTGCAAACGAATGTTTAACTAAATAAACAAAATATTGTAACGAGGTGATTGGATTGAATAAAATGTTAACTTCAGCCGTGGCATTCGGTGCTGGAATGGCTGCCTATAATCTTGTTCAAAGAAACAACTTAATGTCAGGTCGTCAACGAAGAAAGCTGCAAAGAAGAATAACAAAAACTTTATTTTGATAAAAAGGACTAACGCAAATAACTGCGTTAGTCCTTTTTGATCGGAGAATAAAAATAAAACTTAATTCAATAATAAAAAGAAAACGAAAAGGCGTGATAATAAAATGATTAAAAGAAACTGGATAATCTTTCTATTTCTAGTTGTTGCACTTATGGCTATTAGTGCTGCATGTACTAATATTGAGGGTAAAAAGGATAGTGGTGATGCTTCCACCAATATGAAAGATAAACAGCTTGGATATACTGAAACAAATATGGAGGATTTAAAGGATAAGAATGATCCGTTTAGCAAAGCTGTCAAAAGAGGCTATGATCTAATGAACGAAACTCATGTATTATTAGATGATTACGTTGGCAACCAGCTTTCCTGTTCAAGCTGCCACGGGAATGCAGGACTTGATACAAGCTCACCATTTATTGGAGTGACTGCTGTATATCCGCAATATAATGCACGTGCAGGAAAAGTAGTATCAATAGAAGACCGGATAAATGGCTGCTTTAGGCGAAGTTTAAATGGAAAACCGCTTCCATTGGATAGTGAGGACATGCGGGCAATGGTATCTTATCTTACTTATATTTCTAGAGATGTCCCTACAAGGGTTGAAGAAAGAACGTGGATTACAAAAAATATTATTGAAGAGCTGCCAGAACCTAATGTTGCAAATGGTGAAGCACTTTACAAAAAATCGTGTATGACCTGCCATGGTGAAAATGGTGAAGGCACGGGAGCAAACTCAGGACCTGCCCTTTGGGGTGAAAACTCATTTAATATAGGAGCAGGTATGGCTAGAATTCGAACAGCAGCTGGATATATTAAACGAAACATGCCTATTGGGGAAATGGGAGGCATTAAACAAGGGGAGCTTACTGATCAGCAGGCGGCAGATTTAGCAGCCTACATCTTATCACATGAACGCCCAGACTTCCCAGGAAAAGAAAATGATTGGCCAAACGGTGATGCACCAGAAGATGCAGCATATGAAACGAAAGCTAAAAAGGTAAAGGAAGAAGTTCCGCAGGGGCCAGAAGGAGAAACGAAAAAATAATAATTCATTTTGTAGTCCCAACTGAAAATTCACTTGGGACTTTTCTATTCGTGTATGAATAATAACAAAAATTTTAATAATAATAATGATTAAGGAGGGTGAACGTGGATATTCGGTTAAAATGGTATTACCGCTTAGGCTTTCTCCTTCTTCTTTTTATTGTAATATTTGTTTTTTTAAGGCTGCAGGAGCTATGGCTGCCTATCCTAAAGGTTATTTTTGCTGTGCTTATTCCATTCATTATTGCTGCTTTTATATCCTATTTGCTTCACCCAATTGTTGAAAAGCTTAATAATAGCGGTCTCCATAAAGGGATTGCAGTTTTCGGCATATATATTTTATTTTTCGGGGGACTTGGGTTGGCCCTTTATAAAGGGATACCAGCCTTCATCCATCAATTAGAAGATTTATCGGAAAATGCGCCGCAATTTGCAAATCAATATCGCGGATGGATTGAAATAATCCAGGAAAAAACTTCATCATGGCCTGAAGGTATTCAAGCAAGAATTGATGAAGGAATTCTCGCTATCGAATCTGCTTTAGATAATATGCTTTCGAAAAGTGTTAATATCCTGATAAATATATTTAATTATTCTATAATTATTGCCCTTATACCGTTTATATCATTTTATATGATAAAGGATTATGATTTAATGAAGCGGACAGTGTGGTATTTAACACCTAGAAAGTGGAGACAGGAAGGTATATTATTTTTGCGGGATATTGATAAGTCCCTTGGTGGCTATATAAGAGGACAGATCATTGTCTGTGTGGCTATTGGTGGCATTTCTTCATTGCTCTTTTGGCTTGTTGGGATGAAATATCCATTACTGCTCGGCTTGATCATTGGATTAACAAACGTTATCCCCTATTTCGGTGCATTTGTCGGCGCCATTCCAGCAGTCATAATTGCTTTCGCTATTTCTATAAAAATGGTGATTATTTCAGTTATTATTGTGTTTGTTCTGCAATTTATCGAAGGAAACATTCTATCTCCATTGATCGTAGGAAAAAGCTTAGACATGCATCCGCTAGTCATTATGTTTGCCTTACTTGCGGGAGGAGAAGCAGGAGGTGTCATCGGCTTAATCATTGCTGTGCCTGTTTTGGCTGTTATAAAAGTAAGTCTTGTCCATGCTAGATCACATTTTATTAAAGGGCCAAACTCGAAATTTTCACGTTCTTGAAGGAAATGTTGACAAACATGATTTTAAATCGTTATAATGCGACTATATTAGAAAAGTTAAAGCTAGAAAACACGAAGAAGGAACGAGTATGTTATAGACCATCTGAGCGAAGAGGATTGTCGGGGTTGACCAAGGCGCTCCCGCTTTTCGCGTAAGAAAGGGAATTCCTTGGCTGGAAGAATTCCTAGATGAAGGATAACAGAATGCTAATCCCGAGTGCAGCTAATACCTGCCGTTTATTCCGCGTTAAGGATCTGAGAGATGAAGGTTATTGATTGACTGCCTTCTGAATCAGGGTGGTACCACGAGACCAAGCTCTCGTCCCTGTACAGGGATGAGGGCTTTTTTGCGTAGAAAAACACTTGGGAAAATAGCAAAAAGGGAAAGTCGCTGATATATTGGGAAAGTCGCCGATATATTTGCAAAGTCGCTGATATATTGAGAAAGTCGCTGATATATTTGCGAAGTCGCTGATATATTGAGAAAGTCGCCGATATATTTGCTAAGATGCCGATAAACCGAAAAAGTCGCTGATATATCAACACTTAATAACATTTTAGGAGGAATAATCATGAAACAATTATCAGGTTCTGACATTCGCCGTCTATTTTTGGAGTTTTTCAAGGAAAAAGGCCATTCTATTGAACCGAGTGCTCCCTTAGTACCGCATGAAGATCCATCATTGCTATGGATTAATAGCGGGGTTGCTACATTAAAGAAATATTTTGATGGCCGTGTGATTCCGGAAAATCCAAGAATTACAAACGCTCAAAAATCTATTCGTACGAATGATATTGAAAATGTAGGCAAAACAGCTCGCCATCATACTTTTTTTGAAATGCTTGGGAATTTCTCAATTGGCGACTATTTCAAAGAGGAAGCGATCGAATGGGCTTGGGAGTTTCTTACCGATGAAAAGTGGATTGGCTTTGAAGCTGAAAAATTATCTGTCACGATCCATCCGGAAGATGAGGAAGCATTTGATATTTGGAGAAAGC
Organism: Bacillus sp. DTU_2020_1000418_1_SI_GHA_SEK_038; assembly: GCF_032341175.1. Taxonomy (NCBI): domain Bacteria; kingdom Bacillati; phylum Bacillota; class Bacilli; order Caryophanales; family Bacillaceae; genus Bacillus; species Bacillus sp. DTU_2020_1000418_1_SI_GHA_SEK_038. The sequence continues at coordinate 3,181,422 of NZ_CP135435.1, read as the reverse complement.
AAATTGGTGTTCCGGAAGAAAGAATCATTCGCTTAGAAGGGAACTTCTGGGATATTGGTGAGGGCCCAAGTGGACCGAATACTGAAATCTTTTATGATCGTGGACCTGAGTATGGCAATGACTTAAATGACCCTGAATTATACCCTGGCGGAGAAAATGAAAGATATCTAGAGGTTTGGAATCTTGTTTTCTCAGAATTTAACCATAATCCAGACGGCACTTATACTCCGCTTCCAAAGAAAAATATTGATACGGGGATGGGGCTTGAACGGATGGCATCCGTTGTTCAAAATGTCCGAACAAACTTTGATACAGACCTTTTCATGCCAATCATCCGAGGAACAGAAGAAATTTCTGGAGAAAAATATGGCAAGAACAAGGAAACGGATGTTGCTTTTAAAGTAATTGCCGACCATATTCGGACTGTTGCATTTGCAGTTGGAGATGGAGCGCTTCCATCAAACGAAGGCCGTGGATATGTATTGCGCCGCTTGCTTCGCAGAGCCGTCCGTTATGCGAAACAAATCAATATTAATCGTCCTTTTATGTTTGAGCTAGTCCCAGTCGTTGGGGAGATTATGCAGGACTTCTACCCGCAAGTAAAAGAAAAAGAGGAATTTATCCAAAAAGTAATTAAAAATGAAGAGGAACGTTTCCATGAAACTCTTCATGAGGGATTGACGATTTTATCAGCTGTTATTAAAAAGGAAAAAGAAAAAGGCAGCCATCTGATCCAAGGTGAGGATATCTTCCGCTTATATGATACGTACGGCTTCCCTGTTGAGTTAACAGAGGAATATGCGGAAGAAGCAGGCATGAAGGTTGACCATGATGGTTTTGAACTAGAAATGAACCGCCAGCGTGAACGAGCTAGAGCAGCTAGACAGGACGTTGATTCCATGCAGGTTCAAGGCGGGGTATTAGGAGACATTAAGGTTGAAAGTCAATTTACTGGCTATGATAACCTAGAGTCCCATTCTCAAATTGTTGCGATAGTTAAGGACGGACAGCTTTTTAACGAAGCACAAATGGGGGAAGAAGTTCAGCTCATTATGGACGTTACGCCTTTCTATGCAGAGAGCGGCGGACAAATCGCTGACAGCGGTATATTAAAAGCTGATGGCTTAAAAGTAGTTATTAAAGATGTTCAAAAAGCGCCAAATGGCCAAAATCTTCATAAGGCAATAGTAGAAACGGGAACATTGAAATTAAATGATCGAGTTCATGCAATTGTCAATGAAGCATCACGTTCCAAGATCATTAAGAACCATACTGCTACTCATCTTCTGCACCAGGCGTTAAAGGATGTTCTTGGAAATCATGTTAACCAGGCAGGATCATTAGTAGAACCTGACCGTTTGCGCTTTGACTTCTCACACTTCGGGCAGATTACTGCTGAAGAGCTTGAGAAAATTGAAAACATTGTGAATGAAAAAATTTGGCGCAGTTTGGAATTAGAAATTGATTATAAAGACATCGAAGAGGCTAAAGCGATGGGAGCTATGGCATTATTCGGTGAAAAGTATGGCAAGGTTGTACGTGTTGTTCAAGTTGGCGACTATAGTCTAGAGCTTTGCGGTGGATGCCATGTTTCTAACACATCTGTCATCGGGCTCTTCAAAATCCAATCTGAAAGCGGTATTGGCGCCGGTACACGCAGAATTGAAGCTGTAACAGGTGAAGCCGCATACCAATTGTTAAATGATCAAATAAGTATTTTAAAGGAAGCTGCAGGTAAATTAAAAGCCAACCCGAAAGATTTAGCTGGAAGAATTGAAGGCTTATTAACTGAAATGAAGCAGCTGCAAAGAGAAAATGAATCATTAGCTGCGAAATTGGGCAATATTGAAGCTGGAAGCCTCGTATCGAAAGCTAAAGAGATTAATGGAGTGACTGTATTAGCTGCTAAGGTTGCAGCTTCTGACATGAATAATCTGCGTAATATGGCGGACGATTTAAAGAATAAGCTTGGGTCCGCAATCGTTGTCTTAGGCAGTGTAAATGATGATAAAGTTAATTTAATTGCTGGGGTAACGAAGGATTTAATTGAAAAGGGATATCAGGCCGGAAAAATTATTAAAGAAGTGGCAACACGCTGCGGCGGTGGAGGCGGCGGACGCCCAGATATGGCACAGGCAGGCGGTAAAGACCCAGAAAAGCTTGAAAGTGCATTGAATTTTGTTGAAGAATGGGTTAAATCCTTTTGATATCTTTACAAAGTAGTGTAAAATGAAGGTAACCTGTCGAAAATGTTCAATAAATGGATATTACTAGGAATTGTTAAACTGACCTAATGACAAACTTTGACAATGATCTGCAAGTACAAGAAAGTTTTATATAAAGGAAAGCTTTATGATTAGAGCTTCCTTCCCAAAAAAGCGAGGTGTAAGAAATGAGCTCATTTGATAATACGATGAGATTCAATTTTCCTGAAGAGCCCATGGAACATGATGTTAATCAAGTACTTTTGCAAGTGTATGAAGCTCTTCAAGATAAAGGGTATAACCCTATTAACCAAATTGTTGGTTATTTGTTATCGGGGGATCCTGCTTACATTCCCCGCCATAAGGATGCACGCAATATTATTCGCAAGCTCGAACGTGACGAGATCATTGAAGAGTTAGTTAAATCATATTTAAAACAGCAGCGAAAGGGATAATATATGCGGACAATGGGATTGGATGTCGGCTCAAAAACGGTCGGCATTGCGCTTAGTGATGCACTAGGCTGGACTGCTCAGGGCTTAGAAACTTTAAAAATTAATGAAGAGAAAAAAGAGTTTGGTTTCGAGCAAATTGGAAAGATTATTAAAGAAAATGAAGTAAGTAAAATTGTTGTCGGCTTGCCAAAGAATATGAATGGTACGATTGGCCCACGCGGAGAAGCAAGTCAATTTTATGCTTCTGAACTAGAAAAACGATTCCAGCTGCCTGTAATATTATGGGACGAGCGACTGACAACAATGGCAGCTGAAAGAGTTCTTCTAGAGGCGGATGTCAGCCGTAAAAAGCGGAAAAAGGTCATTGATAAAATGGCAGCCGTCATGATTTTACAAGGCTATATAGATAGTCAAAATACGATGAGGTGAACAGAATGAACCACGGAGAAAACAATATTACTGTAGTAGATGAAGAAGGAAACGAGCAGCTATGTGAAGTGCTATTTACATTTGATTCTGAGGAATTTGGAAAGTCTTATGTCCTTTATTATCCAATTGGTGCAGATGAAGATGATGAAGAAGAAATTGAAATTCACGCTTCTGCTTTTATGCCAAGTGAAGATAACCAAGACGGCGAATTAATGCCAATTGAAACAGATGAAGAATGGGATTTAATTGAGGAAATGCTTAATACATTCCTTGATGAAGAGGAAGAAAAAGAAGGTAAATAATAATAAAATACATAAAGCTGGCCAATGGCCAGCTTTATGTATTTTATTGCGACTATAAAAAGAAAATATAGTATAATAAACCGAGTAAAGGAGGGGATGTTTGTGACGAAAGAAGAGAATAGTGAGAAAAAGGAAATCATCCGTCAAAAAATGATTGAACGCCAAAGTGAAGCCAAATTAGTAAGAAGAATTGTTTTTGTCATTTCAATCATATTAATCATAGTGGTTGGCGCAGTTGTTGGCGGGGGTTACTTATATATAAAATCAGCCTTGGAGCCAGTTAATCCTGAAAATAATAAAGAGAAGAAGATAGAAATTCCAATTGGGTCATCGACAACAAGCATCGGCAAGATTCTTGAAAAAAACGGGATTATTAAGGATGCCCGTGTATTCAAATATTATGTCAAATTAAAAAATGAAACTGGTTTTATGGCTGGTGAATATAGCCTAAAGCCATCGATGGCGATGCATGAAATAATTGGAAGTTTAAAAACAGGAAAAATAGTTGAAGAAGTTGTGTTTAAAATTACAATACCTGAAGGAAAGCAGCTCAAACAAATTGCAGGTATTATCGCTGAGAAAACAAACAAGGATGCTGATGAAGTATTTCAAAAGCTAAACGATCAAAAATTTATTAATTCCATGATGGCTAAATATCCACATGTCTTAACGGATGACATACTATATGAAGATATCATGTATCCATTAGAAGGTTATTTATTTCCGGCTACCTACCCTTTTTATAAAGAAGATCCTACTATAGAAGAAATTATTGGAGTTATGCTGGATAAAACAGCGGCAATTTTAACGGAATACCGGCCAGAGATGGAGGCCCAAAATCTTTCAGTCCATCAATTATTGACAATGGCATCTTTAATTGAAGAAGAGGCCACTGAAAGAGTAGATAGAGATCAGATTGCTAGTGTTTTCTATAATAGAATGGAGACAGGGATGCCATTGCAAACAGACCCAACTGTCCTTTATGCACAAGGTGAACATAAGGATAGGGTTCTTTATAAGGATTTAGAGGTGGACTCGCCTTATAATACGTATAAATATCCCGGTCTTACGCCAGGACCAATCGCAAATGCTGGTGTCATTTCCATTGAGGCAGCATTAGCACCAGCCGAATCAGATTTCTTATACTTCCTAGCAACTTCGACTGGAGAAGTGCTGTTTTCAAAAACACTGGATGAGCATAATAGGAAAAAGGCACAGCATATTACGAATAAATAATTTTGCGCGCTTGAACAGGGCGCTTCTCTAATTTGGCTTGGTAATACTTGATTATTAGCATTCTTTTCGTATTTATGTTAAAATAGTACAAGTGTTTAATAAGCTCTAAAGTAGCGTAAATCACAGCTAAGCAAGGATTTGGGTAAATGGCCGATAAATCCTTATTGGTTGTGAACGCTATTTTTTTCTGTTAATTGAGCAAAACTATTGCATTGAGGTGATGGCAGCTTGAAAGACGATAAGCTGCATGTATATATAGAGGGAATTATTCCTTCAAGGCCAAAGTTTTTTGAGGAAATGGAGCAATATGCCAAGGATCATGGCGTACCTATTATGGAGTTAGCTGGTATTGAAGCATTGCTTCAGCTTCTTCGGATCCAAAAGCCTAAGTCGATTTTGGAAGTCGGTACAGCCATAGGCTATTCTGCTCTTCGAATGGCTTATGCAATTCCTTCCTGTGAAATTGTTACGATTGAAAGAGATGCTGAGCGCTATCTGCTCGCAGAGAAATATATACAAGAGGCAGGAAAAGAAGCTCAGATCCACATTGTTAAAGGGGATGCTCTAGAAGTGGAATCAATCATTAAAGAGCATGCTCCATTTGATGCTATTTTTATCGATGCGGCAAAGGGCCAATACAGGAAGTTTTTTGAAATATACTCCCAGTATGTTAGTAAAGATGGGATGATTATTACAGACAATGTTCTTTTTAAAGGGCTTGTTACTGAGACCGAAATTGAAAATAAACGAATTCGGACTCTCGTAAAGAAAATAAATGACTTTAACGTATGGTTAATGAATCATCCTGATTACTATACGGTCATCCTGCCTGTAGGTGACGGGGTTGCGATAACAAAAATGAGGTGAGAAATGATGGCAAAGCCGGAATTATTAGTCACACCAAAAAGTGTGGAAGATATTATCCCTTTGGCTGAGGCGGGAGCAGATGCTTTTGTAATCGGAGAGCAGCGCTATGGATTACGCCTTGCTGGTGAATTTTTAAGAGATGATGTAAAGAAAGCAATTGAGCTTGCACATGAAAAAGGAAAAAAAGTTTATGTAGCAATGAATGCCCTTTTTCATAATGAAAAAGTGGACGAGCTTCCCCAATATATAAAGTTTTTACAGGATGTAAATGCTGATGCAATTATATACGGAGATCCTGCAGTGCTAATGGCTGCTCGTGAAGCTGCGCCAAATATGAAGCTTCACTGGAGCACTGAAACGACTGGAACTAACTGGTATACATGTAATTATTGGGGCAGAAAGGGCTCGAAACGTGCTGTTTTGGCCCGAGAAATAAACATGGATGCCATCATTGAAATTAAAGAGCATGCGGAAGTAGAGATTGAAGTACAAGTACATGGAATGACAGCCATGTTCCAATCAAAGCGTTCTCTTCTTGGCAATTATTATGAGTACCAAGGTAAAGTGATGGAAGTCGAAAACCGTAAGCAGGAGCATAATATGTTTCTTCACGACAAGGAGAGGGAAAATAAATACCCGATTTTTGAAGATGAAAATGGTACCCATATTATGAGTCCAAATGATATTTGTATAATCGATGAGCTTCAGGAAATGATTGAAGCAGGGATCGATTCTTTTAAAATTGATGGGATCCTTAAAAGTTCGGAATATATTCTTGAAGTAACAAAGCTATATCGAAAAGCTATTGATCTGTGTGTGGAAGATCCGGATCAATATGATGATATAAAGGATGAATTATTAAATGCCGTTGAAGAAATCCAGCCTGGGAATCGACCATTGGACACAGGATTTTTCTTTAAGGAAACTGTTTACTAATTTGAAAGGGGAGCTGTATGATGGCAGCGGTGAAAGATAAAATTTCCCAGATTGTGAATGGCAAACGGGTGATCGTAAAGAAACCTGAATTGCTTGCTCCAGCTGGTAACTTAGAAAAGTTGAAAATTGCCGTTCATTATGGCGCCGATGCTGTATTTATCGGCGGACAGGAATACGGCTTACGTTCAAATGCAGACAACTTTACATTTGAAGAAATGAAGGAAGGCGTTGAATTCGCCAAAAAGTATGGAGCAAAAATTTATGTGACAACAAATATTTATGCACATAATGAAAATATCGATGGGCTTGATGACTACCTTCGTGGCTTAAGTAAAGCAGGAGTGGCGGGAATTATTGTGGCAGATCCACTTATTATTGAAACATGCCGCAGAGTTGCACCGGAAATTGAAGTTCATTTAAGCACACAGCAATCCTTATCTAACTGGAAGGCTGTTCAGTTCTGGAAGGAAGAAGGCTTAGAGCGGGTCGTTCTTGCCCGTGAAACGAGTGCGGAAGAAATTCGTGAAATGAAGGAAAAAGTTGATATTGAAATTGAGACGTTTGTTCATGGCGCCATGTGTATTGCTTATTCAGGCAGATGCACACTAAGTAACCATATGACGGCTCGTGATTCAAATCGTGGCGGATGCTGCCAATCATGCCGCTGGGACTATGATCTTTATCAATTAGAAGGCGAAAATGAAGTTTCGTTCTTTAAAGAAGGCGATGCTCCTTTTGCGATGAGTCCAAAGGATTTAAATTTAATTCAATCTATTCCGCAAATGATCGAGCTTGGCATTGATAGCTTGAAAATTGAAGGAAGGATGAAATCAATTCATTATATCGCTACAGTTGTTAGCGTATACCGTAAAGTAATCGATGCTTATTGTGCTGACCCGGAAAACTTCAAAATTAAGCAGGAATGGCTTGATGAGCTGGCTAAGTGTGCAAATCGTGAAACCGCTCCAGCATTTTTTGAGGGAGTTCCTGGGTATAAGGAGCAAATGTTTGGAAATCATAGCAAAAAGACGAATTCTGATTTCGTTGGCTTAGTATTAGACTATAATCCAGAAACGCAAATCGTAACATTGCAGCAGCGTAATCACTTCAAGCCTGGCCAGGAAGTTGAGTTTTTTGGACCTGAAATCGAAAGCTTCACTCATGTGATCGATAAAGTATGGGATGAAAAAGGAAATGAGCTTGACGCTGCCCGTCATCCGATGCAAATCGTGCAATTTAAGCTAGATAAACCGGTTTACCCTAACAACATGATGCGAAAGGAGCTTTAATCATCATGACTCGCAAACCAGTTGTTATCGGTGTTGCCGGCGGCTCTGGCTCCGGAAAAACAAGTGTAGCAAAATCAATTTATGAACGCTTTAATGGACACTCAATCTTAATGTTGGAACAGGATTACTATTATAAAGACCAAGCACATTTACCTTTTGAAGAACGTTTAAAAACGAATTATGATCATCCGCTTGCTTTTGATAATGATTTACTGATCGAGCATATTCATAGACTGCTGCAATATGAGTCCATTCATAAGCCGGTTTACGATTATACCATTCATAGCAGATCTGAGAAGGTAATTGAAGTAGAGCCTAAGGATGTTATTATTCTTGAAGGCATTCTTGTTTTAGAGGACGAGCGCCTGCGGAATCTAATGGATATTAAACTTTTTGTAGATACGGATGCTGATGTACGCATAATCCGCCGTTTGTTCAGAGATATTAAAGAACGCGGAAGATCTATGGAGTCAGTCATTGATCAATATATCAATGTTGTCAGACCCATGCATAATCAATTTGTTGAGCCGACTAAACGGTATGCAGATATTATCATTCCTGAAGGCGGACAAAATCATGTAGCCATTGATTTAATGGTAACAAAAATTCAAACAATTCTTGAACAAAAGTCATTTTTGTGACACAATAGCATAGAAAATATAATAAGGTGTCCCTTTAATGGACAAACATGGCGCGCCCTAGAAAAGGTCGCGCTCCTATATTAATTAGCAAGATAGGCTGCAAAGCCATTCATAGGACTACATTGCACAGCAGTATCTTGCAAAATACACTTTGTGCTAAGAAATTGGGCAAGGTGTGTACATAAAATACAGAAAGAACGCAATTCTATCAGGGTTGTGAAAAATTGAAGGAGTGAAGGTTTTGGCAATTGAAAAGGTTTTCCCTATGACACAAGCTGGAAAAGAAAAGCTTGAACAAGAATTGGAATATTTAAAATCTGTTAAGCGTAAAGAGGTTGTTGAACGCATTAAGATAGCACGCAGCTTCGGTGATTTATCCGAGAACTCTGAATATGATTCAGCGAAAGAAGAGCAAGCTTTTGTTGAAGGACGAATTACAACAATTGAAAATATGATTCGTAATGCAAAGATCATTTCTGAAAGTGAAATGAGCTCAGATGCCGTATCATTGGGCAGCTCAGTTACATTTATTGAACTTCCAGATGGTGAGGAAGAAACTTATACGATTGTCGGCAGTGCAGAGGCAGACCCATTTGATGGTAAAATCTCCAATGACTCTCCAATTGCCAAAAGTTTACTTGGCAAAAAGGTTGGAGATGAAGTTAAAGTTCAAACTCCTGGTGGAGAAATGGATGTACGAATTGTAGAAATTAAGTAAAAAATAATAGTTTGAAAAGCAGAAACCTCGTCAAAACTTTTGACGAGGTGTTTTTTTATGTGGAGAAAAAGAGCGATAGGCTGGCTTTGTATTTGTTTACTGATGTTTTCTGTTTTACTTGGCAGATTAGTCCAGCTTCAATTGGTGTCAACAGAAAATTTCACAAAAAGGCAAATCAATCTGCTTGAAGCTAGTGTAAGTCAGCGGTCACAGGAAATGGTGCTTGACACTGGAAGGGGAAATTTTCTCTACAAGGACGGAAGCCCTATTACACACCAAAGACTTCCAGTTCTCATTTTATTTCCCTTTTTAAAGAAAATGGATTGGGAAATTGAAAAGGTAGCTGCAATTATGGGTGTATCCCAATATGGGCTCCGCCATGCAGTAGAAAAGGCAAAGATACCTTTTGCATATGGAGACCCTAAGCCATTCTTATTAACAGAAGATCAAGTAGAAAGCATTAATAACTTAAAAATTCCAGGTGTATTTGCAGTAGAGAAAAAGTATCATTTAACAGATAATCCTGCAGAACATCTAATTGGCATCACTGGCGAAAATGAAGGAGTATTGCGGAAGCGTTATCCAGACAAAGAGCTTTCTTCAACAACTATGATTGGATTAACAGGTATGGAAAAAAGCTTCGATGAATTTCTTTTACCAGACGGGAAATCTAAGTTAGTCTTTCATGTTGACGCTACTGGAGGCCCCCTATTTGGGATTAACGTTAAATATGTTGAGCCGGCTAATCCATTTTACCCTGTAAATATAAGGACAACGATTGATCCACATTTACAGGCCATGGCAGAAAAGCTTGCAGATCAGCACGGGGTGAAAAAAGGTGGTATTGTCCTGTTAGATATAGAAACAAACTCAGTTGCTGCTATGGTCTCAAGGCCATCACTTAATCGAAAGGACCCCTTCAATAAATTAGCTGGCGGAGCAGAAAATGTAATACTAGAACAGCAGATAATGGGTTCTATATTTAAGACTGTTATTGCAGCGGCCGCCATCGACCATAATCTTACAAGTCCCTCTCGAACCTTTGACTGCAGCAAGAAAATTAACGGAGAACCAGATTTGCAATTTCAATATGGCATGCTTGATTTGACAAATAGCTTTGCAAGAAGCTGTAATAATACGTTTGCAACTTTAGCTAAGGAATTAAAGGATATTGATCCTAATATAATTGAAAACTATGCAAAAAAACTTAGCTTAACAGGACCGGTCGGCTGGACAGGGGATATTTATCATTTCCATGATTTCAAACAGCTGCAGGAGGAAGACAAGGGGAGAATCTTCCTTACTGAGGATGAAAAGAAAGACGTAAATTATGTAGGTCTTACGGGTATCGGACAGCATGAGGTGAGAGGAACTCCTCTAGCCGTTGCAAATATGATGGCAACTATTGCAAGAGGCGGGCAAAAAGAGATGGTGAGGGTAGCATCAAAGGTTGAATATAAGAATCAAACATCTTTATTAGATTTTAAGAAACAAAAACTAGATGGAGAGCCAATCTCTCCTTATACTGCCATGAAGCTGCAAAAGCTATTAAGGGAGGTTGTCATGAATGAGAACGGAACCGGAAGGTGGTTTCAAAATCTTCCATACGAGGTGGCGGGGAAATCAGGTACTGGAGAGACCGGCAGAACCGATGGAAATAAGCCTCTTTATAATAAGTGGTTTGCTGGGTATTTTCCTTACAATAAGCCTAAATATGCTCTTGTGACAGTTAATTTAGGGGTGACTGCAGATACGGGGGGTGTAAATGCATTATTTGCCGACATTGTTAAAGGGGTTTATGAAATTGAACAGAATAGAAGTGGTACTGAATAGTCCATAATAGACAAATTTATTTTTTCATGTTTGAATAATAATATTACTTCACTCAATGATCTTTCAAACGAACAAAAGTAAATGGGGAGGAGATTTTTTTGAAAAGAAAATATAGCTCACCTAGTCAAAGATCCCGCTCAGATATCAGGGGAAAAAGAAGAAAAACAAATTTAATCCTAAACCTGTTGATTGGCTTTGTAATATTATTAATTATTGTTGTGTCCGCAAAGATTTTTCTAGGAGGAAATTCAGAAGAAACGGCTGGAAAGAAGTCAGAGACTGATGTGATAGACACTGAAAAGGAAAATGAAACAGCGGAAGATGAACGTGCTGAAGCAGAAAATGAAAATGACGGTCAAAGTGAAAATAATACTACTCAAGAAGATTCTTCTTCAGCAGATGAAGAAACAGTCGACACTTCTGAAAAGGAGTCTGATAGCAAGCCTGAGAAACAGGAAATTGCTCCTGCAAGTGAAGAGGATGCTGTTGTTACTCCTGGCGGGGAAGAAGAGAATGTAATAAAGACTATTGAAAATCCTAGCTGGCAGCCAATTGGAACATCTCAGTCTGGTGAACACACATCTGTTTATGATGCGGATTCAGTTGATTGGGCAGAAATGCTGCAAGCAATATCATATGCTACAGGGGTAGAGAAGGATAATATGACGGTATGGTTTTTAGGGAATAATGGACATAATAAATCGGTTGGCACGATTTCTTCCAAAGACCAACAGAAAAAGTATCGTGTCTATATCAAATGGGTTGATGGTCAAGGCTGGAAACCTGAAAAAGTAGAAGAACTTAATAAAATAGAAAACCAATAATCTTTAATCAAGCGAGGAGGGCGTATTAGCCTTCCTCATTTTTTTGCTTTAAAATGAACGACTGCCGAATAAAAGGTTTTTCCGTTTTCGTCCATATTCATCTGGTGTGAAACATGATGAACTTGAAGTAGAATTGCTTTATTATGCTCAATTTGAATACTGATTTTTTTTTCAAGCGATTTTAAGTCATGGGCTTCGAAAAATTCAATTTTGTCTTCAATTAAATCAAGCTGAAAGTTCACCTTTATGATCTCCTTTTTTATCATTCATCTGTAATGTATTTTAACCCAGAATATTAGATAGAGGAAGTCAATATGAGATTTCAGTTGATTGGATTATTTGAGAATGGTAAATTGAGAACATGTATAAAGATAAACTAACTCAAGAAAGAGGTCTAAAAGAATGAAAGTTGGTATTATTGGAGCAATGGAAGAAGAAGTAGCATTATTGCGTGAAAAAATAGAGGGTAAAAGTCAGGTTGTAATCGCAGGGTGCGAGTATACAACTGGAACAATGGATGGTGTTGAGGTAATTCTTCTCCGTTCTGGTATTGGTAAAGTTAATGCGGCATTATCAACAGCAATCCTTCTAGAAAGGTTTAATCCTGACCTTATCATTAATACCGGATCTGCTGGGGGCTTAAATCCCGATTTAAATGTAGGAGATGTAGTAATATCTTCAGAGGTAAGGCATCATGATGTAGATGTTACTGCTTTTGGATACGAATACGGACAGGTGCCACAGCTGCCGGCAGCCTTTGAAGCTGATAGAAAATTAGTGCAAATTGCTGAGAAATGTGCAAGCGAAATTAAAGATATTCAAGTTGTAAGAGGCCTAATCGCAACTGGAGATTCATTCATGAATGATCCCGTTAGAGTTGAATATATACGTGGAAAGTTTTCCGATCTCCAGGCTGTAGAAATGGAGGCGGCTGCTATCGCCCAAGTATCCTATCAATTTGAAACACCTTTTGTGATCATAAGATCTTTATCCGATATTGCTGGTAAGGAATCTGATGTATCATTTGAACAGTATTTAGAAAAGGCGGCATTACATTCAGCAGATTTGGTTATGAAAATCGTAAGTGCGTTGAAATAAAAGCTCGTTATTGTTAACTGCCTATTTTAATGTTTTTTCAAGTTTATGAAATAAAAAGGTTTACAAGTGCCGTATGAATGGATATAATTACCTTTGTAAGTAAAAAATTTCCTAAAAAAGGAGGTCGAATGAAATGATCATGGCTACTGGAAATGCAAAAGCACTTCAAATTAAATACATTACGAATTCGACCTACGAGGAATGGATTGCTTAATTATTAACAATATACATCCAAGCCGCAGGGAGAATCGTTTCCTTGTGGCTTTTTTGTGCCTTTTGCCGCAGGGAATGTCTCTTTGCGGTTTTTTGTTGTATCAGGGGAGGTGATATATATGACACTAAATATCTTTTTTCTAACGATTACGATCAAAAAACGTAAGCTATCAATGGAAGAAATTATGCATAATGAAATGATTCATAAAATTCAAGAAGAAAATCGGGATCGTCAGTATACAATGTATCGCACATTTTAATTTTAGTTAACGAGATTGAAGAGAAAGGTGGTAATAATAATGATTTTTCTTATGCAAGGACGTCAAGCAATTTTATGGGTGGAGAATGATACCACCTAGCTGTAAGTTGGGAGGAGATCTGAGCTTGTATTTACATGTTCTGCTATTAACACTTCCATTTCGAAAAAAGAAACGCAAAAGTAATTAACATGGCTTTCCCTTTTTCTTATTTAACAAAATGTTCACACCTACCCTGAAATTGACGGGCTTAAATGTGTTAATTTTATATTAAATAAGAGTATTCAAAAGGGGTGCAAAAGCATGTTCACAATTGTGATGGCAGCAGTTCTTTGCTCTGTAATTGGCTGCATTATTTTTTCTGAAGTAAGTGTGGATGAAGTTGGCTTTGAATAAACACTAAAAAGGATTAACCACGTGATGGTTAATCCTTTATTCTTGATTCTGGGGAGAACCTTAAAAGCGAATAAAGCTGTTTTAAGGGGTGTCACATATTGGTGAAATGGATGGTTTTGATATCATGCATATTTAAATATATGAGCTCCTCTCTCGCGGTGATGAGCTCGATAAAATTATTTTGTAAGCTATTTAATTTACCTATGAGATTGGAGTTTTCACCTATATTTAGAATGACTAGCTCATTGACCATCTTTTCGATCTGGACCTCTAACGTTCTTGCGAGTGAAATGTTAACCGGTTGCAACGGCAGCTGCTGGTTAGTTAAACTGTACGGTCTTTGATTAGCTGTATAAGGGATAAGCCATTTTAGATGATTGAGAGATATGAGCATTGTTTTATAAACGGGTGAATAAAAGACAAAATAATTATTCATTATGCTTGAAATAAAACCTGGGATTGGCTGATTACCGGTAATGTAAATTTCGGTAAACATACCTTTCCCAAGTGTGAGTACTTTTCTTAAAGAAAGTTCTTCATCGTGCTCAATATTTGGTGTTCCGCTCGGAGGGGGAATATCATCCTCTTTAGGCTCCAATTTTGTTATTTTTTGAATATGAACGATGGGAAGGTAAAGATAATCCTTCCCATCGAACAATACCAATACATCACTCCCTATCTCGATTACCATTCCTGCAATGATCTTTTTACCAGGAAGCTGTAATTTGACTTTTTCACCCACTAATTTTTTTAAAATGTTTTTCAAGTATTATCCCTCCTTTCTTTTTCATAGCAGGAATAATTTTCATCCTTAGCTGCGTGATCCACCAAAAATAGATTCAAAATCCATAACACTCGTTCCACTATTGTTGTTGTCATTAGAATTTTGGTTGTTATTATTGGATTGCGTATTAGACTCGGTAGCTTTTACAATAGTGTTTATGTGAGATATATTTAAATAAACCTGTGCGTCTTTTCCGACTAAGATGATATAGTCATCCCCAATCTCAGCAAGGAAGCCAGTATACCCTTGCTTGTTGTTTTGATTGCCATCGGTGTCAATAGAAATCCATTTAGATTGGTGATTTTCAAGAACTTCCCTTAATGTCATCCCTTCAGAGGAATAGTCTGTTACAAATGTTGTTTTTAATTTCTTTTTCTTTTGGCTTTTTGAGTTCTTTGAGTTTTTAGTACTCTTTGTAAATCCCTTCATATTTTTTATATTATGGTAAATAATATTTTTATCAGTTTCAATTACAAAATAATCGTTTTTTATTGCCGCTAAAACACCTTCGATTGAATTTCCATCGCTTAACAAGATATTAATTTCATTCCCAACTAATGAAGTTAAATGCTGACCGAATTCCATTTTCTTTGAGCTCCTTTTAATATATTTTTATGATGCTTTAAAGTAATAATGATGCTAGAAGGTTTCCCTAGCTTTCATCATTATTACTTTCTTCTTCTTCTACATTTACACCGTAGCTAATGCTTCGAATATGATACATAGATAGACGCAGAAGTTCTTCATTACAGAAAAGAGCGACAAACTCTCCGTTCGTATCATGAAGCATGCCTTCTACTTTTTCTGGTCCCCCTCGATTAATGGTTACCCATTGATACCTTAAGTCTTCCAATAGCTCTTCAAAAGTATCTGGAGCCATATATTCTAAGTTGTTAATTTGATCGAAATTGTAGTTTTGTCCGTTTTTGCTATTTTGTCCTTTCTTTGGACTTTCGGTTAAACTTTTAATGTGTTGATTCTTGAAGTATACAACTCCATCATTTTCACTTAATAAAATTAGGTAGTCATCTTTAACACCAAGTAGAGTTCCAGAGCCAGTTTCTGGTCCCCCCCTGTTTATCTTAATGACTTTATTTACTAAAGACTCCATCATGTCCTTACTCATTACTACTCCTCCTTAGGATTTATAAGCTTATTCACTGCATATATATGTATCACGGGAGGACAATGTACTATTGAAAACGCCTGTTTTTACTATATTAGGTGTAAATAGGCAAGGAATAATTAGGCTATTTAAAAGAATCAGGTCTGAAAAGAATGAGAGCCTACGAAAAAGGCTGTGGAAATATTTCCGAGGAAAATAAATGAGGTGGACAGACAAAAACAACTCTTTTTGCACATAGGAATTAGTTAAGGCTAAAGTGTTTGAAAGCGGGGGTGGAAATAATGTCAGGAATTTTAACAGCGCTTGGCTATTTAGTGAAAGAGATTGTGTTTCTCGTTTCATATGTAAAAAATAATGCTTTTCCTCAACCGCTATCGGCTGCTGATGAAAAAAAGTATTTGCGGTTGATGGCTGCTGGCGACACACATGCTCGAAACATGCTAATCGAGCATAATTTAAGGCTCGTAGCTCATATTGTCAAGAAATTCGAAAATACTGGAGAAGATTCTGAGGATTTAATCTCTATTGGTACAATCGGGTTAATTAAAGCCATAGAAAGCTATTCAGAGGGGAAAGGCACGAAGCTTGCCACCTATGCGGCGAGGTGTATAGAGAATGAAATCTTAATGCATTTACGTGCTTTAAAAAAGACAAAAAAGGATGTCTCTCTTCATGATCCCATTGGGCAAGATAAAGAAGGAAATGAGATATCATTGATTGATGTACTGAAATCTGATTCAGAGGATGTCATAAATACAATCCAATTAAATATGGAGCTTGAAAAGGTAAAGGAATATATAGGGGTTTTAGATGATAGAGAAAAGGAAGTAATTGTGGGCCGTTTTGGCTTAGACCTGCAAAAAGAAAAAACGCAAAGGGAAATTGCCAAGGAATTAGGCATATCCAGAAGCTATGTGTCAAGGATTGAAAAAAGAGCTTTAATGAAAATGTTTCATGAATTTTATCGCGCAGAAAAGGAAAAGGAGAAACGAAAAAACAGCCAATAAATATGGGAAAGCACAATCACTAGCATTTTTAGATTTAATGCTATTGATTGTGCTTTTTTCGTCTTATTCAATTCTGCCGTTCTTTAGAACTAATTTCCAATTCTGACCCCCATCAGATGATTCATAAACATCATTTAAATAAGTAGCAAATGAAAGAGTGTTTTGATCTTTATAATTAACAGAAATAAACGTAATCGGGTTATCATAGCTTAAAAATGGTATACTAATTTGCTCAGCTTCCAATGTATGGATGTTCATTTTATAAAAAAGGACCTTATTATTTTCAACAGATGAATAATATAGGTTGTCTTCTGAAAAGGCCAAGGCAGTTGACATGATAGGATCAGTAAATTTATTCATATTCTTCCCTTGATCATTAGAAAAAAATATTCCACTTTTCGTTGACATCGCCATTAAGCTGTTATTCGTTGGATGGGCAGCAATCATTCCTAGTGTGTCTGCATCTAGTCCATTTAGTTGAACCTGCTCCCACGTTTTTCCCTCATTTTTAGATATAAATACCCCAGGCTCAATTTGTGAGTTTTTTTCCTGATTAATGATATAAATAACTTTTCCATTATAGCTTACCGATAAAAAATAAAAATTACTCTCACTGTAGAAGGCGAGGTTTTCAAGAGTTGCTCCTTTATCCTGACTGTATACTAAACCAAGGGGATCTTTAAGATCAGATCCTTTTTCAGGGTGGCCGCTCGCCATAAATCCATCCTCTGTTGCCTGGAATCCCATATATTCATGTTTTTGGGAGGTTCCTTCCAACCATCCGCCATTAGAATATACTTTTAAACCTTCATGAGAGGCAATATAAAGTCCTGTATCGTTTCCCGGATATCCTAACCCATAAATCTGCTCTAAACGCTGAGGCGCTGCTTTTTTTAACTCGAAGGTGCCAGATACAACAGGTTCTTCTTTTTTTAAAGGATGTTTCTGTTCATCGGCTGAACAACCGGATGCAACGATAGCAAATCCAAATGCTAAAAATGTTAAATGTTTTTTTATTCTTATCGAAATGGTCATGTCGTTCACTCCAACTGCAAATTAATAAGATAAGAGATAAATCCCTTCCAATATTAACGGATATTATATTAGATAAGCAAAAGATTCGTCCCGATTTTGGAAATTTGATAAATGATTGCCTACAACTTTTATCTAAAATGAGGGGTTTGATTCCCCTCATTTTTTATGCTGATCTAAGTGTTTTAATTAATAGAAATTTTAGAAAAGTTAACCTATAATAAAATTATTGAATGATAAGGGGGAAAAAGAATGACAGCGACAACCTATTCAACTATTTGGGATTTAGATGTCTTCTTTAATGGCGGCAGCTCTTCAGAGGATTTTACACAACATTTACATACAACAGAAGAGAAAATTAAGGAATTTGGCTTACAAGTACATACATGGGAACCAACTAATTCAATATCAGATAACACATCATTAATTAACATAATAGAAAACTTTCAAATTACCACTAAGAAGCTCCGTGAAGCTGGAGCATTTGTCAGTTGTCTGCAAGCACAAAATACAAGTGATAAGAAAGCGAGTGAACATCGGGCGAAAATCACTGGGCTAAGTGCAAGCTTTCAAAACGCTTTAACCGTATTTGATGAAAAATTAACGAGCTACGACTCAGCCGTTTGGGAGGAATTGATGCAGGAGAATGGACTCAGCGAATTGTCTTTTGTCCTAACCGAACGGCGCGAGACAGCATCAGAGAAATTATCTAAAGAGGAAGAAAGCCTGATAAATGCCCTTGGGGTTGATGGCTACCATAGCTGGAGCCAGCTTTATGACTTAATTGTAGGGAAAATAAAAATTCCTTTTCAAGAGGACGGAGAAGAAAAACTTCTGTCCGTTGGGCAAGCAGCTAATAAATTTTCTAGTCCGGACAGAGACATCCGGAAAAATATATTTGAAAAGTGGGAATTGGCCTGGCAGGAACAAACAGATTATTTATCAAAAGCTTTAAACCATTTAGCAGGCTTTAGACTGAATGTTTACAAGCAGCGCGGATGGGACGATGTATTAAAAGAGCCTTTAGCTATTAATAGAATGAGCAAAGAAACACTTGATACGATGTGGGATGTTATTTCAAAAAATAAAGAACCTCTTGTGAAGTTCCTAAACAGAAAGGCCGAATTGCTCGGAGTTGAAAAATTATGCTGGTATGACCTAGATGCTCCAATAAATAATACAGAATCGAAAGTTTCTTATCAAGAAGGGGCTGAGTTTATTTTAGATCACTTCTCGCAATTCGGGGAAGAAATGACTTCGTTTGCCAAGATGGCGTTTGAAGAAAATTGGATTGAAGCGGAGGATAGGCCTGGAAAATCTCCAGGAGGATTTCATACATATTTCCCTGAAAGCAGCCAGTCAAGGATATTTATGACGTACTCTGGAACACCTTCAAATATCTCCACATTGGCACATGAGCTCGGACATGGATTTCATACTTATGCAATGAGGGATTTACACTTGTTAAACCGTCATTACGCCATGAATGTGGCAGAGACGGCATCAACACTAGCTGAGATGATTGTTTCCGATGCAGCGGTTAAGAATGCACAATCGGAACAGGAAAAAATTGCTCTCCTCGAAGATAAAATTCAAAGAACAGTCGCATTATTAATGAATATCCATGCACGCTTCTTATTCGAGACCCGTTTCTATGAGGAGCGCAAAAATGGAACAGTTAGTACAGAGAGATTAAATGAGTTAATGGAGGAAGCACAGAAGGAAGCGTATGGTTATTCGCTTGGGGAGTATCATCCAACATTTTGGGCTTCTAAGCTACATTTCTATATTACAGGTGTCCCATTTTATAATTTCCCTTATACCTTTGGATATCTTTTCTCACTTGGCATTTATGCCCGCGCATTAGAGGAAGGGAAGGAATATGAAGAAAAATATATTGCGTTATTGAAAGACACAGCATCAATGAGAGTAGAGGATTTAGCGAAGAAGCATTTAAATGCAGATTTATCCACACATGAGTTTTGGGAAAAAGCGGTTCAGCTTTGTGTGGATGATATTGAGGAATTTCTAGCTTTAACTGAAAGAAAATAGAAAAAAAAGGCCGCACCCTAAATAAAATGAAGGTGTGGCTTTTATTATGGAAACGAAAACCCTAGGCTAGACAGTGGAAGCTGAGGATTGAATTTCAATAATTGTAATACCTCCTTAAATAGTGTGTGATTAGATAACCTTCCTTGTCCGTATTAATCAATAATAAATTGTAAAAAAGTAAAAACAATGTTCAAAATAGTCAAAATATTTTAAAAAGAAGTAAATTTATTTAAAAAAACTTCTAAAGATTTTCTTTATAATATAAATTGGCAAGTTGAATATAAAACAAAAGTTTACGTTCTATTTTCTAATCTAAACAAAGGAGGGATAAAATGAGTGCATTAATTATTTAACAGGCACGAGTAGAAACAGGATTTTGAATATGAAGGAAAAAGCATTTCCCCAACATGGATTGATGCAAAGTGGAGTAACTCACATAAATTAGAGAGGCAATGAAATCTGGAGCTATTATTATAGGGGCTAGACCCAGCCTCTGTTGACCGTAACATTAAAAAATCCCTAGAAATAATGTTGGAAATTGCAGTTAAATCAGAAACAGGCCAGGGTATTCACCTTCACGATCCAAAAAATTAGATCCAATTACATTCTATACTTTAGCTGAATCGATGAAAAGCTGCTAAGAATGAATGTCAGATAACAATCAGCCACGGGATTGCACTAGCTGATTTAGAACAGCTAGATTAAAAACCGATGATTGATATATTGGTCGAAGCTGGGATTGATGGTACAGCCACGATACCAATCAACTGGCCTACAAATCCTGTACATATTCTAAATCACATGCTTTCCAAGTTTCTGTTGGATATGATTGCTTAACCGATTATTGGTCACCGTTCGGATCAGGTAACACAATTGAGATATTAAGTATTCTTGGAGAGCGCTTTAGATTAATAGATGAATACACCTTTAATCGAATTTGGGGCTATGTATCAGGTAGAGTTACACGTTAAATGACCTTGAAGAAAAAGTATGACCAAAAGTCGGCGGTGCAGCAAATATAGTTCTTTTAGATGCTACCTGCTCCGCTCAAGCAGTAGCAAGAAGGACGCTGTTAAAGCTTTCATCCATCAAGGAATTATTGTGAAAAATAATGAGTTAGAGGAGATACACCAAGGGTAGGTTCGAATATTCAAAAGGAGGGCTAATTTTTGATTGATTTACTTTTAATTAATGGCTTTGTAGTAACAATGGATAAAAAAAGACGGTTGCTCCAAGATGGTGGTGTAGCGATTGAAAAAGGCAGAATCATAGATGTTGACCGAACGGAAGCATTATATGAGAAATATGTTGCAAAGAAAGTGATTGACTGTAAAGGCCAGGTTATCATGCCAGGCTTTATTGACGCACATGGCCACGGAGGTCATTCGCTTTTCAAAACAATTGCTGCAGACAATATTGGGGACTGGATGCCAATAATAACGACAGCTTACAAGCACTTTGTGACGGATGAATTTTGGTATTACGAAGGAAAGCTATCAGCTCTAGAACGGTTAAAAAGTGGAGTGACAACAGGTGTTTCGGTAATGGGCTCTGTCCCTCGTTCAGATGACCCTATTTTTTCTATCAACCATGCGAAGGCATATGCAGAAACTGGAATTAGAGAGATTGTTTGTACTGGACCGGCTAACCCACCATGGCCTCAGCCGTTCAGTCGTTGGAAAGACGGAAAGAGAATTGTCGAGGATGTTACTTATGAACAGGCGATAAAAGGAGCAGAGGCAGTCATTGAAGCGCTGCATCACTCTAATAATGATCGAACAAGGGCTTTCATTACACCGTATGTCATTGTCACATCAGTAAATCCTTCTGGACCTACACCACTTGAATCACTTCATCGATTATCCGATCATGATAAAATGCAGGCTCGCCTTATTCGTTCAATCGCGACAAAATATAATACCCGTATTCATTCTGATGCATTTGGCGGTATGATTCACTTAGCCGCTAAAGAAAAAGAGTTTTCACTTTTTGGCCCAGATGTTCACTTACAGCATTGTCGGGGTCTATCATTCGATGAGACGAAAATTCTTGCAGAAACAGGTACAAATGTTAGCGCTTCGCCTGGGTTTGGCTCAATTATTGCCCGAACACCTGTAACTGAATTGATTGAAATGGGTACGACAGTTGCGATTACTACAGACGGAACATCTCCACTCAGCCCATTTGATATGTTTCAAGCTATGAGACGTATGCAGCTGATTCAACAAGCTGCTCTTCGAGATTATTATTATTTACCACCTGGAAAGCTTCTGGAAATGGTGACCATTGATGCGGCGAAGTGTTTAGGTTGGGATGATGAAATTGGGTCGCTTGAAACAGGAAAAAAGGCAGACGTGATTACTGTTAATTTTAACCAGCCACACTTAACCCCGGCTTTCATGCATGTTCACCGTCTTGTTTATCAAGCAGTGGCGAATGATGTTGACACTGTAATAGTTGATGGAAATGTAGTAATGGAAAATCGGGTCGTAACAACGGTTGATGAGAAGCGAGTATTGGATGAAGCAAATATGGAGGCGATGGAGACAATCAAAAGGGCTGGTATGGAACCATATATGGAACCGTCTTCTTATTTTTGGGGACATGCAAGGGCATATTTGGATGAAAAACGTTTTGATAAGGAAGAGTTTGAAAAGAAAATGGAAGTGAAAATATTATGAAGATAAAATTAAAAGGAAAATACGTAATTGCCTATGAAGACAATGATCATATCTTAATTTCCAATGGAGAAATTGTATATGAAAACGACACAATACTGTATGTAGGAAAAGGTTATAGCGGTCAAGTTGATGAAACAATCGATGTAGGGGAAGCGATTATAAGCCCAGGGTTTATTGATTTAGATGCGCTTGGTGACATTGATCACGACTCCATTCACATAGAGCAAGAAGAAGAGAAGCGGAAAAACCTACTGTGGTCAAAAGAGTATTACGATTCCGGACCAAAAGAGTTTATGTCAAAGGAAGAGGAGGCATTTAAGTCACTCTATGCTTATTCTCAGCTGATACTAAACGGTGTTACAACCGCAATGCCGATTACATCAGTATTTTACAAAAGATGGGCAGAAACTTTTGAAGAAATTGAGGCAGCAGCTCATCATGCAGGCAGGTTAGGTTTACGTGTGTATTTAGGGCCAAGCTACCAAGCCGGTATTAGGGTTGTGTCACCAGATGGTGAGGTAAGTGTAGAGTTTCGAGAGGATGAAGGTTGGGCTGGTTTAGAGCGGGCAGTTGAATTTATTCGACAATTTGATGGGGCGTACAACGGACTGGTAAGAGGTATGCTCGCACCTGAAAGAATTGAAACTCAAACAAAAGAAATTCTTGTTCAAACTAAAAAATATAGTGAAGAATTAAATTGTCCTGTACGCCTTCATGCCGCACAAGGTGAATTCGAATATAAAGAGATTGTAAGCCGATATAAAAAGACACCAATACGCTATTTGTATGACATCGGCTTTCTTGGTATGAACACTGCAATACCACACGCTTTCTATACTGCTGAGTATGCTGGAGAGGAAGAAAAATACGATAGTGATATGAAGCTTTTACTTGAAACAGGAACAACCGTTATCCATTGTCCTCTTGTATTAGGAAGGCATGGCATTGCAATGGATTCATTTTCAGAATATTTGAGGATGGGGATCCCTCTTGCACTAGGTACTGACGCATTTCCGCCAGACTTCTTTCAAAATATCCGTACGGCAGCAATTCTATCACGTGTTACATCAAAAAGAGTGGAAGGATCTACTTATGCAGATATTTTCAGAGCAGCCACGATTGGTGGGGCTAATTTTCTAGGCCGTCCTGATTTAGGACGTTTATCACCTGGCGCAAAGGCAGATATTATCATCGTTGATATTACAGGCTTCCACATTGGCAACATTGATGACCCGTTTCGGTCAATGTGTTTAGCTGCTTCTGGAAGTGATGTGAAGATGTCAATCATTAACGGAAGAATCGTTATGAAAGACAGGAAAATTTCGGGAATTGACTTTGAAGAATTGAAGATTAAAGGAAAGAAGTACTTTAATAAACTAAAGTCAAGTTATATTGAGAGGGACTACCAGAAACTAGGGCCAGAGAAACTTTTTACGCCAGCCTTGAAAAAAGTCAAAGAGCATATTATATCAGAAAAATAGGAGATGAGGAGGGTAATTAGTATGTATAAAAGAGGACAAAAGTTTTACGTGTTAATTGGATTAATATTTATATTGTTTCTTGGTCTTGCAGGTTGCTCAACTACCAAGGAAAAAGTTGATGGTGAAAAAAAATCTGAAAAGAAAGAGGCTAATGTTAATGAATTAATTGTAGCTCGTAAAGCGGATGCAGGTAACATTGATCCTCATTTTATTTCAAGCAACCCAACTGCTAACTATGTATATGGGAAAGTTTACGAAAGTCTAGTGGCTAGGGATAAAGAAATGAATTACATCCCAGCTCTAGCAGAGGAATGGAAACAAATCGATGATTTAACTTGGGAATTTAAATTGCGTAAAGATGTAAAGTTTCATGATGGAAGTGACTTTGATGCAGAAGCTGTAAAGCAGGTTTTTGCTCGCCTTCTTGACGATAAAACAGCTTCCCCGAGAGCAGTTGTCTTTTCAATGCTGAAGGAGGTTGATGCAAAAGATGAATACACGGTTGTTTTTCATTTAAAAAATCCATTCTCTGCACTATTGTCGGTGCTTGCTAGTAGTGAAGGTTCAATGATCAGTCCTAAAGCCTTTACAGAAGGAACAGTTGACTTGTCAGTCCATGCTGTAGGGACAGGACCTTTCAAATTCGAATCCTGGAAAACTGGTCAAGAAATGGTGCTTCTTCGCAACGAACAATATTGGGGAACAAAACCTTCTTTTGAAAAACTTACGTATAAAGTAGTTCCTGAGGAAGCAACGCGGTTTGCAATGGTCGAAGCAGGTGAAGCACATGTAGCTGATCAGCTTCCAACAACAGAAATTGAGCGTGTTGAAGCTTCTGATTCCATGTCCGTTCTTCGTGCGGAGGGATTTGGAGTTGAATACATTGGATTTAATGTTGAAAAGGAGCCATTTACTAATGTGAAAGTGCGTCAAGCAATCGCACATGCTATTGAAAAGGATGCTATAATTAAGGGTGTGTACAATAATGTCGGGTCTAGAGTAGCATCAGCATTAGCTCCAAAGGTAATCGGTTTTCATGATAGATTAACAGATTTTCCGTATGATGTAACTAAAGCAAAAAGCCTATTAAAAGAAGCGGGACTTCCAGAAGGATTTAAAACAACAATTGTAACTGATGATAGAAAAGAACGAATTAATTTAGCAGAAGTTATTCAATCTCAACTAAAAGGTATTGGTGTAGAATTAGAGATTAAAGTGTTAGAGTACGGTGTTTATCTAGAAACACTATCAAAAGGGGATTCTGAGATGTATATCGGCGGATGGGGGAATGCAACGGGCGATGCCGATTACAATCAATACAACGTATTTCATAGTTCTTCAGCAGGACCTGTCGGTAACTTCTCTTTCTACAAAAATCCTGAAGTCGATAAGCTAATAGAAGACGCGCGGAAAGAATCGAATGAAGAAAAACGTATGGAATTATATGCGAAGCTGCAAGAAATCGAGTTAGAAGAAGCCCCGCTTATTCCAATGAGAACACTTGAGCATTTAGCTGTTACTGCAAAGGGAGTTAATCAAGTCTGGATGAATTCAATTGGTTTCTTTTTCTTTGAATAAGTGGTAAACAAAAAACTGACTCAATAGTTCGGTGATAAACGAACCTTTTGAGTCAGATTTTTATTCGTTCTTACCATTTTGGAAATATTATCAGGCTGATAGGAATTAATCCTATCAGCTTTTCTTTATAATTTTTTCAATTTAAACGGGCTGACCATTAATAAGGAGAGAATAATCGATATAAATATGAAGAAAGGCGCTGGAATATAAGGAATTAGTAGATAGCTCAATGTAATTAGACAGCCTGCAGCTGTAATCGGAAGCCCTGTAAAGTAGCCATTATTTTCACTTATATTAAATCTTGCAAGTCGAAAAGCTCCACAGCCAATATAGAAAATAGTGAAAAATGAACCGGGGGCTCCGAATTCAAATAAAATTCCTTGATATATTAATAGTGCAGGAGCAACTCCAAATGATATAATATCACTCATGGAATCTAATTGCTTCCCTAACTCCGATTCAATTTGAAGCTTTCTAGCAATCATTCCATCGAACCGGTCAGCAAGTGCTGCTACAAAAATGAGCAGCAAGCTTAAATTTAAATTACCTTTTAAGGCAAAAATAATGGCAAATCCGCCTAATGATAAATTCGCTAAAGTGATAACATTTGCAGTTTGTGCTTTTAGTTTTTTAATGGTTTGATCCAAAATATCATTTAAAAACATTTACCACACTCCTTTTTTACGTAAGATATCATATGTCTAGTTGTCGTCCTAAGTGCTTTAGATATAAAAGTAAGCACGTTACTGTCCTTATTTAATAATATTTAATTTTAATCTTTTTAGTACTGACCGTAAAGAGTATATTGGGGGTGAAAGAATGAAACAATCGCTTTATCGGCTTTTTATTGAGCTTACAAACGGCAAATTGACTTCAGGGCTTATAAAAAGATTTGCTCGTTCCAATGCAAGCCGCCTGTTCGTCCCATCTTTTTGTAAGGTATATCAAATTAACCAGGATGAAATGGAGAAAACATTAGCGGAATATCCTACTTTGCACGATTTCTTTACGAGGTCACTTAAAGAAGGAGTACGTCATGTTGATCAAGATTCCTATTCCATTGTCAGCCCTGTTGATGCCGTCATTGAAGACATTGGCCTTATTAAGCCGGGACATATTATTACAGTTAAAGAAAAGGATTATTCCATTAGCGAGATGATGGGGAATGATGAAAAGCTGGATAAATATACGGATGGTTTCTATATGATCTTCTATTTAAGCCCTAGTCATTATCATCGGATACATAGTCCGGTTACTGGCCGTATCCTTGACCAATGGACATTAGGTCAGAAATCCTACCCAGTTAATAAATATGGTTTAAAATATGGAAAAGCTGCACTTTCAAAAAATTATCGGACCATTACTGAAGTAGAACATGTGAAAGGCAAGCTTTCAATTGTAAAGGTGGGGGCCATGTTTGTGAATTCAATAGAAGTGATACATAATGGTGAAGAAATAGCAAAGGGAGATGAAATGGCTTATTTCTCCTTCGGCTCAACAGTTGTCCTTTTATTCGAAAAAAACAGTTTCACGCCCCTGTCAACGATTAAAACACCATATGACATAAAAGTGGGTGAGCGGGTTGGCCATATTAATCATGACAAGAACATCACACAGTAGAAATAACGTTTGGGAAGAGAAAGAAAGTGCTCTGCGGGGGCCAGTATATATTTGGTGAATTTACTAAGCCACGACCCCCACTAAAAAGTAGTCTATTATTAGGATGAAACTCTAATTTTGTGTGATAATGAACGTCGGTGAATTTCCGTCTTTATTAGGTTAATAAAATCTGAGCTTAACTTTAACTCAATTGCTTTATAATAGGATTCGATTAATAGTTCGTCTGACAGCTTTCGCATGTCCATTCACCTCCATTAATTTTAATTAATAATTCTATATAATTGATTTCATACATATAATGTAAGATTTAATGTTGTAATCATACTCTAGCAAACTTTTTTCCTTAGAACAACCGTTCTGTTATCCACAATAATTAGTGGATAACCTGTGGTTAAGTTGTTAGTAAAAGGTGGAAGATCATATAAATGAGTGTGCTTAATGTGAATAAAGTTATCCACAGAAATAATTAAAGAAAAAAATGTCGAAAAATTTCTTGATTTGCTCATATTAAGCCTATGTTTGAAAGGGCGAATAAAATTGTTTATGATGAGTACAAATTATAGCCTTTTCCTTTCGTTTTATAATAAAGAAATAAATAGAGGTGTTATATATCGTGTTGAAGCAATTTTTACCGGATCAGCATGTTCGAAGTATCTTTGAAATTACCCCTGAAAGGCTGAAGGAATATGGGGTTAAAGGAATTATTACCGATTTAGACAACACTCTTGTCGAATGGGATCGACCAAATGCTACTCCAAAATTAATAAAATGGTTTGAAGAAATGAAAAATAGCAATGTCATGATTACGATTGTATCGAATAATAATGATAATCGGGTCAGATCCTTTTCTGAGCCGCTTAATATCCCCTTTATCCCATTAGCTAGAAAACCTTTAGGACGGGCTTTTAATAGAGCATTACTAGAAATGGGTCTGAAGAAAGAGGAAACTGTGGTTATTGGCGATCAATTATTAACAGATGTTTTAGGCGGCAACCGAAGCGGATTCCGGACTATTCTTGTTGTACCAGTTGCGCAGACTGATGGTTTTATTACACGGTTCAATCGTAAAGTGGAGAGATTAATCTTAAATTGGTTTAAGAAAAAAGGCATGATTCAGTGGGAGGATTAATTTGTGAGTGAACAATATATTTGTATAGGCTGCGGTGTGAAGATTCAAACTGAAGATCCAGCCACAATTGGTTATGCACCTCATTCGGCACTGGAAAAGGAAGCGATTATTTGTCAGCGCTGTTTCCGCTTAAAACATTATAATGAAGTGCAGGACGTTGATTTAACAGATGATGATTTTCTTAAAATCTTAAATGAACTAGGTAAAAGTGATTCTTTGATTGTGAAAATCGTTGATATATTTGACTTTAACGGAAGCTGGCTGCCTGGACTGCATAGGTTTGTCGGAAAAAATAAAATCCTGCTAGTTGGGAATAAAGTTGATTTGCTGCCAAAATCGGTTAAACATAATAAGTTAATCAATTGGATGAAGCAAGAAGCAAAGGAACTAGGCCTTAAGCCTGAAGATGTTTTTCTAGTAAGTGCTGCTAAAGGGAAGAATATTTCTGAGGTGGCTGAAGCGGTAGATGAATATAGGAAGGGTAAAGATGTCTATGTAGTTGGTTGTACGAATGTTGGGAAATCAACATTTATTAATCGAATTTTAAAAGAGGTAACAGGAGAAGGTGATGTGATTACTACCTCACATTTTCCAGGTACAACCCTTGATATCATTGAAATCCCTTTATCTGATGGGAAAGCACTTGTTGATACACCGGGAATTATTAATCATCACCAAATGGCTCATTATGTTGATAAGCGTGATTTAAAAATCATAACCCCGAAAAAAGAAATAAAACCGACAGTCTTTCAGCTGAATGAAGGACAAACCCTCTTTATTGGAGGTTTAGCTCGGTTTGACTATAAGTCGGGCGGCCGGAAATCCTTTGTTTGCCATTTTTCTAATGAACTAAACCTGCATAGGACAAAGCTTGAAAATGCAGACGAATTATACAAAAACCATGCTGGTGAAATGTTAACGCCGCCAAGGAAGGAACAAATGGATACCTTCCCCGAACTCGTTAAACATGAATTTACTATCAAAGAAGGAAAAACAGATATTGTTTTTTCAGGACTTGGCTGGATTACAGTTAATGAACCAGGTGCAAAGGTAGCTGCTTATGTTCCGAAGGGTGTTCATGCCTTATTAAGAAAATCTTTAATATAAATTTCGGCAATCGTATTTAAAGGGGAGAAAATTGGTGAAAAAGTTTTTTGCGGTTATAGGAGATCCGATTGCCCATTCCATGTCACCTGCCATGCATAATGATTTATTTCAGGCTTATGGAATAGATGCTCATTACCAGCCTCTTCATGTAAAGAGAGAAGATTTAGCAGATGCCATAAAGGGGTTAAAAGCTATAGGAATTTCGGGATTTAATGTCACTGTTCCACATAAGGAAACGATTATTCCGTTGCTTGACGAATTAGATCCACTCGCACAATCAATTGGAGCAGTTAATACAGTGGTGAATCTGGAAGGCAAACTAATTGGCTATAATACTGATGGAAGCGGCTATGTTAAAGGATTGCAAGAGGAAATGCCAAATTTGAAGGATAAAAAAGTACTAGTTATTGGTGCTGGCGGTGCGGCGAGAGCTATATACTTCACAATAGCGGCGGCTGGTGCGGAAAAATTGGATATTTGCAATCGGACCGTATCAAAAGCTGCGATTATTAAGAATGAATGTCCATATTATGTGAATTCTGATGTGTATGATATTAGAAATGCGGAAGAAAATCTTGAGTTATATGACCTAGTCATTCAGACAACACCTGCAGGAATGGCACCTAAAATTCAAGATTTGCCGCTTTCTTTACATAACCTGAAAGA
The DNA here is from genome assembly GCF_032341175.1 of Bacillus sp. DTU_2020_1000418_1_SI_GHA_SEK_038. NCBI lineage: Bacteria > Bacillati > Bacillota > Bacilli > Caryophanales > Bacillaceae > Bacillus > Bacillus sp. DTU_2020_1000418_1_SI_GHA_SEK_038. The sequence continues at coordinate 3,151,461 of NZ_CP135435.1, read as the reverse complement.
AGGAGCTTTAGCAAGTGATATCATCTATAATCCATTAGAGACAATATTTCTAAAGGAAGCAAAAAACAAAGGTGCATCAATTCAAAATGGCTTAAATATGTTTGTGTACCAAGGAGCCCTTGCATTTGAAAAATGGACAGGCACTTTTCCAGATACGAATCGTATGAGAGATATCGTTCTTTCACAACTAGGAGGATAACAAAATGTTAACAGGAAAACAAAAACGCTTCTTGCGTTCGAAGGCACATCACCTAAATCCGATTTTTCAAGTTGGTAAGGGTGGAGTAAATGAAAATATGATTAAACAAGTAGAAGATGCTCTTGAAGCACGGGAATTGATGAAAATTTCCGTTTTGCAAAACTGTGAAGAGGATAAGGACACGGTTGCTGAACAATTAGTAAAAGGAACGAGAGCAGAGCTTGTTCAAATTATTGGAAGTACAATCGTGCTTTATAAAGAATCACGAGAAAATAAGCAAATAAATTTACCTTAATTCTTTTTATTAAGCATGCATGAAAGATTATTGGGAGGAATTCGCATGAAAAGGATCGGCATACTCGGAGGGACTTTTGATCCGCCTCATCTTGGCCATTTAATTATTGCAAATGAAGTGCTAAATACTTTTGAATTAGATGAAATTTGGTTTATGCCGAATCAGGAGCCTCCCCATAAAACAAAAACGAATGCCATAAAAACTGGAGATAGGGAAAATTTACTGAAGCTTGCGATTAGTGGGCACCCTAATTTTAAAATAGAACGATTAGAGCTTGAAAGATTAGGTCCCTCTTATACATATGAAACCATGAAAGTACTTACTGAGAAACATCCTGATAAGCAATTTTATTTTATTATTGGTGCTGATATGGTTGAGTATTTGCCAAAATGGCGAAATATTGATGAGTTGGTGAAGATAGTTCAATTTATTGGCGTAAATAGACCATCCTATAGTAATAAAAGCAATTATCCAATATTATATGCAGAGGTTCCGGATATAGAAATTTCATCCAGCCAAATTCGAACTCGTTTGTTGGAAAATAAGACGATTCGATATCTCGTTCCCGATTCTGTCATGAATTATATTAAGGAGAATCAATTATATGGATCGTGAGTCTGCATTAGAAATAGTTAAGAGACAGCTAACTGATCATCGTTACCACCATACAATTGGGGTAATGGAAACGGCCTTGGTCTTGGCTGAAAGATATGGTGCCAATGTAAAAAAAGCAGAGCTTGCTGCTATTTTCCATGATTATGCTAAATTCCGGCCAAAAGAGGAAATGCAACAAATTATTTTAGATGAAGGAATGCCGCAAGAGCTTCTTCTATACAATAGTGAACTTTGGCATGCACCAGTTGGGGCTTTTCTTGTACAAAAAGAAGTTGGAATAGATGATGTGGAAATTTTAGATGCAATAAGATATCATACTTCTGGAAGAAAAAACATGAGCATACTCGAAAAAGTTATTTATTTGGCTGATTATATCGAGCCTGGAAGACATTTTCCCGGGGTTGATGAAGTTCGTGAAATGGCAAAGTTAAGCTTGGATAGAGCATTAATAAAATCTATTCAGAATACCATCTTTTTTTTAATGAAAAGAGGTCAGCCGGTTTTTCCAGCTACATTTAACACATATAATGACTTAATTATGAGGTCAGGGAGGATTGATTGAATGAACGAAAAGGATTTGCTATTAACTGCTGTTAAGGCTGCTGATGATAAAAGAGCCGAGGATATTATTGTTTTAAATATGAAGGGTATTTCATTGATTGCTGACTACTTTATTATCTGCCATGGGAATTCTGATAAGCAAGTGCAAGCAATTGCAAGGGAAATGAAGGAAAAGGCAGAGGAAAAGGAATATACAGTTAAAAGAGTAGAAGGTTTTGATGAAGCGAGATGGATCCTCGTAGATTTAGGGGATGTTGTTGCACATATTTTCCACCGTGATGAAAGAGGCTATTATAATTTGGAACGCTTATGGGGCGATGCACCTATTGAAAATGTGCAAAGCGAACTAAATCAATGAGTTATGGAAAGTTTGCCTATCTTTATGATCAGCTCATGAATGATGTCCCTTATGATAAATGGGCAGAATTAGTATTAGAGAAGGCTAAGAAATACGAGATAAGTGGGAAAAAGCTCCTTGATCTAGCCTGTGGCACGGCCGAGCTCTCTGTGAGGCTTTCTAAGATAGGATTTCAAGTAACTGGCGTGGATCTATCAGAGGAGATGTTGACAGTCGCGCAGGATAAGGCTGCTGATAATGGGTTTGCAATGGAATTTTTTCATCAAAATATGGCTGAACTTGATGGATTAGGCAGTTTCGATATTATTGGCATTTTCTGTGATTCGATAAATTATTTACGGGAAGAAAAAGACGTACAATCAACATTCCAACAAGTTTATCGGCATTTGTCCAATGATGGTCTATTTATCTTCGATGTACATTCCCTTTATAAAATCCAGGAAATCTTTATGGATCAAACGTTTGCTGTAAATGATGAAGAGATAAGCTATATTTGGCATTGCTTTGAAGGGGAATACCCTTACAGCATAGAGCATGACCTAAGTTTTTTTGTTTTAGACAAAAAGACAGATATGTATGCCCGCTATGATGAACTCCATTTTCAGAGGACTTATCCTATTGATGTTTATGAGAAGTGGCTTCAGGAAACTGGCTTTGAGCTCCTGGAAGTTACTGCTGATTTTGAAAATGCCCCTCCACAAGATCAATCAGAACGAATCTTTTTTATTTGCAGAAAAACCTCAAGAAAATAGTAAAAAGAGCCAGCAGTGAATTGCTGGCTTTTTTTAAAAAAATATTCCCTACTGGGGAGGATTTTTTATGCAAATGAAGAATTCTTAAATATTAAGAGAGTAGTGTTCTTTTACTTGTTTAATATCCTCGTCGAACTTTGCATGTGTAGCCTGGAATACCTTTTCAAACATATCACCTAATTCTTTTTCGAGCACCTTGATTCCTTCCCCTGTGATGCCGCCCTTTACACAAACCTTTTCTTGCAGCGTTGGCAAAGTATAGTACCCCTTTTTCATTAGATCTCCCATACCAATTAACATATTTTCAGCAAGTGTTGTAGCGGTTTCCTGGTCAATCTCTGTTTCATTTACTGCTGCCATAATAAACCTTTGTGTTAAGTAGCTGAAAAATGCTGGTCCGCAGCTAACAATGTCAGATGCCACTCTTGTGATATTTTCTTCGATTTCAACAATTCGGGAAATATCGCCAAACATCTTTTTAATCATTGATTTCCACTCATCTTGGCAGTTTTCTCCAAATGATAATAAAGAAACACCTGATAGAGCACGATTTGTAATACTTGGGATGACTCTAGCAACGGAACATGGTGCGATATTTTCCAGCTGCTCAACGCTAATTGGACTCGTGATGGAAACAATGCATTTTTCTTTCGTTAGGAAGGGGGTTATATCTTTAATGACGTTGTGAACATCATGAGGCTTAACACAAATAAAGATGAGTGAGGAATATTCCGCCACATCCTTCCCATTTGCTGCTACCTGTATTTCTGGATAATTCTCCTTAATTTCCAAAGCTTTTGTTAAAGTTCGATTGGTTATTGTTATGGAAGAAGGAGAAATAGCCTTCCCGTCAATTAAAGCTTCTGCCAAAATTCTCCCCATATTACCTGTACCTATCATTCCAATTTTCAAAGTTCTTCCCTCCTTCACAAGCGAGCTTTCTCCTATACATTATGAAATTCCTTAATAGAATATGCTAAATATGAAAGGGTGATATAGTTGTTACACATGATTAAAGAGCACAAAATTTACATTATTACAGGTTTAGCTGCTTGTATTGCAGCCTTTTATTTTATATATCAGCCAGAGGAGGATCAAAGTGTACTATTTAATGATGAGGAACTATTCCTCGTAAGCGAGCAAAAAGCAGCTGAAACCCCGGACGAGAGTATAACCAATGAACCTTTTTTTGTGGATGTAAAGGGAGCGGTAGGAAAGCCTGGTGTTTATGAAGCCCAAATTAATGACCGTGTCATCGACATCATTAATAAAGCTGGTGGGTTAATACAATCTGCGGACGAAGCAAAAATTAACTTTGCCATGCGGGTTGAGGATGAAATGGTGATCTATGTTCCGAAAATTGGTGAGGAATCTGAGGAAGATTCTGCGATTGTTACAGGGGGAGGACCTCAAGGAACAGGTCAAATAAAAAACGATGGGAAGGTTAATTTAAATACAGCAAATGAAGCAGAATTACAAACCTTGACAGGAGTCGGGCCTGCCAAAGCCGCAGCTATTATTGAGTTTCGTGAGACAAATGGTCCATTTAAAGCTATTGAAGATCTAAAATCGATTAGTGGAATTGGGGAAAAAACATTTGAAAAACTAAGGGATAGTATTAAAGTAAAATAGATACCGATATTGACCCATTTTGACATGAGGCTTAAACTTGGCATATAAGAAATTCTTTGCAAGACCGAAAAAAATTTATTGTAAGGGGTAAGGAAAGTGGAAAGAAAAAGCTGGGATGAATATTTTTTAGATATTGCAACTGAGGTGGGATCCCGTTCGACCTGCCCAAGATTGCATGTGGGCTGTGTCATTGTTAAAGATAAGCATATTTTATCAACTGGCTACAATGGGTCTATTCATGGGCATGACCATTGCGAAGATATTGGCTGCTTGATAAATGATCAGGGAAGATGTATTCGCACTCTGCATTCTGAGCTTAATGCGGTTCTGCATGCAGATAGAAGTTTATTAAAAGGGGCTACCGCCTATGTGACCCATGAGCCATGTGAAAATTGTGCAAAGACAATAGCCCAATCCGGGATTAGTAAAATTGTTTATCGTCACGCCTATCCTAATAAATATAACGAATATTTTTTGAAAAATGTTGAGGTGGTCCATCTTCCTAAGGAGGAAGTATCGAAATAAAAGAAGCTCCTCAAGCAAAGGTGCCAGGCACCACGATACAATGTCTAGTTCAAATTAGTGTAACATGCTCTAGATGTTGGTATTATTGTGGGGTGAGGCACCTTATAGGATAGTCTCTTATAATCGCTTAGCGAATGATTAATGATACAAAATGAATAAAGGAGATTATTGTAATGAAGGGCAAATGGATTTATTTCACCGTTGCCTCGTTGCTGGGAATATTAACAAGCTTTATTAATGGTTCTATCTTTATAACACTATTTTTTTTGTTAATATTTCTTTATAAAATTAAAAAATTTTCAAAGAGGCAGCTCGCAGCAATCGGTTTTATTTTTATCATTTTTTTTGTACGAAGTGAAAACCTTGAAAGAAGAACAAATTTCAGTCGACTCTCACTTGATGAAACTAATTTTGTTGTTTACCTGCAGGAAAATTTAAAGGTAGATGGGGACTCATTTACTGCGGCAGCCAAAGAATTAAGGCATAATGAAAGACTTGTTCTTACATATAAAATAAAAACTGTACAAGAAAAATCTGAAATACAGAAAAGATTAAAAACAGGTATGGCTTGTTCAGTTAAAGGCTCATTAGATGAACCATTTTCCTCAACCAACCAAAATGCTTTTGACTATAAAGAATATCTTTACAGAAACCACACTTATTGGATTTTAAAAGCAGATACCTTAATACCCTCCAAATGTATGCCTCAGAAAAAAAACCCCATATCTTTTTTTCAGATTCTTAGAGAAAATGGGATTGAATATATACACAATTATTTTCCAAAGGAAACGGCGCCATTGGCCATTGCTTTACTTTTTGGAGATCGAAATTATATTGAGGAAGACGTCCTTACCGCTTATCAAAAGCTAGGGATCGTTCACTTATTAGCCATTTCGGGTCTTCATGTTGGAATGCTCGTAGGGATGATCTATTTTCTCGGCATTCGTGCAGGGATATCAAAAGAGAAAATGACGTCAGCCCTGCTAATTTTCCTGCCCTGCTACGCCATAATTACAGGTGCTTCCCCTTCTGTCATTCGTGCTGTTTTTATGATGATCATTTTCTTAGCTTTGCAAAAATGGGGTAGAAATTTTTCGCTTTTAACCATTGATGTGATAGGGATCGTCTTTATCTTGTACACCTTTATCTCCCCTTATATTATTTATAATGTTGGGTTTCAGTTATCCTTTGGCGTAAGCTTATCCCTTATATTATCCGCACCTATTATCTTAAAACGCTTTTCTAATCCGATTTCATTATTATTTGCCACTTCTTTCATATGCCAGCTAGCGGCTGCCCCAATCATGTTTTACTATTTTTTTGAGGTTTCATTCATCTCTGTACTAGCTAATATTCTGTTTGTTCCACTATTTTCATTATTCATTTTGCCTGCCATATTTACCATCTTCCTCTTACATCTATTATTTGGGGGAAATATAAATTTTCTCGTGGATTTTTTGAATACCATTATTTACTGGATGGATATTATTGCAGGACGGCTTGCACAATTGCCATTTTCAACGCTTACTTTAGGTAGACCTAATTTCATCATTTTGCTCCTATATATGATCATATTCCCCTGCAGCTTTTCCTTATGGGAGAGGATGAGAGGGATAAAAAAATCTCTGACAATTCTAATTCTGCCGGTTCTTATTCTATTTCTGCATGGTTCAATAAATTTACTATCCCCATATGGGGAGATTACCTTTATTGATGTTGGCCAGGGAGATTGTATTTTCATAAGGCTTCCGTACGGTAAAGGGAATTATTTGATCGATACTGGAGGTAATCTAAGGTTTAATAAAGAGGAATGGAAGCTCAAAAAGAATCAGTATGAGGTGGGTAAGGATGTGGTCGTGCCATATTTAAAAAGCAAGGGAATTATTACGATCCATAGGCTCATTTTAACACATGGGGATACAGATCATATAGGGGGAGCCGCAGCAGTAATTGAGGAAATGAAAGTGAAGAATATTATTTTACCTAAAAGTGAGGAGCTTTCAGAGCTTGAAAGAGTAATCCTATTAAAGGCTAAAAACAATAAAATTCCTTACTATTTTACAAAAGCGGGTGATAGCTGGACGGTAGGTCAATTTAAGTTTCAAGTATTATCTCCCCAACAGGGAATGGAATCAGAAAGAAATAACGGTTCCATCGTTTTGTTTACAAAAATTGGAGGGCTAACATGGCTGTTTACAGGGGATTTGGAGGAGAGCGGGGAAGAAAAATTAATTAGCCGTTATCATAACTTAGATATCGATGTATTAAAAGTTGGACACCACGGCAGTAAATCATCTACTTCCAGTTCGTTCTTAAATCGACTAGAACCAAGGCTTGCCATTATTTCTGCTGGCAGGAATAATCGTTACGGCCATCCAAATAAAGAAGTACTAAATAGATTAGATGAGAGAACAATTAAAGTATTACGGACAGATCTAAATGGAGCCGTTACTTATTATTTTAAAGGAGACCTAGGAACCTTTTCTACGCAGATGCCATAATATGTAGTAAATAAATCAGGAATCGAAAAAGAGGCTGCTGTTTGCGGCCTCCAACATTTCTTACTTATGTAGTCATTAAGATCCTACTACTTTAACGACTGTTGCAATAATAAATAACGTTGCAAAGAAACCGAAAGATACGATAAATCCTACTCCAGAGTCAATAGCATCATTGCGTTTATACTGGACGTCTTTTTCAAATTCATTCACAGTCTACCCCTCCTATTTCCTATATAGTATAAGCTAAAGAGAAAAAAAAATCTAGCTTTCCTCTAACAGCATTTCCTCTCGTGACAAGAGTTGTCACAAATAAGTTAAAGTTGAATGGTCACAATAATGAATGTATTGATGCACCGTCGTGGCTTGAGTATCCTAGGCCTCATGTTCCGACGTTCATTATAGATGAAGGAATTGGCACTGTGTTCGGATCGTGCCAATTCCTTTTTGCCATTAGAATTATTTGCAGCATTGCAATTGTATACGTTTTGTTACTTGTCAAAATGGACAAGGTTCATTAGGATAAAGATATCCCAATGAGAACGGAGAGAAAGACAGTGGTTTTTGAATTATGGAAGCAAATTAAAGCAAAAAATCTTTCTCCTATTTTTCTATTATACGGAGCGGAAACATTTCTAATTAATGAAACAAAGCAGTTATTAATTTCTAATATCCTAACTGAGGAAGACATGGATTTTAACCTTTCTTCCTATGATTTAGAAGAAACGCCAATTGATGCTGCACTTGAAGATGCGGAAACACTCCCTTTTATGGGCGAAAAAAGATTAATTTTTTTACATAATCCTGTTTTTCTCACATCGGAGAAAACGAAAGAAAAAGTTGAGCATAATTTAGCAAAGCTTGAGGCTTATTTAAAAGCACCTTCCCCCTATTCCATTGTTGTTTTTATCGCTCCTTACGAAAAATTAGATGAACGGAAAAAGCTTACGAAGGAATTAAAACGAAGTGCCGCAGTATTGGAGGCCAAGAAGCTGAATGAAGCAGAGTTGAAAGGCTGGATCAGAAAACGTGCTTCTTATAATGGTGTGGAAATAGAAGATGAAGCTGTTGAATACATGCTAACTATTGCAGGTACCAATTTGTTTTTACTTACGAGTGAAATTGATAAGCTTGCTATATATTCAGGTGCTGGAAACCGAATAGATCTGCAAATAGTCGATAAATTAGTTTCGCGTTCTTTAGAGCAAAATATCTTTACACTTGTTGATAAGATTGTGCACCGGAAAATTGATGAGGCTTTACGAATCTTTTATGATCTTCTTAAGCAAAACGAAGAGCCGATCAAAATTTTATCTGTTATTACTGGTCAATTTAGACTTATTTATCAAGTAAAGGAGCTGGCTAAAAGAGGTTATGGACAGCAGCAGATAGCGGGAGCTTTAAAAGTTCATCCTTTTCGCGTAAAGCTAGCTGCAGGACAGGCTCAAGCCTATGAGGAAAAAGAGCTAGCTAATATCATAAAATTATTAGCAGATGCTGATTATCAGATGAAGACAGGCGGTATGAATAAAGAATTGCTAATAGAAATGTTTCTGTTTCGCCTAAATAGTAAACCAAATTAAAGCGACCCGAGTGGTCGTTTTTTTTTGCATAATAAAAGGCTATCTTTAGGAAGATAGCCATAGCAAGCTTACGCGTTTAAAGTGTTCATTTTTTTCATTAAACGAGACTTTTTACGAGCAGCAGCGTTTTTGTGGATAAGACCTTTAGAAGCAGCTTTGTCTAATTTACGAGCAGCATCAACGAAACTTTCTTTTGCAGCAGCAGCATCGTTTAGAACGATAGCAGCATCAACCTTCTTAACAGCTGTACGCATAGCAGATTTAACAGTAGCGTTTTGAGCGTTTTTAGAAGCGTTTGTTTTCACACGCTTAATAGCAGATTTAATATTTGGCATTCCATTCACCTCCTGAGGGCAGCATCGAGATTATATAAAAACTCGACTTACACATTCATTAACAATTTAATATTAAGAACAAGTGATATTTTATCAAATACGCTGGACTTTTGCAATACTCTCCACTAGTTTTTCATATTTTCGCACAACTTAGAATGGCAGTTTTACTGAATGTTTTTGCTAAGAAAAGGAAAAGATAGTAAATAGTCAAACTTATAGTAAAGTTGCGAGGGGGATTCAAATGGAAGAGTCACTAGATTTAAGTAAATATTCGGTCAGAACGGATTTAGCTATTGAAGCACGAGAAATGGTCATAGCAGATCGCCAAAAACATATTCAAGAGGAAGAAAATCTTTCCCAAATTGAAGGGGTTATTATTAAAGAAAAAGAAGAGGATGATATTAGAGTATCGTATGTTGAAGTGACAAAAGAAGGAGCAAAGTCTTTAGGGAAAAAAGAAGGGAAATATTTAACATTAGAGGCAATAGGAATTCGCCAGCAAGATACACCGATGCAGAAAAAAGTGGTAAAAATATTTGCCTCAGAGCTCGCTCAGTTTTTCAAGCAGAATGGTATTAAGGAAGATGCGGCCTGCTTAGTTGTCGGATTGGGAAATTGGAATGTAACACCAGATGCACTTGGACCGAAAGTTTGTGAAAACCTGCTTGTTACACGGCATCTCTATCAATTACAGCCTGAAAGTGTTGAAGAGGGCTATCGTCCTGTAAGTGCTATTGCTCCTGGAGTTATGGGGCTAACAGGTATAGAAACAAGCGATATCATCTTTGGAATTGTTAATAAAACGAAACCGGATTTTGTGATTGTCATTGATGCACTCGCTTCACGGTCATTAGAAAGAGTCAATTCAACTATTCAAATTTCAGATACAGGCATTCATCCTGGCTCGGGCGTTGGAAATAAGCGGAAGGAAATTAGCCAGGAAACATTAGGTATCCCTGTCATTGCTATTGGTGTGCCAACAGTTGTTGACGCTGTATCTATTACAAGTGATACGATCGACTTTATACTTAAACATTTTGGAAAGGAACTGAAAGAGGGAGACAGACCTTCAAGAGCGTTAGCTCCCGCAGGAATGAGCTTTGGCGAACGAAGAAAGCTGACTGAGGAAGATATGCCTGAGGAACAGCATAGAAAAACTTTCCTAGGCATGATTGGAACGCTTCCTGATGAGGAAAAAAGAAAACTAATTTATGAAGTTCTCTCTCCGATTGGACATAATCTAATGGTAACTCCGAAAGAAGTAGATATTTTTATTGAAGACATGGCAAATCTTCTTGCAAATGGGCTAAATGCTGCATTACATCAAAATGTCGACCAAGAAAATGCAGGTTTTTATACAAGGTAAATATTTTCTGTTCTATCCTCTCTAGCGAAGTCATATGAATTACTAGACTTGCAAAGAGAGGTGGAAGAATGAAACCTATTAAAACGAACGGAATTGCTGTGTTTATACAAGGGACAAGCTTACTAAAAATATTTATCGGTTTTCTTCTGTTTCTATTTATGATTTTTTCACTTAGCGGTGTTTTAACTGTGTTAAAGCCCGAATATAGAATCAGTTCATCATCAGTAAATACGGCTGCAAATAAAATAACAGGAGAAATGCTCTATCATTTCCTTGGTTGGGAGAACCATCATTTTATGCAAAGCTTGGACGAGCGAATAGGCTCGACAACCTTCATGAACATGTTATTTAAACTTTCTACTAATATCAATTTAGATGATCCAAGAAGTTTACTGGGAAGGGAATTACCCTATTTTTCTATTTATGACAAGGAAATTTTGGTCGCGGGTGAAGGCACAAATTATACAAATATGCCATTTGAATCCGCCCCGCCCATTGATCTTCTTAGGGCAGAACAGCAAGCTACACTTCAGAATATCGAGGATTTAGAAAAGCCAAGCGGAGAAAAAGCAGCAGAACCTCCAATTAACACAACAGGAGATAGAAAAGTTGTTTATTTATATTTTTCCCATAATACGGAATCCTTCCTTCCGTATTTAAAGGGTGTAACTAATCCCAATTTGGCACATCATTCCGAATTAAATGTCACTAAAATTGGCGATAAACTAAAGGAAGAATTGGAGAGTAAAGGAATTGGAACAACTGTTGAAAAAGCAAATATCCAAGCAAATCTGAATGAAAAAGGATGGGATTATTGGCGATCATATCAGGAATCAAGAACAGTTGTTCAAGCAGCAACAAAAAGTGACCGAAATTTGACTTATTTCATCGATATTCATCGAGATTCCCACAGAAAAGAGGATACAACTAAAGAGATTAACGGAAAACCATATGCAAAGCTAGCTTTTGTGATAGGAACTGAGCATCCGAATTATGAAAAAAATGCACGTTTAGCCAATGAATTGCATAAAAGACTTGAGGAAAAATACAAAGGATTAAGCAGAGGACTTCTGCCGCAGCAAGGATCAGGCAATAACGGAATATATAATCAGGATTTATCAGAAAATGCAATACTAATTGAATTTGGAGGTGTTGATAACACATTTGAAGAGTTAAATCGTTCTGCTGAAGCACTGGCAGACGTGTTTAGTGAATTTTATTGGCAGGCGGAAAGTGTTAGTAATCCTGTACAAGAACAGTCAGAAAAGAAATAAAATAGATAGGTGATCGGTTATGAAATGGTTTATGTTAAAGACCCTTTTCCTTACAACACTTATGTTTCTAGTTGTTTTATTCGGCATGCAGGAGGCTAGTGAAGGGATAATGAAGATGAAGGGCTACAATGATGCGAATTTCAAAGGGGCATTCACTTTCCATGATAATGAAGAGGGAGGGCTGCAAGCATCTATATTAGGCAATGATGTTTCTAGCCATGATCTCGAACAGAAAAAAGCAAAGTTGGAGGAAATGAAAGCCTATAACTTTTTTTCCACAATGGGAAAGAAGCTATCAGAAGGCATTTCCACTATGACTGAAACGATGGTGCATTTCATAACTGATTTAATAAGAGAAAAATGATGCGGCTGCAGCGATGCGGCCGTTTTTGTTTATACTAGAATAGATCCGAAGTGAAACTTATTTTTTGTTTCATCGTATATTAATCAGCCACTGGCATTGAATCTTCATAAACGGACTGCTATAATCTAAAAATAGTGCATATTTTGTGCGTTAAAAGGAAGATATTTTTAATTGGATGATTTACACTGGCGCAAAGAGCGCATGCGCTTTTCTATGTAGGAGTGAAATAATGAACAGAGAAGATAGACTTAATAGACAATCAAAGATACGGAATTTTTCTATTATCGCTCATATCGATCATGGAAAATCCACTTTAGCTGACCGAATATTAGAAAAGACGAATACTTTAACGTCAAGAGAAATGAAGGATCAGCTGCTAGATTCTATGGATTTAGAAAGAGAACGAGGCATTACAATAAAGCTAAATTCAGTTCAATTACAATATAAAGCGAAAGATGGAGAAACTTACACCTTTCATTTAATCGATACACCAGGGCACGTCGACTTCACTTATGAAGTTTCCCGCAGTTTGGCTGCATGTGAGGGTGCCATTCTAGTTGTCGATGCTGCACAAGGGATTGAAGCACAGACACTAGCAAACGTGTATTTAGCAATTGATAATGATTTAGAAATTGTGCCTGTCATTAATAAAATAGACCTTCCTAGTGCTGACCCAGAGCGTGTAAGGAATGAAATAGAGGAAGTAATCGGTCTTGATGCTTCTGAGGCTGTTCTTGCTTCCGCTAAAGCTGGTATCGGTATTGAGGACATTTTAGAACAGATCGTAGAAAAGGTTCCTGCACCAACAGGAGATCCGGACGCCCCTCTAAAAGCACTTATTTTTGACTCGTTATTCGATGCTTACCGTGGAGTTGTAGCTTATATCAGAGTAGTCGAAGGAACAGTAAAAGCTGGGGACAAAATTAAAATGATGGCAACTGGCAAGGAATTCGATGTAGTTGAAGTTGGTGTCTTTTCACCAAAAGCACAAGTCCGTGAAGAGCTGACTGTTGGGGATGTAGGGTTTTTAACCGCCTCTATTAAAAATGTAGGCGATACTCGTGTGGGTGATACTATTACAAATGCAAAAAATGGCGCAACCGAGCCTCTTCCTGGATACCGAAAATTGAATCCGATGGTTTTTTGCGGATTATATCCAATCGACAGTGCGAAATTTAATGATCTTCGTGAAGCTTTGGAGAAACTTGAACTTAATGACTCGGCTTTACAATTCGAGCCCGAAACATCGCAGGCTCTCGGGTTCGGCTTCCGTTGCGGATTTTTAGGACTCCTTCATATGGAGATTATCCAAGAGCGTATCGAGCGTGAATTCAAAATCGATTTAATTACTACAGCACCAAGTGTAATATATGATGTCATTTTGACAGATGGCTCCAATATTAAAATTGATAACCCATCCAAAATGCCAGATCCGCAAAAAATTGAACGCGTTGAGGAGCCATATGTAAAAGCAACCATGATGGCGCCAAATGACTATGTGGGAGCGATTATGGAGCTTTGCCAAGAAAAACGCGGAATCTTTATTAATATGCAGTATATGGATGAGACTCGTGTCAATATTACTTATGAAATTCCATTATCAGAAATTGTTTATGATTTCTTCGATCAGCTTAAATCAAATACAAAAGGATATGCTTCCTTTGACTATGAGTTAATTGGCTATAAGCCATCCAAGCTTGTTAAAATGGATATCCTTTTAAACGGAGAAAAAGTTGACGCATTGAGCTTTATTGTCCATAAAGATTTCTCATATGACCGTGGGAAAGTAATCGTAGAAAAACTGAAGGAGCTTATTCCACGCCAGCAATTCGAGGTTCCAGTTCAAGCGGCAATTGGCCAGAAGATTGTTGCTCGTTCAACCATTAAGTCAATGGGTAAAAATGTATTAGCGAAGTGTTATGGTGGAGACATTTCCCGTAAGCGGAAACTGTTGGAAAAGCAAAAAGAAGGAAAGAAACGCATGAAGCAAGTAGGATCAGTAGAAGTTCCTCAGGAAGCTTTCATGGCTGTCTTGAAAATGGACGACACCAACAAGAAGAAGTAAAACAGATAGATCCTATAAAAAGGAGGTTGGAAATGCTGTCAAAATAAAAGCAGCTCCGGCCTCTTTTTTAATGAAATAAAAAATAAGGGTGTGTTAATAATGATAAAAGCAGCCTATATTCATATCCCTTTTTGTGAGCATATTTGCCACTATTGTGATTTTAATAAAGTGTTTCTCGAAGGGCAGCCTGTTGATGAGTATCTTAATTCGTTAAATAAAGAAATGGAGCTACAATTAATTAAATCACCTGCTGACCAATTAAATTCCATTTTTGTCGGAGGAGGAACTCCAACTGCATTAAATGAGCAGCAGCTTGATAAGCTTTGCCGCATCATAAGAGACCGCCTGCCATACAACGAACAAACGGAGTTTACGTTTGAGGCAAACCCCGGAGATCTCTCAGAAGAAAAACTTTGTATTCTTTACGAAGCAGGAGTTAATAGGATTAGCTTCGGAGTACAAACTTTTAATGAAGAACTGCTTAAGAAAATTGGCAGGGTGCATCGAGCAAAGGATGTTTTTCAATCTGTTGAAGCTGCAAAAAAAATAGGCTTCGAAAATATTAGCATTGACCTAATTTATAGCTTGCCTGGACAAACAGTATCAGATTTCAGAGAAACGCTAGATACTTCGTTTACGTTAGATATTGACCATTATTCTGGTTATTCTCTGATTATCGAACCTAAAACCGTATTTTATAACTTGATGAGAAAAGGAAAGCTCCAATCTCCAGGGGAAGATGCAGAAACAGAAATGTTTAAAATATTAATGGAAGAGATGGATAAAAATGGTTTCAAACAATATGAAATCAGTAACTTCTCTAAACCAGGATTCGAGAGCAAGCATAATCTAACTTATTGGAATAATGAATGGTATTACGGATTTGGTGCTGGATCACATGGGTATGTTAATGGCAAGCGTGTTTCTAATCATGGACCATTAAAAAAATATATGGACTCATTGAAGATGGGGAAGTTGCCTATTTTTGAAGAAAATCGAGTTACACGGACAGAGCAGATAGAAGAAGAAATGTTTTTAGGATTAAGAAAAACATCAGGCGTAGCAATTTCTCGCTTTATCGAGAAATTTGGTGAAAATCCTGTCGAATTATTTGAAGCCGAATTGAAAGAGCTAATTGCTCGTGAATGGATCATTGTTACTGAAAATCAAATTCAATTATCCCAAAAAGGACGCTACCTTGGAAATGAAGTTTTTCAGTTCTTTTTAAGGTGAAAAATCACATTTCGTTTTTATTGACACCAAACCATTGATTTGATAATTTATTAATAGAATTAGCACTCACAACTAAAGAGTGCTAACAGAGGTGATAATTGTGTTGACGGATCGCCAATTATTGATCTTTCAGGTTATTGTTGATGATTTTATTCAGTCTGCGCAGCCAGTCGGTTCGAGAAGTTTGTCGAAAAAGGACAAAATTACATTTAGTTCTGCGACAATTCGTAACGAGATGTCTGATTTAGAAGAGCTGGGGTTTATTGAAAAAACACATACCTCATCCGGAAGAATTCCTTCTGAAAAAGGGTATCGTTATTATGTGGATCACTTGCTTTCTCCTCAAAAACTAAATCAGCAGGATATTCATAAGTTAAAGTCCGTTTTTGCTGAAAGAATTTTTGAACTTGAAAAGATTGTACAAAGGTCAGCTAAAATATTATCAGAGCTGACTAACTATACTTCAATTGTGTTAGGTCCTGCTGTTAAAGATAATAAATTAAAGAGAATACAAATTGTTCCTTTAAATAATCAGACGGCCATTGCTATTATCGTCACTGATTCTGGTCATGTCGAGAATCGAATGTTTCATCTTCCTGAAACAATGGATTCTGGCGATCTTGAAAAGCTGGTCAATATTTTGAATGATCGTTTAACCGGAGCCCCAATTGAAAGCTTGAATGAAAAGATTTATAAAGAAGTTGCTATTCTTCTAAGGCAGCATATTAGTAATTATGATTATATTCTGCATTCTATTGCTGATACTCTAAAGATCCCTGCTCACGAAAAGCTGTTCTTCGGCGGGAAATCTAATATGCTTAGTCAGCCTGAATTTCATGACATTGAAAAAATAAAAAATTTAATGGATATGATTGAACACGAAGATAGCATTTATGAATTAATTCGAAAAAATAAGTCAGGCATAAATGTCAAAATTGGCAAAGAAAATAATAATACAGCTATGGAGAATTGCAGTTTAATTACAGCATCCTATTCAATTGGTGCTGAACAGCTAGGGACCATTGCCATATTAGGCCCAACAAGGATGGAATATTCACGTGTCATTAGTTTGTTAGACTATATTAGTACTGACCTTTCAGCAGTATTGACGAAGCTGTATCAAACCGATTGACGCAGGAAATATTGACTAAGGGCGGGACCTCTGTGCCACAGGGACCCATCCCTTTCCTTGTGTTGACCTATTGTTACTTAAAGGGAGGTGAATAAATTGGCAGATGAAAAAAATATTTTAGAAGAAGAATCAATCCAAAACTCTGATCAAGCTGAGGAGACTGAAATTCCTGAAACGGAAACTGCAGCCCATTCTGATGAAACAGAAGCAGTGAACGAGCTTTCTTTAGAAGAACAACTTGTGAAAGCGCAGGAAAAAACGGTTGAGTTAGAGGCTAAACTGGCTGACATGGAAAACCGTTACTATCGTCTTCAAGCCGATTTTGATAATTCCAGACGGAGAGCAAGATTAGATCTTGAATCGTCTGAAAAATATAGAGCTCAAAAATTAATTTCTGATTTGCTGCCTGCTATCGATAATTTTGAAAGAGCGCTGCAAATGGAATCTGATAATGAACAAGTGAAATCCGTTCTTCAAGGAATGGAAATGGTTTATCGCAGTTTACTGGAGGCTCTGAAAAATGAAGGAGCAGAACAGATTGAAGCTGTTGGGAAGGAATTTGATCCTCAAGTCCATCAAGCAGTTATGCAAGTAGAGATGGAAGGCTATGGGTCAAATATTGTAGTTGAGGAATTCCAAAAAGGCTATATTTTAAAGGACAGAGTCATCCGTCCGGCTATGGTAAAAGTAAACTCATAAGTTACATATTTTCGGGAGGTAAGAAACATGAGCAAAATCATTGGAATCGATTTAGGTACTACAAACTCATGTGTTTCCGTTTTAGAAGGCGGAGAGGCAAAAGTTATTCCAAATCCAGAGGGTAACCGCACAACACCTTCTGTCGTTTCTTTTAAGAATGGGGAACGTCAAGTTGGGGAAGTTGCAAAACGTCAAGCGATTACAAATCCAAATACAATTATGTCAGTAAAGCGTCATATGGGAACAGATTTTAAGGTAGAAGCTGAAGGAAAACAGTATACTCCTCAAGAAATTTCAGCTATTATTCTTCAACACTTAAAATCATATGCTGAAGAGTATCTTGGTGAAAAAGTAACGAAAGCGGTTGTTACAGTTCCAGCATATTTTAACGATGCTGAACGCCAAGCTACAAAAGATGCGGGAACAATTGCTGGTCTTGAAGTTGAACGTATTATTAATGAGCCTACAGCGGCTGCTTTAGCTTATGGTATGGACAAGACAGATGAAGATCAAACAATTCTCGTATTTGACCTTGGTGGAGGAACATTTGACGTTTCCATTCTTGAACTTGGAGACGGTGTATTCGATGTAAAAGCAACTGCTGGTGATAACCGTCTTGGCGGCGATGATTTTGACCAAGCAATTATCGATTATTTAGTTCAGGAATTCAAAAAAGAAAATGCTATTGACCTTTCAAAAGACAAAATGGCTACTCAACGTTTAAAGGATGCAGCTGAAAAAGCGAAAAAGGATTTATCTGGAGTGACTTCCACTCAAATTTCTCTGCCGTTCATTACAGCAGGTGAAGCAGGTCCTCTACACCTTGAGGTAACATTATCAAGAGCTAAATTTGATGAGCTTACAGCTGATTTAGTTGAAAGAACTATGGGCCCTACTCGTCAAGCATTAAAAGATGCAGGACTTTCACCTTCTGAAATCGATAAGGTTATTCTTGTTGGTGGTTCAACTCGTATTCCTGCCGTTCAAGAAGCGATCAAGAAAGAAACAGGTAAGGATCCTCATAAAGGTGTTAACCCTGATGAAGTAGTAGCAATGGGTGCTGCGATCCAGGGTGGAGTAATTTCTGGTGATGTTAAGGATGTCGTTCTATTAGACGTTACACCGCTTTCACTTGGTATCGAAACAATGGGTGGTGTGTTTACAAAGCTAATTGACCGCAACACAACAATCCCAACATCTAAATCACAAGTGTTCTCAACCGCTGCTGATAATCAGTCTGCTGTTGATATTCATGTTCTTCAAGGTGAGCGTCCAATGTCTGCAGACAATAAAACTTTAGGCCGCTTCCAGTTAGGTGATATTCCTCCTGCACCAAGAGGAATTCCGCAAATCGAAGTTTCTTTTGATATCGATAAAAACGGTATTGTTAATGTTCGTGCAAAAGATCTAGGCACAAATAAAGAACAAGCGATTACGATTAAATCATCTACTGGTCTATCCGATGAAGAAATCGAAAAAATGGTTAGAGAAGCTGAAGAGAATGCAGAAGCAGACAAGAAGCGTAAGGAAGAAGTAGAACTTCGCAATGAAGCAGATCAGCTTGTTTTCACTACTGAAAAAACAATGAAGGATCTTGAAGGTAAAGTGGATGAAGCTGAAGTGGCAAAAGCAAATGAAGCAAAAGATGCTTTAAAAGCTGCCATTGAAAAGAATGATTTAGAAGAAATTAAAGCGAAGAAAGATGCTTTACAAGAAATCGTTCAAGCATTGACAATGAAGCTTTATGAAGAAGCTGCTAAGCAAGCTCAAGGAGCGCAAGGTGCCGAGGGCCAAGATGGTAAAAGCAGCGATGACAACGTAGTTGACGCAGAATTCGAAGAGGTTAAAGACGATAAATAAGTCCAAGTTTAATGTATATGGGGAACTGTCTAGCTTCAGCGCCTAGGGGCTCGAGGTCATAAGCCAATCCGTCAATAAGGTTAAACTACAACCTTCTTGACGTCTCGTCTTATGCTTGTCGCCCCTGGGCACAAAGGAAATCTTCCGCGAGTAAACATCGCAGGAACAATTGTCCTTTGATTGTTCCGAAGGCGCTTCCGCTTTTCTAGGTCAAAGTCAGGTCTTTCTTGACTTTGACTTTTATTTTTGAATAGAAAATGTTAAAATAATCTTTATGTGAAAAGACTCGGGGAGTGGTAATCAATGAGTAAAAGGGATTACTATGAAGTCCTTGGTGTCAGTAAAGGGGCATCCAAGGATGAATTAAAAAAGGCTTATCGTAAGCTATCCAAACAATATCATCCTGATATTAATAAAGAACCAGGTGCAGACGAGAAATTCAAAGAAGTTGCAGAAGCTTATGAAGTTTTAAGTGATGACCAAAAACGCGCTCATTACGATCAATTTGGCCATACTGATCCTAACCAAGGCTTTGGTGGCGGTGGTTTTGAAGGATTCGGCGGCTTTGAAGACATTTTCAGTACTTTCTTCGGCGGCGGCGGATCACGCAGACGAGATCCAAACGCGCCGCGTCAAGGTGCCGATTTACAGTACACAATGACTTTATCTTTTGAGGACGCAGTTTTTGGCAAGGAAACGGAAATTGAGATCCCTCGTGAAGAAACTTGTGAAACTTGTAACGGATCAGGTGCAAAACCAGGTACAAAGCCCGACACTTGCGGACATTGTCATGGTTCTGGACAAATTAATATGGAGCAAAATACACCATTTGGCAAAATTGTTAACCGAAGAACATGCCATCAGTGTAACGGTACTGGTAAGCAGATCAAGCATAAATGTTCTACTTGCGGCGGGGATGGAAAAGTAAAAAAGCGCAAGAAAATTGCGGTGAAAATTCCAGCAGGGATTGATGACGGCCAACAGCTAAGGGTATCAGGCCAAGGAGAACCGGGAGTAAATGGTGGACCTTCTGGCGATTTATATGTTGTTTTCCATGTTCGCTCTCATGAATTCTTTGAACGTGATGGGGATGATGTTTATTGTGAAATGCCAATCACATTTGTCCAAGCAGCTCTAGGGGATGAGGTAGAGGTACCTACCCTTTATGGAAAGATAAAATTAAAAGTCCCAGCTGGCACACAAACAGGGACAAAGTTCCGCTTAAAGGAAAAAGGGATTCAAAATGTTAGAGGGTATGGAAAAGGAGATCAGCATATTATTGTCCGTATTGTTACTCCTACAAAGCTATCGGAAAAACAAAAACAATTGCTGCATGAATTTGCAGAAATAAGCGGTCAAGTTCCACAAGGCGAACATGAAGAAAGCTTTTTTGATAAAGTAAAGCGAGCATTTAAGGGCGATTAACTTTATTCAGCAGAAATCTCCACTTTTATAAGTGGGGGTGAAATGAAAAAAAGAATACTAGTTCAGTTAGGGGCGAAACTATTGCTGAATAAAGTTAAGCCTCCGGCGGATGCCTCAGATTTTTTAAAGGAAATTATCGGGCTCTGCCCGATAAAAATCTGGGCGCAAATCCGCCCTGGCGGATTTGATTAGGAATGGAGTTGGAAACATTGAAATGGTCAGAGATCAGTATTCATACGACAAATGAGGCAGTCGAACCAATTTCTAATATTCTGCATGAAGCAGGAGCAAGCGGAGTTGTCATTGAAGATCCATCTGAGCTTGTGAAAGAAAGAAAAGATCAATTCGGTGAAATCTACCAGCTCAATCCATTAGACTATCCTGAAGAAGGGGTTGTCGTCAAAGCTTATTTGCCTGTAAATAGTTTTCTTGCAGAAACGATTGATGGAATTAAAGAAGAAATTAATAATCTTCTTTTATATAATATTGATATTGGCAAAAATGATATTAGCATCAGCGAGGTTAATGAAGAGGAATGGGCAACAGCCTGGAAGAAATATTACCATCCAGTGAAGATTTCTGAAAGGTTTACCATTGTTCCGAGCTGGGAAAAATACACCCCTGTTTCCAGTGATGAATTAATCATTGAGCTTGATCCAGGGATGGCATTTGGTACAGGTACTCACCCAACAACTGTCATGTGTATTCAAGCGTTAGAAAGAACGGTAAATACGGGAGACAACATAATCGATGTTGGTACTGGTTCAGGTGTACTAAGCATTGCTGCTGCCATGCTTGGTGCTGAAAAAGTAACAGCACTTGATCTCGATGAGGTTGCCGTGAACTCTGCCCGGGAAAATATTGAACTGAATAAAGTTCATAACATCGTAAATGTTGCACAAAATAATCTACTTGATGGAATCACCGGTAAGGTAGATATAGTAGTAGCTAATATATTGGCAGAAATCATCCTCAGATTTACTGATGATGTTGCATCTGTCGTTAAAAAAGACGGCTTCTTTATTGCATCTGGGATTATTCTGCAGAAAAAACAAGAAGTGAAGGATGCAATGCTTTCAGCAGGATTCCAAATCGAAGAAACGATTCAAATGGAAGATTGGGTTGCTATTATCGGGAGAAGAAGCTAGCACATAAAATTAGAATTCATTTTAGAAAAGGGGGGACCTTCTATATGTTCCCTCTTTTTATACGTTAGATCGTAGAATAGGCGGAAAAGAGGGTGTCCATTTTGCAGCGTTATTTTGTCAATCAATCTGCAGTTGAAAACCGTTTTACTATCCAAGAGGACGATTATCATCATATTGTCCGCGTAATGAGAATGAAGGAAGGCGATCATTTAATTTGTGTAGATCCCCTAAAAAAAAGTGCTGTTTGCTTAATTGTAGAAATTACCGATGAAAAAGTGGTTGCAGAAGTTGTAAAATGGGATGAGGGGTTCTCTGCCTCCGAACTGCCAATTGATGTAACAATTGTGAGCGGACTGCCTAAAGGGGATAAGCTGGAATGGATTATCCAAAAGGGAACAGAGCTAGGTGCTAATCGGTTTATCCCTTTTATTTCAGCACGCTCAGTAGTAAAATGGGATGAGAAAAAGGGTATAAAGAAGGTTGAACGGTGGCAAAAGATTGCGAAAGAGGCAGCCGAACAGTCCCATCGGACTAGTCTTCCTGAAGTATTAAGTCCTCAAAATATTAAATCCATTATAAAAAATAGTGAGAATTATGACTATAAATTGATCGCTTATGAGGAAGTGGCAAGGCAAGGAGAGTCATCCGTATTATCTAATACCTTGGCAAAAATGAAACAAGGTCAGTCTCTCATGATTGTATTTGGACCTGAAGGCGGTTTAACCGAACAGGAAGTCACATTGTTAAAGGATAACGCTTTCCAATCATGCGGATTAGGCCCACGAATCTTAAGGACGGAAACAGCGCCGCTTTACACATTATCGGCCGTTTCTTATCATTTTGAATTAATGGAGTGAAAAAAATATGCCTACAGTTGCATTTCATACACTTGGCTGTAAAGTGAACCATTATGAAACAGAGGCCATTTGGCAATTATTTAAAGATACTGGATACGAACGTGTTGATTTTGAATCCATTTCTGACGTTTACGTAATCAATACTTGTACGGTAACGAATACGGGCGATAAGAAGAGCCGTCAAGTCATCCGCAGAGCGATCCGGAAAAATCCGGATGCTGTTATTTGTGTCACTGGCTGTTATGCACAGACCTCTCCTGCGGAAATTATGGCGATTCCTGGCGTGGATATTGTTGTCGGAACCCAGGATCGTGTGAAAATGCTAGATTATATTAACCAATATAAAGAGGAGCGCCAGCCGATCAATGGAGTAGGCAATATCATGAAGAGCCGTGTTTATGAAGAGTTAGATGTACCTGCTTTTACGGATCGTACACGTGCTTCCCTTAAAATTCAAGAAGGCTGCAATAACTTCTGTACATTCTGTATCATTCCATGGGCACGCGGATTGATGAGATCAAGAGATCCACAGGAGGTTATTCGCCAAGCACAGCAATTAGTGGATGCTGGTTATAAGGAGATTGTCCTTACAGGCATTCATACTGGCGGCTATGGCGAGGATATGAAGGATTACAATTTGGCCATGCTTCTGCGAGATTTAGAAGCTCAAGTAAAGGGCCTAAAGCGTATTAGGATTTCTTCCATTGAAGCAAGCCAAATCACAGATGAGGTTATTGAAGTGATCAATGGGTCAAGTATGATTGTAAGGCATCTTCATATTCCTCTGCAGTCAGGGTCAAATACTGTTCTAAAGAGAATGCGCAGAAAGTATACGATGGAGTTTTTCGGTGAGCGTTTAGATCGCTTAAAGGAAGCTTTACCAGGTTTAGCGGTTACTTCAGATGTTATTGTCGGCTTCCCAGGTGAAACAGAAGAGGAATTTATGGAAACCTATAATTTTATTAAGGAACATAAATTTTCTGAGCTTCATGTTTTCCCTTATTCAAAACGAACCGGAACACCTGCAGCTAGAATGGAAGATCAAATAGACGAAGAAGTAAAAAACGAACGTGTCCACCGATTAATTTCCTTATCTGATCAGCTTGCAAAGGAATATGCTTCTCAATTTGAGGGGGAGGTCCTCGAAGTAATTCCTGAGGAAGAGTTCAAGGATCAGGAAGATCACGGTCTATATGTTGGCTATACAGATAATTATCTAAAAATAGTGTTCAAAGCAACTGAAGATATGGTCGGCCAAATTGTAAAAGTAAAAATAACAAAAGCTGGCTATCCATATAATGAAGGTCAGTTTGTCCGTGTTCTAGAGGAAGATTGCGAAGAAGCGGCAGTGTAATATACAAAAAAAGGAATTACCAAAGTTGGTGGTTCCTTTTTCTTTGGACACAATACGTAAATGAGGAATTATCAAGGCGTTTACAAAATACTTGTAATAAACTCGATATTTTCAATTAAGCATGTTATGATGTGAGAGGTACGTACAACTCTATTGTGAGAAAGGAAGTTATCGAGATGGAGTATAATGTCGCAAAAATGATTGACCATACATTATTGAAAGCAGATGCAACAAAGGAGCAAATTGTAAAGCTTTGTACAGAGGCAAAGGAATATAATTTCGCTTCGGTTTGCGTAAATCCAGGATGGGTGAAGCTTGCGAGCGAGTTATTATCAGGTACAGAAGTAAAGGTTTGCACCGTTATAGGCTTTCCTTTAGGTGCTTCAACGTCTGAAACAAAGTCATTTGAAACGAAAAACGCAATTGAGAATGGTGCAACTGAAGTAGATATGGTAATCAATATCGGAGCATTAAAAGGCGGAGATATCGAATTAGTAGAAAGAGATATCCGTGCTGTCGTGGATGCAGCAAAGGGAAGTGCTCTAACAAAGGTGATAATTGAAACTTGCTTACTTTCAGAAGAAGAAAAGATTAGAGCATGTGAATTGTCAGTTAAAGCTGGGGCAGACTTTGTAAAAACATCAACTGGCTTCTCAACCGGCGGTGCAACTGCTGAAGACATTGCTCTTATGAGAAAAACAGTCGGTCCAAACATTGGAGTAAAAGCTTCTGGCGGTGTAAGAAGTGCAGAGGATGCGAAAAAGATGATTGAAGCAGGAGCAACAAGAATCGGAGCAAGCTCTGGTGCAGCCATCGTTAACGGGTTAACGAGCGATTCAGACTATTAAAAATGCCGGGATTACCGGCATTTTTTTAATTAAATTTCATTCGCACGATTGAGCAGTCTTCCCGCTCGTGCTATCGATCATGTATTTTTATGATTAATTTCCCAAATTGAGTAGCGAATGGAAGTACCATTAGTGACGAGATGACGTTAAATAGAACTCCGATATGCGCAAGTTGAACATCGGGAGCTGATGCTAGCTGAACACCGAAGGAAGTAAGCCAACCGATAAATGGATAAAAAACAATGACGCCAATTACATTTAGCCAAATATGTGCATATGCACAAAGTCTTGCCTCTCTGCCCCCGCCAATGGATGCTAAAAATGCATCAACACATGTTCCGATATTAGAACCCAGCATGATTGCGATTCCTGTATCTAGGCCAAAAGCTCCGCCAGAAAGAAAACCCATTATAATTCCAGTCGTTGCAGTACTTGACTGGATTATGGCTGTGATTATTGTTCCCGCTAGAATACTTAAAAGGTAGCTTTCTTTTAATTGAAGCAATAGCTGATTAACAAAATCAATGGATCTTAATGGGCCTGCTAAGTATTCAAAGCCCCCCATCGCTGAAAAAACTGCAGATATACCAAGTAAGATTAATCCAATATTCCTTACATTTCTTTTTCCAAACAAAAATAATACAGCACCTAAAAAAGCAAAAGGAATAAGGAAAGATTCAATATCAAATGTAATTAATTCAGTCGTAACCGTTGTTCCGATATTCGTTCCTAAAATAATTCCGATCGACTGAGGAAATGAAAGAAGCCTTGCAGAAATGAGTCCGATTGTAATAATCATCACTGCTGAACTGCTCTGCAATATACAAGTTATTCCTATACCAGCTAATAGCCCCTTCCAAGGAGAAGCCGTCAATTTAGTCAATACATTTTTTAAAGAATCTCCAGATAAATTATAAAGACCTGATCGCAGCAATGTCATTCCGTATATAAAAACTCCAATGAATAAAATAAAAAGAAAAGCTTGCGTCAAGTCTCCCACCCCCTATCCCTATATGTATGGCAACTAGGCCTAGGACATGCCTTTTAATCATTTTTTTATATCCGAACTCTCTTAAAATAACTAGGTTCGTCAACAGCTCCTATGTAGGTTCATGTCGAAAATAGCAAGAAAATTTATGGTTTATCCATCACAGCGATGCAGTTGTTGATTTCCGTTGTGAAAAACACTTCTGAAGGGGCTATTAACTGTTGACCTTGATTCACTGATATATTATAATTGCAAAGTACATGGAAAAAATCCATGTTGGTGTAAGTGTGTTGTGCTCGGAGGGAGGGAAAGAGAATGTCTAAAACCGTCGTTCGTAAAAACGAATCGCTTGAAGATGCTCTTCGTCGCTTTAAACGTACTGTATCTAAGTCTGGTACTATACAAGAAGCAAGAAAGCGCGAATTCTACGAAAAGCCTAGTATTAAACGTAAGAAAAAGTCTGAGGCTGCAAGAAAACGTAAGTATTAAGAGAGGGTGTCCATTATGAGTCTTCTCGAACGTTTAAATGAGGATATGAAACAAGCGATGAGGAACAAAGAAAAAGATAAGCTAACTGTTATTCGGATGATTAAAGCATCCTTGCAGAATGAAGCAATTAAGCATGGAC
The DNA here is from genome assembly GCF_032341175.1 of Bacillus sp. DTU_2020_1000418_1_SI_GHA_SEK_038. Lineage (NCBI taxonomy): Bacteria > Bacillati > Bacillota > Bacilli > Caryophanales > Bacillaceae > Bacillus > Bacillus sp. DTU_2020_1000418_1_SI_GHA_SEK_038. Next base: position 3,124,867 of record NZ_CP135435.1, on the reverse strand, counting down.
AAGACTTATCCGAAGATCAAGAGCTTACTGTCCTTTCTCGCGAAGTTAAACAACGCAAGGATTCCCTCCATGAATTTGAAAAAGCAGGTCGTGAAGATCTTGTTGAAAAAATTCATACTGAACTTCAGTATGTCGAACTATATATGCCTAAACAGCTCTCTGAAGATGAGGTTTCAAAGATCGTACAAGAAACGGTTGCTGAAATAGGTGCAAAATCTAAAGCTGAGATGGGTAAGGTAATGGCTGCCATTATGCCGAAAGTAAAAGGCAAAGCAGATGGAGCACTTGTAAATAAACTTGTACAACAACACCTTTCATAAAAAACAAAACCTTTGTATAAAAGACCGTGAGCATTCGCTTTCGGTCTTTTTTAATAGTCAGTAAAGTGACGAAATATACATAAAAAATCAGTCTAGTATGAAACTTTTTTTAGTTGAATACGTAAAAGAACTAGATGCATTGATTGGAGGGAGGGAAGAACTTTGAAATTAAGAAGGATATTCATCATTTTTTCATTCCTTTTTGCTTTTATCCTAATGATTATCCCATTTAAAGGAAATGCTGATAATGAAATTGTCTATGTCGTTCCGATTCAAGAAACAGTAGAAAAAGGTTTATTTGCTTATTTGAACAGAGCTGTTCATTTAGCTGAAGAAGACAAGGCATCTGCGATTATTTTTGAAATGGATACTCCTGGAGGGGCAGTGGATGCTGCTGGGAAAATTGGGAAGTTATTAACATCAACAGAAGTGAAGACGATTTCATTTGTGAACAAACAGGCTTTATCGGCAGGTGCTTATATTGCGCTAAATACAGATGAGATCTATATGGTGCCAGGTTCTACAATGGGATCAGCGGCCATTATTGATCAACAGGGAAATGCTGCTGGGAAGAAGGCTGAATCCTATTGGTTTGCTGCAATGGAGGAGGCTGCAAAGCAGAGTAACAGAAACCCAATTTATGCGTTAGCAATGGCAGATGAGTCTATCAATCTTCCCGAAGTAGGGGCTCCAAAAGGAAAGTTACTCACATTAGGTGCTGAAAAGGCATTGGAAGTAAAGTATTCTGAAGGGACTTTCAATAATTTGAATGAACTTCTCGATTATCTTGGTCTTTCTGATGCGGAGGTCAAAACAGTAGAAGAAAGCTTTGCAGAAAAAATAGCGAGATTTATTACCCATCCTGTTGTAATACCGATATTATTATCTATTGGAAGTTTGGGACTAATCCTAGAATTGTATTCCCCCGGCTTCGGGCTTCCCGGATTTATGGGATTGTCTGCATTACTAATGTTTTTCTATGGACATTTAGTTGCAGGGCTTGCCGGATATGAAACACTTATCCTCTTTGTTGTCGGAATTGGGCTAATCATCGCGGAGTTCTTTCTCCCAGGCGGAGTGGCAGGAATTCTCGGCCTGGCAGCGATTCTTGGAAGTCTATTTTTAGCTTCGGATAATGTCGTTCACATGGGGATTTCCTTATTAATTGCTATAAGCATATCTATTTTAGCGTCTATTATAATGGTAAAGGTGCTTGGTAAAAAAATGAAATTTTTCAAAAAAATCATCTTAACCGATGCAACAAAAACGGAAGAGGGCTATGTTTCCAATAAAAGCCGGTTAGAGCTAATTGGATTAGAAGGCTACGCACTGACAGCACTTCGACCATCAGGCACTGTTGTGATTGATGATGAAAGAATCGATGTCGTCAGTGAAGGAGCGTTTATTCTTAAAGATGCGAGAGTCAGGGTTGTAAAAGCCGAGGGTTCTCGTATAGTAGTAAGAGAGGTAACTGATCAGAATAAGAAAGAAAAAGAGGAGGAATAGGAATGCTGGGAACTGGTACGATTTTTATCTTATTGGCAGCCGTTCTTGCCATTATTCTATTAGGTATTTTATTCACATTTGTTCCTGTTATGCTGTGGATTTCAGCTTTGGCAGCAGGAGTAAGAGTCAGCATCTTTACATTAGTTGGGATGAGGCTCCGCAGGGTTATTCCAAGCAGGGTCATCAACCCCTTAATTAAAGCACACAAAGCAGGTCTAGGTGTAACGACAAATCAGCTGGAAAGCCATTATTTAGCTGGCGGAAATGTCGATCGTGTTGTGAATGCACTAATTGCCGCACATCGAGCAAATATTGAATTGCAGTTTGAGCGTAGTGCAGCAATTGATCTAGCTGGCCGCGACGTGCTTGAAGCTGTACAAATGAGCGTTAATCCGAATGTAATTGAAACACCTTTCATTGCAGGTGTTGCTATGGATGGAATTGAGGTAAAGGCAAAAGCGAGAATTACCGTTAGAGCGAATATTGACCGTCTTGTCGGGGGTGCAGGTGAAGAAACAATTGTTGCCCGTGTTGGTGAGGGGATCGTATCAACTATCGGTTCATCAGAAAATCATAAGAAAGTTCTTGAAAATCCAGATATGATTTCTAGAACAGTCCTTGCCAAAGGTTTGGATTCGGGTACAGCCTTTGAAATCCTGTCGATTGATATTGCTGATGTCGATATCGGTAAAAACATTGGAGCCCATTTACAAACTGAGCAGGCTGAAGCAGATAAAAAGATTGCCCAAGCTAAAGCAGAAGAACGTCGTGCAATGGCTGTCGCTTCAGAGCAGGAAATGAAGGCAAAGGTTGAAGAAATGAAGGCGAAGGTTGTAGAAGCTGAAGCCCAAGTTCCGCTTGCCATGGCTGAAGCGCTTCGTTCAGGAAATATCGGTGTTATGGACTATATGAATATCAAGAATATCTCTGCTGATACAGATATGAGAGATTCAATTGGACGGATTAATGATGATCACAAAGACGGCGGTCAAAGATAAATAGAAGCTCACTTTCAATAAATAGAAGGGAGGGGGCCCCCTCTTGGAATTTATTTTTGAAAACCCAATTTTTATTATCGTGATAATTGGCTATATTATTTCCTTTTTTATGAAAAACAGAGGGAATCAGCAACAGCAGAAAAAAGGCAGCGGACAACAAGTGAAGCCATCGCCAGCAGAAGTGTTTAAACAAATGCAGGAACGTATTCCTCAATTGGATCCAAGAACAATTGAAGAGCAGCAAAGACAGCAGGCTGAACAAGCACGAAAGCAGGAAATGGAAGCTTTAGAAAGGCAGATGCTTGCTGAAGAAAGGCTAACTGCACTTAAGGAACAGCAGGAAATAGCTAAGAAACAAGCGGAGCTTATAAAGACAGTTTCTCAAACACCGGCATCCCGCCAAAATGCAAATACAATAAAAGAAAACAAGCCGTCCTTATCTCCTAGCAAAAAACAACTTATCGATGGCGTTATTTGGTCAGAAATTCTTGGGCCTCCGAGGGCTTTAAATCCTCATAAATCAGTCAAAAACAATAAATTATCTTAATTCATAGTTGAAAAATATGTGCTAGAACCCCTCTCCATCTCATACATATGAGATGAAGGGGGGTTCTTTTTTTATGGCAAAAAAGTGGGGACAATTCGTCCGAAAATGGATGACAAAAAATATGGAGCTTCCTCAAGATGTCATGATGGATTTACCCCGCATTACGATGATCGGACAAATCCATATATATATTGAGAACCACCGTGGATTGCTTGCCTTTTCAGATAAGGAATTAAGGCTTCTTCTTAAGCAAGGTCAGCTGTTAATAAAAGGGAAAGCCTTTGTCATAAAAACGATTCTTCCAGAGGAAATTCTGCTGGAGGGAAAAATTGATCAGGTCACATATATAAGTGAGTAATCAAGAATGTCCTTACAGAAGGATCTCTGGCAGCCTTCTGTAAGAACTTAATACGAAAAGGGCATAAAGTACGGCAAATATTATCGTGATAAACAGAAATCAGGGGGAAGGCAATGAAAAATCTGTGGATCGAATTTTTTGGAGGGATTATTACTGTAAAAACTAAAGGTAAGGGCATCGAGCGTTTTATTAATACTCTTACACGGAGTGGTATTCTTGTCTGGCAGGTGAGAAGGCATGGAACAGAAGCAGTAACCTTTAAAATGAAGCTGAATGATGTGAAGAAATTAAGAAGTTTAGTTCGGAATAGTGATTGCAAAATTGAGTTTTTACAACGGACAGGCTTCCCATTTATCTTTAAGCGTATGTTAAAAAATATTGGATTTGTCATTGGAGCCCCAGTATTTTTATTAGTCATTATGATTTTATCAAATATGGTTTGGGGAATAGAGATAAAGGGAGCTGACCCTGCAACTGAATACAAAATACGAAAAGAGTTAAATCAAATAGGTGTAAAACGCGGGAAAGTGCAGTTTTTCTTAGAAAATGTTGAAGCCATTCAGAGGAAACTGACAGATAGTATTGAGGAAATTACTTGGGTTGGTGTGGAATTAAAAGGGACAACCTACCATCTGCAGGTTGTGGAAAAAACTGAGCCAAATAAACCGGAATATTTAAGTCCAAGACATTTAGTGGCAAAAAAGAAGGCAATCATTGTTGACATGTTCGTTGAAGAAGGTCAGCCAAAAGTAAGTGTCAATGATCATGTAAACCCAGGCCAGCTCCTTGTTTCAGGAATTATTGGAGAGGATGGGCAAAAAACCGAGACTGTTCCAGCAAAAGGAGAGATCCTTGGGGAAACTTGGTACACAACAAAGGCTACAATTCCATTGAAAAATACTCTGCAAGTATTAAACGGAAATGAAATACAAAAGCATATAATAAAGGTTGGAAAATATGAAATTCCAATATGGGGCTTTGGTAAGGTAGAATATAAAAAATCCAAAATAGAGTTAAATGAAAAGAAAATCAACTTTTTAAAATGGGAACTTCCGATATCCTATATTAATAAAACAATAAGGGAAAGTGAACAAGTAACACAAATATTCTCAAATGAAGAAGCTTTTGAAGTTGCAAAAATTCAAGCGAGAAATGATATAAAAAATCATCTATCTGATAATGCTAAAATTAAAGGGGAAAAAGTTTTACACAAGTCGGTAGAGAATGGTAAAGTAACTATATCAATACATTTCCAAATTATTGAGAATATAGCAGAAGCGCAACCAATTATTCAAGGAGATACGGAATGACTGAAGACTTGAAGACCATGAATGTCCAACTTGAAAATCCGAATGAAGCAATAAGCTTGCTTGGGAATTCGGACGCTAACATTAAAATGATTGAGCAAGAATTGACTGTATCCATCGTTACACGGGGAGAAAATGTTTTTGTTTCCGGTGAAATGGAACAAGTTGAAATGGTTGGAAAATTACTTTCTGAACTGCTGCAGGTTATTAGAAAAGGAATCAATATTAGCCAGAGAGATGTTATGTATGGCATTCAAATGGCGAAAAAAGGCACTTTAGATTATTTTAGCGATTTATATGATGAAGAAATTATTAGAAATGCGAAGGGGAAGTCTATTCGAGTAAAAACGATTGGTCAAAGCCAGTACATTCGATCCATTCGCACGAATGATCTTGTTTTTGGAATAGGGCCAGCAGGAACAGGAAAAACATATTTAGCGGTTGTTATGGCAGTAAATGCATTGAAGAACGGGCGGGTCAAAAAAATTATTTTAACCCGTCCAGCTGTTGAAGCAGGGGAAAGTCTTGGATTTCTGCCTGGCGACTTAAAGGAAAAAGTTGATCCGTACCTTAGACCATTATATGATGCCCTTCATGATATTTTTGGTGCTGAACATACAGAAAGATTAATTGAAAGAGGGACGATTGAAATTGCACCCTTAGCCTATATGAGGGGCCGTACGCTAGACGATGCTTTCGTCATCCTTGATGAAGCCCAAAATACAACCCATGCTCAGATGAAAATGTTTTTAACCCGCCTTGGCTTTGGCTCGAAGATGGTGATCACTGGTGATAAAACACAGGTAGATCTTCCAAAAGGAGCGAAATCAGGATTAATTGTAGGGGAAGACATTCTAAAAGGTGTGAAGGGGATTGCGTTTGTACATCTTGAAGAAAGTGATGTAGTCCGTCATCCTCTAGTAGCAAAAATTATTCATGCATATGGTCAGCACGAGAATTGAAACCGTTGGGATTACCCTGCGGTTTTCTTTTGCTGTATTTGTTAAGTGAAGCATCATGACTTTTTCAGAAGTTTTTTAAGAAAGGTGAAACTTGTTTGAAAAACTGTTATCATTTTACATAAATACATAATTGAAACGCATAGCAGAATCACTTATCTGGTCAGTTAAAATACCAAGATAGGAGGGGTTGAACTTGGAAAAACTGCAGCAATATTTGACGAAAATAAAAAATTTGTTAGAAATGACATTTTTTAGAGTTCTTCTATTTGTTTTTCTTGGAATTGTGATGTTCCTTGCCATGTTCAGTAATGTAAAACCAGAAAAATTGGACCTAGGACTATTTTCTGTTGCTGAGCAAACAATCAGATCTCCTATCACGATTGAAGATAAAGTCTTAACAGAAAAAAGGAAAAAAGAAGAAGCTGATAAAGTTCCGGACGTATATGTAGTAAAGAAGGAAATTGCCCAAAATCGCATGGATTTAATCACATCTATATTTGATTCTGCTACTGAGGTTAATGATGAGATAGAAGATGACCGGGAAAAGAAACAAAAGGCAGCTGATAGCTCTAGTGAATCTGAAGGTGAGCCAATCGTTTTTCCTGAACCAACACCATCTGATAAATTAGCCATTATGAAGGAGAAGCTGACTGAAGATATAACAAAGGAAATATCTGATCAGACCCTCCTTTCTTTATTGCAGGTAACTAGAGGCGAGCTTTCAATTGCCAGAGATGTCACGGTAACCGCTATAAATAATGTAATGAGTAAGAGAATCCCGGCGGATGAAGTGGAAAATGCAAAGAAGCGTTTGGAGGAGGAGCTAAAGTTTACAAGCTTAAATTCTGGTTTAAAAGCAGCAGCAATTGAATTGGGAAGATATGCTGTTTACCAGAATGAATTTTACGATCCTACTGCAACGGATGAAATGCGTCAGCAGGCTGTAGAGACTGTTGAGCCTGTAAAAATTCTTCAAGGACAAATTATTGTAGAAGAACAGCATTTAATCAGCCGCGATATTTATAGGCAGCTAGATCTGATCGGCTTGCTTGATAACAATAATTCCATTCAGCCTTTTGTTGGCCTTGGCTTAATTATTTTTATTACTCTTGCTGCTCTGTATTTTTATTTTAATGAATTAAAGCTCCAATCAGAGTTAAAGCAAAGTTACCTACTATTATTTAGCTTAATTTTTGCATTATCTATACTAATGATGAAGGGAATCAGTTTTTTTCCAGAACTCAAGTATTCAGAAATCAGCTTTATTTTTCCGGCTGCCATGGGTGCTATTTTAATCCGAAACTTAATTAATGAACGAATGGCTGTATTATTTACGATCATTATGGCCATTTGCGGAAGTATTATTTTTAATGAAGGCGTAACAGGGACCTTCCATGTATCATCTAGTATCTATATTACATGCAGCGGACTTGCTGGAATTATATTTTTAACGAAACAAAAAAATCGGTCACGAATTTTACAAGCGGGCATGTTTGTGGCAGGTGTGAATGTGGCTGTGATTTTTTCCCTTATCTTTCTTAGGAACGGGCAATATGATGGGCTGGAATATGGCTTTTATCTGATTATTGGGGCGCTTTCAGGTATTTTGTCTTCCGTGTTGGCCATTGGCTTACTTCCTTTTTTTGAAGCTGGATTTGGCATTCTCTCTACAATGAGATTAATTGAACTGACAAGCCCGAATCATCCTCTTCTTAGAAAAATCTTAACTGAGGCACCAGGCACCTATCACCATAGCGTCATGGTAGCTAATTTGTCGGAATCTGCTTGTGAAGCCATTGGGGCAAATGGGCTGCTTGCACGGGTTGGCTGTTATTATCATGACATTGGCAAAACAAAAAGGCCGCAGTTCTTTATTGAAAATCAAATGAATATTGAAAATCCGCATGATCGGCTTCCGCCGCAAACAAGTAAAAATATTATCATAGCCCATGCAACTGACGGGGCGGAAATGCTTAGAAAGCACAAAATGCCAAAGGAAATTGTTGATATTGCAGAACAGCATCATGGGACGACACTCTTAAAATATTTTTATCATAAGGCGAATCAAAATGGGCTTGAGGTGAGAGAGGAAGACTATCGATATCCAGGTCCAAAAGCCCAAACGAAAGAGGCTGCTATTATTGGAATTGCAGACAGTGTTGAGGCTGCTGTCCGTTCTATGTCCCACCCTACCCCTGAACAAATAGAAGGCCTCGTTAGAAATATTATTGCCGACCGTCTTCAGGATGGCCAGCTTAATGAGTGTGATTTAACGTTAAAAGAATTGGAAATCGTTGCAAACTCTTTTTGTGAAACATTAAACGGTATTTTCCACTCTCGAATTGAATATCCAGAAATGACAAAGCAGAAGGTGAAACAGGCATGAGTTTAATTATCGACTTTTTAGATGAAACAAATGAGCTTACAGAAGAGCAAATCTCCTATATTGAAAAGCTGCTAAATTATGCAGCAAAGTTTGAAAAAATTGAAGAAGAAAGCGAAGTATCTCTTACGTTTGTTAGTAATGACAAGATAAGGGAAATTAATAAGGAATATCGTCAGAAAGACAGTGTCACAGATGTCATATCTTTTGCCATGGAGGAAATGGGAGAGGGAGAAATGGAGCTTATAGGTCTTGATATGCCAAGGGTGTTAGGAGACATCATTATTTCCGTTTCAAGAGCACATGAGCAGGCCGAAGAATACGGGCATTCTTTTATGAGAGAAATCGGTTTTTTGGCTGTTCACGGCTTCCTTCATTTACTCGGGTATGACCATGAAACGCCCGAAGATGAAAAAGTAATGTTTTCAAGGCAGAAGGATATTTTAGATGAATTCGGCCTCCAGAGATAAAAAGAATCGGTTAATATATTCATTTCGCTATGCAATATCAGGTATTAATGAGGCTTTCAAGCAGGAAAGAAATTTGAAAATCCACCTGCTTGTATCGATTATCGTTATCTTAATGGGATTAGTGTTATCTATTTCCTATATTGAGTGGCTTTTCATCCTCTTAGCTATTGGGGGTATGCTGTCACTGGAATTGTTGAATTCCTCGATTGAAAGAGTAGTGGATCTTGTGACTGAAGACTACCATCCGCTGGCAAAGGCAGCAAAGGATATAGCAGCAGGGGCTGTATTAATTTTTGCTGTTATCTCAGTCATAATCGGATTGATTATTTTTCTCCCGAAATTAGCCAATCTTATATAGAACTGTCCTTTCAGGAGGGCAGTTTTTTCGTTAAAATAATGAAAACGTTGAGGTTTAGTTAGGTTTTTCTAGGGTAAAAAACAAGCAATTGTAACAATTAACCAAGCGATATTTGAAAATACTCTATTCGTTTTGATAAAATGACAGTGCGGTACAAACTATTTACCCGCCTATTTTTAGAAAATTCAATTTTTTATATTACGTTTTTGCTACAAACAGTGATTTTGATTACAATTTGAGGTAAAATAAAAGAAGTAACATCTTTCAAAACGAAAGGAAGACTATTTAGTGCAAGTTGAAAAATTAATTGAAGAAGCAAAAGTTGCAAGGGAAAGAGCATATGTCCCATATTCAAAGTTTAAAGTCGGTGCGGCGCTCTTAACGTCAGAAGGAAAAGTATACCATGGCTGCAATATTGAAAATGCAGCATATAGCATGTGTAATTGTGCGGAAAGAACGGCTATTTTCAAAGCCTACTCTGAAGGAGATAGAAATTTCAAAGCATTGGCTGTTATAGCTGACACAGACCGTCCATGTTCTCCTTGCGGTGCATGCCGGCAAGTAATTGCAGAATTATGCCCAAAAGATATGCAAGTGTATTTAACGAACCTAAAAGGAGATATTCTTGAGATAACGATCGAACAACTACTACCAGGAGCTTTTTCACCGGAGGATTTGAATGAATAATACTGAACAGGGACATAAATCGGGATTTATTTCTATTATTGGAAGACCAAATGTCGGAAAATCAACTTTTTTAAATCGAGTGATCGGCCAAAAAATTGCCATCATGAGTGATAAACCACAAACAACCAGGAATAAGGTTCAAGGAGTATTAACAACCAATGATGCTCAATTTATTTTTATTGATACTCCAGGTATTCATAAGCCAAAGCATAAATTAGGCGATTTCATGATGAAGGTTGCACAAAATACTTTAAAAGAAGTCGATGTTATTTTATTTATGGTCAATGCAGTTGAGGGTTATGGCCGTGGCGAAGAATTTATTCTGGAAAAGTTTCAATCCATCCGCACACCCATTTTCCTAGTCATTAACAAAATTGATCAAGTGCACCCAGATGAATTAATTACGATTATTGATTCTTATAAAGAAAAATATTCCTTTAGTGAAATTATTCCAATTTCAGCACTTGAAGGAAATAATGTTGAAAATTTATTAGGGCAAATTAAAAAGTATATTCCAGAAGGACCACAATACTATCCAGCTGATCAAGTAACAGATCATCCTGAACGCTTTATCGTCTCCGAGCTCATTCGAGAGAAAGCTCTTCATTTAACAAGAGAAGAAATACCGCATTCACTTGCCGTGTTGATTGATAAGATGGAGCGCCGCGATGAAAAGGACATTGTTCATGTAATGGCCACGATTATTGTCGAGAGGGATTCCCAAAAAGGGATTGTCATCGGGAAGCAAGGGAAAATGCTTAAGGAAATTGGTCAGAGAGCTCGGGTTGATATTGAAAATCTGCTTGGATCCAAAGTGTTTTTAGAATTATGGGTAAAGGTTCAAAAAGATTGGCGAAATAAAATGTCGCAGCTGCGTGATTTTGGTTTCCGTGAGGATGAATATTAATTTTTTTAAAAAATGTGTATTTAATGTTAATTGTCCAGCCTTAACTAAGGTATTACGCTTTAACAGTAATTATGTATGATTTCAATTTACAATATTTTTCTCTTATGAAATTCAAAAGACAGGCTATGATAAATGGTAAGGATTTGGGATAAAAGAAAATTGCGTTGAATAACGGAAAGGTGGGGTTTTCGATGATGGATTTTACCTGGAAAGTCTTTTCACAGACAGGTAATATAGACACATATCTTCTCTTTAAAGAGCTAGAACAGGAAACTCAAGATATACCCGGAAATCAGGACGCAGAACTAACTGAAGCAGACTTTTCCATCTCATAGATTGTCTAAAACTTAGGGATGGTGGCTATGGTGCTTGAAAAATGTGAGGGCATCATTATTAGAACAACAAATTATGGTGAAACAAACAAAATTGTAACTTTATACACCCGGGAATGGGGTAAGATTGGTGTGATGGCACGTGGAGCAAAAAAGCCGAGCAGCCGGCTCGCTGCTGTCACCCAACCTTTTACATACGGCTATTTTTTAGTTCAAAGAAGCAGTGGATTAGGAAGTCTGCAACAAGGTGAAATGATTACTTCTATGCGCTCTATCCGCGAAGATATTTTCCTAACAGCATATGCAAGCTATATTGTTGATCTAACAGATAAAGGAACTGACGACAGAAAGCCCAATCCTTATTTATTTGAATTAGTTTTTCAAGCTTTAAACTTAGTCAATGAAGGTTTTGATGCAGAAATTATTGTGAATATCTTCGAAATGAAAATGTTGAATTCGTTAGGATTGTATCCAGTTTTAAACCAGTGTACCGTATGCAGCAGTGCAGATGGCCATTTTTCTTTTTCAATAAGAGAGGGTGGACTCATTTGCCACCGATGCCTGGAAAAAGATCCATATCATTTTAAAATTTCTCCAGCAACAGTGAAGCTATTACGGCTTTTTTATTTTTTTGATTTATCTCGCCTTGGTAATATTTCTGTTAAACCGGAAACGAAGGCTGAGCTTAAAAAAGTCATTAATGCTTATTATGATGAATACTCTGGGCTTAATTTAAAAACGAAAAGGTTTCTAAATCAAATGGCTAAATTTGAGGATATGCTTTAATATAAACGATAACTTTTCGAATTTGAGAAGTGTCCAGCTGCAGCGCCTAGGGGCTCGAGGTCATAAGCCAATCCATCAAGAAGGTTAAAGAACAACCTTCTCGCTGGCTTATCTTATGCTTGTCGCCCCTGGGCAAGGCGCTTCCGCTTTTCTTACTTGACATTCAATTTTGTATCGTATATGATTCAAATTATTAAATTAATAGTTGCTATGATGAAGAAGAGTACTTAATCTATTTAATAAAAAGCGAACCTAGGATGGTGAGAGCTAGGGTATTGAAGATTAAGGAAGGCGCTTCTGAGCAACGCCGGAAGAAAGTGGCTGCAACGATTGCAGCAATTAGGGTGGAACCGCGGGTAAACTCTCGTCCCTATGCATTAGGCATAGAGACGGGAGTTTTTTGTTTTTTTCTTTAAATTTGAGAACTATCTAGTTCCAGCGCCCAGCGACTATTGGACTTCCTCTCCCCTCCCTACGATAAGTCAACATCGAATCGCTCACGCTCTTCGTGTTTCCTTTATCTCAGTCGGGGAAGGTCCAGTCCATACATCGCTAAGCGGGGCGCTTACACTTTTAAATTGAGAGGTGCGTAATGAACATTCAAAATATGATTTTAACTCTACAAAAACACTGGTCAGATTATGGCTGCATTCTAATGCAAGCCTATGATGTGGAAAAAGGAGCAGGAACGATGAGTCCTTATACTTTCCTGCGTGCTATTGGGCCTGAACCATGGAATGTGGCATATGTAGAGCCGTCACGCCGTCCTGCTGATGGCCGCTATGGAGAAAATCCAAATAGACTTTATCAGCATCATCAGTTTCAAGTGATTATGAAGCCTTCACCGGACAATATTCAGGAGATGTATTTAGATTCTTTACGTGCGCTTGGCATTGATCCGCTCCAGCATGATATTCGATTTGTTGAGGACAATTGGGAAAATCCTTCCCTAGGATGTGCTGGCTTAGGCTGGGAAGTTTGGCTGGACGGCATGGAAATCACTCAATTTACGTATTTCCAGCAAGTAGGAGGAATTGAATGTAAACCAGTTTCAGTAGAAATCACATACGGAATTGAGCGTCTCGCTTCCTATATTCAAGAGAAAGAAAATGTATTTGATCTTGAATGGACAAACGGATTTACGGTGAGAGATATCTTCCTGCAGCCTGAATATGAGCATTCCAAATATACTTTTGAAACATCTAGTGTCGATATGCTCTTTAATCTGTTCAATATTTATGAAAAAGAAGCTCATCGGCAAATGGAGGCTGGGCTCGTTCACCCGGCATACGATTATGTATTAAAGTGCTCACATACTTTTAATTTGTTAGATGCAAAAGGGGCGATATCGGTTACAGAAAGAACCGGTTATATTGGACGCTGCCGTAACCTTGCAAGAAAAATTGCAAGAACCTTCTATGATGAGCGTGAAAAGCTTGGTTTCCCAATTTTGCAATCAAAGGGGGAAGGAAATCGTGACTAAAAGAGATCTCCTTTTAGAAATAGGATTAGAAGAAATTCCCGCAAGATTTGTTACAAATTCAATGAACCAGTTATCAGACAAAATTCAAGCATGGTTAATGGAAAAAAAGTTGAACTTTGACCATATTGTTGCTTATTCTTCACCACGGCGATTAGCAGTTCACGTTACAGGAGTGGAGGAAGCTCAAGAGGATGTTCACGAGGAAGCAAAGGGTCCAGCAAGAAAAATTGCGATTGATGAAAATGGTGATTGGTCAAAGGCAGCTATTGGGTTTTGCCGCGGGCAAGGAGCTAGTGTAGAGGATATTTTCTTTAAAGAAATAAATGGCGTTGAATATGTCCATGTAAAAAAGTTTATTCAAGGTCAAGAAACTGTCAATCTGCTGCCGGAATTGCAGCAAATTATTACAGCCATGACATTTCCGAAAAATATGAAGTGGGCAAATAATGATCTTCGATACGTCCGTCCAATTAAATGGCTGCTTGCGTTATTTGGAAATGAAGTGATCCCTTTTTCAATTACAGCGGTTGAGACATCCAATTGGACACTTGGGCATCGTTTCTTAGGAAGCAAAATTGAAATACATGAGCCGAAGGATTATGTTAAGGCTATGCTTAGTCAATATGTGATAGTTGACCCTGAAGAAAGAAAAGGTGCAATCACATCACAATTAGAAACGATCGCCGAGGAAAATAATTGGGTCATTCCAATTGATGAAGATTTGCTAGAAGAGGTTACGAACCTTGTTGAATATCCTACAGCTCTTTTTGGACGTTTTGAAGAAGAGTTTCTCGAGATCCCTGAAGAGGTTTTAATCACTTCGATGAAAGAGCATCAGCGATATTTTCCTGTGAAATCTAATGAAGGCAAGCTTCTTCCTTTTTTCGTTACCGTTCGAAATGGCGGGCATGAGCATATAGAGAAAGTAGCTAAGGGAAATGAAAAGGTACTAAGAGCAAGACTATCTGATGCAGCCTTTTTCTACAAAGAAGATCAAAAAACTGAAATTGAAACTTCATTAGCAAAATTAAAATCTATTGTGTATCATGAAGAAATCGGTACGCTTGCAGAGAAGGTAAGTCGCGTTAGAAAATTAACGAATAAAATGGCTGATAAGCTTGATTTTAGCATTGAAGACAAAGATGCAGCCGATAGAGCGAGTGAAATTTGTAAGTTTGATCTCGTATCTAACATGGTTTACGAATTTCCGGAATTACAAGGTTTTATGGGTGAAAAGTATGCTTTGCAAAAGGGAGAAAAACCAGCAGTTGCTAAAGCGATAAATGAACATTATATGCCAAGAAATGCTGATGACAGTACCCCGGGCAGCCACCCTGGGGCAGCGCTGTCAATAGCAGAAAAAATGGATACAATCGCCTCTTGCTTTGCTATTGGCATTATTCCGAGCGGTTCGCAGGATCCATATGCGCTTAGACGCCAAGCAACTGGTATTGTCCAGACACTTATTAATAAAGAGTGGAATCTATCTCTAGAATGGCTGATCGATTCTGGGCTCGCCCTAGTTGAAGAAGCTGGAATTGCTAAGAAATCGAAATCAGAACTTGCTGGGGAATTAACCGCATTCTTTAAACTTAGAATTAAACATATCCTTCAGGAAAAGCATGTGAGATATGATTTAATCGAAGCAGTTTTAGGCAATGAAATTGGTGCACTTCCATCTCTAGTAAGGAGAGCTGAGGTACTAGAAACTAGAAAAGAGGATAATGGCTTTAAGGAAAGCATGGAAGCTTTAAGCCGTGTTCTAAATATTTCATCTAAAGCTGAAAATCCTGGTGAAGTTAATCCCGCTTTATTTGAAAATGAATTCGAAAATAATTTGTACAATAAATATATGATTGTCAAAGAAAAGTTTCATGTTCATACTTCAGAAAGTGATGAATTTAGTTTGTTAATATCAATGAAGCCTGAAATCGATCAATATTTTGATAACACAATGGTCATGGCTGATAATATTGAACTACGACAAAACAGACTAAATCAAATGGTTTTACTGGCTGAGCTGATTAAAAAGTTTGCAAATGTAAACGAAATTATTGTTAAATAACTTGGATTTTCCAACTGGGAGCTGTTCTAATGAAAAGATGCCAAGCTCCACATTTATTGTCTAGTGTCAATTAGTGGAGTATGCTCTTGATGTTTATATTATTGTGGAGCCAGGCACCATGCAGGACAGCTTCTTTCCGATAAACTCCTGCCTTAATGCTCATTTCTTTTTCATTTATTCTAAATAGTATATAATAATTTTATAAAAGTATAACGTTTTATGTGCTTGACAAAGGCGCTTACGCTTTTCTATTTAGGTGGTGAGGACAATCGAATTAAATAAGCGGCAAGAAAAAATATTAGAGATTGTGAAGGAAAACGGGCCGATCACAGGTGAAAATATTGCTGAAAAGCTAAACTTAACCCGAGCTACATTAAGACCAGATTTAGCCATTTTAACAATGGCAGGCTTTTTGGATGCGAGGCCGCGGGTTGGGTATTTCTATACAGGAAAATCTGGTACACAGTTGCTTACAGATAATTTAAATAAGCTGTATGTAAAGGATTATCAATCTATACCTGTAGTAGTAAATGAAAATGTTTCGGTTTATGATGCTATATGTACAATGTTCCTTGAAGATGTAGGAACATTATTCGTGGTTGATAGGGAATCTTTACTTGTTGGCGTTCTTTCCAGGAAGGATTTGCTGCGTGCAAGTATCGGGAAACAGGAATTAACGAATATCCCTGTAAACATAATCATGACAAGAATGCCTAACATTACGATGTGTGAAAAGGAAGACTTATTAATTGATATTGCAAAGAAATTAATTGAGAAACAAATTGACGCGCTGCCGATTGTTAAAGAAACGGAAAAAGGCTTTGAGGTAATAGGCAGAATTACGAAAACAAATTTAACAAAAGCATTTCTTGCGCTTGCAGAAGATAATTAAATCATGAACAGAGGAGATGGTGTTAAGGGATGACAAAAAAGCCAATCATCTATGTTGTGTCTGACTCTGTTGGGGAGACTGCCGAGTTAGTTACAAAAGCAGCCGTCAGCCAGTTTAATGGCAGCGGAGTAACAATTAAGCGATTTCCATATGTGGAGGACAAGGTTCATATTGACGAAGTAATTTCTTTAGCGAAAATGGATAATGGGATGATCGTATATACACTTGTTAAGCCTGATATGCGCCATTATATTAATCAACTGGCTGAGCAGGAAGGGATATATGCTTGTGATATAATTGGACCGTTAATGGATCAAATACAGCAATTACATGGAAAAACACCTCTTTTCGAACCAGGTCTTGTTAGAAAACTAGACGATGATTATTTTAAGAAAATAGAAGCTATTGAGTTTGCTGTTAAATATGATGATGGCCGTGATCCAAGAGGGCTGCTTAAAGCGGATATTATTCTTGTAGGAGTATCCCGAACTTCTAAAACACCACTATCACAATACTTAGCACATAAAAGACTAAAGGTTGCAAATGTACCGCTTGTGCCAGAGGTGGATCCTCCTGAGGAATTGTTTTTAGTTCAGCCAGAAAAGTGCTTTGGTTTAAAAATTAGCCCGGAAAAGCTTAATCATATTCGTAGAGAACGGCTGATTTCTTTAGGATTAAGCGATAATGCTAGCTATGCAAACATTGAACGGATAAAAGAAGAAATCAATTACTTTGAAAAAATCGTCAATAAATTAAATTGTCCAGTCATTGACGTCACAAATAAAGCGGTAGAAGAAACAGCAAATTTAATATTAAATCAATACCACAGAAGCTTTCCAAAAAGCTAGCACATAATTCTGTATTATGTGCCTTTTTCTTTTTTGGGAAAAAGGTTACGGAACCTTTTGAAAATTTAAATAGATTAATTGCTATAAAAAACAAAATATTAATAGAAATACCGAAAAACAATAGAAATTCAGTTTTTTTTATACTATAATAAAAAATTGTGATAAAAATGTTATAGTTTAGGTTTAGAGTTGAGTATGAACGAATAGACTATTTATTGTGAGAAGTCAAGTGACCGGATTAAAAACAATTCGACATTATCGATTGAATTGGATTGGATGAAAAAATGCTGTCTTAAGAAGTATTTTTTTCTTAAAGCATTTTAGATCAATAAACCCGGCTTGATGAAATCTACTTGTAATTATAACAACTGCATTGAATAGGATGAATTTGCTCTAGCTAAAAGTTATTTTTAGAAAGAAGGATTATGTGGAGTGATGTAGAATAAATAGAACATTAGGCAATCCAATTATATTGGTTGATGCCGATTCTTGCCCTGTAAAGGAAGAATTTGTCGAAATAGTTAATGACTATTCTGTTGAAGCTATTTTTATTGCATCCTATGCTCACATGAAAAACAACTCGGGTGGAACTTACTGGGAATTTATTGACCCTAGTAAAGAAGCTTGTGATTTATTCATCATGAATCATGTGCAGAAACGGGACATCGTTGTAAAACAGGAAATTGGATTAGCATCGACACACTTTTACCTTAAGAAGTTTATATTCTGTCTCCAAAGGGGATTTCATACGATGAGAAAGATATTCATACCGCGCTTAATATGAAATATTTATCTGCTAAAGCGCGTAGAAGGGGGATACAAGGGAAGGGCCTAAGCTTTCAGTCGGAAAGACCGTACTAGGTTTGTGAAAGAATTGACAAAGATTTTGTCGAATTTTGAAGGAATTCGCTAATTTTTATAGAAATATTAATTAAAGGCTAAAAATATCTGCCCCCGGTGACCTTAAAAAGATAAATTTTAATGTTCAGTAGGCACGCTTGATTTTATTAATTGGAGTTGTTCCCATGGTAGAGCGTATCGCCGAGGAAAAAGTGAATGAGATTCGGCAAGCTGTTGATATTGTTGATATTATAAGCGATTATGTTCAATTAAAAAAGCAAGGACGAAATTACTTCGGTCTATGCCCATTTCATGGAGAGAACACACCATCTTTTTCCGTTTCACCTGATAAGCAAATTTATCATTGCTTTGGGTGTGGAGCCGGAGGAAATGCATTTTCATTCTTAATGGATCTTGAAGGTTATTCTTTTCAAGAAGCAGCTGTCAAATTAGCTGATAAAGGGAATATTAAGCTTGACATTTCTGTTCAGTCCGCAGCCGTTCAAAGTGATGTTCCTCCTGATATTAAACAAATGCTGGAGGCACATGAGCTATTGCGTAAATTTTATCATCATCTGCTGCTAAACACAAAAGATGGTCAGCATGCTTTAGACTATTTGCTTGGCAGAGGATTTACAATTGAAACCATTGAAAAGTTTCAAATTGGATACTCTCTTCCTTCTTGGGATTTTGTATATAAATTTCTTGGCAAGAGAAAGTTTCCAATCGATGTTATGGAAAAAGCTGGAGTTATTATTAAACGCGAAAAAGATGGCAGTTATTTTGATCGATTTCGCAACCGAATTATGTTTCCGATTTTTGACCGAAGTGGAAAAACGATTGCCTTTTCAGGAAGATCCTTAGGGGATGATGAACCCAAATATTTAAATAGTCCTGAAACGCCAATCTTTAATAAAAGTAAAATTTTATATAATTTTCATTTAGCTAGACCTCAAATCAAGAAACTACAGCAAGCTGTTTTATTTGAAGGATTTGCGGATGTCATTTCTGCCGATCTTGCAGGAGTTGAAAACGGTATTGGCACAATGGGAACATCCTTAACAGATGACCATGTCTCCGCTTTAAAGAGAAATGCCCAATCAATTACTGTTTGCTATGATTCCGACAATGCTGGAATAGAAGCGGCTTTTAGAGCAGCAAATATGTTATCCAATGCAGGGTGTCAAGTGAGGGTAGCTTTAATGCCAGACGGCCTTGACCCAGACGACTACGTCAAAAAATTTGGCTCTGAAAAGTTTCGTCACGAGGTAATAGATGGCAGCCATACACTTATGTCGTTCAAGCTCCATTACTACCGCAGAGGGAAAAAGCTGCAGGATGAAGGAGATCGCCTGCTTTATATCGAAGAAGTATTAATTGAAATTAGCAAATTAGATAATGCAGTAGAAAAGGATTATTATTTACGTCATCTTGCGAATGAATTTTCCCTATCACTTGAAGCACTTAAAGAACAGGAAAAACAAATTAATTTTTCAGAAAGCCGGAAGACTAAGGGTCAGAGTAGCCAGACTGTCAAAAAACAGCTGATTTTCCCGAAGCAATCGAAGCAGTTAAAACCTGCATATTATACAGCTGAAAGAAATTTAATTGCACATATGCTTAACGATAGTGACCTTGCATTTAAGGTTCAGAATTTGCTTCAAGGAAATACGTTTAATGTCGATGAGCATCAAGCAATCATTACTTATTTATTAGGCTTTTATGAAGAAGGGCACATGCCGGATACAAGTGCATTTATTAACTTTATTGGTGATGAAAAGTTAAAAAGAATTGTCGCTGATATTCAAATGATGGAAATAAATGATGAATTAAGTGAACAAGAATTAACGGATTATATAAAACAGGTGTTTAATTATCAAAAAATGTTAAAGATAAAAGAAAAACTGCTTGAACAAAAAGAAGCAGAGCGGAAAAATGATTTTGTAAAGGCAGCCTTGATCGCAACGGAAATTATTCAGTTGCGCAAGTCTCTATAGATTAGGATATATCTTAAGGATTGTCTGTGACTTTGGAAGGAGGGGGACATATGGCTGAAAAATCAGCTCGTTCAAAAGAAGTTGATTCAGAATTGACCCTAGATCAAGTGAAAGAACAATTAACTGAGGTTGGAAAAAAGACGGGCGTTCTTGCCTATGACGATATTGCAGAAAAAATGGCTCATTTTGAATTAGATTCTCATCAAATGGATGAATTCTACGAGTTCCTGGGAGATCAAGGTGTTGAGTTAGTTGGTGACAATGACGATGATGCCGATCCTAATATTCAGGAACTAGCAAAAGGTGAAGAGGAGTTTGACTTAAATGATTTAAGTGTTCCTCCAGGCGTTAAAATTAATGACCCTGTAAGAATGTATTTAAAAGAAATTGGCCGTGTAGACCTACTTTCTGCTGAAGAGGAAATTTCACTTGCAGAACGAATTGAAAATGGTGACGAGGAAGCGAAAAGGCGCCTTGCTGAAGCAAACCTCCGATTAGTTGTAAGTATTGCCAAGCGCTATGTTGGACGCGGCATGCTATTCCTTGATTTAATTCAAGAAGGAAATATGGGCTTAATTAAAGCCGTTGAAAAGTTTGATTACCGAAAAGGTTTTAAATTTAGTACCTATGCAACTTGGTGGATTCGCCAAGCGATTACAAGAGCAATTGCCGATCAGGCAAGAACCATCCGAATTCCTGTTCATATGGTTGAAACAATTAATAAATTAATTCGTGTTCAGCGCCAATTACTTCAGGACCTTGGCCGCGAACCAACTCCAGAAGAAATTGCGGAGGATATGGATTTAACACCAGATAAAGTGAGAGAAATCCTAAAAATTGCTCAAGAGCCAGTTTCTTTAGAAACGCCAATTGGGGAAGAAGATGATTCACATCTAGGCGATTTTATTGAAGATCAGGATGCGACCTCACCTTCTGAGCATGCTGCCTACGAGCTTCTTAAGGAGCAGCTAGAGGATGTTCTTGATACTTTAACCGATCGTGAGGAAAATGTACTACGCCTTCGCTTTGGGCTTGATGACGGGCGTACAAGGACCTTAGAGGAAGTTGGTAAAGTATTCGGTGTTACACGCGAACGTATTCGCCAAATTGAAGCGAAAGCCTTGCGCAAATTAAGACATCCGAGCAGAAGCAAGCGTTTAAAAGACTTTTTAGAATAGAAAATGATTGTCAGGAAATAGTTTACTTCTTACAATAGAGGTAAACTATTTTTTTTACCGCTGAAATGGATGTGTATCCTTAATGAACGAAACAAGAAAAAAGATCATTGTTAACGAAATCATTAATTGGCGAAAAAATCGCATGCTCCCTGAGCACTATTGTGATTTCCTATTAGCGCTTTACACAGAAGGAAATGAACCGGAAAACATAAAAGAGCCAGCAACTATAAGAAAATTGCATTGGAAAAACCATTACCTCTTTTTAATGTTAATTCCGTTAGCTCTATTTTTAATCCATTTTACTGAATTGTCTATTACTTTGCAAATGGCCTTTTCTATTTTATTTGTATTAGCTGGTATTATATTCACTTTTTACTTTATTAGAAAAGGAATTTTACTGCAAATACCAATAATTGCATCAGCTTTAATTTTATTATTATCTACTGTTGAATTTATTTCAAGATTATTTCCAAATAGTCTAACAGTCCTTTACATAGTAATAATTTTGAACTGTCTCTTATGGTTGTTAACGGGTTGGAAACTAAAAATGCCATCCTTTATCTTATCAGGAGTTTTGGGAATGATCTTATTAGTCACTTCTATATTCATATAATAAAAAGATTTTTTGAAGTTTTTAAATGTTGCGAAAATGATTTCTCCTCATTTATATAATGGGAAAAGCAGAAGTTGATCTTAAATCGCTGGAGTTTTTGTCTAATTTTTGAATTTGGTGTGATAAAGTTGACTTAAGGGCTTTTCCTTCTTCTCATTTTGAAGTAGAATAGAGATTGTTTGTATAATCATTTACTTAATTTTAGATGTTCTTACATAAGGGAGGTATAAACATGAAAAATCCAGTAATGCCGTACATACTAATTTTTGCTTTCGGTATTGTTGCAATGTTCCTGATTTCCTTCAAAGGACTAGGTGATGCTGAGCAGCTAGCTGCTGAAAGAGAAGGCGGCGGTGAAAAGACGGAAGAAACGGCTGCGGCAAGCCCTGAGGAGATCTATCAAAAGAGCTGTATCGGATGTCACGGTGATCAATACCAAGGTGGAGTTGGACCAGGTTTACTAGGTGTAGGTGACCAATTATCACAGGATGAAATCGCTGATATTCTTATTAATGGTAAAGGGTCAATGCCTCCAGGTTTAGTTCCTGCAGATAAAGCAGGCGAAATGGCTGCTTGGCTAGCGGAATTAAAATAAAATAATATGTTAAATGTAAGCTTGAAGATCCATACTCGGGACCTTTGAGCTCTGCAAGAAAAAGCCCTTTGCATCTGTAAAGGGTTTTTTTTAACTAGATCTTTGCCTCCTAAGATTAAGACTTTGCAATACAGTACTATATTTAATACTATTATAAGGACGATTTAACTGAATGAAGCTAGTAATTACAGGCTCATATTTTTACTTTGAAAAGTGGTGACTAAATTGAATACTGAGAAATTATCACAGCGTTTAGAGGCTGTTGCAAATTATATTCCTAAAGGCTGCCGTCTGGCTGATATTGGATCAGACCACGCATATTTGCCATGCTACGCTGTGAAACAAGGATTGATCCCTTTTGCGATTGCTGGTGAAGTGGTCGAAGGACCGTATCAATCCGCTAAAAGCCAAGTTGAAGCAGAAGGGTTAAATGACAAGATAAATGTTCGCAAAGGAAATGGATTAAAGGTGATTTCAGAGGGTGAAGTGGATTGTATCACAATTGCCGGTATGGGTGGAGCTTTAATCACGAATATTTTGGAAGAGGGCAAGGAAAAGCTAGGAACTATAAAAAGGTTGATATTACAGCCAAATGTTAGTGCTATCACGATTAGAAGCTGGCTTATAGAAAATGGCTGGGTATTAGTTGCTGAAGAAATACTTGAAGAAGATGAAAAAATATATGAGATTTTAGTTGCAGAAAAAGGGGATGCCAAGGAAAAACAAGCATGGGATCTACAAATAGAATTACTTTTTGGACCTTTTCTGCTGAAGGAGAAATCAGCTGTTTTTAAGAAGAAATGGCTGGGAGAATTAAGGAATTGGCAAAGAATACTAGGACAACTTGAAAATGCAGCAAACACAGAGGAAACAGTAGAGAAAAAAAATGAACTATTAGAGAAAATAAAGATGGTTGGGGAGGTATTAGGTCATTGAAAAATGTTAATGGGCATGAAGTTATCCAGTTATTTGAACAATTTTCTCCAAAAGGCTACGCCATGGAAGGAGATAAAATTGGGCTGCAAATTGGCAGATTAAATAAGCAGATTGAGAATGTCATGATTGCACTGGACGTGCTAGAAGAGGTAGTAGATGAAGCGATAGCTAGGAATGTTCAACTCATTATTGCTCACCACCCGCCTATTTTTCGTCCGCTTAAGTCGATTGCAACCGATACTCCTGCCGGGAGAATCATTGAGAAATTGATTAAGCATGATATTGCTGTTTATGCAGCTCATACAAATTTGGACATTGCTACAGGAGGAGTTAATGATATGTTAGCCCAAGCCCTGCAGCTAGTAAATACCGAGGTCTTATATCCTACATACGAAACTGAATTGAAGAAACTAGTTGTCTTTGTTCCGGAAGATAGTGCAGCCGATGTTAAAAAGGCGTTAGGAGATGCTGGTGCTGGAGCTATTGGTCATTACAGTCATTGCAGTTTCGCTTCCTCCGGAATGGGGCAGTTTTTACCTGGTGAAGGGACAAATCCCTTTATTGGCGAACAGGGAAAGCTGGAGTCTGTCAATGAACTGAGGATCGAAACGATTTTTCCTGCTCAATTAGAGAAAAGAATCTTAAAAGCTATGTTTAATGCACACCCATATGAAGAAGTTGCCTATGATATTTATAAGCTGGACAATAAGGGTGAAGTAATAGGGCTGGGAAGAATTGGCGAGATTCAGGAAATGACATTAGGCGAATTCGCGAATCACGTTAAACAAACATTGGATGTAAATGGAGTACGTGTCGTAGGAGATCTCAACTCAAAAGTTAAAAAAGTAGCCGTGCTTGGGGGTGACGGGAATAAATACTTTGCCTCTGCCAAATTTAAAGGAGCAGATGTCTACGTAACAGGTGATATGTATTATCATGTGGCACTTGACGCCATGATGATGGGATTGAATATTGTGGACCCAGGACATAATGTAGAAAAAGTCATGAAAAAAGGTGTAGCCTTGCAATTGACAAAAATGTGCCAAGAAAAGGGATATGCCGTATCAATCTTTGCTTCAGAAATACATACAGATCCTTTTCAGTTTATTTAAGCAAAGCTCAAAAAAAAGAGGGCGGCCATTTTTAGGCTGCCCTCTTTGTTATTTACTTCTTAACCTTTGGTAATATTTTATTTAATGGTACTTTTTTCTCTATCATCCAAGTACTCTCGTCATTCGGATTAAATTGTTCAATAAATGAAATGACTTCTTTTGTAATTGGGGTTGGTGTTGATGCGCCTGATGTCACGGCAACTGTAGAGGCATCCTTGATCCAGTTGATATCTAGCTCGGATACGTCAGCGATACGATAGGCTTTAGTATGGGCAATTTCTTCCGAAACCTGAGCTAATCGGTTAGAGTTATTGCTTTTTGGATCGCCAACTACGATCAGTACGTCAGCTTCACCGGCTTGTTCTGCAACAGCCTCCTGCCGAACTTGTGTTGCAAGGCAAATTTCCTTATGAAATTCAGCATGTGGATATTTTTCTTCAATTTGCTCCATGACATGCTTAACATCCCATTGGCTCATCGTTGTTTGATTCGTGACAACAATCTTTTCGCTTTGAATATTTAATGCATGGACATCTTCTATCGTTTCCACTAGGAATACATCGTCAGGGGCTACTCCTACTGCTCCCTCTGGTTCAGGATGTCCTTTTTTGCCAATATAGATAATTTTGAAGCCCTCTTTCGTTTTTTCCTCGATTAAATCATGGGTTCTTGTAACATCAGGGCATGTTGCATCTATCGTAATGAGTCCTTTTTGCTTTGCTAATTCCCTCACTTGTGGAGAAATTCCATGTGCTGTAAAAATAACTGTTCCCTTATCTACCTTTTCAAGAATCTCCAGACGGTTGCTTCCGTCCAATGTAATGATCCCCTCTTCTTCAAAGGCATCGGTAACATGTTTGTTGTGAACGATCATACCTAGAATATAAATTGGTCTAGGCAAAGTTTTATCGAGTGCAGCATTTCTCGCAATTACCATGGCATCTACAACCCCGTAGCAATAGCCGCGCGGTGAAATTTTTATAATCTCCATGATCAAAGAAACCCCCTTAAGTTTGTATCTATATATAGTGACTAGTTTTTTTATTCATGTTCATTTAGATAATGAACAAATCACGTATACTATTATATCGGACATTTGATAATAATAATACTAAAAGAGGATCACTAAGGTTGTGTTTCATATCATGGACAAAAAGAGATGAGCTGTCTGTTTAAACGTAGAGCTTCGGCTTAGAAGTTCCTATTTCTCTATTTTTTTCGCTTTGAATAGAACTTTGTTCGGATTGCACGTCTGTTTTGTTAGCCTGGTTACGTGCTTTTTTCGTTTTGACGGGCTCTTTATTGTCATGAACATTTTCCTCTGTTTCATCAGTTGAGTTTTTTAATCCACGATATAGCTTCCACATCGCTGGTATGTTTTTTACAATTGGGCCATACTGCTGTATCATTGGGCCAAATTGCTGAGCTGTGTTTAATACTTTTTGTGTATTTTCTAAGAAACCTGTAATGGCTCCAGGATTGCTAAGGTTTTTTAGGATTCCTCCTGCACCATTACCTCCAGCTCCAGCTGCTCTGCTCGCTGATTGCAGCGGTGCTGCCCCCAAACCATGAGTCTGAGAGCGAGGAGGGTTCCCACGCCCTAACAGCTTGGATAATAAGCCTCCGCCCCCTCGTCTCATTTGCGATGGTCCAACAGGTCCTCTAAACCCTCCTCCTGACATAGGGGAAAAGGGAGAGGGCCCCATTGGCGGTCGGGAAGGCATTTGATTCCTATAAGGGTGCCGATGAAATCCCCCGTGAAAAGGCGCCCTTGGTCCATGTATCATAACATGACCTCCAATCTATTCTCTATTAGTAATAAACTATGCATAATTTACAAAATGGTTTTCGGACTTTTTTTCTTTAAATAAACAAATATAAAGTAAAAATGATGATAAAGAAGGTATAAGTGGTTATTTCATGCAATTTTTATTATAATAACAGGATGATTACATGAATCGACAAACAAGGAGCTATATAAATGAAGGATAATAAGTTTGAACGTTATGAGTTTAAAACATTTATTATGGAAGCAGTGAAGGATTTAGGCTTTTATGAGCCAACTGAAATACAGGAAAGATTATTTCCAACCGTATTAAAAGGTGATAGCGCCATCGGGCAATCACAAACGGGGACTGGTAAAACGCATGCGTATATTTTGCCGATATTACAAAAAGTTGATTATGAAAAGCAGGAGGTACAAGCTGTCATTACTGCCCCAACAAGAGAACTGGCAAGCCAAATCTATCATGAAATTCTAAAGGTTACCAAGCATTGTCAAGAGGGCCAAGGCATATCAGCCCGTTGCTATGTTGGTGGAACAGATAAACAGAGATCCATTGAGAAATTACGAACACAGCCCCAAATTGTTGTCGGAACTCCTGGAAGAATTAATGATTTGATTAAGGAACATGCTTTATTTGTCCATACTGCTAATATGCTTGTTGTGGATGAAGCGGATCTCATGCTTGATATGGGCTTTATCGAGGATGTGGATCAGATTGCAGCAAGAATGCCTGAAAAGCTGCAGATGCTGATCTTTTCCGCAACCATTCCAGAAAAATTAAAACCATTTTTAAAAAAGTATATGGAAAATCCGAAATACATTCAAATCGAACCAGCTCAGGTGACAGCTGCCAAAATAGAACATTGGATTATGCCATCTCGCCATCGCAATAAAGTTAAGCTTGTCTATGAAGCATTAAATGTTTACAATCCGTATTTAGCTATCGTTTTTACAAATACGAAAAAAATGGCGGATGAAGTGGCTGATTCTTTAATAAATAAAGGATTGAAAGTGGGCCGAATTCACGGTGATCTTAATCCTCGTGAACGTAAAAAAATGATGAAGCAAATTAAAGATCTGGAATTCCAATATATTGTTGCCACTGATTTAGCTGCTAGAGGGATCGATATTCAAGGAATCAGTCATGTTGTTAACTATGAATTGCCTGCTGATTTAGATTTTTATATACACCGTGTCGGGAGAACAGCCCGTGCAGGTAATTCTGGTATTGCACTGACCATTTATGAAACATCTGATGAAGATGCATTAAATCGTCTAGAAAAAATGGGGATCGATTTCCGCCACGTTGATCTTCAAAAAGGGGAATGGGCGGATTTAGGCAAGAGAAATAAGCGTAAAAGCCGCCAGAAGCAGACGGATGAAATCGATAAACAGGCACAGTCGATTGTTCAAAAGCCAAAAAAGGTAAAGCCTGGATATAAAAAGAAAATGCAATCTGAAATAGAAAGCTTCAAAAAACGCCAAAAAAGATTACAGCGTAAAAAATAATCTTCAAAGGGAGAGAGGAAACCTTTATGTTGAAAATTGGTTCACACGTATCAATGAGTGGAAAGGACATGCTTTTAGCTGCCAGTAGGGAAGCCGTATCGTACGGGTCAAATACCTTTATGATTTATACTGGCGCCCCACAGAATACGAGAAGAAAAAAGATCGAGGATTTGAATATTGAAGCTGGCCTGAAGCATATGGCGGAAAATGGAATATCTGATATTGTAGTCCATGCACCTTATATTATTAATATTGGAAATACTGAAAATCCGAGTACTTTTGAGCTAGGGGTTAATTTCTTGAGAACGGAAATTGATCGTACAGAGGCAATAGGGGCAAAGCAAATAGTTTTACACCCTGGTGCCCATGTTGGAGCGGGGACAGAGGCCGGAATTAAGAAAATTGTTGAAGGGCTTAACGAGGTCTTAAAAGGGGACGAAAAAGTCCAAATCGCCCTTGAAACGATGGCTGGAAAAGGCTCTGAATGCGGAAAATCCTTTGAAGAGCTAGCAATGATCATAGACGGTGTTAATTATAATGACCATCTTTCAATCTGTTTTGATACTTGTCATACACATGATGCCGGCTATAACATTGTCGAAGACTTTGATGGGGTATTAGATCAATTTGATCGTATTATTGGGCTTGACCGTTTGAAGGTATTGCATATTAACGATAGTAAAAATGAGCTCGGGATGCGGAAGGACCGTCATGAGAATATTGGCTTTGGCCATATTGGCTTTAAAGCATTAAATTATATTGTCCACCATCCCCAGTTGAAAGATATCCCAAAAATTCTAGAGACGCCTTTCGTTGGAGAGGACAAGAATAATAAAAAAGCACCATATAAACATGAAATAGCAATGTTGCAAACTAAAGAATTTAACGATAATCTTCTGGATATAATTATGCAAGGATAACTCATTAATAAATGAAGAAAAAGCTGTGAAGACTTCGCAGCTTTTTCTATTGGAAAAACAGGGTTTAAATAAAGATTACTTCGAAAACTGAATAAACAATTGGTTAACTTGTTTAGCTGTTTCTGGACCAGCAAGTTTTGCGATTTCTTTAACAAGTTTAGAACGTTCGGCATCATTAAAAATATTAATATTTTTTCCACGCAAAAAAGATGCAATTTTATTTGCTTGCCCCTTCGTAATTGAGATTTGGAATTGAGTTCCATATTTTAATAATTCATCGGCAGTTATATTGCTTATTTTATGATTGATGATATTTTCAAAGATCTTCATCTCTCATCACTCCTCCGTATAACTTTATGAAGGATATAGGAAATTTGTGACAGCAAAGAGTAATTTTGGGAAAAGGGCTTGTTTCTTTACAAACCTTTTTTCATCCTGTATACTTTCATTTGTAAATCGGAATGATTCTTAATTTAAAAAGGTGATACAAAATGGTGGCACATGATAAGCCTATTATAAATATCAATCAACTATCTTATCGATATGGGAAAGAAAATGTCTTGGAGGATATTCATTTAGCCATAGAAGAAGGGGCGTTTCTAGGAATTGTTGGTCCAAATGGTTCGGGGAAATCCACTTTACTAAAACTAATTTTAGGTCTGCTAAAAACGCAAAAAGGTGAAATTCAGCTATTTGGCCAAGACATAAGCAAGTTTAAGGATTGGCACAAAATTGGTTTTGTTTCTCAAAAGGCAAATTCTTTTAACACTGGTTTTCCGGCAACCGTTTATGAAGTTGTAGCTAGTGGGTTAACAAAAAAGCTTGGTCTTTTTAAGTTTATGAATAAAGAAGACAAGCAAAAGGTAGTAGAAGCTATCGGCTCAGTCGGACTTCTCCCTTTTCAACAACGTAATATTGGGGAACTTTCTGGCGGACAGCAACAGCGTGTCTTCATAGCGAGAGCTTTAGTCAGTGATCCGAAACTAATGATTTTGGATGAGCCTACAGTAGGGGTTGACGCACAAAATGTGCAATCCTTTTACCAAATGCTTGATGATCTAAATAAAGATTTAGGGATTACCCTTCTCTTAGTAACTCATGATATTGGAGTCATTTCTGACAAGGTTACCCATGTTGCTTGTTTAAATAAGCATTTACATTTTCATGGGAAAACAAAAGAGTTTGAGCAGTTGAAAATGGAGGAGATGTCTGACTTTTATGGTCATGACATTCATATCTTGACACATAATCATGATCACCATCATCACCAGCATGGAGGAACAGGTCAATGCTAGCGGGGATACTTCAATATGAGTTTTTGCAAAATGCCTTCTTTACGGGAATCATTATTGGAATCATTGCCCCATTATTAGGTGTGTTTATCGTAGTTCGAAGGTTGTCACTCATTGCCGATGCGTTAAGCCATGTTACCCTTGCAGGAATAGCAGCGAGTCTTTTTCTGGAAAAGAAAGTGACAGGATTAAGCGGATTGAATCCAATCTATATGGGAATGGCTTTTTCAGTGACAGGATCCTTATTTATTGAAAAGCTTAGGTCTGTTTATAAGCATTATCAGGAGCTGGCCATCCCGATAATTTTATCCGGAGGGATTGGAATAGGCGTTATTTTTATTTCTCTTGCGGATGGCTTTAATACAGATTTGTTTAGCTATTTATTTGGAAGTGTCAGTGCGGTAAGCCGGGTTGATTTATGGACGATTATGATAATTAGTATTCTTGTCATATCAATGATCTTCCTTCTGTATAAAGAATTATTTTTACTTTCCTTTGATGAAGAGCATGCAAAGGCTTCAGGGATAGCAGCAAGAGGAGTTCATTTTATATTTATCATCATGGTTGCACTTGTGATTGCCGCTTCGATGCGCATTGTGGGTATTCTGCTGGTTTCGGCTTTAATGACCTTGCCTGTCGCAGCCAGTATTCGTATTTCAAAGGGGTTTAAACAAACCATCTTATTTTCAGTGTTATTTGGTGAAACCTCCGTATTAGGCGGGCTGACACTTTCCTATTATTTAGATATAGCTCCAGGCGGAACAATCGTTATGATCGCAGTCTTCATATTAATTATGACTATTTTATTTAAAAAAATCAGAACCAGCATTTAGCACATCAAACATAGAGTTCATTTATGAGGTGAATGAAGTGGATACCAATGAGGCATTACAGCTTTTAAAGGAAAAGGGATATAAGCATACTGGAAAAAGAGAAGAGATGCTGCAGTTTTTTGCTAATAGCAATAAATATTTAACAGCACGTGATGTTTTAACTTGGATGAAGGATGATTATCCAGGCTTGAGCTTCGATACCATTTATAGAAATTTATCTTTATTTGTTGAACTTGGCATTTTTGAAATGACCGAACTTTCTGGTGAAAAGCATTTTCGCTTTACATGTGCGCATGAACATCATCATCATCATTTTATTTGTATGGATTGTGGGAAAACAAAGGAAATTGATACATGCCCAATGCAGGAGCTTCAGGACAATTTAAAGGGCTATGATATTTCTGGTCATAAGTTTGAGATATATGGACGCTGCCCTGAATGTGTCAGTTAAGGAAAAATAAAAAACGGCATCATGCCGTTTTTTATTTGCCTTCTCTTATCCATCTATCTACCCATTCGTTTGCTTCTATCCAGTTGTTGACGCGAATCACTCCAGGAGGTATTGGATCCTGGTTATATGGAGTATCGAATAATATTACTGGAATTTGGCATTCCTCGTGTATCATTACAGCATTATCATGCTTATCCTCGAAAAAGATATCGACTTTGTAATCTTTGGCTGTTTTTACCTTATAATGTGTTCCAATTAACTCAATATGATGAAAAGATAGCGCATGCTTTAAAAACCATTCCTCTGTTAGCTTCAGTAAATGTGAACCCCTGGCGCTAATGATAAATAATTCATGCTCCTTTTCCCATTTATTTAAAACCTCCTTAGCACCTGCAGCAAGCGGTGATTGAGCATAAATGAGAGGCTCACTTTCGGCAAACCAATGAGCAAACTCATCCTTAGTTATGTCTACCAAATGAGTTAAATCATATTCCTTTACATCATTTAAAGTAATATTTAAATTAAAGGCTTTATTAATATATGGGATCAGTGAGGTCGGACATGTCACAGTCCCATCAATATCTATTCCAAACCGCTTTATCATTTCTTATACTCTCCTTTAAACAAGTTCATCTTTTATCTTATCAGAAGTATGTATTTGGCTAAAGGAAATTAGTAAAAACATGGGGGACAGTAAAACATTAACATCTTTAAAATAGCCATTTCCGTAAACAATATTAATGCTCCAAAAAACTTTTAACGGGAATCGAAAGAGCTTTGTGAGTATTTTAGGACTTGCTTGACCTCCTATTTACAGCAAATAAACCTTTGTTTCCCAGGAAAAGTCGGGTTGCAAAATGGAAAGTGATGTTTCCATATTTGAAAGCGAGGGATTTGGATGGCAGATCAAGAACGTGATTACGAGGATTATGATCTTCGTCAAGCGAATGAAATTGGGGATAGGAACCAATATGGAGCTGCGGACTATACTGAAGAAACCTCTGCTGAGATTGCTGCGCCTATTTCGTTAGACAGGGGAAGAACAAATACATTAAGTGAGAGAGATAATGAAACGGAAACAGCAGGAAGAGGAATGGGGATTGCTGCACTAGTACTTTCCATTATCTCATTGTTCGTATTCCCAGTTTTATTTGGAGCAACAGGTATTGTACTTGGATTCGTTGCCCGTCGCAGGGGAGCTTTAAGTTTAGGGAGCTGGGCAATTGGAATCGGAGTAGTATCGATAATTGTTGGGATGTTTATCCTTCCATTTTTTTAAACATAGTCAAATTTAACATGAAAGAAGAGGGTGACATAGTCACCCTCTTCCTTATCCATTACTTTACTGTTTCAGCATTCTTTTTTTCTTCTTCTTGTTTAGCGAAGTACTCTGCCGCAATCTTGTCAATTTCAATTTTTAATTCATCGACCATCGTCTCTTCAGGAACTTTTCGAACAATTTCCCCTTTACGGAATAAGAGACCTTCTCCTCTTGCACCGGCAATACCGATATCTGCCTCACGCGCTTCTCCAGGTCCATTAACTGCGCATCCAAGGACAGCCACTTTAATCGGTGCTTTGATTTTCTGGATATATTCCTCTACTTCATTAGCTATGCTGATTAAATCAATTTCAATTCTGCCGCATGTCGGACAGGAAATTAATGTTGCAGCATTAGAAGAAAGTGCAAACACCTTTAATAATTCACGTGCTACCTTTACTTCTTCAACAGGGTCCGCACTTAAAGAAATTCGAAGTGTGTTTCCAATTCCTTTATTAAGAATAACCCCAAGACCTGCTGCACTTTTCACAGTTCCCGCAAAAAGGGTGCCTGATTCTGTAATTCCAAGATGCAGAGGATAATCAAATGCTTTTGCAGCTTTTTCATATGCTTCAATTGCTAAATTAACATCAGATGCTTTCATCGAAACGATAATATCGTGGAAATCGAGATCTTCAAGAATTTTAATATGGTGAAGGGCACTTTCAACCATTCCATCCGCAGTTGGATAACCGTATTTTTCTAAAATCTTTTTCTCCAATGAACCTGCATTGACCCCGATGCGGATAGGGATCCCTTTTTCTTTTGCTGCCTTTACAACCGCCTCTACTTTCTCACGCTTTCCGATATTCCCTGGATTGATTCTTATTTTATCTGCTCCGCCTTCAATGGCTTTCAGAGCAAGCTTATAGTCAAAATGAATATCGACAACGAGCGGAATATTAATTTGTTTTTTAATATCTGCAATCGCGTTAGCAGCTCTTTCGTCCGGACATGCTACGCGTACGATTTGACAGCCAGCCTCTTCTAAACGTTTTATTTCAGCTACAGTAGCCTCGACATCATGTGTTTTAGTTGTCGTCATACTTTGGATAAACAGTTCGTTACTGCCGCCAATCGTTAATGGTCCAACCTTAACTGGACGTGTTTTTGTACGATGTATGATTTCACTCAATGGAGATTCGCTCCTTCTATTAACAGTTCTTAATAATACATTTTTTGAATCCATTGCTATTGTATCAATGTTTCATTGAAATTGACAAGAATGATGGTTTATCCAGCAGTGGTAAATTTTTAACTTCATTCAGAAGAAGTCTCCTACTTCTTAAGTGGGAAATGACTGCCAAAGGGCATTGATGTTTAGTTGCGATAATCAGGAAACTTATATAGATAGCCTGATTTGATTTTTTCAGGGCTCAAGCCATTATTTAATACTTTAAAATCAGAAATGACTTTGGAAATTGAAACTGTAAGTGGACCATCGATATTATTTTCTACAAGCGATAAAACTGTATCTCCAGATGACACTTTTTTTTCAAAATAGGGCATCGATGTTTCGTTTTTCGCCATTGCTTCAATAACTGGTTCTTCTGCAGCAGGAAGTGGAAGTGTCCCTTTTGTCAGGTCAAAATAAATAACATAAATAACAAGGACTGATAGTAGA
This sequence comes from Bacillus sp. DTU_2020_1000418_1_SI_GHA_SEK_038, assembly GCF_032341175.1. Lineage (NCBI taxonomy): Bacteria > Bacillati > Bacillota > Bacilli > Caryophanales > Bacillaceae > Bacillus > Bacillus sp. DTU_2020_1000418_1_SI_GHA_SEK_038. Next base: position 3,090,651 of record NZ_CP135435.1, on the reverse strand, counting down.
AAGAGAGCAAGACGTTTCATATAGGAAAACCCCCGGAATAAATTAGCTGTTTACCTAATATGTATGCTTGTACGAAAAATATAGAACTTTAGTTGGAAAAATTAATGGAAATATTACTAACTCTTTACAATATCTTAATATTTTTCTGACATAATGAAAGTGATTTTGGAAGGGGGAAATTATTTGTTAATGGGGAAGATTCAAGCTGCAACACGAACATTATTGGCAAAAATTACTCTGCAATCAAGACTGCTTGTTCTAATATTAGGTTTACTCCTATTGACAGTTTCATCTATAGCCTATATCTCTTATGGAAAATCAAAGGATACGGCAGTAAATTTAATAGAACAGCGATTGATAAAAGAAGTAAAATCTATTTATGATCTGTCTCAAAATCTTATGCTTATCTATGTAGGCAATGAAGACAAATTTAATAAAAAAATGAATCAAGTGATTAAAAGCCAGGATGCACAGCTTGCACAGGATGGACTAAGTGGGAGCTTTTTCTTGATTAATGAAAAAGGAGCTAGTCCATTCCAAATTAGTAAAAATACGAAGATCAAATTTTCCCAATCCACGATAGATAAAATAATGAAAAAGCAAAACGGGCTCATCCATCAAAATATAGAAGGCGACCATTACACTATTTCATTTCAGTCCGTTCAAGAGCTAAAAGGAATTTATGTCATTGCTATCCCGCAAAGTCAATATTTAAAAGAAGTTAATGACATGGCCAAATACATAATAATTGCCGTCATCATAAGTCTTTCCATTACCTCAGTCATTGTTATTTTATTGGTAAGAAATTTAACAAGCCCATTATTAAGACTGAGAGAGGTTATGAAGGAAGCACGGAATGGAAATTTAGATGTTCAAGTTAAGGCAAACACAACTACACCAGAAATTACATCTCTTATCAAAAGCTTCGATGCGATGATTACACAAATGAGCTCGCTTTTATACAAAATAACGGCTACTACACATGATTTATCAGAAACTGGCGGGGACCTGCAGCATATATCCGGTGAGGTAATGACGGAAAACGAGCAGTTAATGAAGGCTATTCAAATTGTGAAGCTGGGTGCTGAGCAAACAGCCAGCAGTTCAGATGACAGTATCCAAATGTTTCAAAGCATGAGAGGGTCAATCAATAATATTTTTGAACATATGAATGAAGTTATGAATAAAACACAATCGATGAATGAATCGGCTCATGATGGAGAGCTGAGTGTCGGAAATTTAATTGAAGCATTTCATCACTTAAGTGATGAATTCAAAAACGTATCGGCAACCGTTCAGCATGTGAAGGAACACTCAGCATCTATCGCTGAAATTGTTACATTTATCCAGCAGATGGCAGGGCAAACAAAGCTTCTTGCATTAAATGCAGCCATCGAAGCAGCGCGAGCGGGAGAAGCCGGCAGCGGCTTTGCAGTGGTTGCAAACGAAGTACGAAAATTGGCGGAGCAATCTTCACATGCAACAGAAGAAATAAAAGATACAATCGAAAACATGGAACTAATCTCTTTAAAGGCATCGAATGAATTCGAGGACATGCTTGTTCACTTTCAATCCCATCTTGAAACGGCATCGGTCAGCAAGAAATCATTTGATGTGTTAATGCTCGAAATTGCGGCGGTAAGTGAAATGATTCGTCATGCCCAGGGTGAATTAGTTGGGCTGAATGATACACTGCCTAAGATGGAAGCTGCTGCTGAAAACTTTGTCTCTGTCTCGCAGGAAACCTTTGCAAGCGCAGAACAGGTTGTTGAAGCATCTCATAAACAAATGATCAAAGTAAGAAAAAACCATGAAGCTGGGGAAAAGCTGAAGGAACTTTCTCAATCACTAGCCAAGCTGAATGCTGAGTTTCGCTATTCACAAGGTGTACAATAATTATATAGAGCAAAAAAAGTAAAACGCGCTATTTGCGCGTTTTACTTTTTTTCTTTTGGCTGGGGGATCTCTTTAATGGTTAGAAACAGCATGATATAAGCAACAAACCAATTGATAAGCACTCCATTTGGTACATCCGTTTGAAGACTATGCATAATTGTAAAAAAGATAGTTGGCAGTGTGACGCTATACGCTGCTAGCCGCCAGGTGTGGCGGTATTGAATATTTCTATTTAGCATTTTTTTCACAAACAAACCAAGTAAGGCAAGGAAAGAAACTTCAATAAATTTCGCCCCGCTTGCAAATATAAGAATGACAGCAGCTAATAACGGAATAATGATTCCTAGTGAGGAATTTACAGTTGCAAGAATCCCGAGCAAATCATCATTTGTAATCGAAAGATCACTAAACATAGAGTAAGGCAATGATTGAACCTGCCCGCCAGCGATAAAATAGGCGTCATTTTTCAAGATGGCAATCGTATTTTTGCTATTATTTAATTCTTTCGTGTCTACAGTACCTGTCGAATCAAAAATAATTGTAAAATTCTCCTTGTTGAGGATAACGGGAGCTTCTTTTTCAGAATGGAGTTCTCCATTATCAATATAAAATGGAGGCAGCTCAGACCCTAGGCTTTTTTCTACTTCATTAACTCCATCTATTAATCCAGAACTTAAATAGTATATGGATGGAAGGATAGAAATTAAGGTAAGGAAAAAGACATATAGGATCGTTTTTCCAATCCCTTGAAATCGGAACATAGCAATGTCTCTTGGAGAATAAAGGCTTTTAAATAATTGTTTAAAAATATTCATTTAGACACACCCTTAGAAAAGTTCATCATTTTATTTTAACTTGATAAAAACATCTGTACAAGCTTTTAATATTTGATTAGTTTTTTCTGAAAACCGTAACACAACTGTAATATAAAGCTCTTTTGTTAAGGTATTGTAAATTTAAACTAAGTTCCCTTTACTTCCTGTTAACATTCTTTAATAATTGTAGAGGGTTTGATGAAAAATGTCGAATTAATGATTAGGAGTTGTGGAAAAGTTGGAACTGAATTTTCAGCAGATGCTTTTTGAATTTTTAGGTGGCCTGGGAATTTTTTTATTTGGTCTTAAATATATGGGTGACGGTCTGCAGAAATCGGCAGGCGATCGACTTAGAGACTTATTAGATCGATTCACCACCAACCCTGTTATGGGTGTACTAACAGGAATTCTTGTTACTATTGCAATACAGAGCAGTTCAGCAACAACAGTTATTACCGTTGGTTTAGTTAGCGCTGGTTTTATGACGTTGCGTCAAGCAATCGGAGTCATTATGGGTGCGAATATAGGGACCACGGTTACCGCGTTTATCATTGGAATTGATGTTGGAGCATATGCCTTACCAATTATTGCTGCTGGTGCAATATTACTATTCTTCTTTAAAAATAAAAAGGTCCATAATTTTGGACAAATCGTTTTTGGATTCGGTGCTTTATTCTATGGATTAGAACTAATGAGTGCAGGAATGAAGCCTCTTAGAGCTCTAGAATCTTTTCATGAATTAACAGTTAATTTAAGTGCAAATCCGATTTTAGGAGTAATTGTAGGAACTGTGTTTACAGTGATTGTACAAAGCTCCAGCGCAACCATTGGGATTTTGCAGGGATTATTTTCAGAAAACCTTGTTGATTTAAAAGCTGCTCTGCCAGTCCTGTTTGGAGATAATATTGGAACGACTATCACTGCTGTATTAGCTTCCATTGGAGCTTCTGTTGCAGCAAAAAGAGCTGCAGCTGTCCATGTATTATTTAATTTAATCGGGACAACTATATTTTTATTATTATTAAAGCCATTTACTTTATTAATAGGAAATATACAAGCCGGAATGGGATTGAACCCAGAAATGACTATCGCTTTTGCACATGGGATCTTCAATGCTTCCAATACAATTTTGCAGCTGCCATTTGTTGCTGTACTAGCTTTTATTGTGACGAAATTAATTCCTGGAGAGGACTCAGTCATTGAATATAAAGCAAAACACTTGGATCCAGTTTTTATAGAGCAATCCCCTTCTATTGCATTAGGTCAAGCAAAAGAGGAAGTTTTGCGCATGGGTCATTTCTCTATTAAAGGTTTAGAAGAAACACATGAATATTTAAAAACAAAGCTTCAAAAGCATTCCGATAATGCAATGCAAATTGAAGATGCGCTAAATAATTTGGATCGGAAAATTACTGATTATTTAGTAGAGCTATCGACAAGCTCATTATCCGAACATGAATCAGAAGAGCATACAATGCTCATGGATGCAGTAAGGGATATTGAGCGGGTTGGTGATCATTATGAGAATATTATTGAGCTTATTGAATATCAATTAGCTAATAAAGTCTTAATTTCCGATTCAGCAATGGCTGATTTGGACGATATGTTTATGCTAACTATTTCGACTGTTTCAGAAGCTTTAGAAGCCTTGGATCATAATGATAAAGAAGCAGCCTTGCATGTTGTACAAAAAGAAGAAGAAATTGATAAGATGGAAAGAAAGCTTCGTAAACAGCATATTCTTCGCTTGAATGAGGGTCAGTGCTCAGCTCAAGCTGGTATCGTATATGTTGATATTGTAAGTAATTTAGAGAGAATTGGCGATCATGCAGTGAATATTGCAGAAGCGATTTTAGGAGAAGATGATTAATTCATGTAAAGAGTAAGGAGGGGACTCCTTACTCTTTAATTATTTATTAGGATATATTATAAGATTTAGGGAAATGTATATGAGTGGAGAAGCATTTTTATTGAAACGATTATCCAACTTTGGTAATCTTAGAATGTACCATAAAGAATGATTCTAATTTCAGAATTATAAGAAATTTAGAAACATTTGAGTGGAAAATTATTTTTACATAGGAGGAATTTATTATGGCATTTGAATTACCACAATTACCTTATGCTTATGATGCTTTAGAACCAAATATCGACAAAGAAACGATGAATATTCATCACACTAAGCACCATAACACTTACGTAACAAACTTAAATAACGCATTAGAAGGAAATGAAGAGCTTCTTTCTAAATCAGTTGAAGAAGTCATTGCAAACTTAGATGCTGTTCCAGAAGCTGCACGTACAGCAGTGCGCAATAATGGGGGCGGACATGCAAACCACTCTTTATTCTGGCAAGTCATTTCTCCAAATGGCGGCGGCGAGCCAACTGGCGAATTAGCTGACGCTATTAATGGAAAATTCGGAAGCTTTGATAGCTTTAAAGAAGAATTTGCTAAAGCTGCTACGACACGCTTCGGTTCTGGCTGGGCATGGCTTGCAGTAAATAATGGCGAGCTTGAAGTTACAAGCACACCAAATCAAGATTCTCCATTAATGGAAGGCAAAACTCCAATTCTTGGATTAGATGTTTGGGAGCATGCATATTATTTAAAATATCAAAACCGCCGTCCAGACTACATCGGTGCATTCTGGAATGTTGTAAACTGGGATGAGGTTTCAAAGCGCTATACAGCTGCAAAGTAAATAAATATTACTGAACATGGCAGGGGGAGGTCTTTGCCATGTTTTTTATTATTCTTGAAAAAATGGTATAAGAGTATTTGCTTTGTTAGAAACTACCCTTTAGACACAAAGGGGAGTTTTTTTATGAGTAAGGTTAAAAAATTGATCGGTGAAGTTGAATTAACGAAAGATTTAGGGTTACTGCTTATTATCGGGGGTCTATATTCATTAAGTGTGGCCCTGTCAAATACGTTTGTGAATATTTATCTTTGGAAGCAGTCAGGTGATTTTAAAGATTTAGGGTTGTATAATCTTACCGTTGTTGTCATTCAGCCGTTAACGTTTATTTTGGCAGGCAGGTGGGCAAAGAAAGTAGATCGCGTAATTGTCCTCCGAATTGGCGTTATTTTTCTTGCCGCCTTCTATTTATCTGTATTAATAATAGGGACACAAGCATCAAAATTTTTGCTGCTTCTCGGTACCTTGCTTGGCATAGGATATGGTTTTTATTGGCTTGCATTTAATGTTTTAACATTTGAAATCACCGAACCGGAAAATCGGGATTTTTTTAATGGCTTTCTGGGGATTTTATCTTCTGTAGGAGGGATGATTGGTCCGATAGCCGCGGGCTTAGTCATTTCTAAGTTAGAAAAATTCACAGGTTATACAATCATCTTTGGGACATCTTTAGCGTTATTTTCTTTGGCCGTGTTTTTAAGCTTTTTCATAAAAAGACGGCCGGCAAAAGGAAAGTATTATTTTAGAAGAATATTAGCAGAGCGAAAAAATAATAAGAATTGGCAGCTAATCACTAATGCTCACTTCTTTCAAGGGCTGCGTGAAGGGACATTTGCATTTGTCATATCTGTTTTTGTTTTTATTTCAACAGGCAGTGAACTTGCCTTAGGGACATATGGACTAGTCAACTCAGGAGTTTCCTTTATCGCATACTATTTCGTTTCCAGGCTCCTAAAAAAGCAGTATCGGAAAAGGGCTATCTTGGTTGGAGGTTTAATATTATATTTGGCGATATTCCTGATTATCTTTGATATCAGCTACTCTAAACTGCTCTTCTATGCAGCCACAATTGCGATAGCTTATCCTCTTCTGCTCGTCCCCTATATATCCATGACATATGATGTAATAGGAAAAGGGTGGAAGGCTGCTGAAATGAGAATCGAATATATTGTCGTAAGGGAAATTTTTGTGAATTTGGGCAGGGTATTTTCAATCCTGTGCTTCCTGGGAGCTGTCACCTTTTTTAACGAGGAAAAAAGCATTCCTATCCTTCTGCTTTTCCTTGGCGCTGGTCACTCCATAATCTATATCTTCGTCAGAAAGATACAGCTTCAATCTGCGTAAGGGAAGAGTGTGAGCTCTTCCCTTCCCTCTTGTTTACAAATATTGCTTTAGCATCTCGCATGTTCTTCCTAGAATAATTTGCTGATTTCTTATAGAATGGGATAAGAGAAATAGAAAGTTACTTGTTAACTAAAGGAAGTGTCGAGATAAATTGAATAAAAAGAAAAAGAAGAAAAAATCACATGTTCCCGTCAGGCTGAACATTTTATTTTTTATTGTATTTGTATTATTTTCAGTGCTAGTCCTTCGGTTGGGCATTGTGCAAATTGTGTATGGCGATGATTATAGGCGAGAAATTGAACGGACAGAGGATGTTACGGTCAATAATCCAGTACCGAGAGGGAAGATGTTTGATCGGACAGGAAAGGTTATTGTAGATAACACTCCACAAAATGCAATAACTTATACAAATCGCGGAGCAAAGCAGGCTGAGATGCTAGAAGTGGCAGAAAGGCTTGCAAAACTAATCGAAAAAGATACCGATAAGGTACAAGAGAGAGATAAAAAAGATTATTGGATCCTGAATAATAAAGACCGTGCTGATGAAAAGGTTTCAGAAAAGGAAATTGATAAATTAAAAGAAAAATTTGAAGGCAAAGAACTTGATAAAGAGATTTATCGTCTAAAGGTTGCTCGTGTTACAGAGGAAGAGTTAAACGAACTCACTGAGAAAGATTTAGAGATTCTTGCCATCTATCGTGATTTTACAAGCGGCTATGCGCTGACGCCGCAAATTGTTAAAAACAAAGATGTTACACCAGAGGAGTTTGCTGTTGTCAGTGAAAATCTTCAGCTTCTCCCAGGGGTTGACACTACAACGGATTGGGAGAGAGCTTATGCTTTTGGTTCAACCTTGAAGTCGGTCCTTGGAAAAATAACGGATTCAGATGAAGGCTTGCCTGCTGAGCAGCTCGATTATTATTTAGCAAGAGATTATAGCCGTAATGATCGTGTAGGAAAAAGCTATATTGAAATGCAATATGAAGATGTGCTGCACGGTCAAAAGGCTAAGGTGAAAAATGTTACTGATAAGGCAGGGAATGTCCTGGAAACAATCCCAATTACCGAAGGCAAAAGAGGGATGGATCTCGTTCTAAGCATTGATATGGATCTTCAAGTCGCAATAGAAAAGATCATCGAAGAAGAATTGAAGGCAGCGAAAGCAAAGGGCGGAACTGCTTTGCTTGATAGGGCTTATGTGGTTTTAATGGATCCGCATACAGGTGAAATTATGACCATGGCAGGAAAGAGAATTGTAAAGAATGAAGAAACGGGCAAAAGCGTAATGCAGGATGATGCACTAGGTAATATAACAACGAGTTATAACGTTGGCTCGACCATTAAGGGGGCAACTATCCTTACAGGCTATAAAACAGGTGTTATTAAGCCTAATACATCTTTTTATGATTCTCCCATACTAATTAGCAGAACCCCACCAAAGAGATCGTGGAAAAACCTTGGTACGATGAATGATATTAATGCACTTAAGTATTCCTCGAACGTTTATATGTTTCATACCGCCATCAGGATTGGTGAAGGGACCTACATTCCTAATGCACCACTTCCGTTAAAACTAGACAAGGGATTTGCAACGTTTAGGGATTCCTTTGCTCAATTTGGTTTAGGAGTTCGAACAGGGATTGATTTACCAAATGAGACAATAGGCTTTAAAGGTTATTACGGAAATGTTCCAGGACTTTTACTTGACTTATCTATCGGTCAGTTTGATACGTACTCCAATATGCAATTAGCTCAATATATTTCTACCATTGCTAATGGAGGAAATCGAATGGAACCTCATATTGTAAAGGAAATTCGTGAGCCACTGCTGGAAAATAATGAGCTGGGGCCGATAGTCCAAGAAATTCAGCCTAAGGTTCTTAATCATGTAGATGCTGAACCAGAATGGTTTGATCGTGTCCAACTCGGCTTCAAAAAAGTTTTTCAAGAGCCGGGCGGAACTGCCTACGGTTATTTCGGCGGGAAAAGTTATAATCCGGCCGGTAAGACCGGTACAGCGGAGGCATTCTATGACGGACCTGAACGCAAAAAGTTTGGTAAAGAACCGCCAGAAGTAATAAACTTAAGTCTTGCAGGATATGCACCTGAAGACAATCCTGAAATTGCAATGGCTGTTATGGTTCCATGGGCATACCAAGGAGGCCGAGGCCATTCTGCCAATTTAGTCATCGGTCAAAGAGTCATGGACACATATTTTGAATTAAAGAAACAGCGGCAAATGGGTAATAATGTCGAGCATGCCACTCAAGATAATGAAAATAGTATGGAAGAAACAGAAGGAGAAGAAACTGAATAAGAAAATAGATAAGGCCTGTCACCATTGTAGTGACAGGCTTTTTTTTCTTTTTTCTGTACCCATCTTTCGACAAATTTACACATGATTTATACCGATTTACAAAAGCTTTACATTCCATTAAAACCGTGTTTACAGTCATTGTATATTCTAATACTCGTAGGACAAATTAAGAAAAAATCTTAGGGGGAATAAAGAAATGAAAAGCTTTAAGTACTTAGCACTATCAGCAATGATTGGGGCAGTGCTGGCATTCACAGCAGCTTGTGGTACAGCAGAAGAAGGAACAACAAACGGTTCTCAAACTGGATCTGAAGGAAACAAGACAGAACAAGCTGGTGAAGAAAATAAGCAACTTCAAGGTGAAATTAAAATCGATGGTTCTTCTACAGTTTTTCCAATCATGGAAGCTGTTGTTGAAGAGTTTGGTATAGAACAGCCTGGAGTAAAAGTTTCTGTTGCATCCTCTGGGACTGGCGGTGGCTTTAAAGCATTTATCGCTGGAACTACTGACTTCAGTAATGCTTCTCGCCCAATTAAAGATGAAGAAAAAGCTCAACTTGAAGAAGCTGGGATTGCATATACTGAATTAAAATTAGCTAATGATGGTCTTTCAGTTGTGGTTAATAAAGATAATGATTGGGTTGATCATTTAACAGTTGATGAGTTGAAGAAAATGTGGGTAGAAGATGGAAAAGCAAGGAAATGGTCTGATATCCGTGAAGGATGGCCGGAAGAAGAAATTAAGTTTTATTCTCCGGGAACAGATTCTGGAACATATGACTACTTCAATGAAGTGATTTTAGAAGATGCACCAATCGTAGAAAAAGCAACACTTTCAGAAGATGATAATGTTCTTGTGCAAGGGGTTGTTGGGGATAAAAATGCAATTGGCTACTTCGGATATGCTTACTACGCTGAAAACAAAGATACATTGAAAGTAGTACCTATTGATGGCGGGAACGGTCCTGTAGAACCAACAAACGAAAGTGTTGAAAGCGGAGAGTATGCTCCATTATCACGTCCACTTTTCACTTATGTAAAGAACGAATCAGTGAAAAAAGAAGAAGTGTATGAATTTGTAAAATTCACTCTTGAAAATGGTGCTGTTCTTGCAGAAGATGTGGGTTACGTAAAATTAAAAGATGAAGATTATAAAAAGGCGTTAGAAACATTAGAAAGTCTTAAGTAATCACTAAAACTTTATGGTGGGGAGCGCGATTATTGTGCTTCTCATCTTGTTGTGGATGGAAGGGGTTTTTTCTTTGGCAATACAAAATTCATCATTTTCTGTACAGGAAATGATTCAAGCAAAAAAACAAAAGAAAAGTGCTAGCTTAAGTGTTGAGAGGGTAGTGCCGTTTCTTTTGTTATTAACAGCTGTTGTTTCTGTATTAACAACTCTTGGAATCGTGTTCACACTGATATTTGAAACATTCACTTTCTTTAGTAAAGTTTCCATTATAGAATACATTACTGCGAAAAAATGGTATCCATTTTCGCCAACACAGGGGTCATATGGCGTAATGCCACTCGTTTTAGGCACGTTAAAGGTAACCATTATTGCTGCAATTGTAGCTGTACCTATTGGATTAGCAACAGCGATTTTTTTGAGTGAGTATGCATCAGACAAAACTCGCAGAATCATTAAACCGATATTAGAAGTATTAGCAGGAATTCCAACGATTGTTTATGGATTTTTTGCCTTAACGTTCGTTACACCAATCTTAAGAGAATTTATTCCTACCCTTGAAATATTTAATGCGTTAAGCCCAGGTATCGTAATTGGGATCATGATTACTCCGATGATTGCATCTCTTTCAGAAGATGCGATGTCTTCTGTACCTAGTTCAATGCGTGAGGGAGCACTCGCATTAGGGTCAACAAAACTGGAAGTATCCTTAAAGGTTGTGCTGCCAGCAGCTATTTCAGGGATTGTTGCTTCGATTGTCCTCGCAGTTTCGCGGGCCATTGGAGAAACAATGATTGTGGCCGTTGCAGGCGGGTCCACTCCAAATATGAATTGGGATGTAACAAGTTCGATTCAAACGATGACTGCCTATATTGTTCAAGTTAGCCAAGGCGATGCAGGATATGGAACGACAATTTACTACAGTATTTATGCTGTAGGATTTACACTATTCTTGTTTACATTATTAATGAACCTATTTGCCCAATTTATCTCTCGTCGTTTTAGGGAGGAATATTAATGAAAACCATTGAACATTCAATAGTTATTAAACGTATGAAAGCAAGACTATTAAAAAATATTCTCTTTAAGACTATATTTTTTACTGCAACGATGTTTGGCTTACTTGTTTTAGGAATATTATTATATCGGATACTCACTCAAGGAATTGCTTATCTCGATTTGCAGTTTTTGCAAAGTCTTCCATCACGAAAGCCTGAGCAGGCAGGTGTTAAAACAGCATTGATTGGTACAGTGTGGCTTATGGGGGTCGTAGCTCCTGTGTCATTATTGTTAGGTGTTGGAACAGCTATTTATTTAGAAGAATATGCGAAGAAAAATCGCTTTACACGTTTTATTCAAATTAACATCTCAAACCTTGCTGGCGTGCCATCGATTGTTTTTGGATTATTGGGGCTTACTGTATTTGTTCGTGCACTTGCGCTTGGAACGAGTGTTTTAGCTGCTGGATTAACGATGAGCTTGTTAGTCCTTCCTATCATAATTGTAGCATCCCAAGAAGCGATAAGATCTGTTCCAAAGGAATTAAGAGAGGCATCTTATGGAATGGGAGCGACAAAGTGGCAGACGATTGTTCAGGTCGTCTTGCCTGCGGCTATTCCGGGTATATTAACAGGCGGAATTCTTGCATTATCAAGAGCTATTGGGGAAACAGCTCCATTAGTCGTTCTTGGATTGCCATTATTCCTTGCATTCTTACCAAAGTCAGTTTTTGATATGTTTACCGTTCTGCCAATGCAAATATATAACTGGACTGGTAGACCTCAAGCGGAATTTCAGTCTATAGCTGCTGCAGGAATTATTGTGCTGCTCGTCATGTTAATTGGCATGAATTCTATCGCTGTATTGATTCGAAATAAATTCCAAAGAAGATATTAGGAGTTAAGTGGATGAAGGGAGTCTGAAATATGATGGCAACTATGGAAAGACAAAAGGAACGTAATGCTCAAGGAGCGGATACTCAAGCAACAGAACCATTAAAAAATATCGTTTATAAGACAGACCAGCTTAATTTATGGTATGGGGAAAACCATGCGTTGAAAAATATAAATTTAGATATATATGAAAATGAAGTGACAGCTATTATTGGTCCATCTGGTTGTGGAAAGTCCACGTACATTAAAACATTGAATCGAATGATTGAACTAGTGCCAATTGTAAAAACTTCAGGTAAAATATCTTACAGGGGCAGAAACATTTTTGATAAATCATATGGGGTAGAAGAATTACGTACGAAGGTTGGAATGGTGTTTCAAAAGCCAAATCCATTTCCAAAATCCATTTATGAGAACGTAGCCTATGGACCGAAAATTCATGGCATTCGTGACAAAAAAATCCTGGATCAAATTGTTGAAAAAAGTTTAAAAGGTGCTGCCATTTGGGATGAAGTAAAAGACCGATTACATCAGAATGCCTATGGACTTTCAGGCGGTCAGCAGCAGCGTCTTTGCATTGCCCGCTGTTTAGCGATTGAGCCTGATGTTATATTAATGGATGAACCAACGTCAGCACTTGATCCGATCTCAACATTGAAAGTAGAAGAATTAGTACAGGAATTAAAGAGGGAATTCAGTATCATTATCGTTACTCATAATATGCAGCAGGCAGCACGTATTTCTGATAAAACTGCTTTCTTCCTAAACGGAGAAGTTATTGAGTTCGCGGAAACGAATAAAATTTTCTCAACACCTTCAGATAAACGGACAGAGGATTATATTACAGGAAGATTCGGTTAATTGAATGTAAGGGGAGATTATCAGTTATGTCAGTTCGTGAAAAGTTTGATATTGATCTAAAAGAATTGCAAGGAAAATTATTAGAGATTGGCAACTTTGCCCAGGAAGCGCTGACCAAATCCATTATCGCTCTAGAAAGCCAAGATCTTGAGATGGCACTTGAGATCATTGATAATGATGCTAATGCGAATCTTATGTATGAAGATATAAATGATTTTGCAATTTTATTAATTGCGAAACAGCAGCCTGTAGCCATTGATCTACGCCGTATTATTGTTGCTATAAAAATTGCAACAAATATTGAGAGAATTGCTGATTTCGCAGTAAATATTGCAAAATCTACAATTAGAATTGGCTCGGAGCCGTTAGTAAAGCCCATTGTTCACATTAAAGAAATGCACAGTATTACTTTAGAAATGTTGAGATTATCTTTAGAGGCTTTCAATGATGAAGACATTGTAAAAGCAAAAAGGCTGGCAGAGATGGATGACAAGGTTGATGATTTATATGGACAGACAATTAGGGACTTAATGCAAATTAATATGCAAAAGCCAGAGTTTTTGCCGCAAATTTTACAGCTTTCATTTATTTGCAGATATCTTGAAAGATCTGCAGACCATATCACAAATATCGCGGAAAGTATTTTGTACCTTGTTAAAGGAAGGCAATATGACTTGAATTAATAGAATGAAAAAAAGCTAAACAGGCAGGTTCTTAGCCTTTTTAGCTTTTTGTTATTATCTTTGCAATTTGTTTATAGCTCATATCAGCCTTTAATTCAAACGATCCTAGCTGTAATCTTTTACTATAGCCATTTTCCTCAAGATATGTTTCGAACTGAACCGCATCATCGATCATCTCTTCTTTTTCAAGCATTACAGCAATATCATGTGAAACCATACCACTTATTATTTCTAATGTGTAAACAGTAACAGCTTCAGCGGATTTTGGTGTTGAAGATGGCTGCTTTGGTGGTTCGGTATTCTTGGGTTCTTCTATATTTTCCTTCTCTTTTTCATGAAATTGATCTTTTTTTAAAACAACATATCCATGCTCAGCTAATAAGGCCTTTGCATTTTCAATAATTAATTCTTCGGGATTATCTTCCTTCATATCAGAAAAATAAAATGAGCCAATGATACAAACAGAAACGATTATTCCAAAAGCAAAGGCACGTGTATTCCTCTTGTTCATTTCTTATCCTCTTCCGATCTTTTCAGCTAGGATTGATTCGACTTCTCCTGGTGTCAGGGATGATTGCCTTGCAATTTGATCTACTGTTAGTCCTTGCTGAACTAAGGACCAAACCTGATTTTTGATAATATCATGTATTTCCTTTTTCTCATATGAAATAGAAGGAGGGCGTATAGTAGAAATCGGTTGAAATTCAACATCGTTTACAAGCAATTCTTCTTCAAGAACCTTTAATTTTTTCTTTATGACATACATATCTTGAATTTGCTGCATGGAAAGCTGGTCTATTTCTTCACGAATGATCTTATACGGATCCTTCATAAAGACTGAACAGATTAGCAGAATGACAGCAAAGGCGAGCAAGCCAATCATTAAATATTCCAAATAAGTCACCTCAATTATTGTTCTCCGAATATTTTATCATTAATAGTGACAAATTTCGATTTGAATTATTTAAGTAAACAAATAAGAATGGTTTATGTCGGATTACAATCAGCAGAACAAATGAGATTTTTGTCGAAAAAGTCATAAGTTTAGGCAAATGTGGGAAATGAAAATTTTTTCTTCATCAGCAAATGCAAGTATAATAACAAAACGCAATAAACGACAAATTCCGTTCATTGTGAGAGTGAGTTTTCAGTGATAACATATAGAAATAAGGAATAAATTTACTCTACTATTCATATATATGTGTTTTCTCTCTATTATGCATGAGGTGCAACATGACTGAAAAATATATGTATTTAAAAATGATTTCCAACAGCACTTGTTATGTATCATGGGATAGTTCTCATCATATTAGAAATCTTGTGGAATGGTATTTCAACAGATCCTTCTCCAAAGTAACGAAGGCTCTCCGGCTTTATAGTGCCGCAGATGTCGGCATAAGGGGAAGGAACGAATATAATCAAGAAATTATAATTGATGGTAATCAATCACAGCGAATAGTGGAGGGACTATCGAATAATCGAAGTTATTATGCTGAAATCGGGATTAAGCTTTCAAATCATCATTTCTTTCCTATACTTCGTTCTAATATCATTGGGAGTGATTCGCTAGAAAGTGAAAGTGGACTTCTTAGGGCTTGCCCAGAGCCTTCTGAGCTATCTTATCCTTGGTCCAAGATGGTTAGCACCTATACTTATTATGTGCCTAATAATTGGAACGGGGATTTTTCCTTGAAATATGAGTATAAACAGAAGGTTGCCTTTGAAGAAAGAAAATTTGAGTTTTCAAATGCGGGGAATAAATCAAGGGAAGTAGACAATTCACGGGTAATGATTAACAAAAATGAAAAACCAAGAATTCTTATTTTATCATGGGAATATCCTCCTCATCTTGTTGGCGGCTTATCGAGACATGTTCAGGGACTTGCACACTGTCTACAAAAAATGGGCTATGAAGTGCATGTCATTACTTCAAATTCAAATGAAGCGGCTGATGAAGAGACGAATGATAGTGTTCGAATACATCGTGTAACCCCTCTAAATCATCAGGATGAAGATTTCCTTAGCTGGATAGGCGGATTAAACCTAGCCATGCTGAATAAGGCATTGGAGATTGATAAAATTCACCGTTTTAACTTGATCCACGCCCATGATTGGCTTGTTGGGGCTTCTGCTATTGTCTTAAGAAATTCCCTTCGCATTCCGTTGATTGCAACTTTTCATGCAACGGAATACGGAAGAAACAACGGTATCCATACAGAACTTCAAAAATTTATTCACGAGAAGGAACAACAATTAATCACAGGAGCGGATACCGTCATTGTATGCAGTGAATATATGAGAAGAGAACTTAAACAGGTGTTTCGTATACCTAACGAAAGAAATCTTCATATAATTCCAAATGGGACATCTGCGATAAAGCCTTTGAAAGAAGGCTTGAATCCTTTAGAAGGGTTTCCGATTCAAAAAAATAAGCGTCTGATCTTTTCGATTGGACGCATCGTTAAAGAAAAAGGATTTGACACAATAATTGATGCTGCCCAAAAAATGCAAAGAAAATTTCCTGATGTATATTTCATAGTTGCCGGGAAAGGTCCTCTACTTTATGAATATCGGATGAGGGCAGAAAGATTACAGCTGCAAAATCAGCTTTTCTTTGTTGACTATGTAACAGATGAGCAAAAATCTGCATTGTTTAACCATTGTAGTATTGCTGTTTTTCCAAGTCGCTATGAACCCTTTGGAATTGTTGCGCTTGAGGCAATGCAAGCGGGAAAGCCGACAATTGTTTCAAATACTGGAGGCTTAAAAGGGATAGTTCAGCATAAGAGATCAGGAATGCTCATGACGCCGGGAAGTTCAGATAGCTTAATCGAGCAAATAATATATTTGTTAGAAAATGAATTGCAAGCAGAGCAAATCGGACTGCTTGGAAAAAAACGAGTTGAGAGCATTTTTAGCTGGGAGAGAATGGCTGAAGAAACAGTCAAAGTATACGAAGAATTACTTATTCATCGTAATAATGAAAATGATTAATATGTTGACAATTTATCCGGAGGTGAAATTAGGATGAAAATAAAAACTTGGATTCAACCAAAAGCTGCAGAGGAAATCATCATTTCGAATAAGGAAGGAATAGAGGTAATTCCCGGGGTTTGGATTGAAGGAAAGACATATTGGCTGACACCAGGGGTAGAATCTATGATTCCTGAAGAAGGGCTGTCAGTTTACTTACAACAAGAGGAAGGCTCTCCGTTTGTACAATTATATAATGTTAGTGTTACCAACTTTCGTGAACGTCAGCTGCATATAAAGCTGCTTATTCAAAATAGGCATTATCAAAGCAGCAATAGAAATCACTTTTTTGAAGAGCATAAGCATTTTTCATTTATTTCACCTTCCGAGAAGGTTGTCTTCCACTTAGACCAGCATAAAGTACATCTAGCCAATGGTCATTGCCAAGGGAAGGCAAACAGCACCAGCACTATTCAATCTATTAGAAATGTCTTTACTGATCATATTTGGGCATGTCCTATAACCGGAAAACTTCAATATAATCCGATGGCTAATGGCGATGCTGTCAGTTTATTTCTCTATGATTGCCATTTCCTAGGAAAGCAAACCATCGAAGGGAAATCATGGGTAATTAGCGGGGAAAATGAGACAGACCTTATAAAATTAAATGAGGCACTTTTAAAAACACACTAGCATTTACAGTTGAAAAGTGATATTATAGAAAAGTCGTATGAACGAACTAGTTTGAACATAGTTTGGAGGGATATTACATGCGTGTGAATATTACGTTAGCTTGCACAGAATGCGGAGATCGTAACTATATTTCTAAAAAAAATAAAAGAAACAATCCAGATCGTCTTGAGCTTAAAAAATACTGCCCAAGAGAAAAGCGTTCTACTACACATCGTGAGACAAAATAAGCAGTGGGGTGATTCCTACTGCTTTTTTTGTTGGCTATAAACTCATAACTGGGGGGGGCTTTGTAATAATGGAAGACAAAAAGAAACTGCGAAAAGAAATAATGGAGAAACTTTCAATGATAAACAAACCTCTATATGAACAGCTTTCCTATAAAATTGCTAATCATCTTTATCAGGATAAATATTGGCAGGAAGCTGAGACTGTTGGGATAACTATTTCAAAGCAGCCAGAGGTTGATACATATCAAATTATTAGAAGAGCTTGGGAAGAGGGAAAACGGATTGTCATTCCGAAATGCCTGCCTAAAACGAGGGAAATGGTATTCCGCACTTTATGCCGATTTGATCAATTGGAATCAGTCTACTATGGATTACTAGAGCCTATTGAGTCTGAAACTAATGAAGTATCACCAGATGACATTGATTTGATTATAGTTCCAGGCTTAGCCTTTACAGAAAAGGGATATCGACTTGGATTTGGCGGAGGCTATTATGACCGTTTCCTAACAAAGTATAATGGCTACACGCTGTCACTTGCCTTTCAGGATCAAATTATGGAAAAACTTCCAGTTGAGGGTCATGATATACCTGTCAGTAAAATTATTACGGACGAAAAGATTAAATGTGTAAATGAATGACGCTGGCTTTTTATTTCTGTTTATAGCTGCTACTGCGATTTGCGGATATTATCTTAGATTGTTAACCATATCAGGCAGTATAGCTGCGTTTGCAGCTGGTTTAATTATTGGCCTTGGGTTCGGGATTAGAGGCTTGCTCGTGCTTGGTTTCTTTTTTGCCAGCTCCAGCCTATGGTCTAAATTTAAACGAAGAAACAAAGTGAAAATTGAGCAAAAGCATGAAAAAGGCTCCCGCAGAGATTGGGTACAGGTTGTTGCAAATGGGGGAACTGCTGCTCTTTTTAGCATTCTGTATTTAACTTACCCTCAGGAAATTTGGTTTTATGGCTTTGCGATATCAATCGCAGCAGCAAATTCTGACACATGGGCTTCTGAAATAGGATCCCTTAGTAAACGGGCACCTGTTTTTATTCGGTCGTTGAGAGCAGTTGAGGCAGGTACCTCGGGCGCTATTAGCGTTCTTGGTACCATTGCTGCGCTGTTTGGGGCTTTTACCGTGGCGATCCTTTGTTATTATTTATTTCCAATTTCAATTGCTGCACTCTTCATAATTTTCCTATTTGGATTCCTTGGGAATTTAATAGATACGATGTTTGGTGCGTTTATCCAAGTAGTCTTTCAGTGTAAAGTATGCGGAGCTGAAGTAGAGGCAATGAGCCATTGTGGGAAAGGAACCATTTACAAAAGAGGTCTTTTTATGATGAATAATGATATCGTCAACTTTTCTTCGGGATTTCTAGCTTCATTATTAGGTGTACTTTACCTCTTATAATTTGGAACCATAATTGGATAAAATTTATATATTCATCTCAAACTAAAATGAGGAGGGATGAATATGGGACGTATTATTTCGATCATCATGATTGGAGTAAGCGGATATTTTCTTTTTCAAAATCGGTACCGTGCCATGAATGTATTATTTAGAAGCACTATATTGCGCCGAATTTTCGTTAGTTCCATTATGGGACTTCCGGGAGTGAAAGACCGCTTAATGAAATTGGTCTTCTCCACAGGACCTGCTGAAACACACTAGAAAAAGACCTTTTGAGGTCTTTTTCTTTTGCGTTTACAGGAGTAATTGCCTATAGTAAAAATGTGGTTCAGTTTTTTGGCGTTATGTCCTATTTACATTAATATATATGTTAGTAAGCTTAAAAAAGAGAGTAGGGGGTCCCGGTGAATCTACAAGAAGATTATTTGTTCTGGAAGCTTGCCCATTACTTCATTTCAGAACAGAATTATCGCATTGTTCAATTAGCACAGCAACAGAATGAATTATGGCTGGAAAAGATGGAGAACAAAGAGGCTCAGGTTATTAGATTGCTCAAGTATAATTTAGATTGGAGCAACTGGATGCAAAAAGACATTGAGCATACTGCATTGAATGGAGAAAGAATTCGAAAGCAGCTTATGCGCGGTGAAATGAATGTCATAAATATATATATCTCCGCTTATCCGCCAGTAGATGATTATGAATATAGAATTGAAAAGCCATTTATTCTAGCAGAAAATAAAAAAACAATGGTGACCTCGATCATTTTCGATCGGTCCCATTATGAAGAAAGCTTTACTAAGCTTAACAGTATTTTTCAAGGTCTCCTTCCAATATTAATTAATAGTGAAGGGTATACATGGAACGATATTGAAAAGGTGAAGCTTGCAGCTTTATCGGAAGCCTCTAATCGGCATAAGAAGGAACAGGCCCTTTTTCAATATGGTAAGCCTTTTTTTACATATTTGTTTATCATAATTCAAGTAGCTATGTTTCTTTTCTTGGAATGGAAAGGCGGAAGTACGAATACCTCTACACTTATTGAGTATGGTGCAAAGTTTAATCCGCTTATTCTCGAAGGTGAATGGTGGCGGTTTTTCACACCCATTTTTCTTCACATAGGGCTGCTTCATTTATTAATGAATACCCTTGCGTTATACTATTTAGGCACGACAGTAGAAAGAATTTATGGAAATGTCCGTTTTCTATTTATCTATTTACTTGCTGGTTTTTTCGGTTCATTATTAAGCTTTATTTTCAGCCCGAACTTATCAGCAGGAGCTAGTGGCGCGATATTTGGCTGTTTTGGAGCCTTGCTTTATTTTGGAGTTATATATCCAAAGCTTTTCTTCAGAACAATGGGTTTAAACATAATCGTAATTCTAGGAATCAATCTTGTCTTTGGCTTTACGATGCCAAGTATTGATAATGCAGGGCATATTGGCGGATTAATCGGGGGATTTGTGGCAACTGGGATTGTTCATTTTCCGAAGAAGAAAAGGCTGCTTATTCAGGCGGTTTCTATAATCATTGCAGCTGTATCTATAGCAGGGTTGTTGAAGTATGGCTTTAATGAGCCAGGACGAGTATTAAATGAACATTCTGCTTTAGTAATGGCACAGGAATATATGAAAACAGAGGAATATGATAAAGTTCTGAACATCCTTCAGAAATATGATAATGATGATTCATCATCAGCAGAGCTTTATTTTCTGCTTTCCTATGCAGAAATAAAAACAAATGAAATAGCGAAGGCAAAAGAGCATTTGCACTTAGCTATCGAAAAAAGAAATGATTTTCATGAAGCTTATTATAATTTAGCCCTTCTGTATGTCCAGGAGGAAAACTTCACAGAAGCACAAAAGTTTGTAAGGATTGCTGTAGATTTAATGCCTGATCAACAGGATTATCAGAAATTACTGCAACAGATAAATGAGCAAGTAAAATAAACTGGAAGAAATTTTAATGATATGAGGGAAAAGAATGAAAACGATTTATGATATTCAGCAATTCCTGAAGAAGTTTGGCACATTTATTTATATAGGGGATAGGGTAGCAGATTTGGAGCTGATGGAAGCTGAAATAAAGGAACTTTATCAGGCACAGCTAATGGAGACGAAAGATTATCAAATGGCAATTTTATTATTAAGACATGAGATACAGCTTCTAAAAGAAAAGGGCTAAATCTTTATAAATGTTAAGAAAAAAGTATTCGTTTTTGCGCGAATGCTTTTTTTATTTTTATATAGTGATACGGCCACTAGGACTTCCATAGTATTGAGTTGGTTTCTAACAGCTTTAAATGAAAACAAAGTACTATGACAAATTAGTCATTTTTATAAAAAAGGACAAACACGAAACTTTTGGAGGTTTAAAACGTCTAATATATTGGGTAAAGAGAAATCTATAATTATATAAAAATATGATTAAGCCATATTTGATTTTTTGTAAAAAAAGCGTTAAGATAAGGTTTAGTTTTAAATGGTCACCCTAAAAATGTAAAAAATTTTAAAAAAATTCCATATCTGTTCCAAAAAAACAGGGAGGGTAACACTTACTATGAAGAATTTCAAATGGTCAAAGGTATCGCTAATTGGAATTGCGATCGTACTGCTTTGGCTAAAAACGTATATTACCTACAAAACTAGCTTCGATATTAAAATAGAAAATTGGAAACAAGAATTTATTTTATTTATCAACCCATTGAGTTTCTTGCTTTTTATTTTGGGAATTAGCTTATTTCTTAAAGAAAAGAACCGAAATAGATATATACTTTTCACAAGTTTTGCCATTTCAGCAGTATTATTTGCCAATGTAGTCTTTTATCGATTCTTTAATGACTTCTTAACGATTCCTGTCCTTTTTCAAACAAGCAATATGAGTGATCTTGGCAGCAGTGTAAATGAATTGCTTAGCTTTACTGATATATTATATTTTGCTGATTTTATTATTTTGGCATTAATTGTCGTCCTTAAACCTGCATTTATTTCTTACAGAGAATTCTCTAAAGTGGACCGGAGAGCGTTTTTTTTAATTACAGCTGCGATTGCTTTTTTTAATCTTGGACTTTCTGAGACGGAGCGTCCTCAGTTGCTCACCCGTACATTTGACCGCGAAATGCTTGTCAAAAATATCGGGACATATAATTATCATATTTATGATATGTTCCTTCAATCAAAGTCATCTGCACAAAGAGCGTTAGCTGATGGCAGCGAGTTAGTCGATATTGATAACTATATCCATGCTAACTACAAAAAACCGGACGATGAAATGTTTGGGATTGCAAAGGATAAAAATGTCATTTTAATTTCTATGGAATCAACTCAAAGTTTTGTTATTAATGAAAAGGTAAACGGACAGGAAATTACGCCGTTTTTAAATGAATTTATTAAAGATAGCTATTACTTTGAGAATTTTTATCACCAAACTGCCCAAGGCAAGACTTCCGATTCGGAGTTTATCGTAGAGAACTCTCTTTATCCTTTAAGCCGTGGTGCGGTATTCTTTACACATTCTGGGAATGAATATACTGCGACACCGGATATTTTAAGCAATAATGGCTATTTCACTGCATCCTTGCATGCGAACAATAAGAGCTTCTGGAACAGAGATATCATGTATCAATCATTAGGGTATGACCGTTTCTACTCTCTGCCTGATTATGAAATTACGGAAGAGAACTCCGTAGGCTGGGGGATGAAGGATATTGATTTCTTTGAACAATCGATTCAGCATTTAAAGGAAATGCCGAAACCCTTTTACGCTAAATTTATTACGTTAACAAATCACTTCCCATTCGAACTAGGTGAAGAGGATCGCTTTATTGAACCGTATACGTCAAATAATAAAACAGTTAATAATTACTTTCCAACAGTTAGGTACACAGACGAGGCTTTAAAATTATTTATTGAAAGGCTGAAAGAAGAGGGCTTATACGATGATTCGATCATCATCATTTATGGAGACCATTATGGTATTTCAGAGAACCATAATAAAGCAATGGGTGAGTTTCTAGGAACAGAAGTTACACCTTTTGTAAGTACACAGCTCCAAAGAGTGCCATTCATCATTCATATTCCTGGGCAGAAGGGTAAAACATTATCCACTGTATCTGGTCAAATTGATGTCAAACCAACAATTCTTCATTTATTAGGCATTAACACGAAGAATAATATTGATTTTGGTTCAGATGTATTCTCAAAGGATAAATTGGAATTTACTGTCCTGCGAGATGGAAGCTTTATAACAAAAGATTATATTTACACTCGCGAAACTTGCTATGATAAGAAAACTGGAGAGCCAATCGACAATAATGCCTGTGAACCATATATAGAAAAAGCAAAAAATGAACTCGAATACTCCGACAAAATCATTTATGGTGACTTGCTGAGATTCTATGAAGATAAAGAGTTTATGGGTTCTAATGTTTTTAAAAATGATGTTCATATTGATGCCCAGTAAAGTGAAAAAGTCTGCAAATAATTGCAGGCTTTTTTACTGCACCTGCATTTTTTCCCTTATCCATTCATAAAAATGAATGGATAAGGGAGGTAGTTAAAATGAAAGTTAAAGTACGTGCTGGAGATACACTATGGTATTATAGCCGCCTTTTCATGGTCCCTCTAAATTTATTAATAGATTCGAATCCTTCGGTTAATCCAAACTCCTTAAACGTAGGCCAGGAAATTCAAATTCCTGGCTTTAAAGCAGTATCATATAAAATAAAGATTGGGGATACCTATTGGAAACTAAGTAAAGCCAGACATCTTTCCGTTGATGCATTACTTCTATTGAACCCAAAAACTAACCCAAATCAACTTCAAGCAGGAGAAACCATTTTAATTCCATCTAGGGTGATTACTCCCGTTGCAAATGGGAAAAGGAATTATAACTTTGAGGCACTATCAGAAGATATTCAGAGCTTACAGTCAATCTATCCCTTCATAAAGGTAAACACAATTGGCAACACTGTACTTGGGAAGCCGATTCAAGAGATTCGCTTAGGAAGAGGCAGGAAAAAGGTGCATTTTAATGCTTCCTTTCATGCGAATGAATGGATAACATCGGGTATAATAATGTCTTTATTGAACCATTTCCTATTATCCTTAACAAATGTAAAACCGATAAGAGGACTCCAGACGATGCCGTTATACGAGTCAGTGGATCTTTCCATTGTTCCTATGGTAAATGCGGATGGGGTAAATTTAGTTATCAATGGACCTACTGAGGACGTCAGAGAGCGTGTTATTGGAATCAATCGGGGCAGTACAGATTTCAGCGGCTGGAAAGCTAATATTCGAGGTGTTGATTTAAATGATCAATATCCTGCAAAATGGGAAACTGAAAAGGATAGATCTCCTGAAAAGTCCCCAGCCCCGAGAGATTATCCGGGTACAGCCCCATTAACAGAGCCTGAGGCCATTGCGATGGCCGAATTAACGAGATCGAGACAATTTAACCGTGTGCTTGCCTTTCATACACAAGGCGAGGAATTTTATTGGGGGTATGAAGGAATGGAACCTCCAGAATCAAGTGTATTGGCGAGAGAGTTTGCTAGAGTGAGCGGATATAGGTCAGTTCAATATATTGAAAGCTATGCGGGCTATAAAGATTGGTTCATTAAAGAATTCCGCCGTCCAGGATTTACCGTTGAGCTCGGAAAGGGAATAAACCCCTTGCCTTTATCCCAATTTGATGAAATATTTGAAGAAGTGCTTGGTATTTACCTAGCAGCCTTATACATGTAAAATGAATGAAGAAATTTAAATAAAAGCCGTTTTTCGGCTTTTTCCTATTCATAAAAATCAGCTAATATGAAACATTTCTAATCATATTCCGTATTACAATGTATGGGAAAAAGGGGGGGATTTGTTGAAAAAAATTAAAAGCAGTGGCATTTTGTTTTATTTTTTATGTTTTTTCCTCCTCTTTTTATTAATTGGGTGTCAGCCCCAAAAAGAAATAGGGGTACAGCCAAACCAAAAGCATAGCAAATCATTACATAAAACAGAGATTCCTCCATCTTTTTTGTTAAATGAGGTCCAAGCCCCCATCCCTATTCAAAACGGTCAATTTAATTCAATAAATGGCTGGTTAGATAATGAAACGATTATTTATATGACAAATGTAGATCTTGGGACAAATATTTACACCTATAATATCTTTACAGGTGAAACCGATTTGATTTTTGAAAGCGAGGCACCTGTTTCATCGGTGAAGGCTAGTCCTTCCGGCAATAATCTATTAATTCATTCCGCTCCAAACTCATATGAAGGAATCATTACGGTTGTCGATACAAAGGGAAAAGAAGTCTTGAATAAACGGATAAGTGCCTTTGAATTCAATTTCGAATGGAATCCTTATGATGAGGACAAAATCCTTATTTCGTCATTTACAGAGGACTGGGAGTATTCAATATACCTATTATCAATAAAGGATAGGACATTGGAGGAGATTGAAAATAATGAGCCATTCTTATACTGGATGGCTAAAGATGAAATTATTTACTTAAATTGGGGTCAAAATGATCTCTCTCTCTTCGCTCCTCTCATCAAAAGAAAAATAACAGAGCTGAGTGAAGAAACATTGTTTAATGAGATATATTATATCAAGGCTATAAAAGATTTATTGATGACCATTTCGGTCAGCCCAGAAAATAGCAATGAAGCAGAATACACATTTTTCTCAAAGGACCTTCAGAAGCTTGCATCCATTTCTGTACCGCACTTAACCCGTTATGCCGACTGGCTTGTTCCATACTTTGACTTTGATCAAAATCATCGCTTTTTTTCATTCCAGCCTCTTTTCAGTACTGAGATGGATATGTATGACACCGGATTTCAGCTTATTGCATTTAATCTTGTCAATGAGGATAAAAAAGTGATTATAGATAACATGAAGAATGAGCCTTTAAGCTGTGCTCCAAGCGGAGATAAATGCTTATATGGGTTTTATTATGAAAAGCTGATTAATTTAGAAACAAAAACAATCATTCCGCTCGTTAAGGACAATTAAGAAATCAAAAAGACTGTCCATTTATACGGACAGTCTTTTTTTGAAAAATTAATGCACAGCAGGGTAACCACTGTTAATTAGTGTTAATAGAGCAAATCCGCCGAAAACAACAAATGAGCCAGCACCGAAAACGATACCAAGAACATTTTTGTTCTTAAGCGCACTTAATGTACCGATAGCTGCAAGGACAGCAACCAATGCAAAAATAATAACTAGTCCCATAATAAATAGCCCCCTTTTTAATAATCATCAGCAGGCAAATGCCTCGTAATTAAGAAAAACTTTTTAATAAAACTTGTATGTAATCTATTTTTACACTCGTATTATATTTTATATTTATTTCCTCTGTTTGTCGAGTTCAAAAAATGACACTTCTATGTCATAAGCATTGGCTATCCCTTTTACTAATTCTTTTAAGTGCTTTTCCACGAAAAAAATATCAGCCTCTTCATTCACCGTTTTAAAAATCAAGTGCTCCTCAAGCTGAAATAGTGCCATTTCAATCTCTTCCTTTGCACCAACGCATATTGAGAATACACAGACCATTTCTTTTAAGAGAAATGTACGAGTGCTTGTGATGAATCCAAAATCTGTAAAGGTTTCTCCAGGTACTCCATGGCTGGTCAGTATAAGCTCAAATTGATTTTCAAACAACTCTGCTTCGAGTAATAGATTCTTCGATTCTACAGCATCACTTTCTGATTCATATATATAAATTGATTCAAAAAAATCAATAATATTTGTGTCACTAAGGACAAGAGCCTTAAATTCAGGCACTTCTTCAATAATACTATTTGCTTCAACTGCATAAACTATGTTCATTTTCTTCTCCTTTTTAGGATTGCTTGGATATTTTTAAAGCCGTTTCCTTTAATTGTTCAATCCAGATAGTGTAGAATAGAGGCTAGCATAAGCTTTTGGAGGTGTTAATATTGGAATGGAATCAGCTTCCACTAGGTCCATTACAAACGAATTGCTACATATTGTCAAAGGATAATAACACATGCTTAATATTTGATCCAGGCGAGGAAAGTGAAAAGTTAAGCAGCCATATTAAGAAAGCGAATTTAAAGCCGCTTGCGATAATTCTTACCCATGCTCACTTTGACCATATTGGAGCAGTTGATGATATTAGAGATGAATACAATATCCCGGTATATATTCATGAAAAAGAGGCTGATTGGCTCCTTGACCCAGCTTTAAATGGTTCCTCAAAATATGATATGATACCGAATATTAGCGGCAAGCCTGCGGATACCATTATCAATAATGAACAAGAGATCACGATTGGGGATTTTACCTTCCAAATTTATGAGACTCCAGGACATTCACCGGGGAGTATCTCCATATATATGAAGGATTCAGGCTTAGTCATTGCCGGTGACGCATTGTTTTATGGAAGCATAGGGCGAACCGACTTGCCTGGTGGAAATCATCAGCAGTTATTAAATAGCATACATAATAAATTATTAGTACTGCCAGAAGAAACGATTGTTCTTCCAGGGCACGGACCTGCAACTACAATCGGGCAAGAAATGGATACGAACCCATTTTTAAATGGCTTTTAAAGATTTGTATTGTGAAAAGGTGGCTATTAAATAAGAAAGCCCTTCTCAAAAGAGAAGGGCTTTCTGGGGGATGTTCTATTCATATAATGGGAGGGGATATAGTTAAGCTACTTAATCTACAATATAATAAAGTTATCACCATGTCAATAGTGTTAACTCAAAAAAGGAGCATATATGATAAGTTTTTTAAAAAAGTTTATTTTAAACCATCCACTAAAAAGGATTACATATGCGGATTATATCGAAATGGCACTATATCATCCTGAGTTCGGCTATTATATGAGAGATAAAGAGAAAATTGGCCGGACAGGGGATTTTATTACAACAAGCAATATATCAGATATTTACGGAAGATCCATTGCCAAATGGTATTTTAAGCAAATGACTCAATTGAAGCTTGCTCCTGCAATATGTGAAATTGGAGCAGGAACTGGCCGATTTGCAAAAGCATTTATTGATGAATGGAACCATCTTTCATCGGTCCCGATTCATTATTATATTTTGGAAGCAAGTCCGTATCATCGCAAGGTGCAGCAAGATGTGCTTGACTTTAACGACTACGTGAAACAAATTGAAAGTTTAGACGAAATTAATCCATTTGAGGGTTTAATCTTTTCAAACGAGTTGTATGATGCTCTTCCTGTTCATGTTGTTGAAAACCACAGTGGACAATTAATGGAGCTGATGGTTGGCTTAAACGATGATCAATTTGTCGAAATAGCTGTACCATTGGAGAATGAGAAAATAATGAACTTTATAAAGAGCAGCGGATTGAAATTAAAAAATAACCAAAGAATTGAAATTCCATTATTAATGGAGGAGATCATCGGCAGCATAGCCACTGCGCTTTCAAAAGGATTGGTTCTCACTGTTGACTACGGTTATACGAACGAAGAGTGGCTGGAACAAGGAAGAAGAGATGGCAGTCTTCGAGGATATTATCAGCATCAGCAATTTAATCATGTCCTCGTGCATCCAGGAGAGATGGATATTACAAGTCATGTTCATTTTGATTCTCTTATCAGAATTGGGGATCAATTGGGATTAGCCTTTCAACAGAAATGGAGACAGGATGAATTTTTATTAGAAACAGGCATATTAGATGATTTGCAAAATCATTATGACCCTGATCCATTTTCAGAAGTAAGCAAAAGAAATAGAGCGATCCGAAGCCTCATCATGCCATCAGGAATTAGCGGATCATTTCATGTCATTTTGCAGAAAAAAGGGATAAAATAAAAAAGCGATGCACGCATCGCTTTTTTATTATGTAGGTATATTTCTTAATGACCGCTTACACCCGGAGTCATCATGAACGTTGACCAGTATGTGAAGCCAACAAAGAACACTGTTAAATATGCGGCAAAAACATACATATACATACGCTCTGAAAGCTTTAAGTAGCTTAATAGCAGGAAAAATCCTGTTTGGCCAAAGAAGATTAAAGATGTTGTATACATGTCGCCTACGAAGAACATAACTGCAAAAATCCCTGTCCAGAATCCTAATACTCTGTACATACGATCCATATGTATCCCTCCTTTTACCATTACAAGTACATCATTACATATTATAAGTTATTCCCAACTTAAAAGTAAACCACTCTTTATGAATATTGTTTAACGAAGCTGAAGGCGGAGCGCGGCGGGATCACGCATCCAATACCCCCTCGAACTAACAGTTCATTATTTTGTAACAATTGCATGATAAGAACATGACTCACAGCCATTTAGCATATTTGCTCGTTCAACTAATTCTACAGAATCAAATAATGCTTCAAACATCCCCTTAAGGAACTCAGCATGCATATTGCAAACGGACTCGGAAAAGTCTTCTGCTACTTCTTTAAATGGGCAGTTGAAGATCTGAAAATATATTTTTGATTCTTCTTCATTGGCCTCAAACTCAGGATGGAAGCCTGACATGATAGCTGCATTTTTAATAATATTTAATTTTTGTTCGAACGAAAGTGATTCATTAAATTGAGCAGGACGGCTCGTTTCTTGCTCGATTAATTCTTGTCCAAATCTTTTGCCTGTATCATATAATGCCTGTTTAGCTGCTTCACCAAGCGAAAGCAATGATTGCATAGCAATCTTTGATAGAAGCTGATAATCTCGATACGGAAAATGAAGCTGAATTACATCATCTGATAAACGATAAAGTCTGCTTGGCCGCCCGCCTTTTCCTGTTTTTTGCGTCTCAGAAGCAAGCATATTTACATCCTCTAGCTTTGAAAGATGGAGCCTGGCTACGTTTGGATGAATATTAAAATTATCTGCAATTTCCTGGACAGTTACTTCCTTATGCCTTTGCGTAATGTATTGATAAATATAATAACGTGTTGGATCTGATAAAACATTTGTAATTTTTAAAGTTTGTTCCACGTAAGCTCACCTCAGAACTATATTGATCCCATTATAATACAGTTTTTTAGAGTTAACACTGTATTCACTATAAGTTTATAAAATGTTCACAAATATCCATGACTTTTTCTTGGCCGCAATTTATGGGTAAAAATGGTCTTTGGGAATTGAGGTATATCTATTAGTGTAAGAAATTTTATTTTATTCATGCGAAAAGTTTGTCAAAAATTAAAGGAAAATATATAATAAGGTCGAATATAGTCTTTAGTGACAATTCTAAATTTTATAAGGTGGTGTGATGTTCAGTTGAACATGATTGAAAAATTAGCAGAAAAAGTTATTAAGGATGCAGTTCGTAATCAAGCCTCAGACATTCATATTGTCCCCCGCAGACAAGATACACTCATTCAATGGCGCCTCGCAAATAAACTTGTACCAAGACTCTATCTCCCTAAAGAAGAATGCGACAGACTGATCTCCCATTTTAAATTCACCGCATCGATGGATATTGGCGAAAAAAGACGTCCACAAAGCGGAGCCTACTCATACGTTATTGATGGAAAAGTAATTGGCTTGCGATTCTCCACTCTGCCATCCAGCCACAACGAAAGCCTTGTTATTCGAATCCTTCCTCAGCAAGAGCAGATCCCTTTTTTTCAAATTTCCTTATTTCCAGCCATGACCCGTAAAATGCTTGCCTTACTCAAACATGCCCACGGCTTAATCATATTCACAGGGCCGACCGGATCAGGTAAGACCACTACTCTTTATTCCCTTTTGAACGAAACCTCTCACATGTTTAATCGCAATGTTATTACGCTAGAAGACCCAATTGAAAAAGAACATGATATGGTTCTCCAAGTACAAGTGAATGAAAAGGCGGGTGTTTCTTATGCTGCTGGATTAAAGGCTATCTTAAGGCATGACCCAGACATTATTATGGTTGGGGAAATAAGAGATGCGGAAACGGCAAAAATTGCTGTGCGAGCAGCTCTGACGGGACACTCAGTCATTACAATAGGAACATACAAAGATGTTAAATGAAAATAACATCTTTGAATACATATGCATCCGGTGATTTATTCATGTTGATCCGGTCAATAACAATCCGGTCAATCCCAATAGCCACAAACTGCTTCTTTTCCTCAACGGTCAAGTTTTCCCAATTTAATTTTACATTTGACCAAGATTCAATTATATTATCAATAGGTGTAGATGATTCTTGAGGTGTTAGTTTTTCTAATTCCTTGAGAATCATTTTTTCTTTTTCTTCTTCTTCTTTCATTCTCTTGGTGAAATCTGTATCTTTTATCATTTTTTTTACCCAAGCATACTGCCATTGTTTACGCCTTTCTTCAATTTCCTCTAATTCTTTTTGGTAATCCTTAATGATCGCTTGATGATCTACTTCACTTTCTTTGCTTTTTTGTTCACGTACACCTCTTGCTACATCTTCGATATTTAGATTATCAAATAACTGTAAAAACTTTTTTTCTAAGTGATTCTGATTAATCAAAGGAAGGTCACATAGTCCTCTTTGACGAGTAGGACAATAATAGTTATAAGAATAATATTTCTTATCCCCTCGTTTGGTTTGGCTACTTTTCCCGATTAACGTTTTTCCGCATCTTGCACACTTCAAAACTTTGCTAAAGATATGTTTCGAAGTTGCTTGGCGCGGATGAAATTCTTGTCTGCTTTTTATTATTTTTTGAACTAATTCGAAATCGTTTTCTGAAATGATGGCCGGCACCGCATCCTCCACTTCAAAATATTGCTCGCTATTCATTCGATAATTGTAACGCATAGTGCCTTTATAGGTTGGGTTGGTTAATACGTAATTAATTGTCACTTGACTCCACGGCTTATTCTTTTTAGTATAAACACCTTTTTCATTTAATTTTCTAGCTATCTTGTGCATACCTAAACCTTTACTATATAAAGAATAAATCTCTTTCACCACTAAAGATTCAGCAGTGTTTATTTTTAGTGAATCGGTCCCGTCCCTGTCATAACCGAACGGAGCCATATTGAGAACCCATTTTCCTTCCTCGGCTTTTTGGAGCATCCCCATTCTAACTCGTTCTCCAAGATTCTCACGCTCCCATTGCGCCATAGAAGCAACTAAACGGATAAATAGTCTACCGGTCGCTGTAGTCGTGTCATACACCTCTGTAGAGCTTTTAAACATGACGTTATGATTAGCGAACTCTTTTAATAACTTGTCCAGGTCAATAACTGATCGAGTGAGCCTGTCCAATTTGTAAACAAGAACAATATCGAATAACCCTTCACGAACTCCTTTTAACATTCGTTGAAGTTCTGGTCGTTCCATATCCTTGGCCGAAATTCCTTCATCCACATAATATTGAACAATTTCCCACCCCTGCGAGAAAGCGAAGGCTTTTAATCGTTCTTTTTGGGCTGACAATGAATAACCGTCTTCCACTTGCATGTGTGTTGATACTCGAATATATGCTGCAACTTTCATTACTACCTCCAAATTGAAAAAGAGAGCATAGGCACGCTCTCTTTTTATATTACCTTTTTGTTGTCGCTACTTAATAATAATTGTTCGGATTGATTGATCGTGCAATTTTCTGTTGGTTTTTTAACGCCAATTATTAGAAAATCGCCTATTTTTACTGATTTCCCTGCTGCCAACTCTAAACAAGTCATTACTTTCAAGAAACGACACTCCTTACAGAACGCATGTTCTTGTTTTTTACTAATTATATACTGTAATTGACTATATTGTAAGGTGTATTCCAAAAAGATTAAATTTCCCCTTTTCGACAATTTAAATAATTTACGGATATGGATTCGTGTTTCTTCTTATATTTATATTAGTGTCGTTTGTTGTCGAAATATTGTTTAATTAATTGTGAACATTCCGTTAAATCTTTTTCATAATATTCAATATCGCTTTTATTTCATCAGGAGTGATTTCTTTTTCTTTCATATCCTTGGCGAACGCAACCCAATCTGCGCCAATCTCTTTTAATTCTTTTGGTGGTTCGGATTCTACACCAAAAAAATATGAAAAAGGAACATCATACACTTTTGCTACTTGTTCCAAAAAGTCTGGGGTGATTTTCCGTTCTCCTCTTTCGTACTTTCCTAAAGAGCTAAATGTCATATTTAATTTTTGCGCCAGATCATTGAGGGTGTCGTTATGCTTTTCTCTAAGTTCCCTTACTCTATTACCGTATTTATTCATTGAGCTCCCCCCTTCCCCTAAGAGTACATTAAACTGCCTTGTTTTATCTATGTAAATTTAAACTAGAACGACCACATCTTATTGTATCTTCCAATTTGTAGAATTTAAATAGATGGAGATTGAATATCCCAAAAAAGACAAAAGTAACTGTTGACTTTCCCAATATGGGAAGCTATACTAAGGTTAATCTACTTCCCATATTGGGAAAATAATTATGAGGGGGTGGTTAATTAAAATGACAACAAATATTAGGCAGCTAAGGGAAGCAAAGGGTTTGCAACAGCAAGAAATGGCTAAAATGCTTGGTTATAAGTCACTTTCAAAGTACAACGAAATCGAACAGGGGAAAAGAGGGCTGCCAGCAAGCAAAGCGATATTAGCGGCGAAAATTTTGGATTGCTCATTAGATGATATTTTTTTGCTTTCAGATTTCCCAAAATGGACAAAAAGAAAGGGTGACAACTAAGTGAAACAACCATCAGTACAGACCATTAAATTATGGCTTGCGTTATTCGAGAAAACTTCTTTACCAAGAATTCTCGAAAAACAAAAGAAAACTGCATAACGAATCACAAAAGGGAGATGGAGAAATGAACGAACTACAAATTATTGAACAAAACGGGGCAAGAGTTTTAACAACAGCACAGTTGGCAGAAGCGTATGGAACTACAACTAAGATTATTAGTCAAAATTATTCGCGGAATCGGAATCGCTATACAAGCGGCAAACATTTTATTGAATTAAATGAAGAAGAACTTCGTCAGTTTAAAAAAGCCTATCCTCAATTTGAAGATAGCCTAAAATTCACATCTGTATTATACCTCTGGACCGAAAAAGGGGCATGGCTTCATGCGAAATCTTTAAACACTGACGAAGCTTGGGATGCTTACGAAATGCTTGTAGATGATTACTACAATATCCAACAACAAGTAAAAGTCCTTACAGAACGCGAACAATTAATAGCTTCCATGAAGCTTTCTCTTGAAACAGCCGAAGAAATCACCTTTGTAAAAAGTGAAGTCAAAGAGATCAGGGGAATGGTTGAAAACCAAATCACTTTAGATCATGGCGAGCAAAGAAAGATTCAAAGGGGTATAGCGGCTAAAGTTTATGAGTTATGCAGTGATTCAGAAGAAAGGTCAAATTTATTCCGGGAGTTGCACAGGGAAATTAAAGATCGTTTCGGAGTTTCGAGTTACAAGGATATTAAGCGCAAGGATACGCAGGCGGCCACAAGGTATATCGAAGCTTGGATTCCAAGGAAAGTGACCGTTTGATGAACCTACTCGAAAAGCTTCACCAGCAAATCGTCCAATCTGATTGGGCAGATAAATTTAAGGAGGAAGGAAAAATGGAAAAGGTGATAATCGAAGTTGAAGGCCAGGCAAAAGAAGGTGTTGTTATTGATAGCTACAACAGTGATTATGACGGTCGTAAAATGCTTGTTGTGAAATGTGATGAACTGGGAAATGACATTAAAAATGTGTTTGCTGACAATGTCAAAAATATTGGTGTGAATAAAGAAAAATTAATGGAGTTTATCTCTAACGCTATCGACAATGGCGCGCAAATTGAAATGAGTTTCAATAGCTTTGGAAGAAGCAGGGAGGATGCGGAAAAGTTAGCTGCTGAACTTAGTGGGATAACAGATGAACCAGTAAATTTAATACAAAGCAATGGGGTTAAATGGCTTTCGGTAGGCAATATAAGCGCCAATTTTCGGGGTACATTCTTTTATTCAAACTACATGGTTGAGGATGTAGACCTTTCGGGAGGTGAGGAACTTGCTAGAGCATCCAATGATTAGTCGAATCGAGCGCACTGGCTACCCTAATATGATGAATCAACCGGAACATGCTGGAATTGACTTCTTCGGTGATGAAATCCTTGCAGGTGATGAATACTGCGAGTTTGACGGAGAGCTCATTTTAAAGGATAACTTGGAGCGTTATTTATCAGAAGAATTGGAATTCACTTTTAAAACAGCTGAATAGGAGGATGTTAAATGAGTTTAGAAAACGTGTTGCTTGATATTAACGAGCAAGAAACAGAGGAAATGCAAGTCGCTTTTGTGGTAAACGATTTGGAATCAGCTATTGAAGCGCAAAGAAGAATTGCTTGGTTCGTGGAACGTCAAGCGGAGATCGACCGCATTATTGAAAAGCAGATCGCTCCATACTTAGCAAAAATCGAAAAAATCAAAGAATGGGGCATTCAAGCGAAAGTGGAACATGAAGAAAAGCAGGCCTATTACACTATTTTACTCGAGCAATACATGAGAAAAGAAATTGCGGAGCAGATTGAAGTAGGGAAGAAGCCAAAGAAAACATGGTCCTTCCCTTATGGCAAAGTGAGTTTGAAGAAACAACAACCAGAGTTCCAAAAAGATGAAGCAACATTACTGGAATATGCGAAATTAGCAGGGTTTGTGAAAGTGAAAGAATCAACCGATTGGGCAGAGTTAAAGAAAAGTTGTGTAGTTGCTGACGGAAAATTGTATGACATGAACGGAGAACAAGTTCCAGGAGTAGTTGTGGTAGAACGTGATGAAAAATTCACTGTGGAGCTAAATAACTGAGGGTTGCTGACCGCCATCAGCTTCCCTCTCTAAAAAACACACTTTACGGTCATTGTACCAAAAGGAGAATGAAAATGAAACGTTCTGAATCTATTAAGGAAATCGCTTGTGCGTTAGCGAAATTCCAAGCGGAAGTGAAGAATCCTAGCAACAACGCAACAAACCCGATGTATAAAAGTAAGTACTCAACTTTAGATAACGTTATAAACACTGTTAAACCCGTTCTAGCGAAGTTTGGTTTGTCTTATATCCAATCCCCCTCAACGTCAGAGGATGGGCTTCATATCGGCACAACTACACTTCTCATGCACGAATCAGGGGAATGGATTGAATCAGATCCTATTATTCTTCCTGCCTATAAATTAGGCAAAGATGCAGTAAAAATATATGATGCTCAAGCAGCTGGGATCGCCATCACGTACAGCAGAAGGTATTCGCTTTCTTCCTTGCTTGGAATCTCTAGTGAAGATGACGATGATGCGAATGGGATTATTCATGAAGGTAATGCGAAGGGTAAAACAAATAAAGCGCAAGCGGCAACTGATAAGCAATTAAACCTTATCAACAAACTCTTAGTCGATGTTGCGAATTACACCGGAAGCACCAAAGAAAAAACCTACCAAGCCCTCCATAAACAAATGAAAAAGGATATGGAATGGTATAGCCCGTCTGATGCAAGCAAGGCTATTGAAATACTAAATAACGCCCTTAAACAAGGTGCATAGGAGGATAACAACATGAAAAACATTCAACGTGTGGAAGAAATTCAAAAAGCGGTTCAACTTGTACGTGATTCCATTGAAGGGAAAGAAGTAACGGCATCAGAATTGCGTAACGCTTTAGTAAACACTTGCATCCTTGCTGATTCTCTTATGAAAGAAAATGCAAAGTTAAAGGCTACAGCTAAGAAATATTCGATTAAAGAAAAGAAACGCACTGAAATGTATCTACCGTTTTTCGCTAAATAAATAGAGGGGGCTTCGGCTCCCTTGGGGGGATTAGATATGCAGCCAAATTACACTAATGATCGCACCCTTAGAACTACATACACCTTGGATACGTTAGCGATTCAATATCAGTCAGTTAGACCTGTTAGAACGGTAAAGAAGCAAATGGAAGTAACAGACGAAGAAGTTTGTGTGTTTTTGAATCATTGTCATTGGATTTGGCCATATGTGTTTTGGGCGTTTAGTGGGATTGTCGCAGTCCTGATGATGTGCGGAGTTATAAACAACTGAATTTGTATTTAGTTTCCTTAAAGGAGGAATGAACGTGCGTGAGATAAAGTTTCGGATATTTGAAAACGGAATAATGAAAAATGCCGGCGATAGACCTTTCTGGATTAGTCCTTTTGGGTTTCCTGTTTACAACGAAGTCAAATTAGATGCAGTTGTTATGCAATACACAGGCCTAAAAGACAAGAACGGCAAGGATATTTATGAGGGTGATATTGTAAAAAACGGAAGAGGAACAATTTTAGAAGTCTATTTTGATGGTGGATGTTTTTTGGGTAAAGGTTTCGATGCTTTAAGCAAAAATCATGTTGATGATTGCTTGAACATTTTTAGTAATTGGTCTGAAGTCATCGGCAACATTTACGAAAATCCGGAGTTAATCAGCTCTTGAATTAATTAAGTTTCATAGAAAGGAGTCGGCCGATGAAAAGCATCGAGTTATTCGCAGGAATCGGGGGAATTGCCCTTGCTGCTGAATGGGCTGGAATTGAAACTGTAGCCTTCTGTGAGCGTGAACCATTTTGCCAAGAAGTCTTAAATAAGCATTGGCCTTCTGTTCCGATTTTTGATGATGTATGTACATTAAATAAGCAAACATTGGAAGAAAGGGGAGTAGACATTGGAGCAATTGAACTTATTTCCGGAGGATTCCCTTGTCAACCTTACAGTATTGCCGGGCTCAAAAAAGGCGAAGATGATGACCGTGCACTCTGGGGAGAAATGTTTAGGATCATCGAAGAGATTAGACCAACTTGGGTTGTTGGCGAGAATGTTGCTAACTTCGCCAATATGGGGCTCGATAACGCACTTCTTGACCTGGAAAGTATCGGTTACAGAGGGCAATCGTTTATTATACCGGCTGTTGCCGTCAATGCCAACCATAGGAGAGACAGAATCTTCATTGTGGCCCACTCCTACAGCAAGCGATTACAAAAACATAACTCTTCCACCAAGTCAGCGGAAAAGAGATTC
Source organism: Bacillus sp. DTU_2020_1000418_1_SI_GHA_SEK_038 (assembly GCF_032341175.1). NCBI lineage: Bacteria > Bacillati > Bacillota > Bacilli > Caryophanales > Bacillaceae > Bacillus > Bacillus sp. DTU_2020_1000418_1_SI_GHA_SEK_038. The sequence continues at coordinate 3,052,698 of NZ_CP135435.1, read as the reverse complement.
GGTATCAGGCGAGATATTAAGAAGGTTTTACGCAACTCCAACAGCGAGTCAAAATTACAAACCAATAAGAGCGCTAGCTCCATCAGAAGCAGCAGGGAAACATGGAAAAGTTCTTCCTGGGAGTATCGGGGAGCATCATCCGGAGAGCATTGGGAAAATAATCAACCCACAGTTTGTAGAGTGGATGATGGGATTTCCAAACGATTGGACAAAGATAGATTAAAAGCCTTGGGAAATGCAGTAGTTCCGCAACAGATATATCCGATTTTTAAATTCATTAAACAAATTCATGACATGGAAACACAAGAGTAAAGGAATTTCCTAAGGGGTGAGATCAATAAGGAAACCAAAGGCTCGTCAAAAAGGTGATAGCTTTAGGCCTGTTGTTGAGGTCTTGAAAGCTAAAAACGGTGTACCAACTAGCATTAGGTTTAACGGTCAAAACTATGCTTTGGTTCATGCTGATTATATAAATGGCCGTAAAAGTAAGGTGTAGATTTGACAAATATTGTGCAGTAAGGAGAGAGAAAATGAACGAAAGAAAATACGTTAATTTTGAGGAAGCTATTGAGTTAAATAAAACACAGCCAGTAGGATTTTTGTTCGAAAACGGAGAGGACATTGATGAAACATGGTTTCCGATTAACTTTTTGTGGACAAAGAAGCTCGGAAGATTGCCGTTATTTAATTACACTCTAGCAAATTTAAAACATGGGGTATGGATTAAGGAGATGGACAAATGAGGGAATTAAAATTTAGAGCTTTTAATAAAAGGCACAAAGAAATGGTTTATGAATCAGACGAATGGATGGTCAGTGATTTAAATAAAGAAAATGACCGCTGGACGTATGCCATGCAATATACAGGTTTAAAAGACAAGGAAGGTAAAGAGATTTACGAAGGGGATATTGTTGAATTAGGCACAAAAGAAAGGTTCTATGTAACGTGGCACGATTATAAGCAAGAGTTTACTTTTCGAGGATATGGTGGTGGTTATTATCCGAATACTTATCGTGGAGCAACACGATATGATAAGTACGGATGGAAAGTCATAGGTAATATTCACGAAAACAAAGAACTGCTTACAGAATATCCCGAAGAGAGGTGAAAGCATGGGAAAGTGGATTTTAGGTTTTATTTGTGGGGTTATTTTTACTTGTGTAATGTTTAGTATTTAGTTCGCATTTCGAAATTAATGCGCAAGTTACCAGCAAGTTAAAAAAGGAGTAACCGATGAAAATAAATGCGGAAGCGAAGTTGAATTGATAAAGCACATAAACAAGTGCAAGTGCGGGGCAAGGATTAAGGTCTTGGAAACAAAATGATAGATCAGTTAATTAGGAGGGAAAGAGGATGTCGAATTTAAAAGGTATGGAAATGAAATTTACTGTAATCAAAAATGAGGACATTGAAAAACATCTCACTGATACTCAAAAAATACATCTGGAATACTTGTTAGAGGAAATCAGAAGTGGCAGGCGATTAGATGGTAAAAGGAATTATCAAAAATACCTTGTAATCAATACAGACGAACCATATGCAGATAAAATCATTGAAATTTTGAAGCGTCATGGACATTGGGGTAATGATCTTCACGAAGAACATTTTGAGGAATGTGTCGCATGTAATAAAAAGATTGACCTTGAAACAAATGAATATAAAGTTGGTGAATCGCTGGGAGAATATTGGTGCAAAGAATGTGTTGATAAAAAACAGTGTGATTATTGTGAGCAATATGTCGATAAAGTGCGACCAACTCCATTTATGGGTGATATTCCAGCTTCTATGTGTAAGGGGTGCTGGGATATGACAAAGAAGGAATATGCAGCTTCTCATGATGAATATATCGGAGATTTTGAGGACTATTTGCATTTCCAAAAAGAACAGCCTAAAAGTGATGGAATGGATGATTACCATTTCAGCAGATATAAAGAAGGCGAATAACGAAACAAAAGGTAGGAAGTGTTTATCAGAAAGGAGTGATTGAATATTGATAAGCGTTGAGGTTGTTGAGAAAAGATATGTCCGTTGTCAGTCTTGTTATTCAAATGAAAAAATCCTTGATATATCAATAGGCCTGAACGAAAACCAAACCACCACCATTCGACTTTGTCCAGAATGTGTACTTGATTTGTATAAGAGTGCTATAGCGAAGTTTTAAGGAAACAAAAGATAGAGCCAGTTAATTAGCAAGGGGAGGGAGGTTATTCTCCCTCTTGTTCATCAATGTAAAGCAATTCTCCAACTTCGCATTCAAAGAATTGGCAAAGCTTTACAACAGTTTCAAAATCTAATCGTTTGGATTTATCTTTTTCAAACCGATCCAGTACCTGACGGCTTACTCCTGACTTTTCTTCCAGCTCGACCATAGTCCGAACACCTTTTTTAGCCATAAGTAAGCGCAGGTTATTTTTTAATACTTTCATTGGACAACCCATCTTTCACTCTAGTATATGCAATTAATTATAATGTATGACAAAAATTTGCACAATTATAGATAAATTTATTATTACATCCTTTACATTACTTATTATATCTATTACAATATTAATTGTAAGAGGTAAATAGAACCAACGGAGGTGAAAAAGTGGAACTTCATACAAGAGTTAGGGCTTTGGTAGCTGATAAAGGCTACAAATCATTGCAAAAATTTGCGAAAGATAACGGATTGAGTTATTACCTTTTACGCAAGTTAGCAAACAATGAAACTAACAGCTTTGATCGTGATTTTTTGATTAATTTATGTAACAAACTGGATTGTGAAGTTGGGGAATTGCTTGTCATTAAAAAGTGAGGTGCTTTCTATGAAAATTGAAATCAAGAAATGCATCGAATGTCAGACACATAGCGCAATACACTGGAACCGTACATTGTGTGCCGATTGTTTAGGGAAGTTGTTAAGCCAAAAAATAAAGGAGGAAAAGTAAATGAAGGCATTAGGGATCATTCGCAAAATTGATGATTTAGGGAGAATTGTAGTCCCAAAGGAAGTAAGAAGGGCTCACGGTTGGGATACTAACACACCAATGGAAATGTTTATGAGTAGTGAAGGGTTAGTTATTCGCAAGTATCGGAAAGATGATGAAAAAAGCGAGATAATCAGCAAATTGATTACTGCATTAGAAATGATGCCTGATATGACCGGAGAGGAACACATCAAAGATGCCATTGAATTTATAAAGAAGGGATAACGTGAAAGGCTATATAAAGGTTTATCGCAAAATGATGTGCAGTCCTGTTTGGCAAGATCCCGTTTATTTAAAACTATGGATGTACTGTTTGATGAAGGCATCCCACAAAGAACGAGAACAGTTAGTTGGAAATCAAGTTATCAAGCTAATGCCAGGAGAATTTGTCACTGGAAGAACCTCTTTATCAGATGACTTAAATAAGGGGATGAAACCGAAATTAAGGCAGAGTGAATCAACTTGGTGGAGATACTTAAACAATCTAGAATTGTGGGGAATGTTGAACATCAAAAAAACCACTAAATACAGCGTTGTATCAATAGTTAAATGGGCTGATTACCAAGAAAGTGAACAGGATATTGAACATCAACTGAACAACAAACGAACAACAATTGAACATCAACTGAACACAAACAAGAATGTTAATAATGTTAAGAATGAAAAGAAGAATAAATATGCTGAATTTGTTTCTATGACTCAATCAGAATATGAAAAGCTTTTAGAACAATTCGGAGAGCAAGGAACAAAGGACAGAATAGAAAATCTAAATCTTTACAAAGGCTCTAAAGGGGTTAAGTACAAGAATGATTATTTAACTATCCTTGCTTGGGAAAGAAAAAATTCTAAGCCTAAAAAACAAATTAATTGGGAGGACCTATGAACAGGGAGCATGTTAAAGAGATATTTAAACTTCTTGTTAATGTTTATCCGCAGTTTGAAGCAACGACAGAAAAAATTGATACATGGGCTAGGTTGCTTAAAGATCAAAATCCAGCAGTAGTTATGAGGAATGCTGAAAAGTTTGTTTTAGAAAGTAAATTCCCTCCTACGCTTGCAGATTTGAGAGAACGAAATCACGAAGCTTATAAAACAAATGTACTGGACCAAATAAAGGAGTGGGAAAAGAATGCAGCTAGAAAACAGTGAACAAGCATTACTTTCCTGCATCATAAAAAAAGGCGAACTCATTAAAGAGATCGCGCTAAACGAAGAACACTTTGAATATGTTCCACACAAAAAAATATTTCAAGCTATGCGACAGCTTGAAAGGAAAGAAATCCCTATAGATATTGTATCACTCAACACTGAATTAGGGAACGAAATCATATTCATTGGTGGTTCAAGCTACTTAGCTGACCTATACAACATTATGACCAATGAAGAGAATTTTAAACAATACGAACAGTATGTTTTTGAAGAATTTCAAATTAGAAAAACTAAAGAGATAACTCAAACCTTGTCGGAAGTAAATTCCCCCAGGGATATAGAGAAGTTAAAACAAGCAATAGCAGAAATAAATGAAACACTGGATCATGGTCAAGAATCGGATTTCGATTTATCCGAAGTTCTTTATTCCATCCATGATGATGTGGAAACGAAGAAGGAAGGCATTAATGGCATACCAACCGGATTCGTAGAACTGGACAACCTTCTGGATGGTCTAAGTGAAGAAGAATTACTAATCTTAGCAGCACGGCCGTCAGTCGGAAAAACAGCCTTTTCATTAGCGATAGCCAACAACGCTATGAAGAATAACCACTTTGTAAATTTCTTTTCGTTAGAAATGTCGGACAAGTCGTTACTTACTAGAATGTTATGCAGCATTGGTGGAATTAATTCCATGAAAATAAAAAATGCTTTAAAAAGATTTGATGAAGAAGATTGGAAGAGGTATCAGGCGGCACAAGGGATACTCTCCAATTACAAACACAACCTTGATATTTGCGATAAATCGAAGGTAACCGTACAAGAAATACGCTCAAGAACAAAAAAGAACATTCGTAAACATCCAGATAAACGTCACTTAGTGATTATCGACTACCTTACCTTAATACAAGGAAGCGGTCGCAGAGAACGCCATTTAGAGGTGGGGGAAGTCAGCAGAAACTTAAAACGGATGGCAAGAGATTTAAACGTACCAGTTATACTCTTATCTCAATTATCAAGGGGGGTGGAGCAAAGGCAAGATAAACGGCCTATGCTTTCAGATTTAAGGGATAGCGGAGAGATAGAACAAGATGCCGACAAAATCCTTTTCCTCCACAGGGATGATTATTATGACAAAGATACTGAAAATAAAAACATTATTGAAGTGATAGTTTCAAAAAACAGAAACGGATCACTTGGAGTTGCGCAGTTAGCTTATTTAAAAGAAAGTAACACCTTCCTGAATTTGGAGCGAAGGTATGACGGTTAGAGAGTTGTATGCAGAAGCTTTAAAGGGTAAACATTTCAGCCTGCAATTAGTTATCGAGTTTGGGGTGTATGAAAAGAAATTATTCCGGATGGAAGATAACAGCGAGATTTTACATAAGTTTTTCTTCAACCCCAAACATCGTGATTATGTGAATAACCATTTAAAAGAATACGAGGTGAAACGGAATGGGGGCTAAGAAAAACCCTGTAATTGAAAAAGCCCGTAAAGAGGGTTACGAAACAGGCTTTATCTTAGGGCAGAAGTTCGGAACAAACGCAGCTATGAATTTATTCGCCAGTCGGTTTGAAGGGTTAGACAAGGTGAAGGGGATTGGACCAAAGACAATGGAGCTGATCGTGAACCATTTTGGCAAGCAGTACTTTGAAAAAGTGGAATAATTAAATGAGGTGAGCAAATTGAGTATTAACTTTGACCAATTGCCGATACAAGCACATCCAAACACAGGAAAATACGAAAGAGTTGCTTTATCTATCGGTCAACTTGTAGACGAAAAAAACAAAGCTTACGGGGATGCTTTCAATAAGTCAGACGATTTTCTAAAGTTACTTTACCCAAATGGAATTAATCCAGAGCAATATAGCGATATGTTAGCTATCGTTCGGATATTTGATAAGTTAATGCGTCTTGCGACAAATAAAGGGGCATTTGAAGAAAACCCTTGGAAAGATATTGCAGGATACGGAGTATTAAAAAGTGGAAGTGATGTCTCATGAGTGCCAAAATCTCAAAATATCGCACTGGTGAACCACGGTTTGGTACGAGAGGAAGCAAAGACATATGGGATAGCAGCGTCAAGACTTCCTTCCTCTCTCCTGAGGAATTAGCAAAATACCGAAATGGAGATAAGGGAGGAACGAAAGTGTACACTCAAGCAGATTATGAAAAGATGCGGGCGAAGGGTATATCAAACGCTCAAATAGCAGATGAAATGAAAACCAGTGTAGCTACTCTTTACAATCGGTTGAAGGCGTGGAAAAGAAATGAACTTACAAAGCCAAAACAGCCGGCTGCAGATGTTCCAGAAGTTTCTGAGACTAAACCCTCGAAAACGGATCAAGAAGCCGAATACAGGACGTTAATCAGTGAATTAAGCACAGCATGTGAAGATGCAAAATTAGAGGTTAGTAGCTTAAGAACAGAAAGAGACAACTACCGTGATCAACTCCTGGAAACAAGGGATGAACTTGTAAGAAAGGATTATGAACTTGAGAACGTGAAGCGTGACTTTGAAAACGTTGATATTACAATTAAGCGTTTTGCTCAAGAAAACAAGGCGCTAAGGGAATTGGTTGCGCTATGGATCTAGGATTCCATCCTGTGCCTAAGCCTGTATCCAAGCCAAAGGACAAGCCTAAGTACAAAAAGAAGCGGTATCCAGCACAAAAGAAAAAGAAACCGCAAGTTATAAAAGGCAGGGTTATTCCCACAAAGAAAACGAGAGGAAGAATTACTGCAGTTGAATATAACGAAGCTCTAAGGAAGCATGGAGAAACTTGTTGGGTATGCGGAAATCCCAATGTAGAAATGCATCATGTGTTTCCTAAGAAATACAGCGGAGAATCAGGCAGGGGAATGTGGAGAAATCTTCGAGCCTTATGTCCAGAACACCACAGGGGAGAAAATGGAGTGCATGGAAAGAACGGAAACACACTCATGATACAGCTGCAGGAAGAACACAGGAAGTTATACGGTAAATTTTATTACATGGATCGCTTTGATTTATTCGCATTAGGTTTAATTCCAAACACCGCGAAAGAAGCATATGAAACTTTTATGGTGAAGGAGGAAGAACATGCGAAGGGTGACACATCATCGGAAGCAGAACTTTGAAGGTGAAGAGTTGCTGATTGTTACCGTATGGGAGCCTGGTATCAAAAAGGAACAACTAAAAAAGGATAATCGATATAGCAAAGCGCATGAGGTATTGATTTTTAATGGCAAATATTATGAGTTTAAAGAAAAAAGAGCATAAAAACCCAATATATATTATATGTCAATTCCTACGGGAACAGAAAGGGGAACAACCATGAATAATGTGAGTTTGGTTGGAAGAATGACGAAGGCGGCAGAATTACGTTACAGCCCGAATGGAACACCAGTAGCAAGCTTTACACTAGCAGTCAATCGCATGAAAAAGGATGAAGCAGACTTTATCAATTGCGTGTGCTTCAAGAAAACAGCAGAAAATCTAGCTAATTATACAGAAAAAGGTTCACAAATTTCGGTAAGTGGTTCTATACAAACTAGGAACTATGAAAATAGCGAAGGTCGTAAAGTTTATGTTACTGAAGTTATTGCTAATCAAATTACTTTCTTGGACAGCAAAAAGGATAAGCAACAAACGCAAAAATATACAGAGGATCCATCAGACCCATTCGCTGGCGGTCAACCAGATATAGAAGATTCTGATCTCCCGTTTTAGGTGAACATCATGAAATGGGAACTAGCAACAGATGAACAATTAATGTGTATCGTTGGTTTTGACAATGAGTGTCCTCCTTCTTTATTGAAGGGGGCAGCTCTTGAAATGATTAAACGTAACTTATGGGAAGGAATCATCGTGTTTTCAGCTAAGCAGGTATTCCAAAATGCGAAATACATTCTCAAACATCAATTAAAAATGGATCGGCAGGAATTGATTCATATTGGGCATATCGAGATTATGCTTCAGGTCGAAAAGTTTAAACCTAGCCTGAGGACATTTAAAACATTTATCATCATGTGTCTTAAAGGCAGGTTTATGAAAATGATTCGTGATGCACAAGCAGAAAAGAGATTTGCCAATATCAGCACTAAAGATGTGGATCACCTAGACGAAAAGATTCAAACCAAAATCTTTCAATCACCTGTAAATGTGGAACGAACGGTTATTAATAAAATCATGATTGAAAATAGTTGGGACGTTTTAAATGACGTAGAAAAGAAAGCAATTAGCCTAGAGCATCAAGGTTATGGACAATACGAGATCAGTAGAATGCTTGGATATAGAGATACCTATGCGAGTGTTTTGTTAAAAAGGGCATATGCCAAATTAAAAAAGAAAATGGGGGCTTGAAGATGGAAGTTAAGCTATTAGCTCACTCAAAATTAGTTGATGATGTATTTTTGATTGACAGAACAGGGGATTGTGACTGGGAAACGCCACAGGATTATTGGGGATGTACAGACGGACAAGTGATTGCCTTAACAGCAATCAGAACGTGCTACTCGCATAATAACCCTTCTGAAATCGTGGAATTAGAAGGCGAAAAATACTTTGGTTCAGAAGCTTCGGATGGGAAGTCGGGAACAGATGCAGACAGATTATTACGTCACATTGTCAATAGCGGTCATACGTCAACGATGGAGCACCTTAACTTCACATTTGCCATTGAAGGCATTTCGCGCTCGTTATTAGCCCAATTAACAAGACACAGACACTTTTCTTATAGCGTACAGTCACAACGCTATAACAAACTTGAAACGACATCTAAAAGCGGGGGATTTGATTACGTTATCCCAGCGAGTGTTGAAAAGAATGACCAAACGCTTGATATGTACTCTATCGCTATGGAGAGGATTCAAGACATTTATGACGATTTAAGAAAATACGGAGTGCCAGCTGAAGATGCTCGTTACATTCTCCCTAATGCTGCAACATGCAATTTAGTCTTAACGGGGAATTTGCGCTCCATCCTAGATTTTTACGGCAAGCGATCAGCAAAACAAGCTCAATGGGAAATCAGGGAATTAGCTGAAAAGATAAAAGGTGAAGTGGTAAATGCGGAATGTTGGACAGAACAGTTTTTCGGCAAAGGAGAATAGTCGTGGAGGCAGATAAGTTAACAAGACCAGTCATGGATGATGTGTGGTTAGAAAGAATTAGGCAAAATCAATTATGGGGCAGACAACGCCATCCAATGGGCGATTGGTTAAAAATCCTAATCGAAGAAGTTGGCGAAGTCGCTCAAGCAATGCAAATTGGGGATTTTAGCTATAAAGAATCGGATGCAGATGATTTATATAAAGAATTAGTGCAAGTGGCAGCTGTTGCGGTCGCAATTGCTGAACAAGTCGTGGAGAGAGGGAAAGAACTATGAAACTCGATGCTTGGGAGAGAGAAAATATGATCAGCGTGCTGGAATGGAGAACAGCATACAGCAGAGAGTATTTAATCAAGTTGACTGATGAACAACTCGAAAAGCTCTATAAGGAGCGTGTGGGTTAATGGGGAAGGCAAGCAGAGATAAAGGACAACGTGCAGAAAGAGAGTTTGCTAAATTAATAGGCGGTCATCGTGTGCCTTTATCGGGGGCTCAAGAAGGATATGCAAACGATGTAATAGGCTTAGGGTTAGCATGGGAAGTAAAAAGGCGCAAGAGTGGCTTTAAACAGCTTTACGATTGGATAGAGGATGAAAGGGAAAAGCCGGATGCGGTAGCTTTAAGAACTGACGGGAAACAATGGATTGTGTGCATGACGCTGGATAAGTTTAAGGAGCTGATGAAATGAGCATTGAACTAATCGAGATCACAAAAGAAATGCATACAGTCTCCAAACGAATAGATAAAGCAAGTAAAGAAATATTTAAACTAGCTAAAGCAAAAGCGGAGTTTGAAAAAGTGTATCGAGAAGCATTGGCGAAAGAGATTGCTCAACTACGTGCTGACGGTGTACAAGCTACCCTTATACCGGACTTAGCAAGGGGCAAGGTTGCTTATTTGAAGTTCGAAAGGGATTTAGCTAAGGATATGTTCAAGAGTGGAATTTCAGCCTTAGAAGCCGTTAAAACACAAGCGAGCGTACTGCAAACGATAAGCAAATATCATGAGGTGATCTAGTGCTAGACACGTTCATTCTTTATAACGATTTATGCTTAGAAATCGAAATTCTTAAAGAACAACTGGAACTAGCAGAATCAGAAAGGGAACAGTGGTGGATCGGTGGAAGGCTGTTTCATTCGGTACCGATGGATAATGCGGCAGAAAGATTCGATAAACTATCCAACAAAATAGAGCGTGTAGAATCCCTTCTCAAGAAGAAAGAGGAAACCAAAAGACGTGTAGAATCCTTGATGAATGATTATGAGGAATTGCCAAGGAAAATAGCATATATGCGGTTTGTGCAAGGCAAGTCATTAAAAGAAATCGCAAATGAATTGAATTATACTCATCAGTATGTGAGAAAAATTATGATGAAGATGAGAAAGGCAATCTGAAAAAATGCGAAGGGATGATTGTTCTGAAAACGGTTGAAGTACCATTGGTTTTGTACATCGTCTTATGGATAAACACAATATTGCTATTTGTAAAAAACGTATTTTTATAATGAACTGCACGAAATCAACATGCAACAAACAGGCAACACAAACCTTGATATTACTGTGTTAAGATGATAGTAGGTAATTAATATCGGTTGCGGAAACAATCGAGAAAACTAGCCTGGCGAATTCCTTTTGTTTTTATTAATCCGAGTAGTAGACGGTTATCTGCTAAACTTGTATTCCCCAATCATGCAATATTTTTTAAGACGGTGCTTCTTAGAGGTGAGAGCATCGTCTTTTTCTTTTGAAAAGTAGTTGGAGGAAAATTACTTCCTTTTGTCGAAATCAGTAGATGAAGGGAGGGAATAGAAGTGGATGAAATCAAAGAAAAGGTTAAAGAACTTGAAGAACTGAAAGAGCAACACATCAGGGAAGTTATTGAAAGGTTGGCAAAAGAAAGAGATCATTATGATTCTCAAATCAATCTTCAAACAACCGGGAATGTAAGTGAAAAGAAGTTATATCTTGAAGGTGTAAGAGACGGACTAAACATTGCGGTTGGATCTCTAAGTAAGTATGTCGAAAAAGAATAGTTAAACTATAGCATTCCTTCGGGAGTGCTTTTTTATTTGGTGTGCCTTCGGGCGGGTAAACAGCAATCATTAAAGCCAAAGGTGGGGGCGATTGCTATTCTCTGCAAATGCGCAATGTAGAGAATGGAAATACGTTTGTATCACTTCTCGAGCTGTGATTAAGCTATCGGGTGTAAAAGGGAAAAGAGGTACAGAAGTGGAGTGGGTAAGGTGAAAGGCAAAGAGTTTGTGGATTGGGAAATAGATGATCCTTATGATATTGACGATTGGAATGAGTCGTTTTTATAGAAAGTAGGTGAAACAAATGACATACATTACAGCATTAGCACTCATATTAATTACATTCATTGTTTATGTGAAGTTAAGTATGGACAACATACAGAAGCTAACAGACAAAGTATTAGCCAAAGATTATACGGAATACAAAAGAGAAGCACGAGCTGATGAATTGCAGCGGGCTCAAGTTGAAATAGAAAAGTCTCGTCCTCCAGTAGTAGAGGATAAGAGGGATGATGACTATTTGTAGAGGGTGAGGGATATGAAGCTAACAGATAAACAAGAACTTTTTGTGCAAGAATACCTCCTTGATTTAAACGCAACCCAAGCCGCTATCAGAGCAGGGTATAGTAAAATCTCTGCAAAAGAGATTGGGTATGAAAACCTCACAAAACCTCACATTCTCGCGCGTATAGAGGAATTGCAATCTGAACGTTCAGAAAAGCTTCAAATAGATCAAGAGTGGGTGCTTCGGAGATTGGTTCAAATATCAGACCGTTGCATGACAACCGAGCCTGTTATGGCGTTTGACTATGAATCAAAGAGCATGGTCGAAACAGGTGAGTATCAATTCGATAGCCATGGGGCTAATAAGGCAACTGAATTGATTGGAAAGCACTTAGGGATGTTTAAAGACAAATTGGAGTTATCGGGAGATTTAGAGATAAACGTTTCTCTTGATGATGATTAATGGCCAGAGCAAATGTAAAGATAAGCAAAAAGGTATTTAATGAAATTTATCTTGAGAAAGATTTGCTGAATAATCAAGATCGCTACCTGGTATTAATGGGTGGGGGCGGTAGTGGTAAGTCGGTGTTTGCAGCTCAAAAGATAATTATTAGGATGATGAAAGAAAGTCATCCAACCTATAAGCATCGTTTTCTTGTGCTGAGAAAAGTACAGAACACATTAAGAGGTTCAGTATTTGAACAGTTTAAGAGCGTGATAAACAAATGGAATCTAGGTAATCTATTCCAAATACCTAAAGGTCGCTCAAGTGAACTATATATCCGTTGCAAGAATGGGAATGAAATCATATTCGCTGGATTAGATGATGTAGAAAAGCTAAAATCCATTGTAGGAATCACTGGGATATGGCTCGAGGAAGCATCTGAAATGGATGCAGAGGACTTTCGCCAGCTAGACATTCGTTTACGTGACAAGACGATATGGTATAAGCAGATCATCATTTCGTTTAACCCTATATCCGTTACACATTGGCTTAAAGCTGAGTTCTTCGACCACAAGAAAAAGAACAGCACCACATTACGGACCACGTACAAAGATAATAAATTCCTTGAGAAAGAACAAATTGACGTTCTTGAGGGATTTAAAGAAACTGATCCATACTATTACACTGTCTATGCACTCGGAGAATGGGGAGTAGTTGGTAAAACCATCTTTGATGCGCAGAAGGTTAGTGAGCGAATTGCATATTTGCGAGATAAAAAGCCAATTAAACAAGGCTTTTTTATTTTTGATTATAAAAACGAAAAGATAATCGATTCAACTATCAAATGGGTTGATGATCCAAATGGCCAGATAAAGATTTACAAAGATAAAGTCGAGCAAACTCCTTATGTGTTAGGTGGGGATACCGCAGGGGATGGCAGTGACTTCTTTGCTGGACATATCCTAAACAACATTACAGGTGAGCAAGTAGCAACCATTCATCACCAAACCGATGAAGACTTATTTGCAAAGCAAGCCTACTGCTTAGGGAAGCATTACAACGAAGCATTAATAAGCTTAGAGGTTAACTTCTCGACATATCCAGTGAAAGAGCTTCAACGCTTAGGGTACTATCGCCAATTCAAACGTGAAACGATTGACGAGATCAGTAAGAAGAAGCAGCATAAATTCGGTTTCAGAACTGATCGTATGTCACGGCCTGTTATCATTGCGGAGTTGGTCAAAATCGTTCGCGAACACGTTGAATTGATAAATGATATTGATACCCTCAATGAAATGCTTACATTCGTTAGAAATGAAAATGGGAAGCCGGAAGCACAAGAAGGTAAGCATGATGATTTAATCATATCTCTTGCTATTGCTCATAAGGCAAGGGAACAGCAGTTATTTGAACCGATTAAGGAAGAAAAGCTTGTTAAGAATCCTAATGATTATGACCATTACAGCCATTGGGAAGATGAAACGGGGCTGGAATACCACGAGGATGGAGAGGGGTATTTGTGATGGTAAAAAATACAATTGAAAAAGAAATTGTGATTAAAGAACTCCCTGACCGTATTGAGTATAGCTTGCAAGGAATAGATGTGAAAACATTAGACTCAATTATCTTAACTGAAAGATTATCAGTCGAAGAAATCAAAAAGCAATATAACATGTAGGTCACTCTTTATGAGTGGCTTTTTTTATTGCGAAAGTAGGTGATACCCATTGGAATTAACCAAAGAAAAAGTTGAAAGTGAAGACTCAACTGAAAAACAAAAACAGAACGAACAAAAACTCGTTCAACTCATTCAAAATAGATTCATTGAATCCCGAACCATTAAAGCAGCCGAAGAAAAATCATGGCAAAGGCAAGAGGACTTCTACAAAGGGAACCAATGGAAGAGTAAACCAGCATATGAAGGTCAGATACAGCCAGTGACCAACATATGTTTTTCTATTGTTGAAAGCATTATCCCGCAGCTAACAGATAACCGTCCTCAGATTGTTTGCTTGCCGACTGAACCGGGTGACGAACAGAAAGCAGAAATTCTCTCCAAGATTATCGAATACATTTGGGATGTTCGCGACATGGATTATAAACTCATCCTAAACGAGCGTACCCGAATAAAGCATGGTATGGGCATATACAAAGTGTTCTGGAATCCGGAGCTGTTAAAAGGCTTAGGAGATATAGACATCATCAACGTGCCATTAGATCAGTTCTTTATCTCTCCAAGAGCAAAGAGTGTACAGGACAGCGATTATGTTATCTATGCTTCTCAAAAAAGTACAGAGTACATCAAAAAGCGTTACGGCAAAGATGTACAGGCGGACAAAAAGTACGAGGAAATTGCTGTATTTGATGATACAGACGATTCACCACGGAGAGATAACAAAGTACTCTTAATCGAATACTGGACGAAGGAAAACGGGCAAATAAGGCTTGTGACGATTGCAGGAGATACATTGCTGAGGGATGAAAAGGAATTCTATAAGCATGGTCGCTATCCATTCGTGGCTATCCCTGCATTCCCTGTTGAAAAGAAGTTTTGGGCCATGGGTGTTCTTGCTCAAATCATTTCACCTCAGATGATCGTTAACCTATTGGATCAGCAGATATTAGATAATGCTCGATTGGGTGGAAATGGAACAGTATTCTATGAAGCTACAGCAGGATTGAATACTAAACAATTCACTAATATGCCGATGAAATTAGTTCCTGTTCAAAGCGTACAAGGAATAAAACAAGAGAATGGGTTGGCAATCCCTAATTTTATCCCTAATCACTTAGCAACTAAGAAGAGGGATGCTGAATCAGTATCAGGTATTCATGATGTAACTCAAGGCAAGGCTCCAAGTGGGGTTACAGCTGCATCAGCTATATTAGCTCTTCAAGAGAGCGCGAACCAACGTGTAAGGCTGTTAGGGCGCACGCTCGAAGCAGGATTAAAAGAAATAGGTGAGCTTATCATTGAATTAGTCAGAGAGTTTTATCAAGAGGAAAGGTTTATTCGTATTCTTGGTGATAATTACGAAACTGAGTTTATTAAATTCAAGGCTGATACACTGAAGACTTCAAGAGAGTACGATGTTTTTAACGAGGAAAAAGGTCAAATGGAGAAACAAATGATTGAAATAGATCCTGATTTCGATGTAAGGGTTGAAGTTGGTTCGTCTATGCAGTATTCGAAAGCTTTCTTATATGAGCAAGCTAAAGAACTTCATAAAGCGGGGGTTATTGACGATCAAGCATTGCTGGAAACAGTCAAATTCCCGAAAGCAGAAGAAGTGTTACAGCGTAAACAGGAAATGATGATGCAACAACAAGCAACGCAAGGTGGTCCGCCGCAAGGTCCGCCAGATTTTAATACATTCGCTGAAAATGCACCGCCTGAAGTAAAACAGGCGATAGATGAAATGTTACAGCAGGGCATGAATGAAGATGAAATCATGCAAACATTGCTTAGATAGGAGGGTAAACAATGGCTCAATTAGTTAAAGGAGTAAATCAAGATGGGTCAGTTGATGTCAAACTAACGGGGAGAAATGTTGAAGATACTATTTTAGTAAATGCCTTGGCTGTTACAGATACAACAGTCAGAAATGCTCCGATTGATGTGGCATTATTAAAAAAATATAAGGATTTTGAAATATTAATTTCGAACACTCTAGGTCAGCCAATAGGGATAGACTTTGTTGAAAACGGAACTAATCTAAGATATGTGAAATCAGACGGCACTATTGGAAACGCGAATCTTATTGGAACAACTTTCTATGAAATACCCGTAACAGGGGCAGCATTTGTGCCTTTAGGTTTATTTAGTGTTAAAGGAACTTCAGGGCTAGTAGATAACGCTCAATGGAAAAGAGCTAATTTAACATCGAGTTTAATATTAAGACACAAAGCGTTAACTGCTCCAACATCAGGTACATTGACTATTATTATAAAAGGGGTGATTAACTAATGCCGACTCAAACACAAGAAGCTGTATCTTGGGCATTAACACAAAAGAATATTTCCGATTTGGGTTATGAAATGGAACAAACACCATCGTTCATAGTGGAAAAAGTACGAGAATATTTTAATGATCACAATATCGAGTACAATACATTCTCCTATGACGATTTAGAACCTTACCTTATCTAACTAACGGGGTTCTTTAGTGTGACAAATTTATATAGATTTTGGGGCTATCGTGAGACTCGGTAGCCCTATTCGCATTTAAAAAATCATCTTCCCAACCATAGGAAGAAAGGGGAATTATCATGGAATTTGAAAACGACAACCATATCGTTGAAGAAACAACAGAAGTAACTGAAACAACAGAAATTGAAACACAGCAAACAGAAACCAATGAACCTCCTGCCACCACACAGGAAGAATTTGACGTTATTAAATACAACAAAGAAGAAGTTAGAATCCCAGTTTCCGAGAGACAATCATATCTCCAAAAGGGATATAACTACGATAAAGTACAGCAAAAAGCCAATGATTATGAGCAACATCTTCAAAAGGTTGCACAACTCACCGGCTACAGTTCTATTGATGAACTCGTTCAAGCTTCTCAACAATTCGAAGAACAGCAACGTATCCAACAGGAAGCACAACGCTTGGGAATGGATGAAGAAGCATACCGCCAATATATTGCACCTGTTAATCAAGAATTAACTTCTGTTAAACAGCAATTAGAGGAAATGCGCAGAGAATCCATTCATAAGCAAATTGATGCTGAATTAAATGAGCTGAAGAAGGATGAAAATTTCTCGAAATACGAGAAAGAAACATTCGAAATGGCCACTAAATACAACATGACATTAACTGAAGCTTATGAGTTTGCAAGCTTACGAGGATTAAAAGAACAAATACCCTCCATTCAGCAACAAGCGGAACAAAAAGTGGTGGATCAAATAAAAGCTAGGCAAGGGAAGCATGTTGAAACGCATGATGAAAACGCCATGGTTAATCTAGGTCTAAGCGAAGAAGAAATTACGATGGCGAAAAACATGGGGATTAGTCCCGAAGAATACGCTAAGTGGAAATAAAGAAAGGATGATATTGAATGACTTTACAAACAACTACAGCGGGTTTTGGTAAATTACTAGAGCCTGGATTAAGAAAGATTTTCTTTGAAACGTATCCGGAGAAGTCGGAACAATTTAACAAGATTTTTAATGTGAATACTTCCAAGAAAGCAAGAGAATATGATCTATCTTTAGGTGGATTCAAGCCATGGGAAAGCAAAGATGAAGGAGCGGCCATCACATATCAAGATCCTGTATCTGGTTACGAAATTGTTTACAAGCATGATTCATTTGCTAGTGGATTTGTGGTAACTCGTGAGATGCATGATGATGAGCAATACAATATCATCAATAAATTTCCTAAAAACCTTGCTAGAGCAGGTCGTACAAAAGTAGAAACAGATGCGGCAGCCGTTCTAAATTCAGGGTTTGATGGTGTAACACGTGAGATTTATGACGGAAAAGCTCTTTTTGCTGCGGATCATCCTCTAAAAGGCGGGGGTTCTGCATCTAACTTAGCTACAGGAGCCTTGACAGATGCTAACCTAAAGTTAGCTATCAAACAAATGCATGACATTCCGGATGAGGTTGGGAATAAAATCGCTTATACACCTAATAAGTTAGTTGTTCCACGTAGTTTAGAGTTTGTGGCGAAAGAAATTGTAAACTCAAACCAAAAAGCAGGCACAAACAACAACGACATTAACACAGTCAAAGGTGCGCTTGAAGTTGTTGTGTATGACTATTTAACTGATGACAAAGCTTGGTTTATTATGGACTCCTCTGTTGCTCAATTGAACTGGTTTTGGAGAATCAAGCCGGAGTTTAAACACGAAGAGGACTTCGACACATTGAACGCTAAATACCGCGGCTATACCCGTTACTCGGTAGGAGTTTCAGACTTCAGGGGGATTGTCGGAAGTAAAGGCGCTTAATCGTTTTAGGGGAGGTTTTTACCTTCCCTTTTTATTTTTGTAAGGAGGAATCACAATGGAAATCAAACTACCAAACAGTGAAGATGGAAAGCTATTAGCTGCTTATATTGATCAGAAACTTGAAGATATGAAGAATGAAATTATCAAGGAATTAAAACCAAAAACCACCACTACTAAAAAGTAGGTGATTGCATGAACTTACAAGAATTAATTAAAGAAGTAAATAAGGACAATGACGATTCCTTATCCAATGCTGATGCAACGCAGTGGATTAATCGAGCATTAGATGATCTTACACCGGTTGCAAAGTATAAAAAGACAGCGGCAATTCAATTGGTTTCCGGACAAAATCAATACGAGTGCCCTTCTGATATTCACAAAATAGAATTAATCATAGATGAACAAGAACTGTCCGAAATCCCTTTAAAAGACCGCACAAGCCGAGGTTATAAAAAGTGGGGAAATGACCTGACAATTCAACCAACGCCTGATACAAGTGGAGAGCTGACGCTATACTATTATGCCAAACTCCCCCACCTTGCTAACTCTGACGATGTGCCAACAATCCCCTCTTATTATCATGATCTATTAGTGTTATTTACAGTCGCAAAAGCTAAGTACAAGGAAGAAGAACCAGAAATGCAATTGAACGCATGGAATGAATATCTTGCGAAGAAGAGGGAGTTTGCAGCTGAACAAAATCAAGACGGGGAAGTTGGTCAAGTTAGGTTGGTGACATAATGGTATCGCCTAAATTATTATATCCTTTACGAACATTTGAATTAGGGATAAATGATAAAACAGCAGCTAATTTGATTCCGGATCAAGCGGTAGTGGATGCTGAAAACGTGGTGTTTGGAAAGGGTCCTTTCTGGAAACGGAACGGTTATGTTAGATATTCCAATCAATTACCACAACCCATTACGAAGCACTACCAGCACAATAGATTTAACGGAGATAAGGCATTTTTAGCTGTCAGTGATAAAAAGGTCTATACTGAATCAAACGGTAATTTAAGCCCGATTACAGGCTCTTTAACCGGTTCAGATGTACAGATGATAAGTTATAAGGACCGTAACGTTGGTGACGTTGTTCTTTTTGCTGATGGTGGCAAACTGAAACATTATCAAGCTGGTGTAGTTAGCGAGGTTACACCGCATGCGGCTGATACAAATGAGCAAACGGATCCTGGTCTAAATGATTTAGCTAACCTCACTAATTTCAGAGCGTTAGCGATTAAGCAGGACCGCATTTATGCTGCAGCACATCCAACAGTTAAGAATCGCCTTTCCTTCTGTCATCATGATCCAAAGATCGGCTATGCGGCTTACGATTATTGGCCAGCTATTTTCTTTACCGATATTGCAACAGATAACAACGATGTTATCAATCAACTGGAAGTGTTTCGCGATGGGTTGGTTGTCTTATGTGAGAATTCTATTTGGTTTCTTCGTGGTGATGGGCGTACAATAAATGACTTTGATCAGCAAAAAATCAATGTGCCCACTGGTTGTATTGCTCCAAATTCAGTGAAAATAGTAGGAAATGAGCTCTTTTATCTTGCGGAGGATGGACTATATGCTATGTATTCCACTGACCAAAACTATGTGAGTGCTAGATTGGTCTCAACGCTTGTGAGCGAAGGAAGAATACTATCAAGTATTGAAAACACTTTGAAATCTATCCCATTAGCTGATAAGCGTAAAGCAGTCGGGCACTATCACGACAATAAATATTATTTATCTTTCCCAAGTGGATTAGCACTTGTTTACGATACAATCCTGCAATGCTGGACTAAGTTCACAAATATCCAAGCAAACTCTTTCTTAACCAAAGAAGGGGTTTTATTTTTTGCTTCTAACAGTGGGCACATTTATAAGTTTGATGAAAATGTGTACTCAGATGATGGGGAAGCTATTCCTTTCATGTTGAAAACAAAGAATTTTGATTTCGGTTATGAAGTCCAGGATAAGAAATATCGTAAGTTCTGGACGATAGCAAGACAATACGATGCCGAACAATCTATCTTCAACCTTTCTGCTAAAGTGGATTATATTGACGTGGATATTGAACAAGTGTCCACTGATGAATCTCAAGCGTGGGGTGAAGGGATTTGGGGTGAATCCTATTGGGGTTATCGTGATGTTGTACAGAATGAATTAAGGATTCAGAAGCGCGGTAAAAACATTCAATTAATCATTACGAATAATGAAGTAGATCAGCCGTTAACCATTTACGGCATGACCTTTCAATATAAATTGAAAAAGCCATAAGGAGTGATAACATGGCGAAAACACAGCGATTATATGACTTCCAGAATGGCACTAGGACGAACGCTGAACAGGTGGATGATGAATTCGATAATCTTATCCGTGCCCATAATGACCTGGATGACGAGGTAAAGCAAAAGGTTGATGTTAAAGGAGATTTTCAAGGCACTTGGAATGGAATCCCCTTTGAAGAAGCTGATCCTGCTATTGCTGGGCGCGTTACAGCAATGGAAAACATGGTTAAGGAAGAGGAAAAGGTTACGGTTACCTTAAAACGTGGCGAGAACATCATTGAAGCTCCTGAAAATGCTTCTTTAGTTCCTCTTGAAATATTAGGGGATGAAGTGAAAAACCTTGCTCTAGATTTTGACCATTGGACTCTTCATGCAAATGCTGTTAAAAACAGCTCAGACAAAGTAACATTAAATGCGGCTGCCCCTAATGAAGCGAGTACGCTAAAAATAACCGTGAAGCGTAATCAAGATTATGTTTATAGCATGAAGCATACTGGAGCTATTGCGGTATTAGATGCGAGTCTGAATGTAATTGTTGCTTATACAGATCAGCAGTTTATTAAATTTAATTCAGGTAATAACGATTCCGTTCATATTGCCTTCAAGAATAAAAATGATGATCCTGGTACTTTCACTTTTGAAGGTCGAGTGTTAGTAGAGGGAACAGTCGAAAGGGAATCTGTTCAAAACTATCAACCTGTACGCGGTCCATATATCGAAGTAGACAATGGATCTTACTTGTATTTTGACGAATATCTCTATAAAGGAGATAAACTTTATCAAAATGGTCAAGGCAACTGGCGCAAGAAGCAGAATAAGATTGAAAGCTTATTAACTTTGGAAAACGTTAAGACTCCTACCATCAATTCCAGCTACACAGGCGGCAAAGGGATTAAAATTCCTTTAAATGAAATCGCTAAAGGCATTGATATTTATGATACTGAATTAATTAAGTTTAATCATACATTCATTACAAAAACGGATTCAGCAGCAAATATTACGAATGACCGATATTTCATGGATAACACGGACTTTATATTGTTTGCTTCCACAACAGAAACAGGGTGGGGGGATGATGTTACTCCATCTAAGCAAGAAATCCTAGCTTTCATTCAAGGATGGAAGATGGCTCATAATAACGGAACAGTCCCTTATAAAGAAGCAGATTCGGCTACAAATGGTGCTAAGAAGTGGATAAGACTCATTGGTGAAGGCGAATCTACTGCTTTACCTCAAGAATCGTACTTTGGATGGAATCCATTAAAGTTAATTTATAAGACTGTTTCTGAACAGGATGTTCCGGCTAAGCATGAAGGGTCGTTAAGATTAGTCAAAGGTACAAATAAGGCTACGCTAGGCGAAGGAGTTGTCCTTAGAGAGAAAGCTACTCCTGTTTTATCCGGAAATAATTATGTTATTGGTGACCTTGCTGTTAGTGGTTCTGAAACGAAATACAAGATTGATAATGTTATTGAAGTTTCAAAACGAGGGAAAAAGGACAACTGGACAATAGGCTCAAATGCTCAACAGGATAAATCATTACATTATCCATTAGCGTTATACGAAATCACATATAAAGTAAAAGATAAATTTGCTTATTCATGTAATATCGGAGATACACAATCGCATCATACAATCAACTTCCATATGGAAGGAAATGAACAGGTTAAAGACATACAAGAAATAAAGAACGCTTTAGCTCAGATTGGGCTAAATGTGATTAATCGTTTAGGGGTGAAAGACGGTATTGCTTTATTAGGAAGTGACGGAAGCCCTTTACGAGCTGATGGTAAATCTGCCTTAATAACGTCAAAACAATTCCGATGGAAAGTGGCTAGTACCGACAACGTAATGGTTACAAAAAACGGGGGGACATATACCAAACGTATTCCGATTGATGGCATAGAGATGACCGATGGTTTTGAAATTGCATTAAGCGGATATAACACAACCACACCGAACGACCATCAGTTTAACTTTATCTATAGTGGCTCTATTGAAACACTAAAAACAGGGAGAGCGTGGGTAACGAACAACTCGACCTACTCTAAGTTTTTAGTGCCGTTTAGTAAGGATGTATTAGATGTATATCCATCCATAGGCACAGGAGGACACGGTGCGAACATTATATTTGCTGCCGCTACCACTACTGCGAGGATTAAGCAAATTTACTTTGATAAAGAGAATACAGAACTTGTTATAGTTTTTCATAATACAAACACAACAACTGATGTTGCTCTTGTGGGTAAAGTGATACTGGAGGTGTGGGGAATATGAGTGTGAAAATCTATCATAAAACAGACTTGCGAATTGTTAGCACCGTTCCGCAAGGTGTTTCCCCTGAACGTGATTTTGAATTAAATGTTGGTGGAAATATAGAGGACTATGGTTTTATAGATGTTCCCTATGCGTATTTTGAATTACAGAAAGTAAATGGAGAAGTAGTAGCTATAGAACTACAAGCGCCAGATATTGAACCTCCTACTCAACCGCCTTCAGAAATAGAATTATTAAAAACCCAAGTAGAAGCTATGAGCGTTGATTTAGAAGCGTTTATGGAATTCTACTTTTCTACTTTATAATAGGAGTGATTTAAATGACTGTAATTTATGGATTTAGAACTTCAACCTACGCAAGAAATATTTACATGTTTGGTGTGACAAAATTCGAAACGATTGACCCGGCTTATATTGAGCCGGTTAAACAATTCGCGGCAGCTAATTATACCGATGATCAGATTAAGCATGCTTACACGCAAGGGTGGATTAATGAGGAACAATTCAACGATACAATGGCATACAAATACCCAACTGTATCTGAATAACCAGGAGAGCCTAACGGCTCTCTTTTTTATGCTTCGAAAGGAGTTGATGGCAAATGGCAACATATGAAGATGAATATAAATTAGCAGTGGAACGTCAAAAACAGGGTAATTTTACTGGATTGTCACCAACTGAAATCGATAAGAAGTATGGAAGATATACTCCTCCTACTGTCGATGATAAATATAAAGCAATAGATAATTACCGAAGTAATGAATTACAAAAAGTAAATAGCGGCTACTACGATAATCCGGACAACCGTAGACAATGGTTATCACCAAACGAGCAGAAGCTTTATGATTCCGGTAATTTGAAAGACTACTTTAGTCAATCAACTCAAGGGCCATCAAAGTATGATGATTGGAATGCTTATTTTTCTCAACAAGATGTGGCACAAGGGATGAACAACAGTGATACAGCATTATCTTCTGGAGGTAGTTCCAGAGGTACTTATAATCCTAGTTCTCGACAAGCTATGTCTTATGGTGAAGCTTCTGATCGTGCAAAACAACAACTAGACCCCTTATATGAACGTGCATTAGAAAACGTCTATAAACAGCGTTATCAGAACGAATTAAATGCATCTGAAGTTGCTAGTAAACGAGGGTTATCTCATAGCGGATTAGCAGCTGATCAAATGAATAAAATCGGCTTAGCTACCCAATCAAATGTTTCTGATCTTGATGCTCAAAGGGCGGCTAAGACTGCTGAAATGGCTCAACGAATGGTTGAGTATGATCAAAACATGGCGTTGCAAGAGCGTGCTGCGGCTTT
The DNA here is from genome assembly GCF_032341175.1 of Bacillus sp. DTU_2020_1000418_1_SI_GHA_SEK_038. Taxonomy (NCBI): domain Bacteria; kingdom Bacillati; phylum Bacillota; class Bacilli; order Caryophanales; family Bacillaceae; genus Bacillus; species Bacillus sp. DTU_2020_1000418_1_SI_GHA_SEK_038. The sequence goes on along the minus strand of NZ_CP135435.1, from coordinate 3,028,669 downwards.
ATCTGAATACCTTGGAGTCGAAGGGCTTAACCTTAACCGTGAACAGTTTGACTTTGGCAAGTTTACTAACCAACGTGATTTCGATTATAACAGGTCTCGAGATCTTATTGGTGACCAGCGATATAATCAGCAGTTTGACTATCAAAGGGCACTTGATGAACGTAATTTTGGTTATCAGCAGTCCCGTGATGCCCGTAGAGATGCAGAATGGGAATCTGAACAGAAGGATGCAAGAGCATGGAGACAGTACGTGTTCAATAATATGTCTGCTTCTGAAAAGGCTCAATTGGAATGGGCTAAAGCTCAATATGGTGAAGAAGCTGCATGGCGTATGTATGAGATGGAATACAGGGGAAATTTAGATCAAGCTATGAATCAAGCTATGATCGATTACTACCAAAACGCGGGTTTTAATACAGAGGTGAAAGGGGATGGTTGGATTCCGAATACAAAAGACTACAAGATCACTTCACAATACGGAGGGCGAGCGGATCCCTTCACCGGAAAACAAGATTCACATAGAGGTGTAGATTTGGCGGTACCAAAGGGTACTTCACTAGCTTCAACAGTTAGCGGTAAAGTCGTTTCCACGAGTGGTCATTCTAGCTATGGGAATACAGTCGTTATTCAAGATGCGAATGGATTTCTACACCGTTATGCCCATTTAGACAGCGTTAATGTAAAAGTAGGGCAAGAGGTATCAAGAGGAAGCTTCATAGGTAAATCCGGCAACTCTGGACGTTCCACAGGCGCCCATTTGCATTATGAAGTGACTAATTCAAAAGGTGGGCTGGTTGACCCATCTCGTTTCTTAAAGTAAACAGTAAAGAGGGGTGCAACCATGGCATCTAATTTTGATGAAAACAAGTATAAAAAAATATTTGAATCTCGTTACGGGGCCGGCTCTTTTGATGTCGGTCTTTCTAATGCTCGAAGTATTGGAGCGACTAAAGCGAAAGCTGATTTCGAAAAACAAGATTATCAAAGACGATTAAAAGAATATCAGAAAGCGCAAAAAGAAGCATCAAAACAAAGTTTGTGGTCTGATAACTTAGAAAATAATACGCTGATTAAACGGGATGGTTCCACATTAACTCTTGACGATATGAGATCTCAAGGTGCTTACCGCGTAGGAGAAGAAATCCGAAATGACCCGTATTTACAGGCTCAAGTAAAGGAAAAGGGGTTTAGTGTCAGTGAGTACATTAATTCCTTGTACGACAAACTCTCTAACGGTCAATTCCGTTCTGAAAGGGAGTATAAGGAGTTTTCTAAAAGCTTACAAAAAGAAGCAAATAAAAAGCCTACAACAGCAGATTTAATCGCACAGTATAGCAATGAGCCAGCGGAGAAAAAGGGTTTTGACGCATTAAAAAAAAATGACAGTAAACCCCAAAAGGGATTCCTAGGTAAAGTTGGCGATTTCCTCACTAGCAAAGATGTGGATGGTGATGGAGAACGTGATGGAATGTTAGGTTTAGCTGACCGTTTTCTTGCTCCTATTTCAAAAGGTGCCACTGAGTTTATCGCGCCTGGGAACGCTGAACGGATGGCGCAAAATGCTCCTGATAACCCGGTTGTTAAAGCTGCTCAAAAGGACAGAGGGCTTGAAACAAAAATCCTAAACACAGGCGGTTTATTAGCAGCTGCTATCGCTCCTTATGGACAAGCTTATAAGTTAGCAAATCATGCTTTAAATAAAGTTCCTGCCTTCTCTAAGATTGCGAATCCATATGGACAAAAAGCAATTACAGGCGGTTTAGCAGGAGGAATTGCAGAGGGTGGAATTTCAGCGGTCAATGAAATGGTGAATTCAGAAGCTTATGACATGAAAGACCACGCTATTAGAACAGGGATTGGATTGACTGCTGGAGCAGTTTTAGATCCTGCTATGCACGGAATTTACAATTTAATAAAAGGCGCAAGAGCGGCGAAGAATGTTAGGCCACAAACAGAGGAATTATTAGCTTTGCCGGCACCTAAAGAAACACCAATTCCAGCACCAGCTAAACCATTAGGGCTTCCAGAACCACAGTTGCAATTACCTGGACCAAGAGTAAAACCGAATTCAGAAACCTTCAACAACGCTTTTAAACAACCAAACGGATTATCGAGTCCTATCCCACAAATGCCAGATGTAATGAGGATTGCAGCTAAAAGAGGGGAATTTGAACAGGCGGGAGTTAATTTTGCCCAAAGCGGAAAGCATACACCGAAGTCTCGACCTGATTTAACACCCATTGAAACTCCTATTGACCATTTAAGTAGAGGGCAAGTATATTGGCAGGGCAGATATGAAGAATTCGCTCGTCATGTAAACGATAATTATGACATGAACCGTATGACTCCTGAAGCTTTGGAAGATTTGTGGAGCCAGTTTGCTCGATATGATGAGCCGATTCGCTTAGAACAAGCAGTTGACCTTGCCTATCCAAAGGGATTCGAATCGCCACCAGCACCTAAACCAGAACCTATTCCAGAACCACCAAAGAGAACGATCAAAGATGATTTAAGAGAAGATCCACTTGTTAATGAAAAGATAAAAGCTTTATTTCCTCCAAAGAAGCCAGAACCTAAAATAAGCCGATTAGCAACCTTAGATGAGATGTTCAAACACGCAGAGGATTTAGCACCACCTAAACAGCCAGAACCTTCATTTGATGCTTTGCGTTTTAGCAGACCACAGGATAGTTTGGTGAAGCAGTTTAGCCAATCACAAAAAACAATTCCTAAAGGTTGGAATAAGGCTGACATTAAAAACACTCCTGTGATGAGCGGGAAAACAACAAAAGGTTTTGAAGCTATTTCTGCTTCAAAGGCTAAAGAACCAAAAATTATTCGAGGTACACCTGTCGACCGTACACCGATTGACATAAATAATCCGAAAGAGATAGTAAAACAACAGATTGATACAACAGGAAAACGAGAAAAGTCTAAGTGGTCTTTTGATAAAGTCTACACTGCTCTTGTAAGTGATTTGCACGCAGTAAATAAAGCTACAAAGGATTTAGGCGGTAAAGGTATTAAAATCGAAAATGACCCTCACAAACTGGCTCAATTAGCGCGTGGAGTGGCAGGGAAAGCAGAAACTTATTTAAACGGCGGAGTGTTTAATGAACAAGGTCAAAAAGTGGCGAAATCCCTTAAAGAGATCATTAAGCCAATCGAGAATAAAATAGATGATTTTCTTGCCTATACAACTTCTAAACGTGCTTTAGATTATGACCAAAAAGGATTAACAGCAGGAATTAAGCCAAAGAATGTCGAAGGAATGAATGATTATCAGCTTGCAGAAGCGGCTATTCGCCAACTTGAAGCGGAATCACCAGCATTTAAAGAGCATCAAAAGGAATTAGTGAAGTATAGTCAAACGCTTATGAAAGAATTAAAAGAATCCGGCTATTACACCGATGATGCAATCGAGCAAATTTTCAAGGATAACCCTAACTATATTCCGATGAACCGGGTGCAGGAGCCAAGGGTGAGAGGGTTTGAACCGATTAGCCCGAAAAAGAAGTTTGCTAGTCTGACCAATCCCGTGAAACAGAGAACAGGCTCAGAAAAACCAATCATTAACCCTGTTGAAAGTTTGGTTAAGAACACGTATGTTATCACGAACATTGCAGAAAGAAACAAAGTCGGAGTGGCGTTACATGATTTAATCAAGAGTGCGCCAAAGGATAACATGTGGGGCCGGATTACAAACGTAACCAAGCAAGACAGTTCGATTGATAATCTTTCTAGTGTCCTGGATGATGCAACCATCCAAATGACTGACGGCCGAACAGATGCGATTGATAATCTCTTTAAAGGCGAAGGGAATAAAGTTTACGTGTACAAAGATGGGCAGAAGATTGAAATGGAACTTCAAGAGGATTTATACAAGGCTATGCTTTCGTTGGATGCACAAAAACAAAATGTCTTTCTTAATGTCATGGGCATCCCTGCAAGATCATTGCGCGCTGGTGCTGTGCTCTCTCCTGACTTCGGGCCAGTAAACATTTTCAGAGATCAGTTGTCTGCCTTTGTAAACTCCAAGTATGGATTTATTCCATTTGTAGATATGGCAAAAGGGATGAAAAGTGTTCTAAAGAAAGATAGCGATTATTGGCTATGGAAGCAAAGTGGCGGTGCAAACTCGGTTTTATCAACACTTGACCGCGAATATCTACAACAAGATTTGCGTAAGATGATAAAACAAACCGCATGGCAAAAAACTAAGAATGTAGCAAGGAGTCCTATAAAGTCAGCGCTTGAACCTTTACGAAAGCTTTCCGAGATCACGGAAGAATCCACAAGGGTAGGTGAATTTAAGAAAGGATTGAAAAAGGGTGCTACACCAAAAGAAGCGGCATTCTCTTCACGTGATTTGATTGACTTTAGCCGAGCTGGAAACATCGGAAGGCAATACAACCAAGTAACAGCTTTCTTTAATGCAGCTGTTCAGTCTATGGATAAACTAGCTCGAACCTTTAAAGAACATCCAGTTAAAGCTCCCGTTAAGGCGATAACCAGCATCACATTACCATCTGTCGTGGCATATTACTATAATCACGACCAAGAATGGTATAGAGAGATCCCACAACGTGAAAGAGATTTGTTTTGGCACTTCAAAGCCGGAGATCAGATTTACAAACTTCCTAAACCGTTTGAAGCAGGGGTTATGTTCGGTACGTCTTTTGAGAGATTGTTGGACTCCATGAAAACGAATGATCCGAAAGCATTCGAAGGATTTGGGAAAACAGTCCGCGAAGCCTTTACACCTAACTGGATTCCAACTGCTTTTCTTCCATGGATTGAAGTATTTGGGAATAAGAGTATACACTTTGATTCTCCTATCGTGCCTAGGCGTGAACAAGACATGTTGCCTGAAGATCAGTTTGGGCCATATCAAAGTGAAATCTCGAAAAAGTTTGGTGCTATTGCGAAAAAATCACCAAGAAAAGCAGAACATGTTTTCAAAGGGTATACAGGCGGTTTGGGGAATTATGCTTTAAAGCTTACAGACTTGGGGGCTAAATTAGGCGGTGTTGAACGTCCTGAAATGCCTGATCGCGGAATTGCGGATATGCCAGTATTAAATCGTTTTGTAGTTAAAAATCTCGATGGCAATAACCAGAGTGTAAATGACTTCTACAAACGAATGGAAAAGTTAAGGCGTGAAAATCTGTCAGCGAAGAAACATAACCCTGACCACGAAAACAGCGAGACATACCAGACAATTAACAAGCTATCTAAGGAAATCAGCGAATTGCAAGCAGCTAAACGTGCGGTTATTGATGATCCGAATATGAGCGGTAAAGAAAAAACAGAGGTAATCAAACGAATTGACCAGGCGATTACTCAAATTGCGAAGGCGGGTAATAGAATCCCGTAGGTGGTGAGAACTTGAAGAAACTGTTTGAGTATCTATCCCCTTTATTCTGGATTCCATTGGGGATTGTAATTTATTTAGCTTATATCCACACCATATCCTTTTTAGACCCACTATTAAGTATTGTGTTTGGTGGTATCTTTTTCTTAGTCGTGATAGTTGGTGTGGTTAAATTATTAATAGTCATAAAGGATATTGTCGTTAGTATTTTCAAAGATGACAAAACCCGGGATGAAAAAGGATTCAAAAAACATTTTTGAGGGCTGATAAATTTCAGTCCTCTTTTTTATGGGGAGGAAAACAATGCAGGAAATTATTGGCGGTTTTGACATAACTAATATAGTGGGCAACTTTTGGTTTTTTGTCTTGGGGCTAATTCTTTTTGACGTAGTGACAGGTTTATTGGCAGCAGGAGCGCAAAAGAAAATCAATAGTTCCATAAATTATATAGGCTTTATTCGAAAAGTAGGTGAGCTTGTTGCGCTCGCTTTTCTTGTGTTTATTGATGCTTATTTAGATTCGCAAGGCTACATTATTAAGCTAGGTGTGGGTTTAATTGCGGCATATGAGGGGTTAAGCATTATTGAGAATTTCAGCAGAATCGGAATTGATATGAAGTTCCTCACGAAGTATTTCGATAAAAATAAAGTCGGAAAAGGTGAGTAAAGGTGACTAACTGGAAACAAGATGCTGGTCATGGTGGAAAAGATCCAGGCGCGGTTGCGAAAGGTAATATTGAAAAAGTGTACACTCTTGAAGCGGCTCTCTATGTAAATAAACGTTTGTCAGATCATGGAATAGAGAGTGAGTGCACTAGGTATAAGGATGAAACTTTAGATGAAGATCAAAGAGTGGCAAAGGTTAAAAAGTTTAAAAAGTGTATGTCGCACCATTTTAACGCTAGTGGTGGAAGCGGTATAGAGGTGATCCATTCTATACATTCTGATGGGAAGTTCGAGCATTTCCTTATTGAGGAATTTAGAGCAGCTGGCTATCCTGTAAGATCTAGACCAGTATTCTTTAAGTCTCTTCCTAACAATCCGAAACAAGATTTTTATTACATGCATAGGCGCACCGGTAACTGTCGTACAACAATAATTGAATATGATTTTGTGGATGGTCCACAATCTGAAAAAATAAAAGATAAGGCCTACCGTGAAGGTATGTATGAATGTGTGGTTCGAGCAATTTGCAGAGATGAAGGTGTCGTATATAAGCCTTTAAATCCAAAGGAGGTAAAATCTGTGAGCGAACAAACTCTAACTCCAGGACAGGAAGCCGTTAGGCAAGAAGCTATTCGTTTAGGAATTACTGACGGGAAAAAACCATTCCGTGAAGTAAATCAGTATTATGTATGGAATGCAATGATTCCGTTAGCCCGCCGAGTAGAAGAATTAGAAAAGAAGTTGAAATAAGAAAAAGCCCTTCTTTCGAGAGGGGCTTAAAATGGTAAATCGTCAATTGGTTCAATCGGTCTAATTTGTTTTACGAGTTCAGTAATGTCATTTACCTCATTCCAGATTACCTTTTCAATAACAGTGTCTCTAAATCCAGTTTCTCGCTTCTGCTGCTCAACCCATTCATAAGCCACAACCCCGACAGTAAAGTCCGGATTTTCTTTAAATTCCTGATCATTCACATAAAATTCACCCCGGCGCATGTTGCCAGTTCCTTCAACCCTTGTATGAGTTTCAATTAATACTTTCATATACTTTATTCTCCAAAGCAGTTTGACAATGCTTGCATTTGCTGGCGTTAAGTTTAATCCTTTCCTGACAATGCGGACATTTCTTTTTTAGTTTTTTGTACCTATCATAAAAATAGATAATCAATATCCCAGGAACATACCGAATAATGGATTCATCCGGTGACAAACCCCATATTTCTCCCCAAACAACAGCGAAAACAATCGTTAATACTAAAGTTATGTTCAAATTCTTCGAAATACTTATTCTATACCTAGTGATTACATCTAAAAAGAATGAAATTAACGTAAAGATCAGCAACGCACCTAATATAGCACCTAATGCAGCACCTAACAATTCAAATATCATTTTCTATCCTCCCATTCAAATAGTTCTTCAACCGTTTTATTCAACAACCTCGATAACTTAAAAGCCTTTTCAATTGAAGGGAACGCTTTTCCTGTCCTCCAATTACTCAGTGTGTTTCTTGATACCTCCATATACCTCATGACATATTCGTTCTTGTAAGGAGATTCATCTATTAATTTCCCTATATTGCTCTTCAGCATATTTATCACCAATATATACATTCCACAAATTAAATATTATCCCTTTCATAAAATTAGGTTAAAAAAAATACAACTAATTTTGTGCAGGACACGCATTTATTGGGCTTACACCCATATAGTATATTATTCCAAATAGATATTCCTTTCAAAATTCTATCCTAGAATCATTTCTGGAAGGGGAGAAATTCAGTTTTATCAATGGTTGCAACCAATCTTATTTCTTCTTTTTGTCGAGGACTATACTACGTATATTAAAGGTGGTGGTGACTTCATGTTAGTGGAGGTAACAACTTCATTGTTAGCAGGTTGTCTAGTCGGTTACTCGTTTCTTCAGAAGCAGGGTGGGGGAGTGAATGACGCGGCTAAGATTCAAAGAATTTGTACCAATAACGGACTGACCGTAAAAGAAAATGGTGAGAAAAAAACAATGCAGCTGTTAAGGCGATCAAAAATTAAAGATGGTGGAAAAGTAGTTGGAACCGAGTGCGCTTTCAGAATTCCATTAGGTTTAAGTTTTCATGATTTCGAAAACAAAAAAGACAATATCCAAGACGGAATCAACAACAAACAGGCAATCCCTAACATTTCGTTTCAGGACATAAAAACACTTCGATTAGACCGCAATCTGATAATGGATATAAAGACCTTACTCAACAAGAAGAAACAGCTTAAAAAAGAAATAGAGCTGTCCTATGATGGGGTGTTGAAGATTAAGGTGTTTGATGAACCATTAATCACGAAATTTGATTATGAGAAAGGGATAACTGATGGTTGGATGGTCCCGGTAGGAAAAAGCCGTAGTGGTTGGATAATTCATGACTTTGAAAAAAAGGCTCATATTATCGTAGCTGGCACAACAGATTTCGGAAAATCCAATTGGGTAAATTGTACGATTAACACTTTACTGACGAACAAAGGGGATGATGTATCATTTACCCTTATCGACTTAAAAGGAGGATTAGAATTTAACCGTTATCGCCATTTAAAACAAGTAAAGGCATATGCACCAGATGTGGAAGAAGCAAGAAAAGCTTTACAGTCAGCGGTAAATCAGATGGATAAGGTTACTGAGTATTTATTAGAAAAAGGATTTTCGAATGTAAAAGAAGCAGGATTCAAGGATCGTCATTTTATTGTCATTGATGAAGCAGCGGACATGGCAGACGATAAAGATTGCCAGAAGTTATTGAAGGACATTGCAAGGAAGGGGAGGGCAAGCGGTTTACGATTAATCTACACAACACAATATCCAACAGCAGAAACGATAAGCTCACAAGTAAAGCGTAATTGTATTGGCAGACTTTGCTTTGTTCTGGACACAGCAACAGCAAGCCAAGTGGTGTTAGATCAAGGCGGTGCAGAAAAGCTTTCTGCTATCCAAGGAAGGGCCTTATATAAGGATTTAGGCTTAATTGAAGTACAAACACCTTATATCAGTAATCAAACCATTAAAGAAACCATTCAGCCGCACATTACATTTAAAGCAAGGAGTGATGTCGGTGAGAGCATCAAAGGAACAACGACACGAAAACATTCTCTTGAGCTTGAAGAAATTGGGCTTTCTTAGTAGGTCGCAACTTCAAAAGCTTCATCGTTTGGGCGGTGTTAGGAATACTAACCGGATATTAAAGGACATGGGAGGTTATCTGAATATAGTCAGGCTTAATGAAAATGTCTACTACTTGAATGCGGAAGGCAGACAACGAGTGGGTGCCAGTAAGATATTAAAGAAAACACATCAAATTACACATCATTTAATGCGGAACACCTTATTTATAGTTAGAGGTTGCCCGATTTCATGGAAAAACGAAGTGAAACTGTCGGTCAAAGATGAAGTATCAGTAATTGCCGATGCTATTTATACAATGGCTGGTCAATATCACATCATCGAAGTAGACCATACTCAAAAAATGTTAGAAAACAAACGAAAGATAGAAAGATACCGAAAGTTGATTCAATTAAATGTATTTGAGAAAAGACCAAAATTCATCTGGATTACCACAACAGAATATAGAAAGAGACAATTGCTTCAATTATGCGAGGGTTTAGATGCCATTGTGTATACCATCAAAGACTTACATTAGGAGGATTAATATGCCGTGGAAAAAAGTAGCACTTCAAGTAGGGTTATTGGCTCTTGATTACGGATTAAAAAAGAGCAAAAAGAAAACAAAGAAACGCACAACTACGAAGCGTAAAACAAACAAAAAGAGGTGATCATCATGTTTAAACGTAAAGAAACCATGAGCATTAAACAGTTTATGAATAAAGAGCATGTGATGGAAAACGCTTTTTGTGCCAAGGAATTAGCTAGTTTTGAGAAGGTTGAATCAATGGGTTGGTTGGCTACCATGACTTCTCTCCCTTTAATCTTCGCTCCTGCCATAAAAGCGAAAGAGGTATTTGCAGCTGAAGTAGTTCCGGTAATGGCTTCTGCGGAATTATCCAGTAAGTTAATGACTGCCTTCGGTCCTATAATCGATTTAGTTCAAGCATTAGCTTATCCTGTGGGAATGGTCGTGGTATTAGGCGGGGCTATTATGGTGATGATCGGTCAGCAGGAAAAAGGTTATTCCATGCTAATGTCAGCAGGATTAGGTATTATTCTTATTAATATTGCTCCTATGGTCTTAAATGTATTAATCGGTGCCATGAAGAGTGTGGTGTAAATGATTATCCGAATTACTTCTAAATTTCGAGAAATGGAGAGTTTTCGGAGTAAGCCACATACTGGAATAGACTTATCATTCCCAGAGGGGAGCGAATTAAAATCCATTGGTGATTCAGTTGTTGAGAAGATTGTTGACTATGGCTCTGAAAATATTGGCAAAGGAGTTATCCTTCGTTTAGCTGATGGAAAACAGGCAATATACGGGCATTTAAGCGATATTAAGGTTAAGGCAGGTCAAAGTATAGCGGAAGGTCAGATAATTGGTTTAAGCGGCAATACAGGGAATTCAACAGGCCCACATTTACACTTGGCTTTAAAAGAAAACGGTAGCTTTATAGATCCTACTCCTTTAGCTCATAAATTAATGGCATGGGAGCAGTCGATAGGAGGGTATTTCTTTGATAAATTTATTCAAAGTCGGATTGAGCATTTCGTTTCGGATTTTATTATTTCGTTACCTGTCCTGGTGGGGGTTAGTTTTGCTGTGTGGGGTCTACTTAATATGGTTAGCGGCAGGCTTGCTTCAGTAGGGGTTGTAGGAGTGTTTATCTTAGGTGGATTGGTAATATTATAGTGCATGTTCCTATTGTAGTTACTAGGCATTTAGTGCTTTCTACGATGCATACAAGAGACGCAAAAGGTGCCATATACCGCTTAAATGAATTTGGTGTCAATTGGGTGGAAATCGAACAAACCCTTGTTGCCGTAACAGCACAAAGGCTAGTCGAATTGACCTGTCCATTTTGCCAAGGGGAATGTTCACCCTATTGCTTTAGTTATGGAAGATGGAAGAGAGCAAGTGTTTTTGAGCTTCTTGCAGGACGTGCTTTACATGCATCAATGATGGAGGCGAAGGGTGAATATATGGATGTAGATTATTTTACATTAAAAGAGGTCATCAAAAAAGGGATTGCTCTAGGGTATATTAAAGAAACAGAATATGATCGGTGGGTGCTTGATTATGCGGAGGCATAAGTGGAGTCTTCAGGAACAAAGCCATTTTCTAAAAAGAACAGGGGAGCTTCTTTCAAGAGGCTACCCGCTATCCGAAGCAATAGAATCTATTCTATTTCAACTTCCGCGAAGAAAGAAAAATGAGGTAGGTGAATGTTTAGCCCAATTAAGAGAAGGTTATCCATTTTATCAAATATTATCAAAGCTTCAGTTTAACCGACATCTTATTGGCTATGTCTTTTTTGCTGAACAGCATGGCGGTTTGGCACAGGCATTCCAAGAAGGCAGTGAAATGATGCTTAAAAGAGACAGGGACTTGGAAAAGCTGAAAAAACTGCTTGTTTATCCCGTATTATTAATTTTTATTACGTTAGTGTTATTCATCTTTGTTGATTATATGATCCTTCCTAGATTTTCTTCATTATTTTCCTCAATGAAGCTAAAGCCAAACTTTTTTATGAACGCAGTCACGTTCTTTAGCAATATAATGCCTCTCTTCTTCGGTTTATGCACCCTTTTCCTTGCTGTTCTTTTCAGTTACTACCTTTTACAATTTCGGAAATTTTCTCAAGTCAAGCAAAAGAGTATACTCGTTTCAATTCCAGTAGTGGGTTTGTTTTTAAAATTATTTTACTCACATTATTTTTCGATTCAAATTAGTTATTTATTATCGGGTGGTTTGTCTATTCACGAGGCATTAAGAATGTTTGAGAAAAATGATAAACAGCCTCTCTATCAAGAGCTCGGGGCTGACATTATTGATAGTCTTCGAAGGGGGGAGAGGCTAGAAGATATACTGATAGGCTATTCTTTTTTAGAAATAGAGCTTCCTCATATTATCAGGCATGGCCAGAAAAACGGGAAGCTCGATCAGGAGCTGGCTTTCTTTAGCAAACATTGCTTAACGCTAATTGAAGAGCGTTCAGAAAAATTACTAAAGACCATTCAGCCGATTTTGTATTCTGTTATTGGTGTAATGATTGTATTTATGTACTTAGCTGTACTATTACCAATGTTTCATTTACTGGAGGGATTTTAATATGAAGGTATTGAAAAACGAAAAAGCTTTTACACTGATTGAAATGATGATTGTTCTGCTTGTTATTTCTGTTTTACTAATTATTACGATACCAAATATTACGAAGCATAATTCCAAAATTAACAGCAAGGGGTGTGAGGCATTTGTCAAGATGGTACAAGCCCAGGCGCAGGCTTATGAAATTGAAAAAAAATCACCGCCAGCAGATATTCAAGCACTTGTTGATGCTGATTATATTAACGATAAGGAAAGAACCTGTCCAAATGGAACTGAAATTACAATCTCAGCTCAAGGAAAAGTATCAACTGTTGAAGAAATGGATTAAGCAATATGGTTAGCAAACAGGGAGGCTTCACTTTAATAGAGTCTTTATTTGTCTTAAGTGTATTTCTCATTATTGCCTCTGTACCCGCCTTTCTATTAAAGCCCCATTTTATCTCCTTTGAAAAAGAAAAATTCATCTCACAATTGAAAGCAGATCTTTTCTATGCTCAACAATATGCTCTATCCCATCATATTGATGTGTATGTTCATATTCTGCCGGAAGAGAGTAAGTATGTCGTACATGAAAAGCTTAGTGCCAACTACTTGATTGAAAGAGAAATACCAGAAATGATTACAGTACAAGAGGAGTCAATGAAGCTCTACTTTCAGTTTCAGTCAGATGGGAATATTAATAGATTTGGTTCCTTTGTCATATTTGCGGGAAGGGAGAAATATCGGTTTATGTTTTATATTGGAAAGGGAAGATTTTATGTTGCAAAAGAATGAAGGGTTCTTTTTGCCTGAGATGCTGTTGACTCTATCTGCATGGCTCGTTAGTACAACCATTTTTATACCCTTAATAATGAATTTAATGGATCAATCTGTTCAACTTCGGCAAGAATTTGACAGCACTAAAGCTTTATATGAGACATTGCTAAAGGCTCAAAAGGAAGATTTACAGCCTCAATCAGAATTGATTACGATCAATCAAACTGTTTATGAAATATATGAAGGGACTTCAGGGGGAAACGCTGAACAGGAGGTTTGCGTTAAATATGAGGATGTATTCAAGAAGCTACAGACGAAATGTGAAATATATGAATAATAAAGGCTTTACAATGCTAGAAATGTTATATGCCTTTTCCATTTTTCTGCTTGTTGTTTCTTTTTTTCCACTAATCTTTAAATATTTCATGGGAAATGATCAGCTGGAGGCACGTCTAAAAAGAATGGAATGGCATGTATTTGTCAATCAAATAAAGAAGGAGCTTCGATTAGCGGAGGAAATAATTGTTTCAGATAATAGGCTGGTATTTACAAAGCATGGTCAATTAATACTATATGAAAAGCATGGAACTAATTTACGAAGGCGGGTTGATTTCAAAGGACATGAAATCGTCCTTCAGCAAGTAGATTCATTCCAATTTTCTCCGATACGTGATGGGGTAAAGCTGACGTTGACTGATCATTATGATCAAAAGTACTCCGTATTATTATATTCCTTTATAAGTTTGGACGAAAATTATGCTCCAGAATGAAAAAGGATTTACCTACCCGCTTACCTTTACAATTATCTTGCTAGTTGCGCTTCTGCTTACAATGCATATTGAATTTTATTTAACAGAGATTCGTTTTTTACAAGAATCACAAACTCTTTTGAAACAAGAGTATTATTTAATAAGTTCTCTGAAACGGATAGAAGATATTTTATTAACGGAGGATGAAGATCAGTACACTGGTGTTTTTTCTTTTTCCGATGGAGAAGTCCATTATGAAACGGCTAAAATAACCGATACTTTATTGATGTCAACATTTAATTTACGCATCGGGACAAATATTGAAATGCTCGCCTATGGGTATTTTGATAAGGAGGAAGGTAAAATGATAAAGTGGATCGAAAAAAATTGAATTTCTTTGCAAGATGATGCAGTTGAATAAATATGTTATTAGAGGACATACTTGAATTGAAGTTATTAAATAATAGAATCAGGGTGCATCATATGAAATCGAATGACTATGTTAAATACATTACCGAAACTGTTGTCAAGTATATTGATCAGCCAAAAGATGAGCGCAAGAAAAGCAGATTAGAGAAGAAGGATATTAAAGAACCATTCTTATATCGGTGGTTCGGATTGATCCCTTATGTCCTCTACTTTAATTTAAAGAGGAAAAAAGAAAACAAATATGAAAAGAAACCGTTCAAAATTTGAGCGGTTTCTTTTTACGTCTAGCTCCAGCACCTAGCCCCTCGAGGTCATAAGCCAATCCGTCAAAAAGGTTAAAGAACAACCTTTCTGCCGGATTGTCTTATGCTTGTCGGGGCTGATCAAGGCGCTTCCGCTTTTGTTATTACACAGCCATATCAGTTAAATAAAACAATCCTCCATTGACAATGGATATTTTCACCTTAGGCTCGTATTGTTCCTTCAAGGCCGTTTTTTCAATTTCATAACTTTCATCCTTTTCTTCTGCCTCTTCATAAAAATGCTCAAGTAGATTTAGGTCCTTGTCCCAGCGCTCTCTAGCTTTTATAGCCCAAGAGTGATCCTCTTGTTCAATTTGATATTTTAAGAAATTTTCCACTCTTGAGATTCCGCTTCTTGGCATAATTAGTGGGGAAAGTGTAAATGAATAGTCTGGAATTTTCGGTGTTAGCTGCAATTGAAGCAACCTATCATGAAAATTTTCAACCATTTGTCCATTTATTAATTGAAGTCCAATTGATTTAAATACGTCCCTTTTTCGATCACATTCATAGGAAATGCGGACATTCATTGCAAGCCATGGCCTCAAAGGGATTTGTTGCCCAGGTGTCTGATGATGGTTTTCATATAATCGAATATAACCCGCTAAGCTTTTGGTTGTTTGAAAAATTTGGTGCAGGCGCGGCGAGCCAAAGTGAATGCTTTCTCCTTTAATATGTTCCGGAGCTTGCTGCGGGTTAGTTATTAAAGTAAGCCTCATCGGATTAGGCATTCCTCCGGTTTTCTCCAAGTAATGCCAGTAGAATGGTCTATTCATAAGTTCTTTATCAAGATCAATCGTTAGTTGGACAGTCATGTAGCCTTGCCCATTTTCTGTAATTTCACAGCCGTTTGCATGGAAGTATCTTTCAAGAAATTTATGAATTTCTTGTTGCTGCATTTTGTTCACCCTCCCGCATTTCTTCAGCAAATTGAATCATCGATGTTAGGTTCTCCATTTTTATTCTCATTTCACCCTCTGAGGCAGATTTACCGAATATATCAATTAGGTGATCCTCAACATTTCCGAAATCCAGCTTAGAAAGAATATCATCTAAATCGCCAATCACCTTTTCGAAAAGATTAATTTTCTCGTACAACAGCTTTAATACATGTTCTTCAACAGTATCCTTTGTAGCAAAATTATAGATCATGACATCCTTTTCCTGTCCAAGACGGTGAATACGCCCAATTCTTTGTTCGAGCCTCATTGGGTTCCATGGCAAGTCAAAATTAATGATGTGATTACAAAACTGAAGATTAATCCCTTCACCGCCTGCTTCTGTTGCAATCAGCACCTGAGCGTTTTTTTGAAAAAGTTCACGCATCCAGTCTTTCTTGCCTCTTTTAAACCCTCCTCGAAAGGGTACTGAAGTGATGCCATATTGCTTGAGAAACCATTGAAGATACATTTGTGTTGCCCGATATTCTGTGAAAATAATAACTTTATCGTTAATTTGCTGAATTAATTCAAGTGCTTTCTCCGCTTTAGAGTTTTTTTGTACGGCTTCAACCTTTTCAACTAAATATTGAATTTGCTTTTGATAGGCGATAGTTGGTTCTTCTTGTCTTTCTAGCATGTTTTTTAATGTATAATAAACAGCTTCACGGCTGCTGCACGCCTCGCGCTGAAGGGTCATCACGGAAAATTGGCTAGAGCTGATCCAATTGCCATCTCGCCGCAAGTTAGTGACTGCTTCATAAAGATCTCTTTCTTCTTTTGAAAATTCAATAGGAATCGTTTCAACAACTCGTTTTGTCCACTCGATGCCTGTATCAGCACGCCGATTGCGAATCATTACTTTATTCACTAATTCCTTTAAATGCTTGTCATCATCTAGGTCACGAGCATCCTTACTGTATTTTCGATAAAAAGCAGATTCATTTCCTAAATGGCCGGGCTTTAATAGCGAAACAAGATTAAAAATTTCACTGATGCGATTCTGAATAGGTGTAGCTGTTAAAAGCAAGCAAAACTTCTTTTTTAAATTTTGTACAAACTCATAGTTCTTGGTTTTATTATTTTTGAGCTTATGTGCTTCATCTATAATGATTAAGTCATAATCTTGCTTATTAATAATATCTCTATGAGGATTCCGTTTAGCCGTATCAATAGATGATACAACCACATCACACTGCTCCCAAACATAGCTTTTCCTCTGGGTAACAGCTGGAATGAAAAACTTGGTGTTTAGTTCAATGGCCCATTGAGTTACAAGAGAGGCCGGTACAAGAATTAATACTTTTTTGACTAAGCCGCGTATCATGTATTCTTTTAATATTAATCCTGCTTCTATTGTTTTTCCTAAACCCACTTCATCTGCAAGAATGGCTTTTCCATTCATATTTTCTACTACTTGCTTTGCCACCTCCAGCTGGTGAGGCAATGGAGTAAGACCTGAAAGATGCTTAGGGGCCTGCAGACCCTCAAATTCAGGGATCGTTGTATGATTTTCAACCTCTATCGCTAGTTTATAAAGTTCCCAGTTCCCCCATGGTCCGTCCTGCACGATTCTTGTTAAAAAGTCCTCCTGCCATGAAGAATCAAATTCAATATTTACTGTCATAAAACTTCTCCTTTGAAAGCTGTCTAGCTTTAGCGCCTGCCTCAGTTATAGTGGACATTTGGACCATCGAGGCGCTTTCCGCATTTCTTTTATATGAGAAAAATATTAACCATTGCTCAAATAGGTTTCTAATGGTAGGATAATAATAGCTTTGAAAGTTTTGAAATTTGCCACAACCACTTAGTTTAACGAGTGATTTTATTAAAGGAAAAAGGTTTCAAATTGGATTCAAGGCTAAAAAGTATGTTTTTAAGGAACGTATTTGCGTTTAGTATGACCAATTTGGAAAATTTTATAAATACGGATGATGATAAGGGGAGAGACTACATTTTGTAGCGCCGAAGGAGCAAGCAATTTCAGTTGTGAATCTCTCAGGCAAAAGAACCCTTGTTTGACGTAGCTCTGGAGAGTGCTTCTTAATTAGGGAAGCCACCAAAGGGGAAAGCCGGTTATCGGTAAACTTTCAGGTGCAAGGACAGGGATCTTCTCTATTTTAAGGGGGATTTCTGCCCTTTTTTAGTGTCTGTAATATGTCTAGCTTCTGTGTCTAGGCGCTTACCGCATTAAATTGGCGAATTTCTAAACTTTTAAAAAGGATAAAAAGGGGGACAAGTGAATGTCACAGTTAAAACGTACACCATTATTCGATGTTTACAAAGACTATGGTGCGAAGACAATTGACTTTGGCGGCTGGGATCTGCCTGTTCAGTTCTCTAGCATTAAAGAGGAGCATGAGGCAGTTCGTACAAAAGCTGGGTTGTTTGACGTATCCCATATGGGTGAAATAGAAGTAAAAGGCCCAGACAGCCTAAACTATCTTCAAAAAATGATGACAAATGACATCTCAAAACTAAAAACTTTTGGTGCCCAGTACACAGCCATGTGTTACGAAAATGGCGGGACTGTTGATGATTTACTTGTCTATAAATTTGCAGATGATCATTATTTGCTAGTTGTAAATGCTTCTAATATTGAAAAAGACTATCAATGGCTCACAGACCATCTTGAAGGAGATGTGACAATCGAGAACCTTTCCGACAAGACGGCTCAGGTTGCTATTCAAGGTCCGTTAGCGGAGTCTGTTCTTCAAAAGCTGACTGCTGAAACAAATTTATCAGATATCGGTTTTTTTAAATTTCAAGATCAAGTCGATATAAATGGCAAAAAAGCTCTTGTTTCCAGAACGGGTTATACAGGAGAAGACGGCTTCGAAATTTATTGCGATGCCAATGATGTTGTAGCTATTTGGAAGGATATTTTAGAAGCCGGAAAAGAAGAAGGGGTAATCCCTTGCGGATTAGGTGCCCGTGATACATTGCGCTTTGAAGCCAACCTTGTACTATACGGCCAAGAAATTTCTCCGGAAATTTCTCCACTTGAAGCGGGAATCGGTTTTGCCGTAAAAGTGAATAAAGAAGCTGATTTTATTGGTAAAGAAGTTCTTTTAAAACAAAAAGAAGAGGGTTTAACAAGAAAATTAGCTGGAATTGAAATGATTGATCGTGGAATTCCGCGTCATGGCTATCCGGTATTCAAAGGTGAAGAGCAAATTGGAGAAGTAACAACAGGTACACAATCTCCAACTTTAAAGAAAAATATCGGCTTGGCCTTATTAAATACCGAAAATACGGCAATTGGAACAGAAGTTGAAGTAGAGATTCGCGGGAAGCGCCTAAAAGCAGTTGTGGCAGCGACGCCTTTCTATAAAAAAGGGAAATAACAGGAGAGGAGACATAATAATGAAACATCGCTATTTACCGATGACAGAGTCAGATAAAAAAGAAATGCTTGCTACAATCGGTGTGAACTCAATCGATGAATTATTCAGTGATATTCCTGAACGAGTAAGATTTAAAGGTGAATATAACATTAAACCTGCAGCAACTGAAACAGCATTAATGAAAGAGCTTTCGTTAATGGCACAAAAGAATGCTGATCTTAAGAGCAATACCGCTTTTATTGGAGCAGGTGTTTATGATCATTACATGCCTGTAATTGTTGATCATGTACTTTCACGTTCTGAATTCTATACAGCTTATACACCATACCAGCCAGAAATCTCTCAAGGAGAGCTTCAGGCAATCTTTGAATTCCAAACAATGATTTGCGAATTAACAGGTATGGATGTGGCAAACTCTTCTATGTATGATGGAGGAACTGCTCTTGCTGAAGCTGGAACGCTAAGTGCTGCTCAAACTCGCCGTAATAAATTATTAATTTCGAGCGCAGTACATCCAGAATCAAAAGAAGTTGTAAAAATGTATGCAAAAGGCCAAAACATTGAAGTTGTTGAGGTCCCACATAAAGATGGTGTAACTGATGTCGATGCATTGAAAGAAATGATCAATGATGATATTGCTGGGGTAATCGTTCAATATCCAAACTTCTTTGGAAGAATTGAGCCAATGAAAGAGCTTGAAGAAATTATTCACGCACAAAAATCATTATTTGTCGTATCAAGCAACCCGCTAGCACTTGGAGCACTAACACCTCCAGGAAAATTCGGTGCTGATATTGTTGCTGGAGATGCGCAAGTTTTCGGAATTCCGACAGCATTTGGCGGTCCTCACTGCGGTTACTTCGCTGTTACGAATAAATTAATGAGAAAAGTTCCTGGACGTCTTGTTGGACAAACAGTAGATGAACAAGGGCGCCGCGGTTTTGTACTAACGCTTCAAGCGCGTGAACAACATATCCGCCGTGAAAAAGCGACTTCTAATATTTGTTCAAACCAAGCGTTAAATGCTCTTGCTGCATCAGTAGCAATGACGGCATTAGGAAAGCAAGGCGTTAAGGAAATGGCTATAGCTAATATTCAGAAAGCCAATTATGCTAAAAAAGCATTTAAAGAAAATGGCTTTGAAGTAGTATTTGAAGGCCCGTCCTTTAATGAATTTATCATTAAATTAAATACACCTGTAAAAGAAGTAAATCAAAAACTTCTAGAAAAAAGTATTATTGGCGGATATGATTTAGGCCGTGATTACTCTGACTTAAAGAACCATATGTTAGTTGCTGTTACTGAATTAAGAACGAAAGAAGAAATTGATACTTTTGTTAAAGAAATGGGGGAGTACCATGCATAAGGATGATCAAGCACTCATTTTCGAATTAAGCACACCTGGCCGCATCGGTTATAGTCTCCCGGAAATGGATGTTCCGGAAACTGATATTAATGAACTGGTTCCAGCGGGCTTTCTAAGAGAAGAAGAACCAGAGCTGCCAGAAGTATCTGAATTAGATATTATGCGTCACTATACTGCACTTTCTAATCGTAACCACGGGGTTGACTCTGGTTTTTACCCGCTTGGTTCTTGTACAATGAAATACAATCCGAAAATCAATGAAAATGTGGCACGTTATGCTGGATTTGCTCATTTGCATCCGCTTCAGGATGAAAGTTCTGTTCAAGGTGCTTTAGAGTTAATGTATGATCTTCAAGAGCATTTAATTGAAATTACGGGTATGGATCAAGTTACACTTCAGCCAGCAGCTGGCGCTCATGGAGAATGGACAGCTTTAATGATGGTCCGTGCGTTCCATGAAGCAAATGGTGATTTTAAACGTACGAAAGTAATTGTTCCTGACTCAGCACATGGTACAAACCCTGCTTCCGCTGCGGTTGCCGGCTTTGAAACAATTACTGTTAAATCGAATGAAGATGGACTAGTAGACTTGGAGGATTTAAGACGAGTAGTAGGCGAAGATACTGCTGCACTTATGCTTACTAATCCAAATACATTAGGGCTGTTTGAAGAAAATATTCTTGAAATGGCAGAAATTGTTCACGGTGCAGGCGGAAAGCTTTACTATGACGGAGCTAACCTAAACGCTGTTATGTCTAAAGCACGCCCAGGAGATATGGGATTTGACTTAGTTCACCTTAACCTGCATAAGACATTCACTGGTCCACACGGCGGTGGCGGTCCTGGTTCAGGCCCTGTAGGCGTTAAAGCAGACTTAATTCCTTATCTTCCAAAGCCAGTTTTAGTTAAACAAGGCGATCAATTTGTATTAGATTATGACCGTCCTCAGTCTATTGGACGTGTGAAGCCTTATTACGGAAACTTCGGAATTAATGTCCGTGCCTACACGTATATCCGTTCAATGGGTCCAGATGGCTTAAAGGCAGTAACTGAATATGCAGTATTAAATGCAAACTATATGATGAGAAGACTTCAAGGCTCTTATGACCTTCCATTTGATAGACATTGCAAACATGAGTTCGTATTAAGCGGAAAGCGTCAAAAGAAACTTGGCGTTCGTACACTTGACATTGCGAAGCGTCTGTTAGATTTCGGCTACCATCCTCCTACTATTTACTTCCCATTAAATGTGGAAGAATGTATCATGATAGAGCCGACTGAAACTGAATCTAAAGAAACTCTCGATGCCTTCTGTGATGCAATGATTCAAATTGCAAAAGAAGCAGAGGAGAATCCAGAAATCGTTCAAGAAGCACCTCATAGCACGGTCATTGGCCGTCTTGATGAAACAATGGCTGCTCGTAAGCCAGTGCTTCGCTATCAAAAACAATAATATATATATAAAAGACCTCTGCATAGAAAATGTGCAGAGGTCTTTTGGCACTGACTACAGCTTTTCGTATTATTTTGTCTTAATTTTACCAGACCATTTTTTAAATCCGCCTTGAAGATGTGATAGGTCTTTATAGCCTTTACGATGAAGAAACTGGGCAGCTCTGCCGCTTCTCATGCCGCTTTGGCAATATAAGTAGACAGGCTTGTCAGGTCTAAGCTCCTTCAAGCGCATTTTCATCTGTGATAGCGGAATATTTCGAGCTCCTAGAATATGTCCATTCTCAAACTCATTTGGTTCACGGACATCAATTAGCTGGGCTTTTCTGTAGCCCTCGCGAAATTGTTCTTCTGTCAATGTCTTGACAATTCTCTTCTGGTATAACCATGTTATTAGGGAATACGTAAGAAATCCGCCTGCCATGATTAGAAGGAAATATAGTGTTTCCAAAATGTCTTTCTCCTTTCGCACTAAAGCTTGCCTTCTCTATTATATAAGTGTTCTATAAGACGAGTAAAGGAAATCAGACAAATTCCATGCAAAAATCATGCTGCTTTGATTTTTAGCTTTTTTTTGATAGACTAAAATCGCATACATAAATGAGAAAAAGAGGTTAATGCAATGGCAAAAGAAACTTGGCGTTTTATTGATTCAGGTGCTGGTACCCCATCTTTCAATATGGCACTGGATGAAGCATTGCTTGATTGGCATAGTGAAGGAAAAATTCCTCCGACAATTCGCTTCTATGGATGGAATCCTGCAACTCTTTCAATTGGTTATTTTCAAAAGGTTGATAGAGAAATTGATATGGAAGCTGTTAAGCATCATGGCTTAGGATTCGTCCGCCGGCCAACTGGAGGAAGAGGCGTCCTGCATGAGCATGAGCTTACATATAGCGTAATTGTATCGGAAGAGCATCCGGAAATGCCGAAAACAGTTACTGAAGCTTATAGAGTTATTTCTGAAGGCATTCTTAAAGGATTTCTCCATCTAGGAATGGATGCATATTTTGCAGTTCCGAGAACGGAAGAGGAAAAGGAATCTTTGAAAAATCCTCGTTCTGCCGTTTGTTTTGATGCTCCTAGCTGGTATGAGCTTGTTGTAGAGGGAAGAAAGGTAGCTGGAAGCGCACAAACTAGACAGAAGGGCGTTATTCTTCAGCATGGCTCAATTTTACTCGATATTGAAGAAGACAAGCTCTTTAGCCTGTTTAAATACCCAAGTGACCGGGTGAAGGAACGGATGCAAAAGGCTTTCAAAAATAAGGCCGTCGCAATTAATGAAATTAGTAAAGAAAGAATTACGCTTGAGCAGGCAAAAGAAGCATTTCGGGTAGGGTTTGCTGAAGGGCTTGATATTGAATTGGAGCCATATGAGCTCAACATGGATGAATTAGCATATGTGAATAAAATTGCAAAAGAGCGCTATGAACAAGATGAATGGAATTTCAAACGATAAAGGCGGGCCAGATGGCACCGCTTTTTGTTTATCTTCAAAAAGGTTTAATTCACCATTTTGCTCCTCATCCTATGTTAAAATATTCAGTAAAGAAAAAAGATAAAGGAGATTATAGGTGTGAAAGAGATTAAAACCGTATCCATCATAGGCTTAGGGGCATTGGGGATCATGTTTGGTCACTATCTGTCTAACAAAATGCCAAAAGAGAATCTAAGAATTATTGCTGACAAAGGACGAGTAGATAAATATCAGAGGGAACAGGTTTACTGCAATAATGAACGTTGCGATTTTCAATATGTAACACCTGAAGAGCAGGTAGACCCAGCTGATCTGCTAATTTTTACGGTAAAAAATGAGGGACTATCTGATGCAATCCAAGCCTGCAAAAATCATGTAGGGGAACATACGATTATCCTATCTGCATTAAATGGCATAACAAGCGAGGGGATTATTGGTGATGCATACGGAATCGATAAGGTTCTATACTGTGTGGCACAGGGAATGGATGCCGTTAAGGCAGGGAACCAATTGACTTATGATCATATGGGGATGCTTTGCTTTGGTGAACAATATTCAGACGAAGAATCAACTGAAAAGGTCAGAGCGGTTGCGGACTTCTTTGATAGAAAGGAATTTCCTTATCAAATTATTCCTGAAATGTATAAACATTTGTGGAGTAAATTTATGTTAAATGTCGGTGTTAATCAAACCGTTGCGGTCTATGAAGGCAATTATGGCGAAATTCAAAGACTAGGAGAAGCAAGAGAGACGATGATTGCTGCGATGAGAGAGGTAATGGTTCTATCTGAAAAGGAGGGAATCCATTTAACTGAAGCGGATATCGAGTATTGGTTAGACGTCTTAAGTAAATTAAGCCCAGAGGGAAAGCCATCGATGGCACAGGATTTAGAGGCTAAGCGCTTCAGTGAAGTTGAACTTTTCTCAGGAACTGTTTTAGCATTAGGGAGAAAGCATGGGATTTCGACTCCGGTAAACGAAAAGTTCTATAACCGTATCAAAGCAATTGAAAATGAATATTAAGCTTACGTTTAATTGCTCGTGATTTGTATGATACACTCGGTCAGAAATCATTAGTAAGCTTCAGGTGAAAAATAGGATTGAGGCGATTAGCATCGCAGAGGAAAAGGGCTGGATTTAAAACAAACTAAAAATAGCAGCAAAGACCAAAGCTATGGTTCTTGCTGCTATTTTTTTAGTTTATAAATTAAAACTTCCAACATCTTAATAGGAGTTGGATAGCATCTTCTAATTCATTTTCACGAATTCCAGCAAAACCAAGAACAATTTGCGCGGGAATCTCATGTTTTTTTTCTAGTGAGTAATGGGATAATGGATAAACCTTCATGGCATTCTCAGCTGCTTTTTGAACAAGTTCCCCCTCACTCATGCCATTATTAACAACGAGAACGATATGAAGGCCAGAGTGTTCACCAATGATGGCGAGCTTATCTTGATATGGTTTTAATAATTCAACAACTTTTTCGAGTTTACGACGATAAATCTTTCTCATTCTATTTAAATGTCTTTCAAAATCCCCCTCCTTCAAGAACTGAGCTAGAATATGCTGGTCAATTCTTGAGACGGAACATGAATGGTAGAACGGCAATTCCTCTTTATATTGCTGTAAAAGAGGTTTTGGCAGCACCATATAACTAATTCTGATTGATGGCATTAATGATTTTGAAAATGCACCTAAATAAATCACTTTTTCATGAATGTCCATGCTTTGCAAGGAGGGAATTGATTTTCCGCTATAGCGAAATTCACTATCATAGTCATCTTCGATAATATAACGATCTTTCTCAGCTGCAGCCCACTTTAACAGCTTAGTTCGGCGGTTTACCGATAATACAGTTCCATATGGAAAGTGGTGGGAAGGAGCTACATAAACGATATTGATGTTTTTATCATTAATAGGTTCTACTTTTACTCCTTCCTCATCTATTTCAAGAGTATGCACTTCATTTGGAAAGCCCTTAAGAATTTGCAATATCAAATGGTAACCTGGATCCTCCACACCATAAACCATTTTTTTATCAAATAGAAGAAAGAGCTGCTGCAATAAAATTTCGATACCTGCCCCAACAATTATTTGTTCTGGTGAACATTGTACCCCTCTGGCTTGATACAAATAGTGAGCGATTTCTTGCCGCAATTCCATCTCCCCTTGTAACTCGCCAAGCAGCAGCAAAGAATGATTTTCTTTTGTGATTGTATTTTTTGCGTATTTTCTCCATACGGAAAATGGGAAATTTTCAGTGTCAATCATGCTTGGATGGAAATTGTATTTTATATATTCCTGACTTATTTTTGTATTTTCCTGTAAGGAATGGTTTGTTTGCATATATTCTAAGTCTTCATGTGTCATGACAAAATATCCTTTACGCGGGTAAGCCTCGACATATCCTTCTGCGGTCAATTGCTGATAGGCTGTTTCCACAGTATTTTGACTAATTTTTAAAAAATCAGCTAATTTCCGCTTTGATGGCAGTTTTGTTCCGTATTGTATGCGTCCTTCTATTATTTCCTTTTTAATATATAGGTATAATTGGTCATACAATGGTATTTCACTAGATCTATTTAAGTGACATGATAACATTTCCATTTTTATAAAACCTCCTTAATACTGGACTGGTTATATTTTGTAAAACTGACACTTTCAATACGGTCAATTGCTCTTTATACTAATCAATAGATTCAAAAAATTCAATAGTTTATGAAACGGAATGAGACAAATAACATTTCTAATTATAACTGACCCTATTAAAACATATATAACTGACACTTTCCAGAAGGTCAATAAATTTTTATACTAATCAATAGATTCGTAAAATACAATAGTTAAATGAGATGGAGTGTGAAATATGGAAAAATTATTAGGAACTGAAACTGTAAAAAGAGGCATGGCTCAAATGCAAAAAGGCGGCGTTATTATGGACGTTGTGAATGCAGAGCAAGCAAGAGTAGCAGAAGCGGCAGGTGCTGTTGCTGTAATGGCATTAGAAAGAGTGCCTTCTGATATTCGCGCTGCCGGCGGGGTTGCAAGAATGGCTGACCCTCGTATTGTTGAAGAAGTAATGAATGCAGTATCAATCCCAGTAATGGCTAAAGCTCGTATTGGTCATATTGTGGAGGCAAGAGTATTAGAGGCTATGGGTGTTGACTACATTGACGAAAGTGAAGTATTAACGCCTGCAGACGAAGAGTTCCATTTATTGAAGAGTGATTTCACTGTACCGTTTGTTTGTGGCTGCCGTGATCTTGGAGAAGCTGCACGCCGTATTGGCGAGGGCGCAGCAATGCTGCGTACTAAAGGTGAGCCTGGTACAGGTAATATTGTGGAAGCGGTTCGACATATGCGTAAAGTAAATGCGCAGGTTCGCAAAATTTCTGTGATGAGCAATGATGAATTAATGACAGAAGCAAAGGTTCTAGGTGCGCCTTTTGAAATTTTAAAGCAAATTAAAGAACTAGGAAAGCTGCCAGTTGTTAACTTTGCTGCTGGTGGTATCGCTACTCCTGCTGATGCTGCATTAATGATGGAGCTTGGTGCGGATGGAGTGTTTGTTGGTTCAGGTATCTTTAAATCCGAAAATCCTGAGAAATTTGCAAGTGCAATTGTTCAAGCGACAACTTATTACACTGATTACGATTTAATTGGGAAGCTTTCAAAAGAGCTAGGAGCTGCAATGAAAGGAATTGATATTTCCAAGCTGTCTCTTGAAGACAGAATGCAGGAGCGTGGATGGTAATATGACAACAATCGGGGTTTTAGGGCTGCAGGGTGCCGTTGCCGAGCATGTAAAACAAATTGAAACCTTGGGATTAAAGGCTGTTGTTGTAAAGAAACCAGAGCAGCTTGAACAAATTAATGGACTAATTCTCCCTGGCGGTGAGAGTACAGCGATGCGAAATCTTATCGACCGCTACAATTTTTTCGATCCATTAATAGAATTCTACACGGCTGGAAAACCCATTTTTGGAACTTGCGCTGGTATGGTATTAGTTGCTAAGGAACTTGTTGATTCAGAAAAATCCCACCTGAAGATTATGGATATTACTGTAAAGAGAAATGCGTTTGGCCGACAAATTGCCAGCTTTGAAGCAGATCTTAATATAGCTGGTATTGACGATCCTTATAAGGCTGTTTTTATTCGTGCACCTTATATTGAAATTGCGGGCGAAAATGTAGAGGTTTTAGCAAAACATGATGAGAAAATTGTTGCGGCAAGAGAAGGGAATGTTCTTGCTTGTGCTTTCCATCCAGAGTTAACTTCTGATACTCGTTTTCTTCAACTATTCGTTAAAATGGTAGAGAGTCAGATGCAAAAAGAAGTGCAAGTAGGATAAATGTTTTACGACCCATCTATAGAAAAACCGCCTACAGAGCGGAAACGTGATGTGTTAATAATGGAAAAAAAAGACAATGCCGTGTTGGCATTGTCTTTTAATATGGTTATTTTTTCAAATCTTCAATAGAATCGATTTCCATATAGGTGGGAACGACTAACCCAATTTTTGTCCCTTCCATATTCGAACCTAAGTCTTCGAATTTGCCATCAAATTTTTCATTGTAATCAGCATGTGTGACAGGCAGCCAAGCAGCAACACTTGCGTCTAAGCTTCCGTCAGCAACACCGGCCCATAGAGGTCCAGCTTCAATCTGGCGAAGTGTAACATCATAACCAAGGTCTGTTAACACAGTTGCAATTACGTTAGTACTAGCGATTTCACTGTCCCATGCAACATAGCCAAGGGTAATTTTATCACCATCTACTTTTTCTACACCTTCAGTCCAATCGGCTACTTTGTCAGCATTTGCCTCAACCCAAGCTTTGGCAGCTTTTTCGGGATCTTCGCCATCTGTCACTTTAACCATGACATCTCCCATTTCTTCTGAAGTCCAATTGAACTGATCAAGAAACTTGTAGGCTGATGGGTGATCATCAGCAAGCCCTAAACGCGCAATGGTATGAATATTCTCTTCCCCGCCGTAAACACCTTTAGGATCTTCTAAATATTTCAAATCAAATTTAGAGAATTTCCAATGTGGCGTCCAGCCAGTAATTATGATTGGTTCTTCCTTGGCATAGGCCTTTTTTAATGCTGCAGTCATTGCAGCACCTGAACCTTCAACGACATCCCAGTCATTTAGCTCATATTCCTTAACAGCAGCTTCTGATGCTTTCATTATTCCTGCGCCTGGATCAATCCCGATGATTTTGTAATCAACACTTTCACCTACAGATTGATTTGAAGCTCCTTTTTCTGTCTCATTCTCGTTACTGTCAGCCTTGTCTGTGCCGCAAGCAGCTAGTCCTAATGCGAGGACAGGAATCATTAATGCAGACATCCATTTTTTATTCATTACATATTTCCCCCTTGTTTTTTTATTCCTATATTTTGGGTCATCCGGTCAAGGATAATGGCGATAACCACGATCGCAAGACCAGCCTCAAAACCTTTGCCGATTTGAATCTGTGTAACTGCACGATAAACATCAGCACCTAATCCTGGTGCACCTACCATTGATGCGATTACGACCATTGAAAGCGCAAGCATGATGCTTTGGTTAATCCCTGCCATGATCGTAGGCATGGCTAGAGGCAGCTGAACTTTCATGAGACGTTGGCTTGTTGTAGAACCAAAGCTTTCAGTCGCTTCGATAATATCTGCAGGGACTTGTTGAATGCCGAGTATCGTTAATCTTATCGTTGGCGGCATAGCAAAAATAACGGATGCTACAACTCCAGGAACGACACCAATATTAAAGAAGAAGATAGCAGGAATTAAATAGACGAAGGCAGGCATCGTTTGCATAAAGTCTAAAATTGGCGTTACAATCTGCTTTACCCTTTTACTCTGTGAAGCCCAAATTCCTGCAGGAACCCCGATGAGTACAGACAGGAATACGGCTGCCAATACTAGCGCAAGTGTTTCAAGCATCGGCTCCCAATAGCCTAAGTTATAGATTAGGAACAAGCCAATAAAAGTAAACAGTGCCATTCCTTTTGATGATAGCTTCCAAGCAAGTATTGTTAGTAGAATAATAAATATATAGAAGGGAATAAAACTTAGACCTGCAACTAAGCCATTAACAACACTTTCAAGTACTTTAGTAATCCCATCAAAAGCAGCTTCAAAGGTGATTGTCAGCCAATCAACAAAGTGATCCATCCATTTCGCAATCGGCAGTTTTGGCATTATGCTTTCCATTT
The DNA here is from genome assembly GCF_032341175.1 of Bacillus sp. DTU_2020_1000418_1_SI_GHA_SEK_038. Classification (NCBI taxonomy): domain Bacteria; kingdom Bacillati; phylum Bacillota; class Bacilli; order Caryophanales; family Bacillaceae; genus Bacillus; species Bacillus sp. DTU_2020_1000418_1_SI_GHA_SEK_038. Next base: position 2,999,343 of record NZ_CP135435.1, on the reverse strand, counting down.
GATCACCACCCCTTTATCAGTTTGACTTACAGCCGCTTCCTCTCTTGCCTGTTCAAAATCATTAATTACGTCATTATTGCCTGCTAATGCCCCTATTACAGCACCTCGGACAAGTATGCCTAGGAGGCGATCATTTTCGTCCACAACGGCAACTGGAATCGTGGCGGTCGATACTTTATCGAACAGGTTTGCTAACAAAGTATCTCCTGGAACCTTTTTTACATTAATATCGAGAATGTTAAGCAGAGATTGGCCTTTATCGGCAGCAGACTTTGCATCTGCTGCATGAATAGCACCAAGGAGAGATTTTTTCCTATCTACTGCATAAATACTAGAAATTCCAAGCTCTCTCATCATTTGCAGCGCAACTCGAGGGCCTTTATCGATTTGTACGGTTTCGGCTCTCTTCATAACATGGTTTGCCGTCAAGACTTTCGATAAATCAACATCTTCGACAAATCGTTCAACATACTTGTTCGAAGGTTTCATTAATATTTCTTCAGGGGTGCCAATTTGTACGATCTCTCCATCTTTCATTAATGCAATACGATCACCGATTCTAAGAGCCTCATCTAAATCATGGGTGATAAATACAATTGTTTTTTCCATTTTTGATTGAAGCTCTGTTAATTCGTCTTGCATATCCTTCCGAATTAATGGATCCAATGCGCTAAAGGCCTCATCCATTAATAAAATATCCGGGTCGTTTGCGAGCGCTCTGGCCAACCCGACTCGCTGCTGCATTCCTCCGCTCAACTGATCAGGGAATTGGTTTTCATATCCTTCAAGATTTACAAGTTTTAGGGCATTAATTGCTTTTTGTTTTCTTTCTTCCTTATTTACCCCTTGAATTTCTAAACCGTACTCTGTATTTTCGAGCACAGTCCGATGTGGAAGAAGCGCAAATTTTTGAAAAACCATACTGATTTTTTTTCTGCGAACTTCTCTTAGCTCATCTTTCTTCATTTTCGTAATATCCTTACCATCTATTAAAACTTCGCCAACAGTTGGGTCAATAAGTCGGTTAAGCATACGAACTAATGTGGATTTACCGCTTCCTGAAAGTCCCATAATGACAAAGATTTCTCCAGCATACACATGAAAACTTGCCTGATTAACCCCAACAGTTGCTCCGGTTTTTTTTAGAATTTCACTTTTGCTGTTTCCTTCATTAAGAAGCTGTAATGCTTTTTTTCCATTCCTTCCAAATATTTTTGTTACATTTTTTACGCTTAATTTTGCGTTTTCATCACTCAAAACAATCACCTCGCTCATATATTCACGCCGTTCATTAAGACCTTTTAATTGTATAAGTATTAGAAGATAAAGGGCAAAGCTGATATTCCCCCATATATATCCATAAAGTTTGTACAGGAAAAACTGAACGTACTGTACTTACTGTTTCCTTACAATTCCTTTCATTTACTGCCGTTTCCTTAATAGGGAGCTGCTTTACTTTCAAAAAAAACATGATAGTCTATAAAGTGAAACTTCAATCAGTGAGGGTCTTACAGCCCGTTTTTCTGCGATAAAATGATCGCCATTTTTCAAAGGTAAGGTTTTTTATAACAAATTTACATTTATGGATGTGAATGTTTACATGAATGGAAAAGAACAGCTTGAGCATGCGCGTGAGCGTGTCATTGAAACGATTGCCATGAATATGAACTTATATGGTGTTACTGATTCGGTTGGTCGATTGTATGGGATGTTGTACTTTCACGATCAGCCATTGACGCTTGATGAAATGAAAGAAGAGCTCGGTATGAGCAAAACAAGTATGAGTACTTCTGTCCGAACGTTGCTTGAACTTAAGATGGTAGAAAAGATTTGGAAAAAGGGAATTAGAAAGGATCTGTATCAAGCAGAGGAAGATTGGTATCAAACCTTCATCGACTTTTTTTCGATAAAATGGAGGGCGGGAATATCAATGAATGTATCAGCCATGAAAAAATCATTAAAAGAGCTTGAGACATTAGTTAACTCTGAAGCAACAGATGAGGAAATTCGTCGCGCTGCCAGTATTGATATTGAGAAAATGAAGGATGCACTTCGCTATTATGAATGGCTAAATCGATTAGTTGACAGTTTTGATTCAGGGAAGATTTTTGACTTTATTCCTAAAGATGAAGAGAAATAAATGGATTTTATAGAGGATGACTCTTTTAATTTGAGTCATCCTTTTTTGTGCAGAATAAATGCAAGTCGCGAAATATATTAAATTTTGTCTAAATCTGTCTATAAACTCATATTATCTTTTATTTTCTCCTGATTCTAGTTTTTTTTGATTTTGACAAAAAAAAATAAACATGATTCAAACACAATATGTAGTAGTGCGAGAAATATTTTCACTACTATATATAGATTTTTTTTATTGATTTTACATATTTGATATGATACCTTTATTGTATTAATAAAAACAACTAGAATCTACCAAATCCTAGTTTAATATTAAAATTGAATATTTTCTTTTGAAGGAGTTGTAAAAATGTCTGTAGCATTAGGACAAAAAATGAGTTTAAATATTGATCGTTTAAACCAGGACATCCGATTATTTCCTCAGGTTCATCCTATCACCTCAGATATGAAAATGACCCACAAAGGGGTCTCCCGTTTAGTTATGCTTGATAGGTACACATTTAAGGATACGGAGAAAATCACGTTAACTAATGGGGACTTTGTCGTACTCACCATTAAAGAAGATCCAAAATTCCCTGCCAGAGGGCTTGGTTACATTTTAGATATTGATTGGGAAAACAAAGCAGCATCAGTTCTAGTGGAAGAAGATTATCGTGGAGTGCTTGATGGCCCGGAAGAAGCAAAAACAGGAATCATCAAGAGATCTCTAGATGTGATTGAAAAACCGCTAGAGCTTTTTTATGAGCAAATTGCGAAACGTAATGCAACTGGCCTCGCTTCTGTTGAAGAAACAGAAGAAAAAAGACAGGAGTGGTTTGAAAAGTTCTATCAAGAGCTTGCGAGCCTAAACTTTATCCCAGCTGGACGTGTTCTTTATGGAGCAGGTGCAGATACAGACGTAACTTACTTTAATTGTTACGTTATGCCATTTGTCGCTGACTCGCGTGAAGGTATTTCCGAACACCGCAAGCAAGTAATGGAAATCATGAGCCGAGGCGGTGGAGTTGGAACGAACGGCTCAACCTTAAGACCGCGCAATACACTGGCTAAAGGTGTGAATGGTAAATCATCTGGATCTGTTTCTTGGCTGGATGATATTGCTAAGCTAACACATCTTGTTGAGCAAGGTGGGTCAAGACGCGGCGCGCAAATGATTATGCTGGCTGACTGGCACCCTGACATCATTGAATTTATCATTTCAAAGATGCAAAACCCAAGAATTTTACGTTTCCTTCTTGAAACAACAAATGATGAAATGATTAAGAAATATGCGAAAGAAAAATTGAAATTTAATCCTTTCACTGAGCAAGAGATTGCTATGTACCAAGGAATAATTAATTATAAAAACATTCCAGGCTATGGCGGATTTAGTGAAAAGATTATTCATGATGCAGAGGATAAGCTTGAAACTGGAGGTTCTTATTCTGTACACAATTCAGAATTCCTAACAGGCGCCAACATTTCAGTATGCTTAACAAAGGAATTTATGCATGCAGTAGAAAATGATGCAGAATATGAGCTGCGCTTCCCTGACGTGGAAAGCTATGATAAAGAGGAAATGCGCATCTATAATGAAGAGTGGCATAAGGTTGGAGATGTTCGCGAATGGGAAAAGCTCGGTCATAAAGTACGAGTTTATCGTAAAATCAAGGCGAAAGAGCTTTGGAACTTAATTAATATTTGCGCTACTTACTCAGCAGAGCCAGGCATTTTCTTCATCGACAATGCTAACGAAATGACGAATGCTAAAGCGTATGGACAGAAGGTAGTAGCGACAAACCCATGCGGAGAGCAGCCTCTCGCACCATATAGTGTTTGTAATTTAGCTGCTGTCAATTTAGCTGAGATGGCAGATAAAGAGAATAAAACGGTTAACTTTGAAAAATTAAAGAGAACAGTCGAAGTAGGAGTCAGAATGCAGGATAATGTCATTAATGCAACTCCGTACTTCCTTGAAGACAATAAAAAGCAAGCCCTTGGCGAGCGCCGTGTTGGTCTTGGTGTAATGGGTCTTCATGACTTATTAATTTATTGTGAGACTGAATACGGATCTGAAAAAGGCAATGAACTAGTAGATAAAGTATTCGAAACAATTGCAACGACAGCTTACCGTGCTTCAGTAGAACTCGCAAAAGAAAAGGGAAGCTTCCCATTCTTAACTGCTGAAACAGAAGAAGAAACAAATAGATTGCGAAAAGCCTTTACTGAGACAGGATTCATGCAGAAAATGCCTGAGGATATCCGAGAAGCTATCCTTGAAAATGGTATTCGTAATTCGCATTTGCTAACCGTTGCTCCCACTGGATCCACAGGGACAATGGTTGGTGTTTCAACAGGACTTGAGCCTTACTTCTCTTTCTCTTACTTCAGAAGTGGCCGTCTTGGTAAATTCATTGAAGTGAAGGCTGATATTGTTCAAGAGTACTTAGATAAGAATCCGGATGCAGATCCAAATAATCTGCCAGATTGGTTTATTGCGGCGATGGATTTAGCACCTGAAGCACATGCGGATGTTCAATGTATAATCCAACGCTGGATTGATAGCTCTATCAGTAAAACAGTTAATGCACCAAAAGGCTATAGTGTTGAGCAGGTTGAAAAGGTATATGAGCGCCTGTATCGCGGTGGTGCAAAAGGTGGAACCGTATACGTTGACGGATCTCGTGATTCACAGGTTCTAACGTTAAAAGCTGAAGAAAACAGCTTTGAAGAAACTAACTTCGGCAAAAAAGAAAAAACGAAACAGCATGTCGTGCTTGTTGATACAATCAATGACCTGCGTTCAACAAACGTAATTGGATCAGAGGTTGGAAACACTTGCCCAGTATGCCGTAAAGGTAACGTAGAAGAAATTGGCGGATGTAATACTTGTACGAACTGTAATGCCCAATTAAAATGCGGTTTATAAAATTAGTTAAATTAGTATTACATTTGATTAAAGAGGATGGGATAAGCCCCATCTTCTTTTTTTGGAAATTTTAACATTGTCCTCCGTACTAAATTCAAAAGCCATCGATTAAAGATGTATTAATACATCGATAGGGGTGGCTGCCATGTATATAGATGGTGTTTTTTCAGGTGGAGGCATTAAAGGATTTGCGCTTATCGGTGCCTATGAAGAAATCGAAAAAAGGGGTTTTCGCTTTAAAAGACTGGCAGGTACAAGTGCCGGATCTATCATTGCGTCTTTAATTGCGGCTAATTATTCTAGTAAAGAGGTTTACGAACTGCTTGATGAATTACAACTGGAAAAATTTCTTGATCCACGAAAGACATATTTTCCTTTTGCCGTTACAAAATGGATTTTTCTTTTTTGGCGTCTAGGCTTATATAAAGGGGATGAACTTGAAAAGTGGTTAGCTGAAAAGCTTGCGGCAAAGGGAGTAAAGAAGTTTTCGGATCTCCCTCCACAAGCGTTGCGTGTCATTGCGTCAGATTTAACGAATGGTCAACTTATCGTATTGCCTGATGACTTAATTAAGTATGGAATTGACCCTGGGTCATTTTCGGTTGCAAAAGCGATTCGCATGAGCTGCAGCCTTCCATATTTTTTCGAGCCAGTAAAGCTCTTTACACAACGCAGCGCAAATATCATCGTTGATGGCGGTGTATTAAGTAATTTTCCAATGTGGTTATTTGATAAAGATAATGTCAAGAAAGTCAGGCCAGTGTTAGGCGTGCAATTGAGCCATAGCCTTAGTGAGCATCCACAGCATAAAATAAAAAATGCAATTCAAATGTTTGAAGCATTATTTGAGACGATGAAGGAGGCACATGATTCTAGATATATTTCCAGAAAACATGCTAGCAATATTATCTTTATCCCAACAGAGGGAGTTTTAACGACAGAATTTCATTTGACCCCAGAGAAAAAGCAACAACTTGTTGATTTAGGTAAAAAATGTACGAAGCAATTCTTCTCACAATGGTGCTATTAATAAAATAAAAAGATCGAGCTAGTTAAAGAGAAGCTCGATCTTTCTTTTTGCCCTTTTTTCCTTCAATTACTGTTAAATGTGTTGAAGATTTTTTTCTAGTCCTTTTAATGGAAGTTAAAGAACCGGAGCTTGCCTTGCGACTGTTGCCTTTTCCAGCATCTGGCTGATGAAATCGTCTCTTTGACTTTTTTGCTGCACGAATAAATGCTCGCTGCTCTTGTTTTTTAGGGCTAGCTCTATAAAAACGTTGAAAGATGTAAAACACGATAGCACCAACTAATAAAATGACAGCTATTCTCCGTAAAAAACCGGCAGGATTTGCAATCAAGCTGGTTGACACTCCTAAAACAGCCAGGAGAATAAGACCAGAGATAACCAATAGTGAAATCCGATTTTTCAAGAAAGCCACCTCCCTATGAGCATGATGAGCATATTTCCATTCTTTTAAACTTACGAACATTAAAAATTAAACGATTTCTTCTGTTTTTAAACGCGCTTCAGAAGCTTTTTCTTTTTCTAATAATTTTTCAAACGATAAAATTGCTACTTCCACTTGATCGTCTTTTGGCTCCTTTGTTGTGAGAAGCTGCAGCCAAAGACCTGGAATTCCTAAATATTTCAATACAGGGACATTTCTAACTTTGTTAGTCAATTGCAGTACCTCGAATGAAATGCCGAGTACTACAGGAATAAGAGCAAGTCGGTTGAGGACACGTACATATAATGGTTCAGTTGGTACGAGTAAATAGACAAAAACACCAATAATAACTGTGAATAATATGAAACTGCTTCCACAGCGGTAATGCAGTCTCGATTGGGCTTGAACATTTTCTACTGTGAGTTCTTTTCCGTTTTCAAAAGCATTAATTACTTTATGCTCTGCACCATGATACTGAAATACTCTTTTGATGATAGGTGTTAATGAAACAAAGTATATATATGCGAGCAATAACAGCAGTTTAAAAAAGCCTTCGACTAGGATTTGTGCAAAATGTCCGGGAAAAACAGGCTTAGTCAACTCAGCTAAGAAAACAGGAACGAGAGTAAAAATAAACTTTCCAAAGAGAAAGGAAATAACGCCAACCGCAGCAACACCAAGCCACATTGTTAATTTAGAGCCTTCTTGTTCTTTCAGTTTTTCGTCATCGCTGGGATCCAAATCATATCTTTCAGTAGAAAAATTTAAGTGCTTAGAGCCATTTGCGCTAGCCTCAATAATGGCCACAATCCCTCGAAGAAATGGGATCTTTTTGATTAATTGTAAAGAAGCATTCGATTTACGGGGAAGCTCGAAGTATTCTATGGAGTCGTCCTTACGACGAACCGCAGTGACATAATTATGCTTTCCGCCAAACATAACTCCTTCTACAACCGCTTGACCTCCGTATACAGGCTTTTGATTTTTTGACATGTGTAATTGCACCAACCTATTATTTAAACTCGGAATTTAACAGCTAATTAAACAAGGGTGCATTTCAAAACCACCTCATTAAGTCAAAACATAAAGTATGCTTGAAAAAACTTGTTCAAAATATGATTACGACTGAAGCTGTATGTACCTATCTTTATTCTACTAGAAATCCAAAAAAACCTCTAGGAATGACTGATATTTGATATTAAATAATTTTTTTATGTCTGCTGAAATAGATAAATTGTATCAATCAGCAGCTTAATTCATTTTAATATGCAAGTGAATAATGGCAAAGGGACATAATATAAATGGAGGTGGCTAAAATGGCAGATGATAAGCAAACTGATCAAAATCACGATGATAAACCAATGTCTTTCTTGACACTAGTTATTTTAACAGGCCTAATAGGAGGGATACTTTGGAGTGGAATTGGATACTTTACACATTTTATTAATTTAACAGAAATACATCCGAAGGTTATATTAGATCCATGGACAATTGGAGATTGGAAGGATAGTTGGCTAGGAACCGTTATTTCCCTTCTCATAATAGGTGCGATTTCTATTGTTGCAGCCCTCATCTATTATGCCCTGCTTAGAAAGTTTCTGAATATATGGGTGGGGATTTTTTATGGGATTTTTCTTTTTTTGTTAGTCTTTTTTGTGCTAAATCCGATTTTTCCTGGTATAAACCCTTACAATGAACTCGAGAGAAATACGATTATTACATCTATATGTTTATATGTATTATATGGTGTATTTGTCGGATATACGATTTCTTATGAGGAGGGCGAAGTGAAATATAAGGAAAAAAGGGAAAAAGAGGCGAAATCCTAATTGCCCTCGTCCAATACGAAAAGGTGAATAGAATTTGGATTTTCGTGGTAGTTAAAATAAATTCAATTGTGATAGAATGTTCTTGGTGAATCATTCAGCAAAATATTCTCTATTTGAGTAATAGGAATAGTTATCTTAAGAGGGAGAGAAGAAAAAAATGGAAAAGCTACAGAAGCTTCAGTCTGTTTTTGAACGGTTAGGTATTGATGGCATGCTAATCACAAGTGAATATAATCGCCGCTATATGACAAACTTTACTGGTTCTGCAGGCGTTGTACTTATCAGTGGGGAAGATGCACAATTTATTACTGATTTCCGCTATATCGAACAGGCAAATGCGGAATGTGAAGGCTATAAAATTGTTAAACATACAGGCTCCATCCCCGTTGAGGTAGCCCAGCAAGCAAAGAAACTGGGCATTAAAAAGCTTGGTTTTGAACAGGACCATTTAACTTTTTCCGCTTATAAAGCTTATGAACAAGCAGTGGATGGAGAATTAGTTCCTGTATCAGGTGAAATTGAAAAGTTACGCTTGATAAAGAGTGAGGCAGAGATTAAGATATTAAAGGCAGCAGCTGATATTGCGGATGCCGCATATAAACATATTCTTGAATTCATTCGTCCCGGCATCACAGAGCTTGATGTGTCAAATGAATTAGAGTTCTTTATGAGAAAAGCGGGAGCTGCTTCGTCTTCTTTTGATATTATCGTTGCTTCCGGCTATCGTTCTGCACTTCCACATGGGAGAGCTAGTGACAAAGTAATTGAAAAAGGCGATTTCGTTACATTAGATTTTGGTGCCTATTATAATGGATATATTTCAGATATCACCCGAACTCTTGCAGTTGGAGAGCCTGATGCCAAACTTAAAGAAATTTATGATATCGTTCTTCAAGCACAGTTGCGAGGAATGAATGGCATAAAGCCTGGAATGAGCGGAAAGGAAGCAGATGCTCTCACACGCGATTATATTACTGAAAAGGGTTATGGGGAAAACTTCGGGCACTCGACTGGCCATGGTATCGGATTAGAAGTTCATGAAGGACCAACACTCTCCTTCAAATCTGATATTATTCTTGAACCTGGTATGGTCGTAACTGTTGAGCCGGGCATTTATATCCCTGGACTTGGCGGGGTTCGAATTGAAGACGATACGGTTATTACAAAAGATCATAATGAATCGCTCACGCATTCAACAAAAGAACTAATCATATTATAATTTAATAAGTTTAGAATGAGCCCTATTTGGTGCTCAAGCTAGCAAAGACATGTAGACAATTAGGAGGATTTTTTGATGATTTCTGTTAATGATTTTCGTACAGGCTTAACCATCGAGGTAGATAACGGTATTTGGCGTGTAATGGATTTCCAACACGTAAAACCAGGGAAAGGTGCAGCTTTTGTCCGTTCCAAACTACGTAACCTTCGCAATGGAAACGTTCAGGAAAAAACGTTCCGTGCAGGTGAAAAAGTTGCAAAAGCACAAATTGATAATAGAAAAATGCAATACCTTTATGCTAATGGGGACCAGCATGTTTTTATGGATAATGAATCATATGATCAAATTGAATTACCGGCATCAGCGATTGAGTATGAATTGAAATTTCTTAAAGAAAATATGGAAGTTCATATTCTGATGTATAATACTGAAACTTTAGGAGTGGAGCTTCCAAATACGGTTGAATTGGAAGTAATTGAGACAGAACCAGGTATTAAAGGGGATACAGCGTCTGGTGGTTCTAAACCGGCAAAGCTTGAAACGGGTCTAATCGTTCAAGTGCCTTTCTTCATCAACCAAGGAGATAAATTAATTATCAATACAGAAGAAGGTACATACGTATCTCGTGCTTAAAAAATGATTTGGAAAGTGATCGTTCTTTTTAAACATCCTTTCCTGTAAAAAACTTCCGCTTGAAGTTTTCAGCGATATTACGTATTATAATGATACAGAAGCTGCGTTGTACGCTTGTATATGAAGTTTCAACCTTTATATTTATTTAGGGAGTTCAACACCATTACTTGAAAAACATGCCTCCAATGAGAGGACGTTTGGGCAGTAATTGCGGACACCCACCTGGAGGAGCAGGTATGAAACTCCATATAAATCGGCGGCAAAGGCGGCTATACATATGGATACTTAAGCAATAACCAATTGGTTATTGCTTTTTTTATGTTTAAAAATCTATGGAAGATAAGTATATTCAGCTAATACTTGACTGCTAATTTCTAATGTGCCTGGCTGAATTGCTGTAGCTGCTTCACTTTTAACAAATGCAGATGTCTGAATTGGAAAGGGTTCTCCGCGATGGCCCATTTCTTGTATTAAAATTGGGGTATTATTCAGTTGAACTCCTAATGTTCTCGCAATTGCTTCAGCCTTTTGAAAAGAATCGATAACAGCAAAAGACAATGCTTGTTGTTCGTATTGGCTTGGATTATTTACAGAGAATTTGATGCCTGTTATTATATTTGCGCCATTTTTTACTGCCGTATCAACGACCAATCCCGCCTTCTCTATATCACCAATTGTAATGAGCAGTAAGTGCTCTACTCTGTAGCCCCTAAAAATTTGTTTTCCTTCTATATAATCATATTGTGGAAAAATGGAGTAATTGACCGTTCGTATTTGGTCATCATGAATGCCAATCGAATTTAAGGCGTTTTTTATGTTAGCTATTGCGGCGGCATTATCGTTCTGAGCTTTCTCTAATTGTACATCCTCTGTAGAAACACCTAATGTGATCTCTGCTCTATTTGGTGCCACTGTTACCTTTCCGATGCCGGAAACTCTGATGATATTTTGCCTTTTTCCACTTGCTAGAGGTGTTCTAAAGGGTGGCTGCTGATAATACATCATTCTCCCTCACTTTCTGTATATTAGGTTTTGTAAATGTATACGGCTAAATGAAATATAACATTCGAACTTTTAGTGTTTTCCACGAAAGAAATCAATTCAAAGTCATATTGTTTCAATGCAGGCATACATTTTAAGTAGTAAGATGCTAGTCCTACTAGAAAAATGGGAGGATCAACAAATTGGAAACGATTTTAGCTTTTTTACCGAAAAATATCTCAGAAAAAATGCTGCATATTTCACCTCCACAATTGAATGAACTAGAAGAAATTCGTGTTCGGATTAATCGCCCGCTCGAATTAACGATTAAAGGAAAACCACAATTTTTGCCTTATGTTGTAAATCAAGAGGATGCCTTGCATTTGTTAAACAAGATCAGCCATTTTTCTATTTACACCCTTGAGGAAGAACTGCGCAGGGGGTATATCACGATTGAGGGCGGACACCGTGTTGGCTTAGCGGGAAAAGTCATCCTAGAGAATGGAAAAGTAAAAGCTATAAGAGATATCTCTTCCTTTAATATCCGAATTGCCAGAGAACAAATTGGGATAGCAGATAAATTAATAATGAACTTGCTCGATAGGGGTTCTTGGCTTCATACGATGATCATTGGACCGCCACAAACGGGGAAAACAACACTGCTTCGTGATATTGCAAGAATCATTTCAAGCGGCGACAAGAATAATCGGTTTCCCTCCTATAAGGTAGGAATCATTGATGAGCGATCTGAAATTGCAGGAAGTGTGAATGGTATTCCTCAAATGACATTTGGGCCACGCATAGACGTTCTGGACGCTTGCCCAAAAGTTGAGGGCATGATGATGATGATTCGTTCAATGAGTCCTGATGTGCTCATTGTTGATGAAATCGGAAGAAAAGAAGATGCAGAAGCGATAATGGAGGCTGTGAATGCAGGAATCAAGCTAATCATGACTACTCACGGAAATTCCTTAGAAGAGATAAGCAAGAGGCCAACGATGAAGCCCATTATAGAAATGGGGATTTTCCAGCGATTTATTGAGTTAACTAGAAAAAATGGCCCAGGAACTGTAGCAGGGCTCAAGGATGGGAATGGAACAGGGATTATTAATGAAGTGAGAGTGACTTAAATGATGAAATTAATTGGTGCCGTCTTTATTATCGTTGCCACGACGTGGGCTGGTTTTGAAGCATCTAGGCATTTACATGAACGGCCGCGCCAGCTTAGACAGCTGAAGTCAGCATTGCAGTCATTAGAAGCTGAAATTATGTATGGTCATACTCCACTGCATGAAGCGGCAAGAAGGCTTTCGGTTCAATCGGCAAAACCATTGTCCTGGTTTTTTGAAAAATTCGCAAAAAAACTGACAAATAGTGAAACAACGGTGAAGGAAGCCTGGGAACAAAGCCTCAAGGAAATTTGGAAAATGACTGCTCTGAAACAGGGCGAGTTTGAAATAATGAAACAATTTGGAGAAACATTGGGCCGCCATGACCGAAAGTCACAGCAAAAGCAAATCATGCTGACATTATCACACTTAGAACGAGAAGAAAATGATGCCTACGACAAACAAGCCAAATATGAAAAGATGGTGAAAAGTCTAGGATTTCTAACAGGGTTACTATTAATCATTTTATTAATGTAAATCGCGGAAACGCATAAACGAAGCAAAAGCATGCTGCTTGATTTTCATAGGAGGGAAAAGGATGGGCCTTGAGGTTGATATTATTTTTAAAATTGCGGGTGTCGGAATAGTTGTCGCCTTTCTGCACACTATACTCGATCAAGTTGGAAAAAAGGAATATGCCCAGTGGGTGACACTGTTTGGGTTTATCTATATTTTGTTCATGGTTGCATCAATCGTAGATGATCTATTTCAGAAAATCAAATCGGTGTTTTTATTTCAGGGGTAAGGGAGGTCTTTGCCATTGAAATTATTCAAATAGTCGGAGTCGCACTTGTAGCAACCTTTCTTGCTTTAATTGTGAAGGAACAGAAACCAAACTTTGCTTTTTTGCTCATTGTATTTGTTGGTTGTGCGATTTTCCTTTTTTTAGTCGATCAAATTTATGCCATCATCCACATGATTGAAAGAATCGCTATCAATGCAAAAGTAAATATGATTTACATTGAAACAATCTTAAAAATTATCGGCATTGCCTATATTGCTGAATTTGCAGCTCAAATAACGAAGGATGCTGGCCAAGGAGCAATTGCTTCAAAGATTGAACTAGGAGGAAAAATACTTATTCTGGCAATGGCGATCCCAATATTAACAGTCATGATTGAAACGATTATTCAAATGATACCTAGCTAATAGATGCGCGGCATTTTTCTTAAATGAGGTGTAACGGATGGAGCAACGGCTGCAGAAAATATTATTTCTCAATCTACTATTCTTCTTTTTACTAATACCAAGTGTACAAGCCTCTCCGCAAACAGAAGAAGTAAACAATACAATTAGTCCGCAAGCACTTGTTAATTCACAGCTTGATTCTCTCAATATCGATGAATTAAAAAGCTTCTGGGAAAAAATTAGCACCGAGTATGGAGGCTTTTTGCCTGAAAGTCAGAAAGGCACATTATATGAATTTCTAAAAGGGGAGAAGAAATTTTCCTTTAAAGACTGGACTTCAGGGTTCATGAAATTCATCTTCCATGAATTTATTGTCAATGGAAAACTATTAGGCTCACTCATATTGCTTACAATATTCAGCATGTTTCTGCAATCGCTGCAAAACTCCTTCGAAAAGAGCACGGTAAGCAAGGCGGCATATGCGATTGTATTTATGGTTTTAATCATCCTTGCACTAAACAGTTTCCATATAGCCATCAGCTATACTCAGGAAGCAATTGATACGATGATTTCTTTTATTCTTGCGCTAATACCATTATTACTCGCTTTAATCGCCTCATCTGGAGGGCTTGTATCCGCTGCGTTTTTCCATCCAGTCATTCTATTTTTAATGAATATAAGCGGTTTACTAATTCAATATGTTGTATTGCCATTATTATTTCTATCGGCATTGCTCAGTATTGTCAGTATCATGTCTGATCACTACAAGGTAACTCAGCTTGCAAATTTACTGCGAAATTGGAGTATTGCCCTGCTTGGTCTGTTCTTAACCGTATTCTTAGGAGTAATTTCCGTTCAAGGAGCATCTGCTGCTGTAACAGATGGAGTGGCGATTAGGACGGCTAAATTTATTACCGGCAATTTCATACCTGTTATAGGCAGAATGTTCACAGACGCAACAGATACAGTCATCAGCGCCTCTGTTTTACTAAAAAACACTGTCGGAATTGCTGGTGTGGCTATCTTAATTCTTATTGCGGCATTCCCTGCAATCAAAATTCTCATGATTGCGTTCATTTATAAATTTGCAGCTGCTATTTTACAGCCTTTAGGCGGCGGGCCTATTATCTCCTGCCTTGACATTATTAGTAAAAGTGTCATCTATGTATTTGCTGCACTAGCCGTTGTTTCCCTTATGTTCTTTCTAAGTATCACTGTAATCATTGCAGCTGGAAACTTGACGATGATGGTCAGGTAGGAGGTTATTGCAAATGGATTTTATTAAGGAATGGATTACAAATATTATTTTGTTTGTCTTATTAGCAACAGTGATCGACATGCTGCTTCCAAATTCAAATTTGCAAAAGTACACAAAAATGGTGACAGGGCTATTACTTATTGCCGTTATTTTAACACCTGTCTTAAAGCTCATTTCGAATGATTTCGAAAAAGTGCTCGCATCTGTACCAGCAATCGAGGGTCCTGGAGAAAAAAACTTAGAAAATTCAATTGAAATGAAGAAAAGAGAAATACAAGCCTGGCAAGATGCATATATTCTAGAAGACATGGCTGTCCAATTAGAAAAACTAGCTGAAGAGGAGCTGATGGCACAGTATCAATTAGAAATTTCAAGAATTGCTGTTGAAGTTGATGAAAAAGCCGATAGCACTTTCCCGGAAAACCTTCTTAAGGTAACAGTCCAGTTGAAGGCTAAAGCAGAAACAAAGGAAGCTGTTGAAGTCGTTAAAAAAGTCGAAATCAATACGCGGGAATCTCTTCCTTCGAACAATCCAACTAGTGAAACTGAAAAAATT
This sequence comes from Bacillus sp. DTU_2020_1000418_1_SI_GHA_SEK_038, assembly GCF_032341175.1. Lineage (NCBI taxonomy): Bacteria > Bacillati > Bacillota > Bacilli > Caryophanales > Bacillaceae > Bacillus > Bacillus sp. DTU_2020_1000418_1_SI_GHA_SEK_038. Next base: position 2,984,075 of record NZ_CP135435.1, on the reverse strand, counting down.
GCCTCTCTATTAGCGGAAAAATGGAATATGAATGAAGAAAAAATTGAAGTTCGGGTAGAAGGAGGGAAGTTGAAAAAGGATGGATAAAGATAAAGGGCCTTTAACATTATTGAAAAAATGGCTTTCCAAAGATGATCAGCCTGATAAAAAGCCTGGGAAGTATCAATATTTGCTTCTTGTCCTCCTCTTTGGAGCAGCCATTATGCTAATTAGCAATATGTTCTTTAATGACAAGTCTTCGAATTCAAACATACCTGTTATGAATAATAATCAAAAAACGAATGAGGAAGAGGATATTCCAGCATTTGGCCAGAAGCAGAAGGCAGGCAATGACATGATTGCTGCTTATGAACGGGCTTATGAAGCCCAGTTGAAAGAAGCACTTGATACTATCGTTGGAGTAGACGATGTGACAGTGGTCGTTAATGTAGATGCGACTGAAGCGAAGGTCCTCGAGAAGAACAGGACTAGCAAAACTCAAGTTACTGACGAAACCGATCGTGAAGGCGGTAAGAGAAATGTCGAGGATATTTCGAACGAAGAGCATCTGGTGATTACAAGAAGGGGAGAAGAAGAGGTTCCGATTGTACTAGAAACGAAGAAGCCCAAAATAAGAGGAGTTCTAGTTGTTGCAAAAGGTGCTGAAAATATAACAGTAAAAGGCTGGATTATTGAGGCGGTAACAAGAGCACTAGATGTTCCTAGTCATAGAGTTGCTGTCATGCCTAAAAAAACTAAGGGGGAATAATAGATGTTATTAAAAAAACAAACTGTCTGGTTATTAACTATGCTAAGCCTAGTCGTTGTATTGTCGGTGTACTATATTACATCACCAGAGCAAAATGGAAATAATCTAGCAAATCCGACTGAGGAAGCCCAGCAGTCAAATGAAACAGCAGTAGAGAATTTAGATGATAGTGCAATTATTACTAATGCATCTGGAGATGAAATGTTTGAAGCATTACGCCTGAAGTTAAATGATGAGCGCAGTAAAATGATTGAAGAGTTAACGGCTAAGATGGCTAATACAGAGCTTCCTGCCGAGGAAATCAGCGCGGCAAAGGATCAGATTGACCTGCTTGATGCCCTAGCTAAAAAAGAAGAAATGCTAGAAACATTAATTCGTGCCATGAATTACGAAGATGTACTAGTACGTGCAGAGGGGAAAAATGTTCGTGTGACTGTGAAAGCGAAAGAACTTTCCCGTTCAGCCGCAAACGACATTATTCGTGAAGTTAATAACGAAATTGGCGGTCTTCAGGCAGTAACAGTAGAATTTAAAGCTCCAAAGTAATATAGATTATACATCAAAAAAATAGCGGAACCCATATGGGTCCGCTATTTTCCCTGCAGTTTAATCAATTCTTCCATTGATTTATTTGCATTTACTGCCACATGAACTAAATGATTATGGTGTTGTGTCTGCAAACTAACTGTCGAGGAAAGCTCTTGTAAGGCAGAGCAAGTTTGTTCGATCACCGCACTGAATTCGTTAGCAGACTTACTGATGGACTTAGATGATTCATTTATTTCTTTTGTAAGGAAGTCATAGCTTGAAATATCTTCTTTTAAAAAATTAAATTTTTGATATACATCTTGAAATGCTTCATGTGTTTCATCTGAAAGCGTAAGATTGCTGCTAACTTTATTCCCTGCTAATTGAACATTGTTTTTCGTCTCTTCTGTATTCATCATAATTCTATTAAGATTGTCAGTGATTTGTTTGGCTGTTTTTCCAGTTGTATCAGCTAGCTTTCTTACTTCTTCTGCAACAACCGCAAAGCCCTTTCCGCTTTCACCGGCTCTTGCTGCTTCTATGGATGCATTGAGTGCCAAAAGGTTCGTTTGCTCAGCTATTGCACGAATGCTGGCTGAAAAATTGGAAGTTTCATTCACAAGATTGGCAAGTGAGGAAATTTCATTATAAACTTTATGTATCTCATTATAGGAATGCTCTAAATTATTTCTTAAATGATGAACGAGAGAACGTCCCTTTTCTGTGATTTGCTCAGCCTCAATAGAATCATTATGAAGTTTTTCAATAAGCAAACTTGCACGATCTGTTAGTTGATTGGCACGTTCAAGTGAATAGGTAATGTCAAGAACAGTATCAGTTTGGAATTGAATACCTGAGGAAATTTCAGCAATGGACTGGCTCATTTCTACAGCTGCCTCATAATTTTCCTGACTCAATTGTTTCACATTTTCAATCATGGAATAAAGGTCTGTTGAACTATTATGGACTGTCTTTTTCATTTTAATATTATTTTCTAATAATAATTGGGTCTCGATTTGTGCCGAAACAATATGTTCCGATAGTTTATTAGATAAGATTAGCTGGAAGAATAGCAGAATAGTTACGAGAAAATAAAGTAAATAAATAGTCACATAATTTTTCATTTCAAGAGGCAGTTGATCGTGATGTAAAAAAGTGAAAACAGTTATCACCGCTAAGCCAAGAACAAAAGCAAGCAAAAGGATATTTCGCTGCATATAAATAGCGGCCATAGCAACAACGAAATAAATTAAAAAATACGCTGTCGGGGATACACTATTTTCCATTATGACAAACATTACGATTGAGACTATTAGAATAGCTAAATATGGAATGAGAGATATTCCTTTTTTTAGATAATGCATTATAGAAACAATTCCGATGCCTGCTCCTCCGGCAATTATAATAGAAAGAATGACTGCCAAATCCTTCTTCATTACAATATCGACAATGGCAGCAAGAACGACACATACTAAGGCTGCTTTGATAATTAAGGAATTTTTTCGAATTAAATCATCTCTTTTTATCTCATTTATCGAACTCATTTTCCACCTTCTCCTCTATTCCTGGTCCATTTGGATTATTATTTCGCTATTTTTTGTGAAATTCCTCTGAGGAAACTCACGAATTTTTAACATATGACTTGAAAAAGTGGAAAATAATCGTAGAGAAGAGGGTAATTGGGCATAATTATTATTCATAGTCGTAATACATGATTGAATTTCAATAAGATTTTATCGTATGATATTAGTAGCTAGTCATAAATTATTCTTACGGGTTCGTTATTTATCAGGAGAAATTGCCTGGAATATTTGAGCTCAAGTGAAAACAAGGGGTGCCCAATATGTTAAAAGTACAAGAAATTCGTGAGCTTATTAAGCTTGTCGATCAGTCAAATATTGATGAATTTGTATATGAGCATGAAGGATCAAAAATTAAAATGAAAAAGAAAACGGCTGAAGCAGTTGTTGTTCAGCCAGACAAGATTTCAGCCCAGGAAGTTCAAGTTCCACAGCCAGTACAAACTGCAGCTGTTCAACAGGTTCCAGTTGAAACTGCTGTTCAAGAACCTGTTAAGGAAGCAGAGGTTAATACGAAGAACCTACATAAAATTGTTTCTCCAATGGTTGGTACATTCTATCAATCCTCATCTCCAGATGCAGATCCATATGTTAAGGCAGGCTCTAAGGTTTCTAATGACTCGATTGTTTGTATCGTAGAAGCAATGAAACTTTTCAATGAAATTGAAGCCGAAGTCAATGGGGAAATTGTTGAAGTTCTAGTTAAAGATGGGCAATTGGTAGAATACGGCCAGCCATTATTTTTAGTAAAAGCAGAATAAGGAGCGGTAACAGGATGATTAAAAAACTGCTAATTGCAAACCGAGGAGAAATCGCTGTTCGGATCATTCGTGCTTGCCGTGAAATGGAGATTGAAACGGTCGCCGTCTTTTCTGAGGCTGATAAAGAAGCTCTTCATGTCCAGCTTGCCGATGAAGCATATTGCATTGGACCGACAGCATCTAAAGATAGCTATCTAAATTTCACCAATATCATTAGTGTCGCAAAGCTAACCGATTGTGATGCGATTCATCCAGGCTATGGCTTCCTAGCGGAAAATGCAGATTTTGCAGAGCTATGCCGTGAATGTAATATTATTTTCGTAGGGCCAACGCCAGAAGCCATTACGAAAATGGGAACGAAGGATATTGCAAGAGAAACAATGAAGGAAGCAGGCGTACCGATTGTCCCTGGTTCGAATGGAATTATTAAGGATATCGAGGAAGCTATTGAACTTGCTAACAAGATTGAATATCCAGTTATTATTAAAGCTACAGCAGGCGGCGGCGGAAAAGGTATCCGCGTTGCCCGTAATGAGCAAGAGCTTGTAAAGGGAATTAACATAACACAGCAGGAAGCTTTAACGGCTTTTGGCAACCCTGGTGTTTATTTAGAGAAATATATTGAGGATTTCCGCCATGTTGAAATTCAAGTTTTAGCTGATACATTCGGAAACACAGTTCATCTAGGGGAAAGAGACTGCTCGATTCAAAGACGTCTTCAAAAGCTATTAGAAGAAACACCATCTCCCGCATTAGATGGTGAAACACGTGAAGAAATGGGAAATGCTGCCGTAAAAGCTGCAAAAGCAGTTGATTATACAGGCGCTGGCACGATAGAATTTATATATGATTACCAGAATCGCAAATTTTACTTTATGGAAATGAATACCCGGATTCAGGTTGAGCACCCAGTTACAGAAATGGTAACAGGAGTTGACTTAATAAAGGAACAAATAAAAGTGGCATCAGGTGAAAAGCTGAATTTTTCGCAAAAGGATGTTACATTTAATGGCTGGTCAATTGAATGCCGAATTAATGCAGAAAATCCAGAGAAGAATTTTATGCCATCCGCAGGAAGAATTAACATGTATCTTCCTCCAGGCGGTTTAGGAGTTCGTGTTGATTCTGCGGCATATCCGGGATATATGATTCCCCCTTATTACGACTCCATGATTGCAAAGGTAATCACCTATGGCGCAACTAGGGACGAAGCCATCGCCCGAATGAAAAGAGCATTAAGCGAGTTTGTTATTGAAGGTGTGCACACAACTATTCCATTCCATTTAAAGCTTCTTAGTCATGAAAAATTTGTGGATGGTCAATTCAACACTAAATTTTTAGAAATGTATAATGTTATGCAGAGAGAAGACTAATTGGAGGTGCTTAGGGTGAACGAGAATATTCTAGAAATGAGTCATGAAAACAATGGATTAGGAAAAATTGAGATTGCTCCAGAAGTAATTGAAGTCATTGCTGGAATTGCCGCATCAGAAGTAGAAGGAGTAGCGCAAATGCGTGGAAACTTCGCTACAGGCGTTGTAGAACGTTTAGGGAAGAAAAATCATGGCAAAGGGGTAAAAGTCGAGCTTTCTGAGGACGGTATTAAGGTAGATGTATATTGTTCAATGGTATTCGGCGTCTCCATTCCAAATGTTGCCCAGAAAATTCAAGACAATATCCGACAAGCATTATTGAATATGACTGCACTAGAAGCACAAGAAGTAAATGTTCATGTTGTTGGAATCGTTTTTGAAAATCAAAAACAAGCAGTTGAGTACGAGCAAGAAATATAATTGATAATCAAAAGGCCAAAGACACAAATTTGTCTTTGGCTTTTTTACTTAAATGTCTATCAATAGTTTAAATTTATTCTGTTTTCTGCTAGAGTTATTATGGATAAAGTATTTGGCTTAATGGGGAAAATTTTTCTTACTCAGTGCTTATTGGACAATCTTATGCTATTATTTAAAATGTATTTTTACAGAATTAAATGGCATAAATGATAATAACAATAATGCAATGAGTGATTAGACTTAGGCTGCAACTGAAACTTTCCCTGTTAAAGGAGTAAATAATAGAATGAAAAGAAGAACAGCAAGAGAAAAAGCATTACAAGCCATTTTTCAAATTGATGTAAGCGAAGTAGATCCAGCCTCAGCCATTGAACATGTTTTAGAGAATGCGCCAAGCAATGAATTTCTTAATCAGCTTGTCAATGGAGTTGTAGAAAACAAAGAAGCTATTGACGAAATAATTAAGAAAAATTTAGAAAATTGGACATTGGAAAGATTGGCAACAGTTGATCGAAATCTTTTAAGACTATCCGTTTATGAGCTTTTATTTTGCAAGGATACACCCCAAAATGTCGTTATAGACGAGGGAATTGAAATTGCAAAATTATATGGGGATGATCAATCAAGCAAGTTTATAAATGGTGTTCTTTCCAAGATAAAGCATCAGCTTTAATGTGTCAGTAGGTTCCTTTCATTAATTTTTAGGGAGAAGATAACATGACTGTGAATTTGATTGATGGAAAAGAAATAGCTAGACAAAAAAAGACCTTTATCGCTGAAGAGGTAGAAAAACTAAAAAAAGAAGGCATTATTCCGGGACTTGCCGTGATTTTAGTCGGAAATAACCAGGCATCAAGAACATATGTCTCGAGTAAAGAAAAAACTTGTAAGGACCTTGGAATGCATTCGGAGTTAATTGAGCTGCCTGAAGAGGTAAGTGAAGAAGAACTTCTTGGGAAAGTAATAGAACTTAATGAGGACCCAAATATTCATGGGATTTTAGTACAATTGCCATTGCCTCATCATATTGATGAAGTGAAAGTAATTGAAACCATTTCTCCGGATAAAGATGTAGATGGGTTTCATCCCGTTAATATTGGAAGAATGATGACGGGACAGGATGCGTTTCTGCCATGTACCCCATATGGAGTTATGGAAATGCTTGATTTTATAAATGTAGATATTTCAGGCAAGCATGTGGTTGTCGTAGGACGCAGTAATATTGTAGGAAAACCAGCAGGCCAGTTATTCCTAAATAAGCATGCAACGGTTACATATTGCCATTCTAAAACAACAGATTTGAAAAAATTTACTAGACAAGCAGATATTATTGTGGCAGCTGTTGGTAAGGTGAATTTCATAACGAAGGAGCATGTTAAGGAAGGTGCTATCGTTATCGATGTTGGAATAAACCGAAATAGTGAAGGTAAGCTTTGCGGAGACGTGGACTTCGATGAAGTGAAGGAAGTAGCAAGCTATATTACACCTGTACCAGGCGGCGTTGGTCCAATGACAATAACAATGCTTATGTTTAATACATTAAAGGCGGCTAAGTCCATTCAGCAAAAAAATGCAAAGTAAAAATTAATAAATTGTCTAGCTTCTGCCCTTTTCAAATGATGCTTTAGTTCCTCTTACACTGTACGCTTTATACGTGACGGTTTAAGAAACTAAATCTATAATGAAAGGGCAGTTTTGTTGTTGGTATACTAAAGATAATAAACTTTTTTCAAAATTTGAGAACTGTCTAGCTCCAGCACCTACCCCCTCGAGGTCACAAGCCGGCCCTCCCAAAAAGGTAGAGCTCACCTTTCCGGGAGGCCCGTCTTGTGCTTGTCGGGGGTGACCAAGGTGCTTGCGCATTTCTATAAGGAGATTATTATTATGAAAGACCAACGCTATTTAACAGTGAATGCTCTTACTAAATATATAAAGAGAAAATTTGATGCTGACCCGCATTTGCAGGACGTCTTGGTAAAGGGTGAAATTTCGAATTTTAAACAGCATTCCAGCGGTCATATGTATTTTACGTTAAAGGATGAAAAGGCCCGCGTTCTTGCTGTTATGTTTTCAAGCAATAATCGGGGAATGAAATTTTCGCCTGAAAATGGGATGAAGGTTCTTATTAGAGGTGATCTTACCGTTTATGAGCCAAGCGGCCAGTATCAAATCTACATTAAAGAAATGCATCCTGACGGAATTGGCGATTTATATTTAGCCTTTGAACAGTTAAAAGAACGGCTTGAAAAGGAAGGAATTTTTTCACCTCAAAATAAAAAACCCATTCCTAAATTCCCAAAGACAGTCGGTATTATAACATCCCCAACTGGAGCAGCAATCCGTGATATATTAACAACGATTAAGAGGCGTTATCCTGTAGTAAATATCACAATATTCCCTGCACTTGTCCAAGGGTTACAGGCGGCACCATCTATTGTGAAGCAAATACAATTAGCCAATGAATTAAATGAAGCAGATGTGCTTATTATTGGGCGTGGCGGTGGTTCGATTGAAGAGCTTTGGGCTTTTAATGAAGAAGAGGTGGCAAAAGCCATTTTCCATTCGCAAATTCCCATCATTTCTGCTGTTGGACATGAAACCGATTTTACCATTGCTGATTTTGTGGCTGATTTACGTGCTCCCACACCAACAGGTGCGGCTGAGATGGCTGTCCCCCATATTGAGGATCTGACAGAAAGAATTCTAAATCGAGAGTCGCGATTACTAAGGGCACTAAAGGAACAAATGACGTTAAAAAGCGAAAGACTATCTAGAATTCAAAAATCATATGCTTTCCGTTACCCGCAGAAATTGTACGAACAAAAGCTCGAGCAGGTAGACAGATTAACTGAGCAGCTAGAAAGAGGTTCTAGAAAGCTATTCCATCAAAAAATTGACGAATGGCAGAAAATACAGAAACGGATGCAGCGAAAGCCATTGAACGACCTGCTATTAGCTTCTAAAGAACAACAGGAAAAAATGCAAAAGCAGCTCAATAAAATCATACTAAATATTTTAGCCGCTAAAGAGAAAGATTTTTCACATAAAATTGCTACGTTAGAAGCACTAAATCCATTGAAAATTATGGATAGAGGCTATAGTCTTGTTTATACAAAGGAAGAAAACTTAGTTAAATCCGTTAAACAAATTAAGGAAAATGATCAAGTAAAAATAAAGGTGCCAGATGGAATAATAAATTGCCTTGTTACGGAAATAGAGGAGTGATTTCGTTGTCTTCAGAACAAAAGCTAACATTTGAAGAGGCTATGGAGAAACTAGAAGTGATTGTAGAAAAGCTCGAAGAAGGGGACGTCCCTCTTGAAGAGGCCATCAATATTTATAAGCAAGGTATGGAACTATCCAAGCTTTGTCATGATAAGTTGAAAAATGTAGAATCACAGCTCACTCAAATTTTGACTGAGGATGGGCGGAAAGAAAATTTCGTCATTACCGAGGAGGAGTAATTTTGCAGCAGCCATCCTTTTCTTTATTTGCAAAAAATCAAAAAGCCTTATTAGAAAATATGTTAAGGGAAAGTGTCAGCAAGCTGAATGCTCCTTCCGTTATTAAAGAATCGATGCTGTATTCATTAGAAGCCGGAGGAAAGCGAATTAGACCGCTTCTGTTATTAGCTACGCTTGAAGCATTTGGGGAAGATACAAGGAAAGGTCTTCAAACTGCTTCTGCAGTAGAAATGATTCATACTTATTCGCTCATTCATGATGATCTTCCGAGTATGGATAATGATGATTTGAGACGGGGAAAGCCAACCAATCATAAAGTATTTGGAGATGCTTATGCGATTTTGGCAGGTGATGCCCTGTTAACATACAGCTTCCAATTAATTACTGAAACTCCTTCAGAATTTGCTAATGCGGAAACGAAGCTTGAACTTATTAAAGAAATGTCAAAAGCAGCTGGAGCTGAAGGAATGGTCGGTGGACAAGTTGCTGATATAAGTGGAGAGGATAAGGTCCTAACGTTAAATGAATTAGAGTATATTCATATTCATAAAACGGGTAAACTTCTGCAATACAGTGTTGTGGCTGGAGCAATTCTTGCTGGAGCAGACGAGGAAACAATGAAAACACTTGGTGAGTTTGCTTACCATCTTGGAATCGCATTTCAAATACGTGATGACATCCTTGATTTAGAAGGGACGGAAGAGGTAATTGGCAAGCCTGTTGGCAGTGATGCTTCTAACCACAAAAGCACCTATCCTTCACTGCTTACATTGAACGGTGCAAAAGAAGCCCTGCATCACCATATCCAGCAAGCAAAGTTTAAGCTTGCAGTAACCGGCCTGAATACAAAGCTTCTAGAGGAAATTACAGACCTAATCGAAAAAAGAAACCATTAAAAAATTTATTTTGAATACACAAAAGGCATTATCTCTAAATTGCCAAATTACTACACTATCTTGAGGAATTCATTCATACTGTTATAATAAACCGTATATAGGGATAACTTCATAAGAGATACAGGCTAATGAACATCAAAAGAGATATGTGCATGATTAAGAAATGAAAGCGAGTGATCCTCTGAATGGATCTAATGAAAATTAAAGACCCAACTTTTTTAAAAGGGCTATCAAATAAAGAATTAGAGGCATTAAGCCAGGATATACGCCAATTTCTAATTGAAAAATTGTCGTACACTGGGGGCCATATTGGGCCAAATTTGGGTGTTGTTGAATTAACAGTTGCTTTGCATAAATGTTTTGACAGCCCGAAGGACAAAATTATTTGGGACGTTGGCCACCAATCATATGTTCATAAAATCCTGACTGGCCGTGCCGATCAATTTGATACATTGAGGCAATATAAGGGCCTATGCGGCTTTCCAAAAATGTCTGAAAGTGAACATGACGTATGGGAGACGGGACATAGTTCAACCTCACTATCTGCTGCTATGGGAATGGCAATTGCTAGGGATTTGAAAAAGGAAAAATCCTACGTGATACCAGTCATTGGTGATGGTGCATTAACTGGCGGTATGGCTTTAGAGGCATTGAACCATATCGGTCACGAAAAAAAGAATATGATTGTCATATTAAATGATAATGAAATGTCCATTGCTCCAAACGTAGGGGCACTGCACAATGTTCTAGGAAGACTTCGTACAGCTGGGAAATACCAGTGGGCAAAGGATGAACTCGAACTTCTCCTGAAAAAAATCCCTGCAGTAGGCGGCAAGCTTGCTTCAACAGCTGAAAGATTAAAGGATAGCCTTAAATATCTTTTTGTATCAGGGATGTTTTTTGAGGAGATGGGCTTCACCTATCTTGGACCAGTTGATGGTCATAATTTTGAAAGCCTATTTGAAAATTTAAGCTATGCCAAGAAAACTGAGGGACCAGTTCTGTTGCATGTTATCACAAAAAAAGGAAAGGGCTATTCCCCTGCTGAACGCGATACAACTGGAACATGGCATGGAACGGGGCCTTACAAAATTGAAACAGGAGATTTTGTGAAACCGGCTAATACGCCACCAGCATGGAGTTCACTTGTAAGTGAAACGGTTCGCAAATTAGCGAGAGAAGATGACCGGATCGTTGCCATTACTCCAGCTATGCCGGTAGGCTCAAAATTAGAGGGCTTTGCAAGTGAATTCCCTGAACGGATGTATGATGTTGGAATTGCAGAACAGCATGCTGCAACTGTGGCAGCTGGCTTAGCAACACAGAAAATGAAGCCGTTTCTAGCAATTTATTCAACATTTCTTCAACGTGCCTATGATCAAGTCGTGCATGATATTTGCAGGCAGAATTTAAATGTTTTTATCGGAATCGACAGAGCTGGCTTAGTTGGTGCTGATGGAGAAACACATCAAGGTGTTTTTGATATTGCCTTTTTGAGACATGTGCCAAATCTTGTCCTGATGATGCCAAGAGATGAAAATGAAGGCCAGCATATGGTCTATACTGCTGTTAACTATGATGATGGACCAATAGCCTTGAGATTTCCACGAGGAAATGGCTTGGGTGTACCAATGGACACAACCTTCAAAAAAATTCCTATTGGGACTTGGGAAGTGCTAAAGAATGGTACAGATGCTGCCATTCTCACATTTGGAACAACAATTCCGATGGCAATGAAAGCAGCTGCGATATTAGAAAAACAAGGCCAATCAATAAAAGTAATTAATGCAAGATTTATTAAACCATTAGATGAGAAAATGCTTCTCGAATTATTTAAAGATGATATGCCGATTTTAACGATCGAAGAGGCAATTCTTCAAGGCGGTTTTGGCAGTTCGGTTCTTGAATTTGCCCATGAAAACGGCTTTCATCATATAGAAATTGACCGGATGGGTATTCCAGACCGTTTTATCGAGCATGGCAGTGTTGATAAGCTATTAGAAGAAATCGGGATGACTACTAGTGATGTAGTCGAAAGAATAAATATTCTTGCCAGAAAGAAACAGAAAAGGGCTTAAGGAATGAAAGCAAAAAAAGAACGCTTAGATATTTTATTAGTTGAAAGAGGTTTAGCAGAGACGAGGGAAAAGGCGAAACGAACGATTATGGCTGGACTTGTATTTAGTAATGAAACACGCCTCGATAAGCCCGGAGAAAAGGTAAACAGCGATATTCCGTTAAGGGTAAAGGGAAAAGTCATGCCCTATGTGAGCAGAGGCGGCCTAAAACTTGAAAAAGCATTAAAAATTTTTGACCTGGAAGTAAAAGATAAAATCCTTCTTGATATTGGTTCATCAACGGGCGGATTTACAGATTGTGCTTTACAAAATGGCGCAAAAATGTCATATGCCCTTGATGTCGGCTACAATCAGCTCGCCTGGAAGCTAAGGCAGGATGAGCGTGTTGTTGTCATGGAGCGGACCAACTTCCGTTATGTAACACCAGCCGATCTTCAAGAAGGGATGCCAAACTTCGCTTCAATTGATGTTTCATTCATCTCTTTAAAGCTTATTCTTCCTGTATTAAAGACTCTCTTAGTTTCAGGCAGTGATGTAGTTGCGCTCGTTAAGCCGCAGTTTGAAGCTGGACGTGAACAGGTTGGAAAAAAAGGCATTGTACGCGATGCAAAGGTTCATGTTCAGGTTCTAGAAACAATGATTTCCTTTGCCCTTAGTCTAGGATTCGATGTGAAAAACCTATCGTTTTCTCCTATAACTGGAGGTGATGGGAATATTGAATTTCTGCTCCACCTTTATTGGACAGGCGAAAAGGAAATCGGCGAAAATGACTTGAATTTTGAAGCTAAAGCAGTAGTGAATGAAGCCCATACTGAACTTAAGACGAAGCAAAATGAAGAGGATTAAGCTGCTGCTTATTCCTCTTCATTTTATTTATGTCTGCGTGTATATTAATGGCAAATAATCTGTAGAAAAACAAAGAATAATTGTACTTTATAGGGAAAATCAGCTAACATATAATTAGATTTTAGTCTTTTTTTACATTCATTTGGAAGAGATATAAAAAAATCAGGCGCATAGCGTTTTATATAATTGGGGTGAGTATATGACAAAGGGACAACGTCATATTAAGATACGGGAGATTATTGCAAATAATGATATTGAAACACAGGATGATCTTGTCGATGAGTTAAAGAATGCCGGATTCAATGTAACACAAGCCACGGTGTCACGAGATATTAAAGAGCTTCATCTTGTAAAAGTTCCTCTGCAAGATGGCAGATATAAGTATAGTCTTCCAGCAGATCAGCGGTTTAATCCTTTACAGAAATTAAGACGTAATCTAATGGATGCTTTTGTCCGGATAGATTCAGCAGGAAATTTGCTCGTTATGAAAACACTTCCGGGAAATGCGATGGCTATTGGGGCGCTTATCGATAATTTAGATTGGGAAGAAATACTTGGTACTATTTGCGGGGATGATACGTGCCTAATTATCTGCAGAACACCAGAGCAATCTGAAGAAATTACAAATCGTTTTCTTGAAATGCTTTAAAAATGGGGATGATTTCTTTTGTTAACTGAATTATCAATTAGGAATTTTGCTATTATTGAAGCCCTTTCCATTTCATTAGATAAGGGCTTGACTGTTTTAAGCGGTGAAACGGGTGCGGGTAAGTCGATCATTATTGATGCGATTCATCTCCTTGTAGGCGGAAGAGGATCTGCGGAATATGTAAGGCATGGAGAGGATAAGGCCGAAATAGAAGGTTTGTTTCAAATGGAAGATCCAAATCACCCAATATACAAAAGGGCGATCGAATTTGGTATTGAACTGGAAGATGGCATGATTGTTCTTAGAAGAGATATTTCAAAGTCAGGAAAAAGTGTGTGCAGAATCAATGGCAAACTCGTTACAATTTCGATTTTAAGGGAAATTGGAAGTACATTGATTGATATTCATGGGCAGCATGAGCACCAGGAATTGATGGATGAAATAAAGCATATTAGTCTTCTTGACCAATTTGGCGGTGAGAAGATTAGCTCTGCACATTTCGAATACGAGCGAGTTTATCAAATGTATGAGCAAAAATTAAAATACTTAAAAACATTAAGTGAAAATGATCAGCAAATGGCCCATCGGCTAGATTTAATCCAGTTTCAATATGATGAAATTCAAAAAGCAAATTTAAAGCTAAATGAAGATGAGGAGCTTTATGAAGAGCGGAAAAAGCTTAGTAACTTCGAACGGATATTCGATTCCTTACAAGCAGGCTACTCTGGTCTTCAAGGGGAGCAAAGAGGTCTGGATTGGATAGGACTTGTTATGGGGCATATTGAAGATGCCGCTGGAATTGATCCATCATATAAGGAGCTTGCTGAAGCTGTGTCAAACAGCTATTATCAGCTAGAGGATGTAATGAGAAGCCTTCGGAATGAACTTGATTTTCTAGAGTACGATCCTGGAAGACTTGCTGAAATCGAGGACAGACTAAATGAGATACAACAATTAAAACGAAAGTATGGAAAGACTATCGTTGAGATTCTTGAGTATGCTTCAAAAATCGAAGAAGAAATAGAAACATTACAAAATAAAGAAACACATATAAGCCATTTAGAAAAAGAAATTTCCTCCTTACGAAAAGATCTTACAGTTGAAGCGGAAGAATTGTCCACTTTAAGAAAAAACACAGCTAAAACTTTAATAAAATTAATACATAAAGAATTAAAAGCGCTTTATATGGACAAGACTGTATTTGAAGTGAAATTTGATTCAGATTTGGAGAATTTCACAAAAAATGGATTGGATAAAGTTGAATTTTACCTATCAACCAATCCAGGAGAACCATTGAAACCCCTCTCAAAAATTGCATCAGGGGGAGAATTATCAAGAATTATGCTTGCCTTAAAAAGTATTTTTTCAAAGCACCAAGGAGTTACCTCTATTATTTTTGATGAGGTGGATACAGGAGTAAGCGGCCGGGTTGCCCAAGCTATTGCAGAAAAGATTCACCATGTTGCGATTAATTCGCAAGTGTTGTGTATCTCTCATTTACCTCAAGTAGCTGCAATGGCAGATACACATTTGTATATCGCAAAAAATATTAAAGATGGCCGGACGAAAACATCAGTTAAGGCACTAAATGAAGCAGAAAAAGTCAAGGAAATTGGCCGGATGATTTCAGGGGTCGAAATTACTGATTTAACGAAAGAGCATGCAAAAGAGCTTCTTCAGCTTGCAAAAAAAATTAAGGTGCAGGAAGAAAAAATACATTGAAAAGCTATCCAAAGCAGGATAGCTTTTTTTATCGCCAAATCAGTTATAAATGCACGCCATACAGGCAAAATTATAGATGTAGCCATTTGACGTTGTGGATTAGAAGCGAGGAGAGTGAAGGTTTTGACAGCAGAAGCTTTAAGAAAAATAATTGGTGGAATTCTCCTTGTTTCATTAATTGCAATTGGATTTTCCAAACCCATTCAAAAGTATTTAGAAATTCCAACTTCAATCACTCTTTTTGAGGGCCAGCAAATTCAGCTGGCTAAAGCAGAAATGGTAACGGCAACTATGTCTACAGATTCAAGTATTGCACTTAACCAAGACAATCATTCAGTTTCCCTAAAAGCAAATAATCGTGGGGAAAATGAAATGTTTTTAGAACTAGCAGGTTTCCCAATCAAAAAGGTCGATGTAAATGTACTAAAGGATTTTAAAGTGATTCCAGGTGGACAGTCTATAGGTGTTAAACTTAATACGGTTGGCGTCTTAGTAGTAGGCCACCATCAAATAAATACAGTAAATGGAAAGTCTTCTCCTGGAGAAATAGCTGGAATTAAAGTTGGAGATATCATCACGAAAATTAACGGCAAAAAAATTGAAAAAATGTCAGATGTAGCTCCTTTTGTCCAAGAAGCAGGGAAATCAGGCAAGCCGCTAACGATTGTTGTAAATCGAGAAAATAATCATTTTTCAACAGAATTAACTCCCCTTAAAGAAAAAGGAGAGGGTTCCTTCAAGCTTGGATTATATATTCGCGACTCAGCTGCTGGAATCGGAACAATGACATTTTATCATCCGGAAACACGAAAATATGGAGCTTTAGGCCATGTTATTTCCGATATGGATACGAAAAAACCGATTGTTGTTGATGACGGTCAAATCGTCCGCTCTACAGTTACCTCTATTGAGAAAGGAAGTAATGGCAATCCTGGGGAAAAACTTGCCCGTTTTTCAGAGGATAAGGAAGTTATCGGGAATATCGTCAGAAATAGTCCTTTTGGGATTTTCGGAGAGCTAAATCAGGATATTAGGAATGGTATTTTAGATAAGCCGATGCCGATCGCATTATCTCATCAAGTAAAAGAAGGTCCTGCAAAAATTTTAACTGTAGTTGATAATGATGAGGTAAACTTATTTGATATTGAAATTGTGAGCACGATTCCACAAAAGTTCCCCGCGACAAAAGGGATGGTAATAAAAGTTACCGATCCAAAGCTTTTAGCTAAAACGGGAGGAATTGTTCAAGGAATGAGCGGCAGCCCCATCATCCAAAATGATAAAGTAATTGGGGCCGTCACACATGTTTTTGTGAATGATCCAACGAGCGGATATGGTGTTCATATTGAATGGATGCTCAATGAAGCAGAAATCGATATATATGAAAAACAAAGAGAAAAAGCTTCATAAAGCTTTTAAGACGGGGATGACCCGTCTTTTTTTGAGGTTTAAAAGCAATAAATGAAATTTAATTACATATGCTATAATTAACATAAAGATTATTCGACAAAACATCTTCGAAATACCCATCTATTATCGAAAAGGGTCGAATAATAAAGAAAACCAAAGAAAACTAATGATTTTCACCTATTTTTGAGAATTTTTAAAAAATCTAAAGGATTTTCAGTTGCATTGTCGAATTTCTCATTTAGAATAAGAATAGATACTAAAGAGACCATTAAGGATCGAGGAGGAAAGAATACGTGAAGAAAATTAAAGTTTGTGTTGTCGATGACAATAGAGAGCTTGTCGGGCTTTTAGAAGAATATATTTCAACTCAGGAAGATATGGAAGTTGTGGGTGTTGGTCATAATGGACAGGAATGCCTCGATATTTTAGATCAAGAAGATCCTGATGTTCTTATTTTAGATATAATTATGCCTCATTTAGATGGTTTAGCGGTTCTTGGGAAGATGCGGGAAATGAAAAAGGCTAATTTGCCAAATGTGATTATGCTTACTGCTTTTGGACAGGAGGACGTAACGAAAAAAGCAGTTGATTTGGGCGCCTCCTATTTTATTCTCAAGCCATTTGATATGGAGAATCTTGCTAGTCATATTCGTCAAGTGAGTGGAAAAGCAAATCCAGTTATTAGAAAGCCATCCACTTCATCTTATCGGTCACAAGTGGAATCAAAGCCCAAGAATCTCGATGCAAGCATAACGAGCATCATTCATGAGATAGGTGTGCCGGCGCATATTAAAGGCTATATGTATCTTCGTGAAGCGATTTCAATGGTATATAATGATATTGAGCTCCTCGGTTCGATTACAAAAGTGTTATATCCTGATATTGCGAAGAAATACAATACAACGGCAAGCCGTGTAGAGCGTGCTATTCGCCATGCGATTGAAGTAGCCTGGAGCAGGGGGAATATTGATTCCATTTCGTCCCTATTCGGCTACACTGTGTCTATGTCTAAAGCGAAACCAACCAATTCAGAATTCATTGCAATGGTCGCTGATAAATTAAGGCTTGAGCATAAAGCTTCTTGAAAGAGTTAGATTAAGTAAATTGAGAAAGCGTTCTCTTTTCAGAGGACGCTTTTCTAATGGGGAGTAATGTTTATGACATTAATATTTGCTCATAGGGGATATTCCGCCTTGTACCCTGAAAACACGATGAAGGCTTTTAGGGAAGCAGAAAAAGCGAGTGCGGACGGAATCGAATTGGATGTTCAGTTAACAAAGGATGGCGAAGTTGTTGTTATCCATGATGAAAAAGTAGATCGGACAACAAATGGGAAAGGCTACGTAAAAGATTTTATATATAAAGATTTAAGAAAGCTTGACGCTAGTGGCAAGAGGAAAAAGCTTTTTTCCCAAATAGAGCCGATTCCATCATTAGTTGAAGTTTTGGAATGGATGAAGACGAACCGTATGATTTGTAATGTTGAATTGAAAAATGGGGTTTTTCCATACGAAGGGATGGAGGAAAAGGTTATTACCCTTATTCGGGCATATGATTTAACGGATCGTGTCATCCTTTCTTCATTCAATCACTACAGCATTGTATATTGCTACCGTCTAGCCCCAGAGATTGAAACAGCACCATTGTTTTCAGAGGGCCTTTATATGCCTTGGATTTATGCCGAATCCATTGGTGCCGGAAGTATTCATCCTAAATATACAATCGCCAAATCAGAGCTAATAAAGGCGTCAGAAGAGTATGGTATTGCGGTTAGACCTTATACCGTTAATAAGGAAAAGGAAATGCACAGGTTATTTTCAGTTGGCTGTTCAGCATTTATTACAGATAATCCAGTCTTAGCAAATGAAATTAAAGGTATATACCAATGAAAGAGGCTGTCCTAAGACAGCCTCTTTCAATTTTTATTTCCTTTGGAAACGCGGCTGAACCTTATTCTTCTTTCGATCGCGGTGAAGAATAAATCCAGCAATAAAGCCAAGTCCGATCAAAAAGAATAGCAGACCAGCTAGAAATTGAAGCCATAAATAAGGAAAAGGATTTTGCAAAATTCCAAAAACCATATCTCTCATTAATTTTATTCCATAGGCAGCCAAGAGGCCTGGTATAAGCATAATTAATAAAGCGATTAATCTAACCATCGGAAAAATCCCTTCGTTTCATAAATACTACTTAATTAATACCGTTCATAAAAATAATAAATCAATAGGGAAATTTGTCAAGCAATTCAAGCTTTTTGAATACTTTTTTCGGTTATAAAAATTAGTGAAAAACATTTTTATTTGGCTTGGCCGACTTTCTAAGATAAAATACACTTATATGAAATAACTTGCAAAAAGAAACAGAATTGAATGCAATAAATTTCAATCTAGAGGGTGGTCAAATACGATGCAAACCGTAATGATTGTAGGTGCGGGAAAAGGCGGATCAGCAATCTTAAAAATCTTGAAAGAAACAGCGATGTTAAAAGTAATAGCTGTTGTTGACCACAATATAAACGCGCCTGGCCTTTTAATTGCAAACGAAGAAGGAATTCCCACTGGCACTGACTGGCGGAAATTTATTATGCAGGATATTGATATAATCGTTGAAGTGACAGGCAATAAAGATGTGTTTATTGAGCTAAGAGAAACGAAAAGAAAAGATTCAGTTCTCATACCTGGCAGTGTTGCTGCTCTAATTGCAAATCTAATTGAGGAAAAAGAAGAATTAATAACTAATATACAGAACGAAAAATATAAGCATGATCTCATTTTCAACTCTACTGGAGATGGCATGATCGTGATTAATAAACACTGTGAAATCATTTTATTTAACAAAAGTGCTGAAAGAATGACGGGCACTAATAGAAATGAAGCCATCGGAAGACATATCCTTGATGTTATTTCTAACAGTGAATTACCAAGAGTATTAGAAACTAGACGTACATATTCTAATCAAGAGTTGGTCCTAAATAATGGTGTGAAGATTATTACAACAAGAATTCCGATGGTTGGGGAGAATAACGAGCTAATCGGCGCCTTTGCGGTGTTCAAGGATATTACCGAAGTGATGAACCTTGCAGAGGAAATTACAAACTTAAAAGAAATCCAAACAATGCTTCAAGCCATCATTCATTCAAGTGATGAAGCCATTTCAGTAGTCGATGAAAACGGCCGAGGCATATTAATAAATCCTGCCTATTCAAGAATCACTGGTCTCAGAGAGGATGAGGTTATCGGTAAACCGGCAAACGCAGATATTTCTGAGGGCGAAAGTGTACATATGAAGGTGCTGCAAACACGAAGAGCAGTTAGAGGCGTTGCGATGCGAGTTGGACCAAATAAAAAAGAGGTAATCGTTAATGTAGCACCTGTCATAGTAGATGGAAAATTAAAAGGCAGTGTTGGTGTCATTCATGACGTTTCTGAAATCAAAATATTAAATAGAGAGTTAAATCAAGCACGGCAAATCATTCGAAATCTGGAAGCGAAGTATTCCTTCGATGATATTATCGGCAATTCCGAAGAGATGACCATTGCGATTGAGCAAGCTCGTCTTGGGGCAAAAACTCCTGCAACTGTATTATTAAGAGGGGAATCAGGTACAGGGAAAGAATTATTTGCCCACGCTATACATAATGGCAGTGACCGTAAATACAATAAATTCATTCGTGTTAATTGTGCTGCTCTTTCTGAGACTTTATTAGAGAGTGAACTTTTCGGATATGAAGAAGGTGCATTTTCAGGAGCGAAAAGGGGAGGAAAAAGGGGGCTATTTGAAGAGGCTAATAATGGCAGTATTTTCTTAGATGAAATCGGTGAGTTATCAGCCAATACACAGGCAAAACTACTAAGGGTTTTACAGGAAAGAGAGATTACTCGAGTAGGTGGAACAAAGCCAATTCAGATCAATGTCAGGGTAATTGCAGCGACAAATGTAAATTTAGAAAAAGGAATTGCAAATGGAACATTTAGGGAAGACTTATACTACCGTTTGAATCGGATGCCCATTCATATTCCACCGTTAAGAAAAAGAAAGCAAGATATTCCGTTGCTATGTAATCGTCTGATCCAGAAAATCAATCAGGAATACGGACGGAATGTAGAGCAAATATCCCAATCTGCATTGAATAAATTAATGTTGTATGATTGGCCTGGAAATGTCAGAGAGCTAGATAATATTCTCGGAAGAGCCATTATTTTTATGAATTATAATGAAAATGTTTTGGACGAGGCCCATGTCCCGGAATTGATAAAAATAAACGATAAAACCCAAAACGAAAATGAAAGTAAGGAAGCAGTCCCAAACCAAACATTAAACCAGATGCTTGAGCAGTATGAGAAAGAGCTAATATTGCAAACCTTAAAAAGATCTGCCGGAAACAAAACAATCACCGCAAAATCCCTCGGTTTATCAGTAAGAAATTTGTACTATAAACTTGAGAAGTACGGAATTGCAAATAATAGCATGCAATAAATTTCATACTGTGCAATAATCTTCATGTACCGAAACTATAAATAAAGCGTTTTCATAGTAATTTGGTTTGGCACAATTCTTGCAAATAATTAAATGGCTGTAGCAGTCATTGTGTTAAATTGCCTTTGAACTAGAGCAGTCTATTTCAAATTGCAAATAAGCAAGCATTACACGCTTTGTAGTAAAGGGGTTGAGACTAGATGGATTTGGATTCGCTTATAGTGAGAGCAACCCAATATCAAATGAAAACAGTAGCCGTTGCTGCAGCAGAGGATCATGAGGTGATTGAGGCCGTTTCTGAAGCAGTTAAACGAAACTTAGCAAATTTTTTATTGTACGGGGATAAGGAGAAAATTTTACAAATCGTAAATAAACACGAAAATCTTGCCTCTAGTGGAAATATCCAAATCATTCATACGTTATCAAAAGGATTAGCAGCTGAGAATGCTGTAAAGGCTGTAAAGTTAAATGAAGCGGATGTTTTGATGAAGGGAAATATTCCTACTGCAACTATTTTAAAGGCCGTATTGAATAAAGACTATGGTTTAAGGACTGGAAGCGTCTTATCTCATGTTGCTGTATTTGAAGTTCCGAGCTATGACAAATTTATAATGATTACAGATGCTGCTATGAATATTGCCCCCGATTTAGAGCAGAAGGCACAGATTCTTAGAAACGCGATTGGAATAGCGAAGAGCATTGGGATTGACAAACCGCTTGTTGCCCCAATTGCAGCAGTTGAAGTGATAAATCCAGCTA
The DNA here is from genome assembly GCF_032341175.1 of Bacillus sp. DTU_2020_1000418_1_SI_GHA_SEK_038. Taxonomy (NCBI): domain Bacteria; kingdom Bacillati; phylum Bacillota; class Bacilli; order Caryophanales; family Bacillaceae; genus Bacillus; species Bacillus sp. DTU_2020_1000418_1_SI_GHA_SEK_038. The sequence continues at coordinate 2,962,365 of NZ_CP135435.1, read as the reverse complement.
TGCAAGCTACTCTTGATGCAGCAGCCCTAACCTTGATGAACAAGCGCGGGCAGCTGACAGATTGTATAGTTGATGGACCGTTAGCTTTAGATAATGCCATTTCTATGACTGCTGCCGAACATAAAGGGATAACAAGTGATGTAGCAGGAAGAGCAGATATATTATTAGTTCCAACGATTGAGGTTGGGAATGCACTTTATAAATCATTGATTTATTTTGCCAAGGCAAAGGTTGGGGCAGTCATAGCAGGTGCAAAGGCACCTATTGTTTTAACATCCAGGGCTGACACAGCCGAGAGTAAGCTTTATTCCCTAGCATTGGCTTTATGCTCAGCAAAATAGCGATAAATCTCAAACTAAATGTTTACAAATTATTACAGTGATTCTAAAAACCAAACTATTTTAGGAGGAATTTCAAATGGAAATTTTCAAATATCTAGAAAAATATGACTATGAGCAAGTAGTATTCTGCCAGGACAAAACATCGGGCTTAAAGGCGATTATCGCGATCCATGATACAACATTAGGGCCAGCGTTAGGCGGAACTCGTATGTGGACATACGCATCAGAAGAAGCCGCAATTGAAGATGCATTACGTCTTGCAAAAGGAATGACTTATAAAAATGCAGCAGCTGGACTTAACCTTGGCGGAGGAAAAACTGTCATTATCGGTGACCCTAAAAAGGATAAAAACGAAGAAATGTTCCGTGCCTTTGGCCGTTATATTCAAGGATTAAATGGGCGCTATATTACTGCCGAAGATGTCGGTACGACTGTAGCTGATATGGACCTAATCCATGAAGAGACTGATTATGTAACTGGAATTTCACCTGCATTTGGTTCATCAGGCAATCCATCACCTGTAACAGCTTATGGGGTTTACGTTGGAATGAAGGCTGCGGCGAAAGAAGCGTTCGGATCAGATTCTTTAGAAGGAAAAGTTATTGCAGTACAAGGTGTTGGGAATGTTGCTTACACCTTGTGCAAGCATCTGCATGAAGAAGGAGCTCAATTAATCGTAACAGACATTAATAAAGAGGCTGTTCAGCGTGCAGTAAATGACTTTGGTGCAAAAGCAGTTGATCCAAATGAAATTTATGGAGTTGAATGTGATATTTATGCGCCTTGTGCTCTTGGTGCAACAGTGAATGATGAAACGATCCCGCAATTAAAAGCAAAAGTTATTGCAGGCTCTGCAAATAATCAATTAAAAGAAGAGCGTCATGGAGATATTCTTCATGAAATGGGAATTGTTTACGCTCCAGACTATGTTATAAATGCCGGTGGAGTAATTAACGTTGCAGATGAATTATACGGTTACAATGCAGAGCGGGCATTGAAGAAGGTTGAAGGACTTTACCAAAGCATTGAAAAAGTCATTGAAATTTCAAAACGTGATAATATTCCAACTTATAAAGCAGCTGACCGCATGGTAGAAGAGAGAATTGAAAGAATGCGCAATTCTAGAAGTCAATTCCTGCAAAATGGCCATCATATATTAAGCCGTCGTAAATAAGAGTGTTAAACTATTTTTTTAATAGACTGAAGAATAGCGGTTTATACTTTGCTCACCGGATTAAAACTCTAATTCGGTGAGCATAATCGCTTTTCATACGGAGGTTTCAAAGTGCAAGAACATGAACATCGAATTCTCGTTATCAATCCTGGATCTACCTCTACGAAAATTGGAGTTTTCGATAATGAAATATCTATCTTAGAAAAAACAATACGCCATAATACAGATGAAATTAATGCGTTCGAAAATATTATTGACCAGTACGAATTCCGTAAAAATGTAATTCTCGAGACATTGGATAAAGAAGGATTTAATATTTCTAAGCTAAGTGCAGTTTGTGGAAGAGGAGGCTTACTAAGACCGATTGAAGGGGGAACCTATTCCGTCAATGAGGCTATGCTAAAGGATTTGAGAGAAGGCTATGCAGGTCAGCATGCTTCTAATCTCGGAGGTATAATCGCTTATGAAATTGCTTCGGCATTAAATATTCAATCCTTCATCGTTGATCCAGTTGTTGTTGACGAATTAGCTCCAATTGCACGTATTTCCGGTTTTTCTTTAATTGAAAGAAAGAGTATATTTCATGCATTGAATCAAAAAGCAGTTGCCAGAAGAGCAGCGAAAGAAATCGGAAAAAAATATGAAGAATTAAATTTAATCATTACACATATGGGCGGAGGAATTACAGTTGGCGCCCATCAAAAAGGAAAAGTAATCGATGTCAACAATGGTTTACATGGAGAAGGGCCATTTAGTCCTGAACGTGCTGGAACTGTTCCAGTCGGAGATTTAGTTTCTCTTTGCTACTCCGGTTCTTATTATCGTGAAGAAATCATGAAAAAAATAGTGGGACATGGTGGACTTGTAGGCTATTTAGGAACAAATGACGCAGTTAAGGTTGAACAAATGATTAAAAAAGGCGATGAGAATGCAAAGCTTATATATTCGGCAATGGCGTATCAAGTAGCGAAAGAAATTGGTGCAGCCAGCACGGTGTTAAGTGGAAAAGTCGATGCGATTGTTATCACCGGGGGTCTTGCTTACGGAAAAGATTTTGTGAAAGAAATAAGTGATCGCATTAATTGGATTGCAGATGTTATTGTCCATCCTGGAGAAAACGAACTGCAGGCATTAGCTGAAGGTGCTCTTCGTGTACTTCGCGGGGAGGAAGCTGACAAGGAATATCCTGGAGCCAAATCGAAAACTGCCTTTCATTAGAATAAATGGAATAAGCAAATGCACATTTGCTCCAAGGTGCTAGTCAAATAGGAGGAATAAACGTGGCAGAAGAATACGATTTAGTCATTTTAGGCGGAGGAACTGGCGGATACGTTGCAGCGATCCGCGCTTCCCAATTAGGTTTAAAAACAGCTTTAGTTGAAAAAGGAAAGCTTGGCGGAACATGCTTGCATAAAGGATGTATCCCAAGTAAAGCACTCCTTAGAAGTGCAGAAGTGTACGCAACAACTAAACGTAGTGAAGAATTTGGTATTTCTGCAAGTAATGTTGAAGTCAATTTCAGCAAAGTGCAAGAAAGAAAAAACAAAATTGTTGACCAGCTTCATAAAGGTGTTCAGCATTTAATGAAGCAAGGTAAAATTGACATTTACGAAGGAACTGGCCGTATTTTAGGTCCATCGATTTTTTCTCCTATGCCGGGAACCATTTCAGTTGAAATGAATAATGGAGACGATAACGCCATGCTTATTCCTAAAAATGTAATTGTAGCAACAGGTTCCCGTCCAAGAACATTACCTGGTCTTGAAATTGGCGGAAATGTAATGACATCAGATGAAGCGCTTATGATGGAGGAGGTTCCTAACTCGATCATTATTGTCGGCGGTGGAGTAATTGGAATAGAATGGGCCTCCATGCTCTCTGATTTCGGGGCAAACGTTACGGTTGTTGAATATGCGGACCGAATTATCCCTACAGAAGATAAAGAGGTTTCAAGGGAAATGCAGCGATTAATGAAGAAAAAAGGTGTAAAAATTGTAACAGGAGCAAAAGTGCTCCCTGAAACCCTAAAACAGGCAGAAGGCAATGTTGCCATTTCAGCTGAAGTAAAAGGTGAGCAGAGGGAGTATAGTGCTGAAAAGCTACTTGTTTCCGTTGGCCGCCAAGCAAATATCGAAGGAATTGGGCTTGAAAATACAGATATTCAAGTTGAGAAGGGCTTTATAGCAACTAATGAATTTTTCCAAACAAAAGAGTCACATATCTATGCGATTGGAGATGTGATTGGCGGACTTCAGCTTGCACATGTTGCTTCTCATGAAGGTATTGTGGCAGTGGAGCATATGGCAAACCAAAATCCTTCACCGATCAATTACAGCCTTGTTTCTAAATGCATATACAGCTCGCCGGAAGCAGCAAGTGTCGGCTATACGGAAGATGAAGCGAAAGAAATGGGTTATAAGGTTAAAACAGGAAAATTCTCCTTCCGGGCAATTGGGAAAGCCTTGGTTTTTGGTGAAGCGGATGGGTTCGTAAAAATTGTTGCAGACGAGGATACAAATGATATTTTAGGTGTTCATATGATCGGACCGCATGTAACTGATATGATTTCTGAAGCAGGTCTAGCTCGGGTGCTGGATGCTACCCCATGGGAAGTAGCACATACGATCCATCCTCATCCGACTTTATCAGAAGCAATTGGCGAGGCTGCTCTCGCAGTCGATGGGAAGGCAATCCACGGGTAAGACTTGTAATCACTATTTTTATAAAGCAATCCCCAAAAAGGGCTTTTCAGCTCTTTATACATACTTATTTAGGAGGTATTGTAATGGTAGAAAACCGTCATAAAGAGTTAGGTTTGAGTGATGAAACGGTATTAAATATGTATGAAACCATGCTTTTATCCCGTCGTATTGATGAGCGGATGTGGTTATTAAACCGTGCTGGTAAAATTCCCTTTGTGATTTCGTGCCAAGGTCAGGAAGCGGCACAGGTTGGTGCAGCTTTTGCACTTGACAAGGAAAAGGATTATGTTCTTCCATATTACAGGGATATGGGTGTTGTTTTAACATTCGGGATGACGCCGACAGATTTAATGCTTTCTGCTTTTGCAAAAGCAGAAGACCCAAACTCAGGCGGGCGACAAATGCCTGGACACTTTGGCCAAAAGAAAAATCGGATTGTAACAGGTTCTTCACCTGTTACCACTCAAGTTCCTCATGCTGTAGGTGTTGCATTGGCAGGAAGAATGGAAGGGAAGGACCTAGTTACATTCGTTACATTCGGTGAAGGCTCTTCGAACCAGGGAGACTTCCATGAAGGTGCAAACTTTGCAGGGGTTCATAAGCTCCCAGTTATTTTCATGTGTGAAAACAATAAATATGCGATATCTGTTCCTATTGAAAAGCAATTAGCATGTGAAAATGTATCTGATCGTGCGATTGGATATGGTATGCCAGGGATTACGGTTGATGGAAATGATCCGCTCGCCGTTTATCAAGCAGTTAAGGACGCAGCTGACAGAGGCAGAAGAGGGGAAGGGCCAACTCTTGTCGAGACAGTTTCTTATCGTTTAACACCACACTCATCAGACGATGATGATCGCAGCTATCGTTCAGCAGATGAAGTTGCAGAGGCAAAAACAAAGGATCCTATTATTACCTTTGGAGCCTATCTGAAAGAATTAGGAATTTTGAATGAAGGCAATGAGAAAGAAATAAATGATCGTGTTATGAGTCTAGTAAATGAGGCAACTGATTATGCAGAAAATGCACCATATGCAGAGCCGGACCATGCACTGAAATATGTTTATGCTGAATAGTAGGGGGGAACTATAATGGCTGTAATTTCTTATATTGATGCTGTTACAATGGCAATCCGTGAAGAAATGGAGAGAGATCCGAAAGTTTTTGTTTTAGGGGAAGACGTTGGTAGAAAAGGCGGCGTATTTAAAGCAACCCAAGGCCTTTATGATCAATTTGGAGAGGATCGAGTAATTGATACACCACTTGCCGAGTCTGCTATTGCAGGAGTTGGAATTGGTGCGGCCATGTACGGGATGCGCCCAATAGCTGAGATGCAATTCGCTGATTTTATTATGCCCGCAGTCAACCAAATTATTTCGGAGGCAGCAAGAATCCGTTACCGTTCCAATAATGATTGGAGCTGTCCAATTGTTATTAGAGCTCCTTATGGTGGAGGTGTTCATGGTGCTTTATACCATTCACAATCTGTTGAAGCCATTTTTGCCAACCAGCCAGGTCTAAAAATAGTCATGCCTTCTACACCATATGATGTAAAGGGATTATTAAAAGCAGCAATTCGTGATGAAGACCCTGTTCTATTCTTTGAGCATAAACGTGCATACCGTTTAATTAAAGGGGAAGTTCCAGATGATGATTATGTGCTGCCGATTGGGAAAGCTGACGTAAAGCGGGAAGGCGAAGATATCACAGTTATTACCTATGGTTTATGTGTTCATTTCGCTCTTCAAGCAGCCGAAAGATTAGCAAAAGATGGCATCTCTGCTCACATACTTGATTTAAGAACCGTATATCCGCTCGATAAAGAGGCGATTATTGAGGCGGCTTCAAAAACAGGTAAAGTTTTATTATTAACAGAAGATAACAAAGAAGGAAGCATCATGAGTGAAGTTTCAGCAATTATCGCTGAAAATTGCCTCTTTGAGCTTGATGCACCAATTAAGCGTCTTGCTGGCCCTGATGTTCCTGCTATGCCATATGCTCCAACAATGGAAAAATTCTTTATGGTCAACCCAGATAAAGTTGAAAAAGCGATGAGAGAACTTGCTGAATATTAATCAGCTGGATATTCGAATGCAAGAAGGAGGGCAATTTCATTGGCAATTGAACAGATTAAGATGCCTCAATTAGGTGAAAGTGTTACTGAAGGCACAATTAGTAAATGGTTAGTTTCTGTTGGGGATAAAGTAAATAAATATGATCCGCTAGCAGAAGTAATGACTGATAAAGTGAATGCAGAGGTTCCATCTTCTTTTACCGGAACAATTAAAGAATTAATTGCAGAAGAAGGTGTTGCATATGCAGTAGGCGAAGTGATTCTGACGATTGAAACGGAAGGCGGAGGCACAGCTGATGAGGCTCCAGCTGCTCCACAAGCAGAAGCTTCAGCACCTGCTGAAAAGACTCGCATTACTTCTGCTGCAGCGGCTGTACCTGCACCTGTGATTGAAGATGGAAATAAAGCTCGCTACTCACCTGCTGTATTGAAGCTGTCTCAGGAACATGGCATTGATTTAAGTCTTGTAACAGGTACAGGTGCTGGCGGTCGAATCACTAGGAAAGACTTAACGAAGATTATTGAGTCAGGAAATATTCCACAAGCTAGTCAAGCTGTACCAGCACAAGCTGCTGCACCACAAGCTATGGAAGCAGCGGCAACGCCAGTAAAACAAGCTGCTCCGGCTCCAAATGTACCAGTTCTGCCAGGGGATATAGAAATTCCTGTTTCCGGTGTACGCAAGGCAATAGCAGCTAATATGCTTCGCAGCAAGCACGAAGCTCCACATGCGTGGACAATGATTGAAGTTGATGTAACAAATTTAGTCGAATATCGTAATTCAATTAAGAATGAATTTAAGAAAAAAGAAGGCTTTAACCTAACATTCTTTGCTTTCTTTGTAAAAGCTGTTGCACAGGCACTGAAAGAATATCCACAAATTAACTCCATGTGGGCTGGCGACAAAATTATTCAAAAGAAGGATATAAATCTTTCTATCGCTGTTGCAACTGAAGATGCATTGTTTGTACCAGTTATTAAACATGCTGATGAAAAGACAATCAAAGGCATCGCGCGTGAAATTAACGAGCTGGCAGCAAAAGTAAGGGCCGGAAAACTGACTTCAGCAGAAATGTCTGGAGGAACGTTTACTGTAAATAATACGGGTTCATTTGGTTCAATTCAGTCTAATGGAATTATTAATTATCCCCAGGCAGCAATTCTTCAGGTTGAATCGATTGTTAAACGCCCAGTCGTAATGAACAATGGAATGATTGCTGTACGCGATATGGTTAACCTGTGCATGTCTCTTGATCACCGTGTATTAGATGGTCTTGTTTGCGGACGCTTCTTGCAGCGTGTGAAGGAAATTCTTGAAAATACATCAAAAGAAAATACATCCGTATATTAAAAAGCGGTAATTATTTTTATGGGCTGCCAAAAACTGGCGGCCTTTCTTATTAGCGTGTAAAACAGCATTTTATCAGTGTGAGCAACCTAATTAAGGGGATAGACCCTAATTGCTTGTTTAATTTACGTGTTATAAAATATAAATGAGATGATTTTTACGAATTTTTTTATAATTCCGTTCCAAGCTATAGCTTTTCAGCTTTAGTTTCCTATCAAAGAATGGACGGTCTTATAAGCATACGGAGGGAGGGGAAGCTGTCTGCAAGGACAGTGATAATGACAATAAAAAAGATGATAAATGAATCATTTGATATGTTTTCCCTTAGTGATTGGGAGCAGAAAGCCGTGGAAGCCTTAAAAGGGAAACCTGTAAATTCCTTAAACACAAATACGTATGAAAATATTAAATTAAAGCCTCTCTATACAAAAGAGGATTTTGATAACGAAAAAGCCTCTCATCTTCCAGGACTGCCAGACTACAGAAGGGGCTCCAATTCTCTCGGTTATCTTTCACAGGATTGGAAGGTTGCCCAAAAGATTGTGGCGCAAGAAGGAGAGTGCCTCAGGGAAAATCTTCTTGCATCTTTTAAAAAAGGCCAATCCGTCATTGCCATTGATGCTGATAAGGTTACCATTAAAGATTTTATAAGTTTAGTAGAGGGGGTATATACTAAATATCCTTTTTCTATTGAAATAAATGAAAATAAGGCAGAAATTCTTACAGAACTATCGAAGCTGCCTGATAGTGAAAAGATTTCCGGCTATATGGCCTTTGATCCTTTAGCGGCATCCGCTTTAAATGGAACAACAATAAATAAAGCTGCTTACGAAAAAATTGCTAATATGATTTTATTAACTGACAGCAGCATGCCAAATCTTCGCACCATCCTTGTTAACACAAATGTATACCATAACGCCGGTGCAAATGCTATTCAAGAACTAGCTTTGGCATTGTCGACAGGTGTTCACCATGTTCAACAGCTCCTTAATCAAGGATTAAAGCTGGAAACAATCTTTAGTAAAATGGTTTTTAAATTTTCCGTTGGTGCAAACTTTTTTATGGAAATAGCTAAGCTTCGTGCTGCAAGGATTCTTTGGAATAAGGTTGTGGAAGCATATGGAGTTAAACCTCAAGATCATAGTATGGTCATTGTTGCCGAAACTTCAGCTTTTACGAAAACTGTATATGACCCGTATGTAAATATTCTAAGAGCAGGCAATGAAGCTTTTGCTGCAGTCCTTGGAGGAATTCAATACTTGCATGTTAGTCCATTTAATGAACCAGAAGGAGAGTCCACACCTTTTTCTGACCGCATTGCACGAAATACTCAATTAATCTTAAAAAACGAAGCTCATTTAGAAAAAGTAATCGATCCTGCTGGGGGCTCCTGGTATATTGAAAGTTTAACAGAGGAGCTTTCCGAAAAAGCCTGGACATTATTTCAGGAAATTGATGATCAAGGTGGGCTTGAAAAAAGTTTGACTTCTGGATGGATAAAATCTCAAATTGCAGAGGTCTTGGCTAAAAGAAGTGCAGATATTTTCACAAGAAAGAAAAGTATAATTGGTACAAATGTTTATGCAAATCTAAGTGACACTCCACTACAGTTAGATGAAAGCGCTAACGCTAATCAAGGAGGCATCCCTCAAGTCCGATTATCAGAGCCATTTGAAAAACTTCGCAAACTGGCGGAAGGAATGGGGAAAGCAGGGTATAAGCCTGCAGCTGGATTAATTTGTTTAGGGGAATTCAAGGCCCATAAAGCAAGAAAGGACTTTATTACTGGTCTACTTGCCCCGGGCGGGATTCACGCATACGAAAGTCCGAATATTGTTGAATCGGAAAAAGCTGTACAATTCGTGATCGACTCCAAGCTTAATCACTATGTTATTTGCGGAACGGATAAACAGTATGACGAATCAGGTCTTGAAATAATCAGGTTAATAAAAGAAAAACAGCCGAACGTAAAAATTTTTCTTGCCGGTCTGCCGGATGAGGATACGCAGGACCAATATAAACTAGCTGGGGTCGAGCAATTTATTCACCTTCGCAGTAATTGTTATGAACTCCTATCTTCTCTTTTAAAAGAAATGGAGGCGGCAAGCAATGAATAAGCCAGATTTTAAGAGCATTCCTCTTTTTGATGAACAGAAACCATCTAAGGAAGAGTGGAAAAAGAACGCAGAGGCTGAAATTAACGCTTCGATTGATGATCTTCTTTTTGAAACGAATGAACAGATTGCGATAAAACCTCTTTATACTGAGGACGATCTTAAAGGTTTACAGCATATGGATGGTGCACCTGGCCTGCCTCCATATACTCGAGGACCTTATCCGACTATGTATGTAAACCGCCCTTGGACGGTTCGTCAATATGCTGGATTTTCAACGGCTGAGGAAAGTAATGCTTTTTACCGGCGAAACTTGGCAATGGGACAAAAAGGCTTATCAGTTGCGTTTGATCTTGCTACACATCGAGGCTATGATTCTGATCATCCGAGAGTTGTTGGAGATGTAGGAAAAGCTGGAGTAGCGATAGATTCTATCTTAGATATGAAAACGCTTTTTGACGGCATCCCTTTAGATCAAATGTCTGTGTCCATGACGATGAATGGTGCAGTACTTCCGATTATGGCTTTCTTTATTGTAACGGCAGAGGAGCAGGGGGTTAGCCAGGACAAATTAGCAGGCACGATTCAAAATGATATATTAAAAGAATATATGGTAAGGAATACGTATATTTATCCCCCGGAAATGTCGATGAAAATTATTGCTGATATTTTCGAATATACGTCTAAATATATGCCAAAGTTTAATAGCATCAGTATTTCCGGCTATCATATGCAGGAGGCGGGAGCACCAGCTGATATCGAGTTAGCTTATACACTTGCTGACGGGTTGGAGTATGTCAGAACTGGTTTGAAGGCTGGAATAAATGTCGATTCTTTCGCTCCAAGACTATCTTTCTTCTGGGCAATCGGCATGAATTACTTTATGGAAGTCGCTAAAATGCGTGCGGCCCGGTTTATTTGGGCAAAAATGATGAAAACCTTTGATCCGAAAAATGCTAAATCAATGGCACTTAGAACTCACTCTCAGACTTCGGGCTGGAGTTTAACCGAGCAGGATCCATTTAATAATGTAACGAGGACATTAATTGAAGCACATGCTTCGGCAATGGGACACACTCAATCACTTCATACAAATGCTCTAGATGAAGCTATCGCGTTGCCAACTGATTTTTCCGCACGGATTGCCAGAAATACACAACTATATCTTCAAGAGGAAACAGGTATAACAAACGTTATTGACCCATGGGCAGGTTCTTATTATGTTGAGTCACTGACAGATCAATTAATTAAACGCGCTTGGGAGCATATTGAAGAAATTGAAAATCTCGGCGGAATGGCAAAGGCCATTGAAACAGGGCTGCCAAAGATGAAAATAGAAGAGGCGGCAGCACGCAGACAAGCACAGATTGACTCTGGAAAAGAAACGATTATCGGTGTAAATAAATACCGGCTTGAACAAGAAGAGCCCATTGAGATTTTGGATATAGACAATACCGCAGTCCGCTTAAAGCAAATTGAAAAGCTAGAAACGTTGAAGGCTTCACGTGATGAAGAAAAGGTCACTGAGGCACTTGAAGCGATTACGCAGGCTGCCGAAACAGGAGATGGCAATCTGCTGGAGCTAGCTGTTCAAGCTGCAAGAGCGCGGGCAACGCTTGGCGAAATTTCCACTGCTATCGAAAAGGTGGCCAACCGTCATAAAGCGATCATTCGTTCAATAAGCGGTGTTTATAGTTCTGCATTTTCTAATGAAGAAGAAATTGCAGAAGTGAAGACGATGACGGACGACTTCTTAGAAAATGAAGGAAGAAGACCGCGTATTCTTATAGCCAAAATGGGACAGGACGGACATGACCGTGGAGCAAAGGTCATTGCAACAGCATTTGCGGATTTAGGCTTTGATGTGGATATTGGTCCATTATTCCAAACACCTGAGGAAACAGCGAGACAGGCAGTTGAAAATGATGTTCATGTTATTGGGATTAGTTCATTGGCGGCAGGTCATAAAACCCTTCTTCCTCAGCTAATTGAAGAGCTTAAAAAGCTTGGCAGGGAAGATATTCTAGTCGTTATAGGCGGGGTTATTCCAGCCCAAGACTACCAATACTTATATGAACAAGGTGCAGCAGCTATATTTGGGCCTGGAACCGTTATTCCTGTGGCAGCGCAAAAAGTCATTCGCGAGATTTATAATCGATTAGGTTACGAGGAAGTAGCAAATGGATAAAGAGAAAAAACCTGAATGGTTTGATGGCACAAATCCTGACAGCTTTACAAGTGTTGTGAGGAAGGGTGTTGAATTGCCGCAGGAGAGCTTAGGGTATACAAAGAATACTAGATTTCAAAAGAAGAATAAGATTGAACTGGATTATAATGAAATGGCAGCAGGCATTCTTGCAGGAAGCCGTTCAATACTTGCCCGAGCCATTACTCTAATTGAAAGCAATGCGGAGCACCATTTTCGAAAGGCTCAAGAGCTTTTGCAGCAGCTCCTCCCGTATTCGGGGAAAGCCCTTCGAATTGGGATAACTGGTGTTCCAGGGGCAGGAAAGAGCACCTTTATTGAAGCGTTCGGAACGTATTTATGTGATTTAGGCTTGAAGGTAGCGGTTCTCGCCATTGACCCAAGCTCGAAAATTAGTGGAGGAAGCATTCTCGGTGATAAAACGAGGATGGAACAGCTCTCACGAAATCCAAGAGCCTATATTCGCCCTTCCCCTTCTGCTGGCAAGCTCGGTGGAGTTCATAGAAAAACGAGGGAAACGATGCTAATTTGTGAAGCAGCAGGCTTTGATGTCATTCTTATTGAAACGGTTGGTGTTGGACAAAGTGAAGTAATTGTCAGAGATATGGTTGATTTTTTTATGCTTTTGACATTAACTGGGGCAGGGGATGAACTTCAGGGGATGAAAAAGGGAATCATGGAGCTGGCAGATGCCGTTGTTGTTAATAAAGCGGATGGACAAAATAAAAAGCTTGCTTTAAAAACAAAATCCGAATATAGCCGGATCCTCCATTTCCTGCAGCCGGCAACAAAAGGCTGGTCTTCTAAAGCGCTTACTTGTTCGGCCAAGTACAATGATGGAATGGAAGAAATCTGGGAATCAATTAAAGCCTTTGAACAGCATACGAAAGAAACGGGTGTTTTTGAGGAGCGTAGAAGAGTGCAGACAAAGGAATGGATTTACTCTATGATCATTGATCAGCTGCAATATAGTTTTTTCTATCATCAGGACGTCAAGCAACTGCTGCCAAAGATGGAAAACGAAGTTATTGCAGGAAATCGCACTGTCACTTCAGCAGTGGGAGAATTATTTGAGGCTTATATGAAAAATTTATAAATGAAAAGCATTCTATCGGGCAGTTGCATTGAAAAGAATGTTTAATTATTGGTATGATGTAAGTATGGCAAACTTTTGAAAACAGGAGGAGCAATTTAAATGAATATGGATTTTAATTTATTTATGACGGATGTCGTTAATCAGGCACGTAAAGAAATCGTAGCTGCTGGTTATGAAGAGCTAAAAACACCAGACGAGGTTGAGGAAGCTCTAAAAAAATCAGGAACTACTCTAGTAATGGTTAATTCTGTTTGCGGCTGTGCCGGTGGAATTGCACGACCTGCAGCAGCACACTCAGTTCACTATGATAAGCGCCCAGATCATTTAGTTTCAGTATTTGCTGGACAGGATAAAGAGGCTACTGCAGCTGCACGAGAGTATTTTACAGGGTATCCGCCATCATCTCCTTCTTTCGCATTGTTAAAGGATGGAAAGCTTTGTGCGATGATTGAACGTCATGAAATCGAAGGACACGAACCAATGGCTGTCGTTCAAAAATTGCAAAATGCTTTTGAACAATATTGTGAGGATCTGTAAAAGTCCCTTTTAGGGGCTTTTTCTTTTGTATGTTTTTTGTTATAAATATTCGGAAATACGTATATTTATTCATATAAAATATAAAAGACTACTAATGTTTTTTAAAAGAAGATTTATCAGAATAGTAAAATAGTGTATATCGAAAAAATATATTGCATAATTATTAGTATGTGTTAAAATACATTTAGTTGAATAAATATTAATTTTTCGCAGAGTACTTGAAAATTAATAGACAATCAACGATAATATATTTCAATAATGTTAATTTTCAGAAAGATATAGGGGGAAATGAATGTGAAAAAAATAGTTTCTTATTTTTTTGTTAGTATTCTATTAATGGGTTTACTTGCTGCTTGTGGAACAAGTGAAGAACCTTCATCAAATGGTTCAGAGAAAAAAGAATCAGAAAAGAAAACATTAATCATGGGAACATCCGGAGATTATCCTCCGTTTGAATATATCGATACAGCTAAAGGCGATGACATTATTGGTATCGATATTGATATTGCTAAAGCAGTAACGGAAAAATTAGGCTATGAATTTGAAGTTCGTGATATGGATTTTGGCGGCTTAATTCAGGCTCTGCAATCTGGTCAAGTTGATTTCGTTATGGCAGCTATGTCTGCTACAGAAGAAAGAAAGCAAAGTGTAGATTTTAGTGAAGTATACTATACTTCAAAACATATGATTATTTCTAAGAAAGATAGTGGAATTACGAAGGTAGAGGATCTTAAAGGCAAAAAGATCGGTGCTCAATTAGGTTCGATCCAGGAAGAAAAAGCGAATGAATTAGCTGAAACAGTGGAAATGACTGTGGAAAACCGCAACCGTATCCCTGAATTAATTCAAGAAATTAAAGCTGGCCGTTTTGATGCGGTAATTATTGAAGATACAGTTGCTAAAGGGTACTTAGATAATAACCCTGACATTGAAGGGTTTACTGTTGAAGACGCTGATGGCGGATATGCGATTGCTATGCCGAAGAATAGTGAGCTTACTGCTGACTTCAATAAAGTATTGAAAGAAATGATTGAAAACGGCGAAGTAGATGCGATTATTAAAAAGTATTTTGAAGAACAGTAATATAAGAACTGGCGGCGAGGGGCTGTCCTAAAGGACAGCCCTTTTTTGCCCTTATTGTAAGAGAGAGGACTGAGCTTCCGGATGAATTTAGATTTTACTTCCATACTCCCTTCCCTTCCATACATGATAAAGGGGATTACCATAACACTTCAAATCGTAGCAGCAGCCGGTCTATTAGGGTTTGTATTGGGAATTATTTTATCATTATTTAAGATTAGTTCGATAAAACCACTATTATGGTTCGCGGATGCCTATACTTCAATTTTCCGTGGAACTCCACTAGTTCTGCAGCTGATGATTATTTATTTTGGCTCTCCGCAAATATTTGGCTATCAAATTGAACCTTACCTTGCTGCTGTTCTAGCTTTTGGTCTGAATTCTGCAGCATATATTTCCGAAATTATTCGTGCAGGAATTCTTGCTGTTGACAAAGGTCAAAGAGAAGCTGCCATGGCTCTTGGTGTCCCGTACAACAAGATGATGCTTAATATCATTTTACCTCAAGCATTAAAAAATATTTTGCCCGCACTTATGAATGAATTTATTACATTAACAAAAGAATCCGCGATTGTAACAACCATCGGGGTGATGGATATTATGCGCAGAGCTTATCAAGTCGGGGCGAACACATATCGTTTCTTTGAACCATTATTATTAGCTGGCTTGATTTATTATGTAATGGTTATTACGCTAACACTCCTCGGAAAAGCAGTTGAAAGGAGAATGAGACGCGGTGATTAAAATTGAAAAATTATATAAGCAATTCGGCAAACTGGAAGTGCTTAAAGGGATATCAACAACGATAAAAGAAGGGGAAGTTGTTGCCATTATTGGCCCATCAGGCTCTGGGAAATCAACTTTTCTCCGCTGTATTAACTTACTGGAGAGCCCGACAGCTGGACAAATTTGGATTGGAGATCAGGATATTACAAACAAGAAAACAAATATTATGAAAGTCCGTCAAAATGTAGGGATGGTTTTTCAGCATTTCCATCTTTTCCCTCATAAAACGGTTCTGCAAAACTTAACGTATGCTCCTATGACGGTTAAAGGCATTTCAAAGCAGGAAGCAGAAGAAATCGGGTTAGAGCTGTTAAGGAAGGTTGGGTTATCCGAAAAAGCTACTGAATATCCAAACCGCTTATCTGGGGGGCAAAAACAGCGAGTGGCGATTGCTCGAGCGCTTGCGATGAAGCCTGAAGTGATGCTGTTTGACGAACCAACCTCAGCACTAGATCCTGAAATGGTCAAGGAAGTGTTGGATGTTATGAAGTCGTTGGCACACACAGGAATGACCATGGCGATTGTTACCCATGAGATGGGATTTGCTAAAGAGGTTGCCGATCGAGTGCTCTTTCTTGATGGAGGGGTGCTAGTGGAGGATGCACCGCCAAATGAATTTTTTGCTAGTCCTAAATCTGAAAGAGCTCAAGATTTCTTGCAAAAAGTTCTGTAACCATGTAAAAAATATAAAATACGATTTTTAAGAAAAGAAGGTGATTTCTATTGATCATCTTCTTTTTTTTGGACATAATTTGTTTGGAAGCTTATAATTGTTCGCATATAAATGGATCTGACTAGGAGTAATTAAACTATGAAGTTTCGAATCGGCTATCGGACGATAAAAACCGCTATTGGCACAACGGCAGCTATTATTTTAGCCCAAATATTAGGTTTTCATAATTTTGCTTCGGCAGGGATTATTACGATTCTTTGTATAAAGCCTACAAAGAAGAAATCTTTACAAGCTTCAATAGAACGCTTCATTGCTGGTATTTTGGCAATCGTTCTATCTATGATTGTTTTTGAAGGGATTGCTTATCATCCTTTAATGATAGGACTTTTATTGTTATTTTTTATTCCGATGACTGTTATGCTTAAGGTAAGTGATGGAATTGTTACAAGCTGCGTGACAATTTTGCACTTATACACTGCTGGACAAGTAACTTTCGATTTAGTTTTAAATGAAATTGGCATCATTACTATCGGAATTGGTGTTGCCCTAATTGCAAATATTTTTATGCCAAGCCTCGATCAGAAGCTTGGAGAATATCAAATGCAAATTGAAGAAAATTTCAAACGGATTTTTGAAGAGATTGTTATCTATCTTCGGGTAAATGAGAGTAACTGGGATGGGTTGGAAATTACGGAAACGGCAAGGCTTATAGAGGAGGCTGAAGCCCTTTCCTATCGGGATGTAGAAAATCATCTTCTCCGCGATGAAAATGTTTATTACCATTATTTTAAAATGAGAGAAAAACAATTTGAAATTATTGAACGGGTTCTTCCAATCGTTACCTCTATTTCCTATACAGTTGAACAAGGAGAAATGGTTGCTGATTTCATCGAGGAATTATCCAAAAATATTCATTCAGGAAATACTGCCCATATATATTTAGAAAAGCTTAATGCAATGAATGAATCTTTTAAAAATATGGAATTGCCAAAAACGAGGATTGAATTTGAAGCACGGGCTGCTCTTGTGCAATTTACACGCGAAATTGGGGAATATTTATCGATTAAAAGCTCGACAAAAGAGCTCCCGATCGGAAAAAAGGTGCATGTTCACAATGAGTAAAGTGAAAACTAACTTCTAAAAGGTTGGTGATCACATGGTTAATCTCATTTATACGTTGATGATGGTACTTGCAATTTCGCCGATCTGGCCTCTAGGGCAAAATCCGGTGCCAGGCGACCCATTTATTATTGTCAACAAAAAAACAAATGAAGTCGCATTTATTCATAACAATAAAGTCCAAACGGTGATCGCTGCGGCAACTGGCAAGACAGAGGATTTAACACCTGAAGGTTTTTTTACAATAACGGTAAAGGCGAAGGATCCTTATTATCGGAAAAAAGATATTAACGGCGGTGATCCCGAGAACCCATTAGGAACAAGGTGGATTGGATTTGATGCAGCAGAAACAGATGGGAGAATTTATGGAATCCATGGGACAAATAATCCTTCATCCATTGGAAAATATGTTTCTCAAGGCTGTATCCGCCTGCAAAATGAAGCAGTTGAATCTTTATATGATTTGGTTCCAGTTGGTACGAAAATATTAATTGTTTCCTCCCCCGAAAATTTTGAGACGCTCGGGCGTTCCTACGGGGCGATACAATAAGAAAAGCAGTGGATTTCATAATAATATGAAATCCACTGCTTTTTAAATCTATTAAAAAAACATTGAGGCTCCAACAAACAATGAAGATGCCAGCATGGCAAAAATCATTAAATAAACGATGATCTTACGTGCTTTTTTATTAGACAAAAGAATTCCCCCTTTAATCTGTATTCTCTTACTTACATTTTACTAGGAAAAATCAAAATGAACAACCGCTCGAGTTAGAAAGGATTTTTCGACATATTTAGAGAATACATAATAGGACTGTTTTTTTGCAAGCTTTTCGGACTATGTGAAGAATCCTATTCATGATTAAAGTTTAACTTTAGTATTGAAAAGATTATAATTTTAGAAGGATAGCATTTGGAGGGGAACAGATGATTAAAAAAGTCGATCATATCGGGATAGCAGTCCGCTCACTCGAGGAGGCACTGCCTTTTTATACGGATATTCTAAAGCTCCCTTTGCTTGGCATTGAAGAGGTAGAAAGTGAAAAGCTTAAAGTTGCTTTCCTGAAAGCAGGGGATACGAAGCTTGAATTATTAGAGCCGACTAGTTCTGAAAGCGCTGTCGCAAAATTTATTGAGCATCGTGGTGAAGGTCTTCATCATGTAGCATTAGGTGTGGATTCAATCCAGGATCGGATTAATGAAATGAAGGAAAAAGGAATTTCCATGCTAAATGACGCTCCAAAAATGGGTGCAGGTGGAGCACAGATTGCATTTATGCATCCGAAATCTACGGGAAAAGTGCTTTATGAATTTTGCGAAAGGAAAGGATGAAACAGGATCATGGCAGACATCTATGAAAAGATTAATGAATTATATGACCGCCGAAGAGAAATTGAACTTGGCGGGGGAGATGAAAGAATTGCAAAGCAGCATGAAAAAGGGAAGCTCACAGCAAGAGAGCGAATTGATTTACTAGTGGACCCAGGGACTTTTGTCGAGCTAAATCCGTTTATTGAGCATCGCTGTACGGATTTTGGGCTAGATGAACAGAAGGGCCCTGGAGATGGGGTTGTAACTGGGTATGGAAAAGTAAATGGCAGACCAATTTTTCTATTTTCCCAGGATTTCACGGTTTTCGGCGGGGCACTTGGTGAAATGCATGCGAAGAAAATCGCCAATGTGATGGATTTAGCAGCAAAAAATGGGGCACCATTTGTCGGTCTGAATGATTCCGGTGGTGCGCGAATTCAAGAAGGTGTTGTGTCTTTAGATGGCTATGGACATATTTTTTACAGAAATTCGATTTATTCTGGTGTGATTCCTCAAATCTCCGTCATTATGGGACCGTGCGCAGGCGGGGCAGTTTATTCGCCAGCGATCACAGATTTTGTGTTTATGGTCGAAAATACGAGCCAAATGTTTATTACGGGACCTAAGGTAATTGAGACGGTTACAGGAGAAAAGATTTCTTCAGAGGATTTAGGCGGAGCAAGCGTACATAATACAATTAGCGGCAATGCGCATTTTAAAGGCAAGTCAGAGGTGGAAGTCATTGAACAAGTTCGCCATTTATTAAGTTATTTGCCGCAAAATTATGAAGAAAAACCGCCAATGCTTGAGGCTGATAAAGATGATGATTATCGTCCGGATTTAACAGATGTTATCCCGTTTGATGCTGTACGTCCTTATGATGTGCGCAAGGTTATTGAGCAGGTGGTTGATAATGCATCTTTTATGGAGGTTCATCAGGACTTTGCAAAGAATATTGTCGTTGGCTTAGCGCGAATTAAGGGTGAAGTCGTTGGACTTGTATGCAACCAGCCAAAATTCATGGCAGGCGGTCTTGACATCGATTCTTCTGATAAGGCGGCGAGATTTATTCGTTTCTGTGATTCCTTTAATATTCCAATTATCACCTTTGAGGATGTAACAGGCTTTTTCCCTGGTGTAAAACAGGAGCATGGGGGAATCATTCGCCACGGTGCTAAGATTTTATATGCTTATTCTGAAGCAACCGTTCCGAAGCTAACGGTGATTTTGCGAAAGGCGTTTGGCGGGGCCTATGTGGCTTTAAATAGTAAAGCGATTGGTGCTGATCTGGTTTTCGCTTGGCCGAATGCAGAGGTTGCCGTAATGGGGCCCCAGGGGGCTGCCAATATTATTTTTGCCCGAGAAATTCAAAACAGTGAAGATCCTGAAGCGACTAGGGCGCAAAAAATTGAAGAATATCGTGAAAAGTTTGCTAATCCATATGTTGCTGCTAGCCGAGGAATGGTGGATGATGTCATTGACCCTCGTGAAACAAGAATCAAACTTATTCAAGCTCTTGAGATGCTGCGGAATAAGCAAGAATCCAGACCGAAGAAGAAACACGGGAATATTCCGCTTTAAGGTTGGAGTTGCACAATTTGATATTTATAATAGACAGGTACTAAACGTAAATTATTGGAGGAAAATAGCATGATTAATCAGGAACGTTTGCTAAATGAATTTTTAGAGCTTGTTCAAATTGATTCAGAAACAAAATATGAAGCCAAAATTGCAAAGGTATTAAAACAAAAATTTTCTGATCTTGGCGTTGAAGTTTTTGAGGATGACACAATAGCACAAACAGGACACGGTGCAGGCAACTTGATTTGTACGCTGCCTGGAACAAAAGAGGGCGTAGACATTATCTATTTCACCTCTCATATGGATACAGTTGTGCCTGCTAAAGGGGTTAAACCATCTATTAAGGACGGCTATGTTGTGACAGATGGGACAACCATCCTAGGAGCAGATGATAAAACAGGACTTGCCGTTATGCTTGAAGTCATTAAGATCCTGAAAGAACAAAGTATTCCCCATGGCACCATCCAATTTATTATTACTGTTGGGGAAGAGTCAGGTCTAGTAGGTGCAAAGGCTCTTGATTCATCTCTCCTGAAAGCAAAGTATGGCTATGCGCTAGACAGTGATGGCAAGGTCGGAAATATTATTGTCGCTGCTCCAACACAAGCGAAGGTGAATGCGACAATTCACGGCAAAACGGCACACGCAGGAGTAGCGCCAGAAAAGGGAGTTTCCGCAATCACAATCGCTGCAAAAGCCATTTCGAGAATGCCTTTAGGCCGTATTGATGAGGAAACAACTGCAAACATTGGCCGTTTTGAGGGGGGGACTCAAACGAATATTGTATGCGACCGAGTAGATATTTTTGCAGAGGCGCGCTCGTTAGTGAATGAAAAAATGGAAGAGCAGGTCCGCAAAATGAAAGAAGCTTTCGAAAGTGCTGCTGAGGAAATGGGCGGAAAGGCTAACGTTGAAATTAAAGTCATGTATCCTGGCTTCAAGTTTAGTGAAGGCGATCATGTTGTCGAGGTGGCCAGGAAGGCTGCAGCAAAAATCGGCCGCAGCTGTGAATTGCTGAAAAGCGGTGGAGGCAGTGATGCCAATGTTATTGCTGGTTTCGGTATCCCAACAGTTAATCTTGCTGTCGGCTATGAAGAGATTCACACAACTAATGAGCGTATGCCTATTGAGGAGCTATATAAATTAGCAGAAATGGTTATTGCTATTGTAGAGGAGGTTGCGGCTCAGTAATTATATAATGGCGCATAAAAAAGTAATAATTCCTTCAAAAATCCCTTTCCATTTAGTAATATAGGTATAGGGGAAAATACCCGTTTGATTAGGAGGGATTGCTTTTGGAAGAGACGAATAAAGTTGTTGTGTTTCAAGTTGGAAATGAAGAATATGCGATTCCAGTCCGATCTGTCATTTCAATAGAAAAAATAGAAGGAATCACACCGATCCCTCATTTGCCTGCCTATGTGAATGGAGTTTTTAAAGTAAGAGGAGATTTGATTCCTGTTATTGACTTTGAAAGAGTTCTATATAATCAGCCTACCTTGACAAATGAAACAACAAAGATCATTGTTTTGCAGACAAATGATCTATCTATCGGAGTAATTGTCAAGGATGCAAAGGAAATTATCGATATACCTCAAGAAAAGTTAAAGCAGTTAGGCCTGATCGCATACAAAAAAACAACCTATTTTACAGGTATTGCTAATTTAGATTCTCGAATTATTACTCTAATAGACCCTTCGCAAATGGTCCAATCATTAGAAGGTATCAAACAAATTCAAGAATTTATGAAATCACAGAAAGTTACATAATTTTTTCAAACAGGGGATGAATAGCCATCCTCTGTTTTTTATTATCCTTACAAGATGAAAGGAACCTTATTGATTTGGTAAAATAGTATCAGAAAAAATAAAGGGAAGTGTCAGCATGAAACAAATGTATCCGAAAAATGGCCGAGTCATTTTACATGTTGATATGAATAGTTTCTATGCATCGGTCGAAATGGCCTATGATCCCACATTAAAAGGGAAGCCTCTTGCCATTGCAGGGAATCCCGCCGAAAGAAGAGGGATCATTATAACATGCAGCTACGAGGCAAGAAGCTTTGGTGTTAAAACAACCATGCCGCTCTGGGAGGCAAAAAGGCTATGTCCGCAGCTAATTGTTAAAAAGCCGAATTTTGATAGATATCGTGCCGCTTCCATTGGTATGTTTGAGATTCTTAATGAATATTCTGATCTGGTTGAACCCGTTTCGATTGATGAAGGATATGTTGATATAACAAATAGCTATGAGCACGGAACTCCGCCTGAAATTGCTGAGAAAATTCAAAAGCAGATTCTTCAGCAGCTTGATTTACCGTGCAGCATTGGAATTGCACCGAATAAATTTTTGGCAAAAACGGCATCCGATATGAAAAAGCCAATGGGTATTACAGTTTTAAGAAAAAGAGATGTCCCTAATATTCTTTGGCCTTTGGAAGTTGAAAACATGCATGGGGTCGGTAAGAAAACAGGAGAAAAATTACGAAGTATTCATATTAACACAATAGGTGATTTAGCCGTTGCAAATGATATCCAGCTTAAATCTACACTCGGGATAAACGGTCTCCGTCTAAAGGAAAGGGCAAATGGAATTGATCGAAGAATAGTGGATCCGGAAGCAGCAACAGAATTTAAAAGTGTTGGAAACTCTACTACCTTGCCGCGGGACAACACTAATCAGCAGGAGCTGCTTCGTGTAATTGAGGAGCTTGCAGGAACAGTTTCCACACGGCTTAAAAGAAAAACAGTTCTCGCTGCTGCTGTAAGTATCATGATTCGTTATAAGGATAGAAAAACAGTGACTAGAAGTAAAAAGCTCCAAAACCCGATTCAAAAAAGCGATGATATTTTTGCAGCGGCAAAACAATTATTCTTAAAACATTGGAACGGTGACCCAGTAAGGCTTCTCGGAATCACAGGCATGGAATTAGTAGAACATAATGAAGCAGTTAAACAGCTTGATCTGTTTAGCTATGAAACGGAAGCGAAGAAGGAGCCATTGTTCGAGGCTCTCTCTAATTTGCGTGAAAAATATGGATCTCAGATTATTGATACGGCTGCCGGCATGCCAGAAATAAAGAAACAGCAGCAAGGCATCGGAACTGAAACTAGCTTTAATAAAGATTTTCTCCATGATTTCTCTACGCATTCAGATAAAGAAAAAGAGTAGAGTTTTCGCTTGTTGCTATCCACTGGAATGGTTATGGTATAGTTTAAATAATGAGCTGAACTGAAAAAGGAGAATTTTTATGGATGTATTTTTCTTAGGGACAGGAGCTGGGATGCCTGCGAAGATGAGAAATGTAACTTCTATCGCGTTAAAGCTGCTCGAGGAACGAGGATCGATCTGGCTATTTGATTGTGGGGAAGCTACTCAGCACCAAATTTTACATACATCAATTAAACCGCGAAGAATTGAAAAGATTTTTATTACACACCTTCATGGCGATCATATTTACGGTCTGCCTGGTTTGCTTTCGAGCCGCTCCTTTCAAGGCGGGGAATCGAAAGTGATCTTATATGGACCAAAGGGAATAAAGCAATATGTGGAGGTATCGTTGGCCATTAGCCAAACGTATTTAAAATATCCTTTAGAAATTATTGAAATTGAAGAAGGGATCATTTTTGAAGACGAGGAATTTATCGTTGAAGCCCGGCTTCTTGAGCATGGAATACCTTCATATGGATACAGAATTGTGGAAAAGGATAGACCAGGCACACTTCTGGCGGACAAACTTCTTGAGGCAGGCATAAAGCCTGGACCCCTTTATAAAAGGATCAAAAATGGGGAACAGGTGGTTCTTGAGGATGGCGGTGTTATTCATCCATCAGAGTTTTTGGGACCGGTACAAAAGGGGAGAATCGTGACAATCCTTGGAGACACACGAAAATGTGAGTCGGCTGTTGAATTGGCTAAAGGGGCAGATATGCTCATTCACGAAGCAACCTTTTCCGCGGGCGAGGAGCATCTTGCCTACGAATATTATCACTCTACAACGACACAGGCAGCAGAGGTTGCCAAATCAGCAGGTGTAAAAAAGCTTTGCTTGACACATATCAGTTCGCGATATGATCGTAACGATTGGCTGCGATTAGTTCAGGAATCGGAAACTATTTTTTCCAATACCGAAATTGCAATGGACTATAAAGAGATACCTATCGTGCTTGTGAAGGATAATTAAAAATATTCCTGTTGACATCCGTACAAGCTCATACTATAATCTCACTTAAACCTAAATTGTTATATTAGTAAAGTGATGAAGAGTATTTATTAAGTCTTATTTCCCTGTTTTTAAGAGAGTTAGTGGCTGGTGAAAACTAACACAAAAATAAGACGAATTTCAGCTTGGAGCTTTTTTTGCTGCTTATTTTGCAGTAAAACGGTCATACCGTTAACATGCCTGAGTGGAAAGTCACATGCTTTCAAAAAGGGTGGTACCGCGTGAAATATTCACGTCCCTTTTGAGATGCTGTGGCTTTTTTGTTTTTGCCGATGAATTAAGAACTTCGGATAATGAAAATATTACTTTAGGCACTTATCATTTCATCAGAATTTGGTTTACAGGAGGAGCGAGCAATTATGCAGCAAGATGAACAGTGGTCTTCGAAAATTGGATTTATATTAGCTTCAGCCGGCTCAGCGATCGGGCTCGGAGCGATTTGGAAGCTACCTTATGTTACGGGTGTAAGCGGGGGCGGTGCCTTTATATTATTATTTTTAATTTTTTCCCTGCTAATCGGCTTTCCGCTTCTTTTAGGTGAATTTGTCATTGGACGCAGTACCGGAAAAGAGGCGATTTCAGCCTATAAAGCGATTGCTCCAAGGTCAAAATGGCATTGGATTGGCTATTTAGGTGTGTTTACATGCTTTCTGTTATTATCCTTTTATAGTGTTATCGGCGGCTGGATTATTCAGTATTTGTATCATAATGTGAACGATTTAATTGGAGCGTCTGAGAGTGTTGATTACGAAGCTCTGTTTGGAAAGACTGTTTCTAGTCCTATTCAAGTGGTTATTGCTCAAGGCATCTTTCTGATTATTACCATCATTGTTGTGGCTAGAGGTGTGCAAGCAGGAATTGAGAAAATAAGTAAAATTATGATGCCGGCTTTGTTTATATTATTTATCATTTTAATTTTTCGCTCCCTCACATTGAATAACGCAATGGATGGGGTAACCTTCTTTTTAAAACCTGACTTTTCAAGCTTAACGTCAGAGAGTGTTCTTTATGCAATGGGGCAATCGTTTTTCTCATTGAGTGTAGGGGTATCAGTCATGGTTACCTATAGCTCTTACTTATCGAAAAAGGAGAACCTGCTTCAGCCAGCTTTATCTGTTGTACTAATGAATCTTTTTATTTCTCTTCTTGCTGGGCTAGCGATATTTCCGGCGGTGTTTTCGCTAGGCTATGAGCCAACTGCGGGACCGGGGCTTTTGTTTATCGTTCTCCCTTCAGTATTTGACAAAATCATTTTTGGCGATTGGTTTTTGCTGCTTTTCCTTGCTTTATTCTTATTTGCAACATTAACATCGGCGTTTTCAATGCTAGAAATCGTTGTTGCTGCGTTTACTAGTAAAAGGGGAAAAGGAAGAGGCAAGATGTCATGGTTCATAGGAGCCGCGATTTTCTTAGTTGGGATTCCATCAGCATTATCCTTTAGTACCCTTTCTGACATTACTTTTTTTGGAAAAAGCATTTTCGACAGCGCAGACTTTCTAGTCAGCAATATTTTAATGCCTTCCGGTGCATTCCTCATTTCTATTTTCGTTTCTTTTAAAATGAAAAAAGATTTATTAAGAAGCGAATTGATTCAAGGATCAAAAGGATTCCATTTAATTTTTACTGTGTGGTATTTATTGATGCGATATGTTGTTCCTCTAGTCATTATTATCGTCTTTTTAGATTCTTTGGATATTCTATAAGAGAGATAGCGAAAAAGTAGCGGAGATATATTAGCTCAAAGCGGAGATAGCTTTGCGAAAGCGCAATTTAATTCGGAAGTTGCAGATTTATTTGCGAAAGTTGTAGACTTGTTTGCGAAAGCTGCGGATTTATTTGCGAAAGTTATAGATTTGTTTGCGAAAGTCCCGGATTTATTTGTGAAAGCGATAATTTGTTTGTTTAAAAAGCACAAAACAGGATGGAAAAAGTTCTCCATCCTGTTTTGTTTTTTAGATCCAGCCACGCTCATATTGCTTAGGCGATTCGATTTTTACGCCGAGCTCTTTTGCTGCAGTTCTTGGCCAATATGGATCCCGCAAAAGCTCACGCGCGATAAAGATCAAATCTGCGCGATTATTTTGCAATATTTCTTCCGCGTGAATCGGGGATGTAATTTAGCCGAATGCACGTGTTGAAAAATATCGGCAGCTTTAATATAAGACGTAGTGTGAATAATAGATGTGCTTTTTGTTACGCTGAAACCAGTACAATGGACGGGTTGTGTGACTTTTATATGAGTACGTTCAACGGCCGGTATTTTACCGTTGAAGGCTTGTATTAAATTAGGCACGATGGATTGAATTCGTGTCAAATCGCCAGTATTTGCACAACAATCGCTCGTATTCTTGCTACAATGGCTTGTATTCCAATTTTAAGAGACTGCTTATTTTTCTGTGGTAACGCGTTTAAAGTTATGGGGAGTCTAGCCCTAAAGTAACCAAAAAATATTTTTGAAAACTTCGTTATATTTTAAAAGTATTTTCTTAGGGATCATTACATCCGTCTTTACAAAGCGGTTGTGCAAATTCCCTACACTTAACGCTTTCTATCAAATAAACTGTTGCTATGCGAGACTGCATATTTAGTTCTTCAAATAGTTTACGAAATAGTATATATAGAGTATTTGTATAATTTATTCTGAAAATTCACAAAAGTTAGTATTGACTAATTTTCTCGTAAATGGTTTAATGATACCCAAGTGGTAGGGTCACTGCACCTGAGATGATCCTACTCCTAAATTTCATATTTTATTATGATGAAGGAGGCATGTGAAGTGAGCGAAGCAAGTTCAGCTGCAGCTGTTGGTGAAAAGAAGCCGTCAACTAATCTGGCTAATTTGATCATGCATCAAATTGAATAATGGGAGTTGCAGTCTGATTTATTGTTGTTCCGGTGCTTCTCTATTTTTAAAAAACTTCCTTTACATAAAGCGATTAGTTCAAGTCTTATTATGTGTTTCCTCTTGGCTCTCGGAGTTGGCGGAGTATAATACCTTTGGAAATGGCTGGCGTTTTGGTAGAGGGAGGTATCAAGGGTGCGTAGTTGGGCGGACGTTTAAACAAGTTGATAAAAACAGCGAATTTGGAAAAGATGGTTGCTATTCTTATTAGGAGCAATTTCAAAACCTATTTTGTAATTTTGTAAAAAATTTTAAAACTATCGGTAATACCACATACTTGTTGTCCGAACATAATGTCGAAGACTGGATTTCCTAAAAGGTAGGAGTAAAAACTATTAAATTGCTTTAACTTTCCAGATTCACAAAAATTAGTTCGGCTTCAAATTATAAGGAGGCCAGTACGAGATGGGAAATCAACAACAATTATCCACGCTAGATAGAAGCCTTTATGGCGATTCCCACGCAGGTAAGCAAAAAGAAAATGAACACGCGCAGCCACAACAAATATTATCCGTAAAAAATGTAAAGATTGGGTACGAAGTTGAAAATGAATTTAACCTAGTAATCAATGATATTAGCTTTGATATTCGGTCTGGAGAAACAATAATGATGATCGGACCTTCTGGATGTGGAAAATCGACTTTGTTAAAGACGATCGCTGGATTTAACAAGCCTATTGCTGGAGATATTTTACTTGCGGGACGTACTGACCTAGAGCCTGGGCCAGACCGTGCTGTTGTCTTTCAGGAGCATGATCAACTTTTTCCTTGGCGAACAGTTTTCGATAATTTAGTTTATTCCCTGCGGGTCACCGGTCGGAAAAAAAGTGAAGCCATTGAAAGCGCAAAATACTACCTTGAAATGACAAATCTTTCAAGGGCTCATGATCTATTTCCTCATCAGTTGTCTGGTGGTATGAAACAACGTGTAGCAATTGCACGTGCTCTCGCCCTTGAACCTTCAATGCTCTTGATGGATGAACCATTTGGTGCTTTGGATGCGCTTACACGCACTCGCTTACAGGAAGAGCTAAGGTTAATTGCTGAAAAAACACGTGTGACTATTTTCTTTGTAACTCATAGTATTGAAGAGGCAGTGCTTCTCGCTGATCGAATCATCGTACTTACTCATCCACCATCGTATATTGCGGAAATTGTCAATGTTTCAGATAAGGCCAAAAACTTGGAAAGTGACGAATCCATCGAGATACAACAACACTTGCGTAAACTGTTAGGAAGCTAGATTAATAGGGGGTGACAAATATGTCGATAGAAAGTAAGGTTCTTAAAGAAGCGCCAGTGAAAAGTAAAGTAAAAGGAAATAATTTTTCATGGTCCCAGTTACCCGCATGGGCAAGACAAACACTTCTTTTAGTCGTTATTCTGCTATTGTGGCAAATTACTTTTATGGTTATGGATATAAACCCTTTACTCTTATCAAGCCCTTCGGAAATTGGAAAAGTGTTCTGGCAAAATTGGATAAATGGGACTCTCTTGAGCGTAACTGTAGCTACAATGAAAATATTACTCCTCGGTATGTTTATAGGGATTGTTGTTGCTGCAATATTAACTACTCTTGCTACTTGGACGCAAATAGGAAATGATTTACTTACACTACTTACGGCGGTATTAAATCCAATTCCGGCAATAGGTGTGCTGCCTCTCGCAATTATTTGGTTTGGCCTAACCCCTACTTCTCTAATTTTTGTACTAGCTAATGCAATCACATGGCCAATTGCAATCAATGTTAGCATGGGCTTTCGCACGGTTTCTCCAACAATTCTGATGGTAGGGAGAAATTTAGGACTCCGCGGATGGAGATTGGTAAAAGACGTTTACATGCCAGCTGCCTTACCACACATGATCTCTGGTCTAAAAACAGGCTGGGCATTTGGCTGGCGGACCATTATTGCGGCTGAGTTAGTTTTTGGTGTTGCGGGCAGCGGAGGCGGTCTTGGCTTTTTTATCAGTCAGGCGCGTTTCTTCTTAAAAATTCCGGATATGTTTGCCGGTCTTGTGACGATTTCATTGATTGGGATTTTGTTTGATGTGTTGTTCAATCAAATTGAGAAGAAAACCGTTATCAGGTGGGGTATGAAGGCTCAAGGTAAATAAACAAATCTTCAGTATCTCAAAAATTGGAAAAGGGGTGTTGATTGATGTTGAAAGTCCGGGGTTCAAAGAAAAATTCCTTTATTATGGTTATAGTATTCACCATGCTTCTGGTTCTTGCTGGATGCGGCGGCGGTTCGGCGGAACCGGCTAATCAAAATGATGGCGATAATAACGTTGCCAAGCAAAACATGACCATTGTTGTTCAACCGGGTCTTGGATATGCTCCATTAACTATTTTACGCGAAATGGCTTGGCTTGATGAAGAACTACCTAATGTGAATATTGAATGGAAAACCTTGGCTTCGGGTGCTGCGATTAGAGATGGTCTCCTGGCCGGTCAAATTCAGGTTGGTGCAGGCGGAATTGGTCCCTTTCTTCTTGGTTGGGATAAGGGAGTAAAATGGAAAATTTTGAGCTCAATGGACAACATGGAGTTATGGCTTATGGGTAAAGATCCTAACAAAAAAAGTTTAAAAGACTTCGGCCCAAAAGATCAAATTGCGATGCCCGGGCTGGATTCAATTCAATCTGTTGTTTTACGAAAAGGTGCGCTTGAAGAGCTGGGTGACGCAAGAAGTTTAGATGAAAATATGGTCGCATTAGAGCACCCAACCGCTATGCAAGCTCTCTTAAGTGATCAAATTACTGCGCATCTCACTTCCCCGCCATACCAAATGCAAGAGGAAGCTGAGGGTGCACACATAATTTTAAAAAGCTATGATCTTTTCGGGGAACACACCTTCAATAGTATTTGGGTTACAGAAGATTACTATAACGATAATCGCGAAATAATGGATGTCTTATACAAAAATGTTCAACGAGCGATTGATTTGCTAAACGATGATCCAGCTCAAGCAGCCGAAATACTTTCGAAAGATTCCGATGGCAGTCCTTCGGCAGAACAGTACAAAGAATGGATAACACAAGACTATATTCAATATACTACCAAGCCCAATGGATTCATCAATTTTGCTGAGGTCATGAAGGAGTTGAAAATGATCGACAAAATCCCTGCATGTGAGGATATCCTGCATGAGAATCTAGGCAATCCTGGCGAATGCTGATCATCGTACGGACGGTGATTATTGACTAAATCATTTTTGACACGGATCGGGGCGCTTGAATGTTTTAAATTCAAAGTTTTATTCTATACCATCATGATAAAGGTGCCGGAGCAGTTTGCAAAAATGCTTAAATTTGACAATGACAAGGAAGGCAAAACCCCGTGAATATGCATAAGGATGTATATTCACGGGGTTTTGTGACTACTTGTGAAAATTGTCGCACCTAAAATCATCTAGGCGAACGGAATTGAAATCCAAGTAAGTGACGAAGAAATAATTAGAATCAGCAAGATATTAAAAGAAAATTTAAATTAGGGAGGGTATATCATGAAAGTATTGGTCACCGAAGTAATGTGGGAAGAAGGACTTGTGGAATTGAAAAAGCTAGGCTTTGATGTTCATTACGACCCACATTTATGGAAGGACCGCGGGGCCCTTCTAGAGCGAGTCATTGATGTTGATGCACTAATAGTACGGAATCAAACAAAGGTAGATAAAGAACTGCTTGAGAAGGCTCTTGGATTAAAGGTAATCGGCAGGTTAGGAGTCGGATTGGAAAACATTGCAGTAGATGATGCAAAAAAACGCGGAATTCAAACCGTTGTTCCTCGTTATGCGAACGCTACCTCTGTTGCAGAATATGTGATGGCGGCAATATTGATGGCGAACCGGCCGCTTTTTTTAGCAAATGAGGATGTTAGAAAAGGAAACTGGGACCGGAAGCAACATACTGGCGGGGAAATTTTTCATAAAGTGATTGGGCTCGTTGGGCTCGGCGAGATTTCCCACCGCGTTGCGAAACGGGCAAAAGCGTTCGGCATGAATGTGATCGGATACGATCCTTTCTTAACCCCATATGATCATATCGTTGCAGAAACATCCGTTCAATTGAAACATATGTTGGAAGATGTGTTAATCTCAGCTGACTTTATTTCTATACATGTTCCACTTACCTCATCAACAAAAAATTTAATATCTGAGTCACAGCTATCCTCCATGAAACAAACGGCTTATATTATAAACACTTCTAGGGGTGGTATTATAGATGAAGAAGCCCTTTACTGCGCATTGAAAGAGGGAACGATAGCGGGAGCATATTTAGATGTTTTGGAATCGGAGCCGATCGATCAGATGAACCCGCTGCTACAATTGGACAACGTCATTTTTTCACCGCATATTGCTGGGCTGACGACCGAGTCTCAAGTTCGGATATCCTTATTGGTTGCACAAGAGGTTGGAAAAGTGCTTGGTGGGAAAGGGTCGCTATGTCTTGTATAAGGGATATATAGATGAGAAAAGAAACTAGTGAAATTAACAGGTTTGAAGCCAGAATTAATTCAATTTACGATTGACGTTTTTACAAAAATTGGCTTTCAACGCGCTCATGCAATATTAGCAGCAGACACATTGATTCGGGCCAATTTGGAAGGGATTGACAGCCGCAGACTAAGTTTGTTTAAAAAGCACAAAACAGGATGGAAAAAGTTCTCCATCCTGTTTTGTTTTTTAGATCCAGCCACGCTCATATTGCTTAGGCGATTCGATTTTTACGCCGAGCTCTTTTGCTGCAGTTCTTGGCCAATATGGATCCCGCAAAAGCTCACGCGCGATAAAGATCAAATCTGCGCGATTATTTTGCAATATTTCTTCCGCGTGAATCGGGGATGTAATTAAACCAACTGCGCCTGTTGAAATATCGGCAGCTTGCTTTATTTTTTCAGCAAACGATACTTGGTAGCCTGGATACGTATGTATTTTCGCAGGGACAACAGCACCTGAACTGCAATCGATCAGGTCGACCCCCTGTTCTTTCATCCAGTGCGCCATTTGCACATAATCATCTGCTTTTAAACCTTCTTCATGATAATCATTGGCTGATATCCTAACGAAAAGAGGCCCGTCCCAAACAGATTTAATGGCATCAATAATCTCACGCAGGAAAAGATAGCGATTTTCTGCTGAGCCTCCGTAATTGTCTGTACGCTTGTTCGATAATGGGGAGAGAAATTCATTGATAAGGTAGCCGTGAGCTCCATGAATTTCAATGACATCAAAACCTGCCTTTTTTGCTCTAACGGCCCCTTGCTTAAATGCTTCAATCGTTTCTTGAATGTCTTCAATAGTCATTTCTCTTGGTGTTTTCATTTTTTCATTGAATGCGAGAGCGGAAGGGGCAATAATTTCTCCTTCAAGAACTGCTTTTCTTCCAGCATGTGCAAGTTGGATACCTGTTGCTGAGCCGTGTTCCTTCATTAAATTAGTTAGTTCTTTTAATCCTTCAATATGTTCATCGCTCCAAATGCCTAAATCATTCGGAGAAATTCGTCCTTGTGGGGTTACAGCAGTAGCTTCAATAATAATGAGCCCAACCTGACCGACAGCACGGCTTGTATAGTGAGTTCGGTGCCAATTTTCCACCAATCCATCTTCATTAGGGCAAGAGTACATACACATTGGCGACATAACAATTCGATTTTTAAAGGTTGTGTTTTTAATTGTAAACGGAGAAAACAGCTTAGTTTCCATAAAAATCCTCCTTTTTTAATTCATAAATAGTATATCAAGGAAGTTCATTTTATAAAAAACTTCTGCCCCAATCCTTTTTAAATGCTCCGCTTCTATACGCTAATTTCAGAACCGAATGCTTTTCCAAGTCTTTTTGATTGTGCAGTAGCTTCTTTAATACAATCAATAAAAGCTTTTTGCACACTATAGGAATCCAGAATTTTAATGCCTGCTTCGGTTGTTCCGCCTGGGCTCGTCACTTCTTTACGGAGCTGCTGGGGCTCTTTCGCTGACTTTGAGAGCATTTCAGCTGCACCAAGTAATGTCTGCACAATCAATTCCTTCGCGACCGTCTTTTCAAGTCCAATGTCCATTGCACTTTTTTCCATTGCTTCCGCAAGATAGTATATATAGGCCGGTCCGCTGCCAGACAGTCCAGTAACAGCGTCAAGCTGCTCTTCCTGCACAATTGTCGTTAAGCCAACTGTTTCAAACATTTTCGCAACAAGAGTCATCTGCTCGTTTGATACTTTTTCATTTATCGCAAGTGCAGTTGCGGATTTTCCAACAGCTGCTGATGTATTTGGCATGGCCCTCACAATGGCTAATGGCTTTCCTATAAGCTTTTCAACACTGCGAATACTTACTCCTGCTAGAACGGATATCACGAGGATTTCTTCTGTTAAGTAATCCTTTATTCGTGAAATGGCCTCTGCTGCATCTTTAGGCTTCATGGCAAGAAAAACAATATCAGTATCCTGAAAAATTTCCTTCAAATTATAGGTTGTTTGGACTCCGTAATGGTTCTGAAGCTCAGTTAATTTTTCTTGGTCGGCCTTATTCGTTACCCAAATTCTTTTTCTGTCGATCAATTTATTTTCAACTATTCCAGAAATTAATGCCTCAGCCATAGAGCCAGCACCGATAAAAGCTATTTTCTTCATGATGAACCCTCCTTGAATTAATGTCTATTTTAAAAAATGCTTGTGTTAACCAGTAGTTTTGAACGTTCGGAGAAAATAAAAAAGCCCTCTCATCCATGTAAAGGACGAAAGGGCTTTTGCTTTTCGTGGTACCACCTTAATTACCCTTTTCAAGAAGGTCATATTCTGAAAAAGGCATCTCTATTCCGTTAACGCCGGAAGCACGTTTAGGTTTTCCTAACTGCTCATAAGGTAGGTTTCAATGGACAAGTGGACGGTGAAGCCTTTCAGCCGCTGAGCTTCACTCTCTTTCGCCGTTTTCCATTTACTGGCCTTATTCATCGCTTTTTTCTCGTTTTTAATCGATCCGACACCATTGGCGCCTTTCAAATAATATTAATAGTGATTATGGAGGAGGACAAGTGTGTTTGTCAAGGGGGAATTAAATTATTTTTTCGAAAAAGGGGGATTTTTCAAATATTAATTCCAACACCCGCTTGAAGTGGAATTTAGGAACAATGGTATTTCTAATAGAAAAAACTGAGTAGAACATCCCATAAGATTAATAGGCTTATATTATCATTTTTGGAAATATATATATAATTTGCAAAAATGCAATTGTACAGTTAATAGAGCCATGCTTAACTAGAAGTGAAGTAGCAGTTTGCCAAAAAATAGAGTCTGGAGGAGATTGAATGATAGGAAGGCTGCAGAAAAAAACTATCAGCATTGTACTCACCCTCACAATGATTTTCAGCTTATTTGCTCCATTACATGTTTCAAAAGCCGCTGGGACTATAACCGTTGCTGAGGCCATCGCTAATAATAGCGGAACGGGGACAGTAGAGGGGTATATTGTAGGTGTCACAAATAATGGACCTAAATACCAACATAGTGGACCATTTTCGGTTAACACCAACATTGCCATTGCTGATTCCGCGGATGAAACAGATGGCAGGAGAATTTTACCTGTTCAATTGACTCAAGGTGCTATTAGAGACGAATTAAATCTTCGTGATCATCCAGAAAATCTCGGAAAGAAAATCCAAATTACTGGCAGCTTAGAAGCCTATTTCGTAGTACCTGGATTGAAAAATCCTAAAGCTTATTCTTTTAGTGATGGTTCAGAACCTGCTAAAGTACAAGCAGTGTCAGCAAATCATGCTGGAGGAACAGTTGTCAAAGGGACTAAGATTTCACTTACGACAGCCACTGAAGAAGCAGAAATCTATTTCACTTTAGATGGATCTGAGCCTGCGACTTCAAGCACACTTTACACAGACCCTATCAAAATAAATGCTCCTGTAACAATCAAAGCTGTTGCTGTAAAAGCGGGCCTAGAAAACAGTGAAGTAGCTGTGTTCGAATATATGATTCAGCAGGAAGTCATTCGCATTCATGACATTCAAGGTGCTGGCCACTATTCCCCATATGCTGATCAATTCGTTGCTGGTGTTGAGGGAATCGTTACAAAGGTTGTTGACGGAAGTAATTTTTATATGCAGGACTTGCAGCCGGATAATAACCCATATACCTCTGAAGGGATTTTAATTTATAAAAGGTTTCACGGAGTTAAAGTAGGGGATGTTGTAAAAGCTAGCGGACAGGTGAAGGAATGGGTCTTAGAAGGCTATGCGGAGAAGCTGCAAACAGACCTTCCTGTTACAGAAATAAATGCTTCCAATATCCAAATAATCGCAAGCAATCAACTGCTTCCGGCACCGGTTGTTATTGGTGTTGACCGGATGCTTCCTTTAGAGATTATTGATAATGATCAATTTGAGAATTTTGATCCTAATGAAGATGGAATTGATTTTTTTGAAAGTTTAGAAGGGATGCTAGTACAAATAAATAACCCTAAAGTGGTAGCACCACAAAAATATGGAGAAGTAATTGTTGTTCCAGAAAATGTTTCGACTAATACGGCAGCTGGTGGACTGCGTATTACTGAGAGCGATTTTAACCCAGAAAGAATAACGATCGATATCAATGATACTAGATACGTTGCCAAAATGGGCGATCATTTTCAAGGCCCAATACAAGGTGTTGTCAGCTATGGTTTCAGCAACTATAAAGTATTAAGTGATAGAGCGGCATTGCCGCCTCTTGTTGAAGGTTCTAATGCAAGGGAAATAACACCGATTAAACCTGATGAAAATAAATTAACGATCGCTTCTTACAACGTAGAAAACTTTTCAACAGTAACAGATGATTCAAAGGTCACTAGATTAGCAGAAGCCATTGTAACTAATATGAAGAAGCCGGATATTATCGGTTTGACAGAGGTTCAGGATAATGATGGACCAACGGATAGCGGAACAACAGATGCAAATTCCAGTGCGGCGAAATTAATTGATCGAATTGTTTCACTTGGCGGACCTAAATACACGTATACAGATATTGCACCGGAAGATAAAGTGGATGGCGGGCAGCCTGGAGGAAATATTCGTGTCGGTTTCCTTTACAATGAGGAGCGGGTTACGCTAGTTCCAGGTACGAAAGGAACGGCGACTCAAGCGGTTGGATTTGAAGACGGCAAGCTTACTTTAAACCCTGGACGCGTTGATCCAACTAATCCTGCTTTTGAATCCAGCCGTAAGCCATTAGCAGCTCAGTTTGAATTTAATGGCGAAAATATCATTGTGGTCGCTAACCATTTTAACTCTAAAGGCGGAGATCTTCCTCTGTTCGGAAAAGTGCAGCCTCCTATTTTAAATAGTGAAGTTCAGCGCATGCAAATTGCTGCGATTGTAAACCATTTTGTCAAGAACATTCAGTCAAAAGATCCGAATGCCAACATCGTCCTGCTTGGTGATTTTAATGACTTTGAATTCTCCAATCCGCTGCAGGTTCTAAAAGGACAGGAATTGACAAATATGATTGAAAAGGTTCCTGCAGAAGAGCGTTATACGTATAACTATCAAGGAAATGCGCAAGTATTGGATCATATTTTAGTATCAAATAATCTTGCGGCCTCAACTGAAGTGGATATTGTTCATATTAACTCTGGCTTCATGGAGGAGCATGGCCGTGCAAGCGATCATGACCCTGTTTTGATTCAAACAACTTTGAAAGAGCTAATCAAACCAGAAGAGCCGAAGTATGACAAAGTGTATGATCTAGTCGGCTACAAAGCGAAGAAACTGGTTATTGGACCACATGCTGCCTTAATCATCATGGATAAGACTTCCTCCATTACAGAGGGGATATGGCTGAAAAAGTCAGCTACTCTAAAAGGGGAGGGCTTGAAGAAAACGAAGGTTGTGGTCAGCTCTGCTCAAAAAGGCACTATTGTTGATTTAACTGGAACAGAAGTTAAAGAAGTACTGATTGAAAAGGATAAAGTACAGGAAATTAGAGGCGCTGAAAACGTTCAATCTTGGTCTGTTGGTAAAAAGGTTGATACTTCTCATATTAAATTTACCAACTCAAAAGGGGAAGAAATTCCTTCTCCTTTTGCACCAAAGGAAAATAAAGCACCCCAGTTGACCAAGTCTATAGAGAAGATGACTGCGAAACAGGGAGAACAGGTAATAATCGAACTTAGTGAATACTTCTCTGATCCAGATGGAGATAAACTGACATTTTCAACAACACTTGGAACAGTAGAAGATGATTCCCTTCTTATTCTTCCTACAGAAGAAATTGGAACTTTCCTAATCGCCATTACGGTTAAAGATGGAAATGGGGGTGAGATAACAGCCCGTTTCTCATTTTCGGTAGAAGAGAAGGAGCAGGTTGACGACTATTATGAATTGGCCTCCGGAAAAACCGGAGCAGATTTAAAGCTCGCTCTCCACAGCATTATTCGCGAGCAAACGAAAATATCTTATAGTCAAGTTTGGGATGCACTAAGAGAGACGGACGAGGATCCGAATAACAAAGATCATATTATTTTGTTATACAAGGGGGAATCCCGTTCAAAGCTTGCGAATGGTGGTAATGTAGGTCAATGGAATCGCGAGCATGTTTGGGCACAATCCCATGGCGGATTCGGAACGAGCATTGGGCTCGGAACAGATATTCATCACCTGCGTCCAACTGATGTGCAGATTAATAGTTCGAGAGGCAATCTTGACTTTGATTATGGCGGAACCCCAGTTTGCGGCTGTAATGGATGCTTCAGAACTTCGAATTCATGGGAACCGCCAGATCGGGTAAAGGGAGACGTTGCTAGAATGCTCTTCTATATGGCTGTTCGCTATGAAGGAACGAATGGCGAAATTGATTTAGAATTAAACGATAAAGTCGGTAATGGATCGCAGCCATTTCATGGGAAATTATCTGTTCTGCTGAAGTGGCATCTCCAAGATCCAGTAGATGATTTCGAACGAAACCGCAATAATATCATCTATGAAAAATGGCAGCACAACCGTAATCCATTCATAGATCACCCTGAGTGGGCGGAAGTGATTTGGGGAGAGGCAAGCTAAATACAGATGTTTACTCAACAAAGAAGCTATAGCTTTTTGGGCATAGCTTCTTTGTTGTTTTCGATACTTAATATATAATAATGTTTTTCTATTTCAATCAAAATGAGATTGTGCTATTGTCAATTAAAATGATAATTCTGATTTTATTGAAAGAGAGGCTTACAATCAGTGGAGAAAATTGTAACTTTCAAAAATGTATCTTGGCGCAGAAGCGGGCAAGAAATTTTAAGTAATTTAAATTGGGAAATAGATTCAAATGAACATTGGGCAATACTAGGTTTGAATGGATCCGGAAAGACGTCTCTGCTCAATATTGTAACCGGCTATCAATTTCCGACAGCAGGAGAAGTAGCTGTCCTTGGAAATATATTTGGAAAAACGAATTTACCAGAGCTTCGAAGAGAAATTGGGTTCGTCAGCAGCTCATTGGATCGGTTTACAAATAGCTTGAATCATGAAACGGTCGAAGAAATTGTTTTAAGCGGAAAGTTTGCATCAATCGGTTTGTATGAAGAGGTTTCAACTGAAGATGTCGAAAAGGCGGAGTCATTATTGAGCAGTCTTCGCCTCGATTATTTGAAAGGGAAACACTTCCGTCTTTTATCACAAGGTGAAAAGAGAAGAGTCATCATCGCCAGGGCACTAATGAGCAACCCTAGAATTTTAATATTAGACGAGCCGTGTACTGGGCTAGATGTTCTTTCTCGAGAGGAAGTCCTTTTTCTAATGAAGGAAATTGTTAAAAATAATTGCCATTTAGTCTATGTTACACATCATATAGAAGAGCTAGTAGAAGAGATTACACACGCTTTACTCCTCCGTGATGGAAAAATTATCGCAGCTGGGCCAAAAAGGGAAGTTTTGACGGATGAATTATTAACGGATGCCTTTAAAACTCCTGTAAGTGTTCGTTGGGAAGAAAATAGGCCATGGCTCGCTGTGAAAAAGGAGAGCATTGCGAAACTAACAATTAAATCATGAGGTGATTCGTATGTGCGGCCGTTTCACATTAACAGCTTCTTTTGAACAAATTATTGACCGGTTTGATATCGAACAATTTATCGAAGAAGATTTACTTTCTCCGAATTACAATGTGGCTCCCTCACAATCTGTTTTATCGGTCATCAACGATGGCAGCAAAAACAGATTAGGGTTTCTAAGATGGGGGCTAATCCCTTCTTGGGCTAAAGACGAGAAAATTGGCTACAAACTGATTAATGCAAGGGCAGAGACGTTAAACGAAAAACCTAGCTTCCGGCAGGCTTATCGAAGCAGACGCTGTTTAGTTATTGCTGACAGCTTTTATGAATGGAAGAGGCATGATGATAAAACGAAGATCCCGATGCGAATTAAACTGAAGTCAGATCAACTATTTGCGATGGCTGGTTTATGGGAACAATGGAAATCTCCACAAGGGAAATCAGTATTCACCTGTTCTGTAATTACGACAGCACCTAATGAACTCGTAAAAGACATTCATGATCGTATGCCTGCCATTTTAAAGCCGGAAGATGAAAAAACTTGGCTCGACCGAACAATAACTGATACATCTAAATTAGATCATTTACTCAAACCTCTTAAGCCAGACTTGATGGAGACGTACGAGGTTTCCTCGCTCGTTAATTCGCCAAAGAATAATTCAGTGGATTTGATTCAGAGAATATGTTAGGAAGTTTTTGATAATCCGGTTATATCCCATAAACCAGTTTTAAAGGACATGAAATGGATGAAAACATCCGGTTATGTCCGATAATCTACTTTTAAAGGACATGAAATGGATGAAAACATCCGGTTATGTCCGATAATCTACTTTTAAAGGACATGAAATGGGTGAAAACGTCCGGTTATGTCCTATAAACCAGTTTTAAAGGACATGAAATGGGTGAAAACGTCCGGTTATGTCCTATAAACCAGTTTTAAAGGACATGAAATGGGTGAAAACGTCCAGTTATGTCCTATAAACCAGTTTTAAAGGACATGAAAAAGGTGAAAATGTCCAGTTATGTCCTATAAACCAGTTTTAAAGAGATATGGAATAAGTGAAAACGTCCGTTGTGTATTTGTTTATTGTAATTCTAAATGTTTTTTTAATTCACCTTGAACACGCTGCTTTTCCTCATCAGGAACAATGAAGTAGTATATACTGTTCATTATTGCATTGCTTCCCTCGATGGATATTTGTTCAACTTGTCTGGTAACTGCACGATAATTTCTTTGAATCTCAACCATCTCTTCCAATTCTAGATTTGTTTTTATATTTTTGCCTAATGTGCTAAAAATCTCTTTATATTTGATGAGTGAGGAGAGGCTTGCTCCTTCTTTAAGAATAGCGAGTATGATTTGTCGTTGTCTAACTTGGCGGCCAAAGTCTCCTCTTGGGTCCTCATACCTCATGCGGGAAAATGATAATGCATCTTCTCCATTTAAAGTCAATTCCCCTTTTGGGAAATGTTTCTCATTAGAGGTAAAGTCTAAGTCATTATGGACGGTTACCCCTCCTAATGAATCAATAATCTTTATAAAACCTTCCATATTTATTTGAATATAAAAATCAATCGGCATATCTAAAAAGTTCTCCACTGTCGCTATGGCCATTTCTGCTCCGCCAAATGCAAAGGCATGATTAATTTTGTCATCTGTACCACGACCGATGATCTCCGTTCTAGTATCTCGCGGGATACTAAGCATCTTAACAGAATTTAATCTTGGGTTCACTGTTAGTACGATCATTGAGTCTGAACGGCCGCGGTCACCTTCAGCTTCATCGACACCAAGCAGTAAGACAGAGAAAGGTTCTTGTTTTGTTAATGTGATTTCTTCGTTCCTCTTTTCTGATATTTCTCGTTGAATCGGCTGATGCATTGTTTCGACAGCGTCTGTGATAGATTTATATATTAAGTACCCGTATATTGCTGTCCCCGTTAAAATGAATAGAATAGTTATTCCCGTTATATATAGCCATGTTTTTCTTTTGCCGAATCTCATTTTCATCCTCCATAAATTCGACTTCTTTTTTATATTTATTCATTTATAAGAGGAATAATGTTAGGTAAGGAATAAGGCAAGCGAATTTTAATAAAAAGTTCCGATTAACTTATCAAATAGCGCATTCATTCACAGTGAAAACCGCAAACGACTCTAAAATGTTTGAATTTAGTGGGGGGTAATTATGTGAAAATAATGACAATTGGTAAATTAAGGAGTAAACTTATGTTTATATATTAAACTGATTAGAGCTTATTTTATTTAGATATAGTATTTTGAGGAGCTGAAGAAATGGCGGAATGGAAAAATGGCATTGCTAAATTGGTTATCCCTACTCCTTTTGCGGTTGGGGATGTGAATATATATGTGATGAAGGGAGAGCGGTTGACACTTGTCGATGTTGGACCTAAAACGGAAGATGCTTGGGAGGCATTAACCGCGCAATTGAAAGATTTACATCTATCTCCTGAAGATATTGAACAGGTTATCCTTACTCATCATCATCCCGATCATGCTGGACTTTTGGACTTTTTCCCATCTAGCTTAGATGTATTTGGCCATCGTAATAATGAAAGATGGGTAATGCGAACGGATGCTTTTTTAAAGGCGCACGATGAATTTTATTATGATCTATTACCTAAGTGCGGAATTCCAGATCAATATCTCTCTTTTATTAGTTCGTTAAAAAAGTCTTTGCGTTTTTCCTGCAGCCGTTCTCTTACAGGTGTATTGGAAGAAGGGGACACTCCGCCCGGCCTTGATGACTGGAAGGTTATTGAAACGCCTGGGCATGCTCAAAGTCATATTGGTTTGTTCCGAGAGAAGGATGGGGTTTTTATCGGAGGGGATCATTTACTGGCACATATTTCTCCCAATCCTCTAATGGAACCGCCCCTTCCTGGAGAAACACAGCGGCCTAAACCACAGCTGCAATATAATGAATCATTAAAGAAGCTAATGCAATTTCCAATCCAGCTTGTCTACTCAGGGCATGGTGAGGATATTTATAATCCTAATGAATTAATTGAGAAAAGACTGGCTCGCCAGCATGAACGCGCGATATTTATAAAAAAATGGCTTGAGCAGGAGCCGTTAACTGTTTTTGAAATTTGCAAACGGCTATTTCCTGCCGTATATGAAAAGGAGTTTGGCTTAACGATTTCAGAAACGATCGCCCAGCTTGACTATTTGGATGCGCTGGGGGAAATTAGTATTAAAAAAGCGGGAAAGGCATTTTATTTTTCTGCTTAGCTGAGGTGAGATATGTCGGATCGATTGAAGAATAAAACGATTATTATTACAGGAGCCTCAGGCGGAATCGGTGCATCAATGGCTTTACTTTGCGCGGAAAGAGGGGCTAACCTTGTTTTGCTTGCCCGAAGTTACGAGAAGCTTCTTGAGATGAAAACGGATTTAGAAAGCCGCTTTCATGTAAAGGTTGATATACATAAGCTGGATGTTTCCAACACTGACGAGGTGCAGGCTGTTTTTTCAAAGATTTTGGAGCAGCTTGACCATGTTGATGTACTTGTTAACAATGCAGGCTACGGGGTTTTTCGCGAGGCTCATGAGGCAAAAATCGATGATATTAAAGGGATGTTTGCTGTCAACGTTGTTGGCTTAATGGCTTGCACAAGTATGGTTTTGCCTATTATGCGACAGCAGGGAAGCGGTCATATTATCAATATTGCCTCCCAGGCTGGAAAAATCGCCACTCCGAAATCAAGCGTTTATTCAGCAACGAAGCATGCCGTTCTCGGCTATACAAATAGTCTTCGAATGGAGCTTATCAACCATAGCGTTTTTGTAACGGCCGTTAACCCCGGACCGATTGAAACGAATTTTTTTACCATTGCCGATGAAAAAGGAACCTACGTTAATAATGTAAAAAGATTCATGCTAAAGCCAGAGTATGTGGCAAAAAAGGTTGTCAATGCGATGCTGACCCCGATAAGAGAAATTAATTTGCCCGGATGGATGAATGCGGGCAGTATTGTATATACTCTTTTTCCGCGCTTGTTTGAACGGCTGGGCAAAAGGATGTTTAATCAAAAGTGAATGCAATTCATAACGAAAGCAGACGTTTATAATTTTTAATACGTCTGTTTTTTATTGCTTTTAAAAATAGGGAGAATCCGTTATATATCCATAAACAACATCAACTATAATATCATGTAAATCGCTCTCAACTTCCTCTTTTTTTATGGCATTTATTTTGTCATACATTTCTGCAAATTCCACGCTGTTAATCGAAATTGACTCATTATATTGCTTCAAGCAGCTCTGTATCATTTTGAAAATAAAGGTTCGATCCATCTTACTAATGCCTCCTCTTGTCGATTATAAGCCTTTTAGGCAGATAGACATACTGGAAAAGCCCCCTTATTTAAGAAATTAGTCGTAAAATTTCCATTGAAAACGAACGTATATTCGCTTAATATAATGGGTATATATATTATAAGAACATTTGTTCTTGTTTTTCGTTCCCTAAGGGTTCAACACATCTGCAGCTAGGAGGAAATAAGGCCAATGATTGATTACAGCACGATGCCCAAAAATCAAATTATGTGTGTCGATATGAAGAGCTTTTATGCAAGCTGTTCCGCTGTTATGGAAGGGCTTGATCCTCTTGAATGCTATCTTGTTGTGGCTGGAAAAAAGGAGCGGAAGGGAAGTGTGGTCCTAGCGGCATCGCCAAAGATGAAAAAGGAGTTTGGCATTAAGACGGGAAACAGGCTTTATGAAGTTCCAAATGATCCGCGCATTATTGTAGCGGAACCAAAAATGGCCACTTATTTGAGGATAGCGACTGAAATTACTCGTGTTTTTAATCGGTATGTCCCGAAAGAGGCGATTCACACATACAGTGTGGATGAAAGTTTTATTAAAGTGGATGGGGCTGTGCATCTTTGGGGAGATGCTTTTACGATTGCCCGTAAAATACGGAATGATATTGAACTTGAATTTCAGCTGCCATGTGCCATTGGGATTGGGCCTAATATGCTGCTGGCAAAGCTTTGTCTCGATCTGGAAGCGAAGCATAATGGAATTGCTGAGTGGACGTATGAGGATGTCCAAACGAAATTATGGCCAGTTTCTCCTTTAAGGGAAATGTGGGGAATCGGGCGCCGTGTGGAAAAAACGCTGAATGGAATGGGGATTTTCACAGTTGGCCAGCTTGCTCACTATGGTTTAGAAAAGCTGGAGAAGAAATTCGGCATTATGGGAAACCAGCTCTACCATCATGCCTGGGGGATTGATCTATCTGAGATTGGAGCACCAATTATAGAGGGGCAAATTAGTTTTGGAAAAAGCCAAATTCTGCTTAGGGATTATAAAGAAGAGCATGAAATTAAGTCTGTCATTCTTGAAATGTGTGAGGAAGTAGCAAGAAGGGCGCGCACTCACCGAAAGGCGGGCAGGACGATCAGCTTTGGGATCGGCTACAGCCAGGATGAATTTGGAGGCGGATTTTACCGGTCGAAAACGATTGAAGAGCCAACAAATGTGACGATGGATATTTATCGTGTGTGCACACAGCTTTTTCATAAATTTTATGAGGGAAAAACAGTTCGGCAAATTTCTATGTCTATCGGCAATCTTGTTGATGATAATGAAATGCAGCTAACTCTTTTT
Source organism: Bacillus sp. DTU_2020_1000418_1_SI_GHA_SEK_038 (assembly GCF_032341175.1). Classification (NCBI taxonomy): domain Bacteria; kingdom Bacillati; phylum Bacillota; class Bacilli; order Caryophanales; family Bacillaceae; genus Bacillus; species Bacillus sp. DTU_2020_1000418_1_SI_GHA_SEK_038. The sequence goes on along the minus strand of NZ_CP135435.1, from coordinate 2,917,439 downwards.
GATACGAATGGATGGAAGAAGAGGGAGCTTGGCTACACAGTCGACTATATCAGATCAAAGTTTGGTGCAGGTGCTCTTTTACGAGCAGTGTCCTATACAAATGCGGGAACAGCTAGGCACCGTGCCACATTAGTAGGAGGCCATAAAATGTAGCGCAAAGGGGGGAGTTCAATGATTCGAGACCGTGGCAGAATAAAATGGACATCTATGATGCTCCCGGAACATGTGAAATTATTGAGAGATTGGACAAAGGAAGATACGTACGACCAAAAACGGGAAATAGACGAGCAAAAGCTTGAAAGCATGAACGAAATCATTTCTGAGGCAATGGAATTTGGAAAAATCGTTGCCGTTACTCATTATCGCTACAAAAATTATGAGCTTGTAATGGGAAATATTCATTTTTGGGATGAAATGAATCAGAAGCTGCATGTTGTGGATCGCTTTGAGGAAGTGCATCGGATTAGCATTTCGGATATAGCTGATGTACGGGTTGCTGATTAAAATAATAATTTTAGCAATAAAAACGCTTGAATGCTGAAGTGACCCCAATTGTAGACACAACTGACAATTGGGGGGCAGTTCAATGCCCAAGCGTTTTTCAGTGTTAAGTAAAGGATAAAACAAATCTAAAGAACCCCATAAGAGCCCCGTAATTTCTTCCAATAATAACCCTCTTTTTTATTTCTATTGTTATATGTTGCTATTCTCCACCCCTTTTAATGGGAGATGTTTTCTAGATATCCATTGCAGCCATTGAATACCTAAGACTGATAAGAGTCCCGCTAAAGTACAAATAACCCAATTTACATGTGGCATGTGCTCATACATCCACCCGCCACCACCTTGGCTCAAGCTGCCTCCGATTGCCATGGCAAGCAGGGAAAAACCAAAATAGCTGGCAGAAAATTGTGAGGGGGCAATTTTCGAAGTATATTCGTATGAAGTTGGCTCCACTAACATAATCCCAACAGCATATGCACAGAAACCACCCCAAAAGATTAGGAAGCTATCAGACATCCCAATTAGTAACATCCCTATTGCCATGATACCCATTCCTGCTTTAATGACCGATAATCGGGAAAACTTTTTTGTCCATTTTTGCAAAGGATATTGAAGAAAAACGACAATCATCCCATAGACGATAAACAGGCTCGACACGAATGTTGAACTGTTAAACACCTTGGCAGCATGCAGAGGAATAGTCAGATATAATTGCATAAACATAAACCAAAACCCAATCATGCTAATTGTAAAATAAATAAACAGCCGGTCAGATTTAACTTTTTGCCAAGAGACCTTAAAGGACTGCTTCGGCACATTTACATTTTCTTTAGGCAAAATCAAAAAAGTGATCAGCCCACTGAAAACAAAAATCCCGCCGCAAACTAAGGAAGAATAGAAAAAGTCAAGCTGCAGCAGTATTCCGCCTAAAATCCCTGCGCAAATAATCCCCGAATGGCGAACGATTTTATCTAGAGCAAAAATATCCCCTCGTTTAGAAGGGTGACTAAAAATGGACATAGCAGCTTTACTTGTTGGCTCGAATAAGGAACCGCCTATTCCAGCGATAATAGCAGCAGCAATTAATTCCATCGCACTTGTGCAAAATGAAAATAGCAAAAAGCCTGCTCCGCGTAAAATCATCCCTGTACTAATCAATATTCGATAATCAAACCGATCCCCGAGCATCCCTGATAAAAAGGAAGTGCCTTGCTGTGTCAACTGGCGAATCATAAGAACGACTCCTGCAATACCGGCAGAAAGAGCTAAATTCCCAGTAATATAGGCAGATAAAAACGGAATAAATGCAAAAAAACTGACATTCATAAGAAATGAGTTTACTAGTAATAAACGTATCGCTCTCATCAAGCTCTCACCTTTCATCCAAAACGAATCTATTAAAAGTGTATCAGCACAATTGTTATTTGTATAACGAATAATTATAATAGCATTAATCAAAAAAACTAATTGTAAGGATGAATAAAGTGGAAATTCAACAGCTTCGTGCGTTCTTGTCTGTAGCTCAGACGAAAAATTTTACAAAATCTGCGGAATTACTGTTTATGTCCCAATCAACCGTTACAATGCGTATTAAAGCGTTAGAACAAACACTTGGGAAACAATTATTTGAGCGGGATAATCGGCAAGTTCTTCTTACCGCCGCAGGTAAAGAGTTGCTGGACTATGCAAAGAGAATCATTGAGCTTGTTGATGAAGGATCAAGAAAAGTAAGTATAGAAGAAACATTTGAAAACTCATTAGTCGTAGGAAGCTTGCATTCGTTATGGGATTATCTGCTGTTTCCAATAATGAAAGAGTTTCAAGCAAAGCACCCAAGAACAGCACTTCGGTTCATTACGGGGCATTCATGGGATATTGTTCAGCATGTGCTCGATGGAGTCGTTGATTTTGGGGTCGTCCTTATTCCACCTACTCATTCAGACATCGAGGTCCTTCCATTTAAGAAAGAAGAAATTAAGCTAGTTGCAAATGCAGATAACAATTTTACGGAAGAAATCGATTTGGCTAATTTAAGTAAATTGCCTTATATTCATATGGATTGGGGACCTAGTTATAACCATTGGTTTGAAGAAAGCGCTGGCAAGGAAACGCATTCTTTAATGGTCGACCATGCTTCCCTGTATGTTCAATATTTACGAAGCGGCCACTTTCTGGGATTATTGCCATCCGTTATAGCGGATACATTCATACAGAGAGAGGAACTGGTGTCACTTTCCTTTCGTTCGAAAACGAAACCGCCAATTATTCAAAGCTATATTATTTATTCAAAACGCAAATTAGACTCGATTCAACGATTGCTTGAACATATGCTGCAAGCCTGATTCCAAACATCATTGATAAATTTCTAATATAGATGTTTGTGCAGTTGATTAAGTAAGAAACTTGATGAATGTAATGGAAATGATTAAAGATCCTTCAGGAGAAGCACCTTAAGAAAGAAGGAGGTGTTTTTTTCATGCCAAGAGGAAAAGAACTCGAACAGCTTCCGATGGCTAATGTCGCTCCTGGTGCGGGGGATGACAGCAGTCGGATGGACCGGGAAATCCTGCAAGGGATAACGGAAGAAGAAGAGGTAGCACCAGCAAAAGTTGGGACGGAAATGAAAAAACGGGGGTAATATCCCCGTTTCCAAAAAAAGATTGATTAAATTATGCTTCTTCGGATTTCGGTGCACGAACAACAGACTCAAAATTTCCCTTATGAGATCCATCGCAAAATGGTGCTTTAGCTGATCTGCCGCAGCGGCAAAGCGAGAAAGTTTGTTTTGTTTCAAACTTATTTCCTTCCGCATCAATTAATTCAATATCACCTGTAATTCGGTATGAGCCATTGTTATTTACTTTAATTGTAACTTTTGACATTAAAATCCACCCCTTCACAAAATTGACACATTTATTTTCTATGTTAAAAGGTTAAGTGGCAAAAAGCAAATAAAGTGCTTTATGACACTATTTACCAGATAAAACTGCAGTGGAAAGTAGTTAAGAGAACTCTAAAACGCCCTTCACCAGGAAGACTCCCTACTGAAGGTAATCAAGAGGAGGGTGCTTCGCCAGAATATGCTACAATAATAGAGAAAAAGCGAGGTAAGGGGATAAGAAAATGGACATTGCAATAACCGAGGCAGCAGCAAGAAAAATAAAAGAAAGAATAGCTGGAAAAAACGGCTATTTAAAGCTTAAATATGATACGGATGGCTGTGGATGTGTTGTTAGCGGGGTAACCGCTCTCTGGCTAGTGAATGAATTAGACAGCGATGACCGGGAAATTAAAACAGATATTGGCAGTATTTACACAGAAAAATCAAAAGAAGTTTTTCTTGATGAGAATTTAAAAATAGATTTCTCCGAAAAAGCAAACTGCTTTCAATTGAAAACGCCTAATGAATACCTAAATCCGCGAATGAGTTTTTTTGATAAGACAGCTGGAAGATGAAGAACAAGGCTTGGTGGTCACCAGATCCGTTATTTGTGTGAAAATGGGTTAATTCCATATGTATGCGGACCTAGGTTCCGTTATTTTGTAAAAAGCAGTGATTTCCTTGTGCTTTTCCGTAAATAGCGCACCCAGTGTCCACTTAGCCCTTAAATTAGGGCCATTTAATGAAAATAACGGATTTTATGTCCGCATTAATTTCTTCCGACCTCTTAATAATTTTTTTACCCCTTTAAGGAATAATAAGAAAAAAATAAAGCGGGGAGTTTTATGAAAAAAGCTGTCTTATTATTCTTAAGTCTTCTTATCTTTTTTCCTTCAGCACAAGTATTGGCGGCTCAAAAAATACCGATATTAATTTACCACTCCATTGATGAGTACGATGGTCATGGCACTAAAGAGTTATATGTAACTCCAAAGAATTTTGAGAAGCAAATGATGTATTTACGGAATCAAGGCTACACATTATTGACGTTTGAGCGGTGGCAAGATATACACAAAGTGAACAAGCCCATTTTCATTACCTTTGATGATGGATACAAAAACAATTTAAATGTAATGGATATTTTTCAAAAGCTAAAAAGTGACCATTTTAAACCAACTGGAACCATTTTTGTTATATCTGACTTTATTGGCCGCGCCAACCGATTATCGCAATCAGACTTAAGAATAATGTCAGATTCACAACTGTTTTCAATTCAATCTCATACCGCCACCCATCCAGATTTAACGAAAATCACAAATTATGAATATGAACTGCAGAAGTCCAAGGATAAAATTCAAAAAATAACAGGAAAACCGGTTATTGCTTTATCTTACCCCTATGGAAATTTCAATAGCAAGGTCATAGCAGAGACAAAAAAGTATTATATGTTCGGACTTACAACGACTCCCGAACTATTTTCTGAAAAGGGTATAAAAGATGAATTGTATTATTTACCGAGAATTTATATTAAGTATTCAACAAGTCTTGAGGAATTCGCAAAGATAGTTGGAGAATGAAGAGGGGCTGTCCCAAAAGTTAACGAGCTGACTTTCCGGACAGTCCTTTTTGTGTAAAAAATATTAGTTATTTTTACCCAAATATGTAAAAGTGAGTATGTTTCATTATCTTTTCACATTAAATGATAAGGACGCAAAAGAACGGAGGGGGAAGATAAAGTGAAACTTAAATGGATCACTTCTCTTTTGTTTGTGGTCCTGCTATTTTCGGCTTGTTCGGGTGCAACGATGGACCAGGTCATAGAAGAGGATATCCCATTTAATGTGATAGAAGTTATTCATAAGGAAAAGGTCAAGGATGGAGTTGTTCTCCTGTATGTAACGAAACAGAAGAGCGGTAGAGAACCGATTGATGCCGTAACGGTAGCATTTTTAAAAGGAAATGACCGAGATGGCTGGGGAAACGCGGGGCATAATCATTGGGAGCATGAGGAAAACGACTGGATGACTGTTTATAAGGATGTTTTTTACGAATATAATCATAGGGGCAATTTGGAAAATCGCCTTCCAGTCATTTATGGAAAGGTTGTACGTGAGGATATTCAATCAGTGGTCGTATACGGGGAAAATGGAAAGCTTGAAAATGCTCCTATTTTTGAAAAAGAGGGCGGACGATACTATTTAAAATTAGGAGATTATGAGATGGCGAGAGGAATAGTGAAAAACAACAGTAAATAGGTTAATGTTCAAATAAAAAAGGCCTAAGGAAATCAGGCCTTCTCGGTGAAAACAAAATCATTCAAAAACTCGTCAATCGCTTTTTCGTAGTCCTCCCGATTTTCATTCAATGATTGAGCATGAATGCCATTTGGAGCGATGTAAAGCTTTTTGGGTCCTTTTTTCCGTTCATATAAATCCTTGGTCATATAAGGCAGAATAAAGTCATCTTTTTCGCTGTGAATAAATAACACGGGCTTTTGAATGCTGCTAATCACTGAGATGGGAGAAACGTGTTTAATGGCATATTTTTGCCGCAATCGTAAAAACAGATCGGCAATGGGCAGGATGACTGGGGCAGGAAGTTTCATGTCTGATTTTAATCGGTGCGCTAGCAGTTCTTTAAAATCGGAAAATGGACAATCGGCAATATAAAAATCCGCTCCATCCTCTAAACTGCCTGCATATAACAGCATCGTTGCCGCCCCCATCGATTCACCGTGAATACCAAGCAAAATATCAGATCCTTTTTCCTTACGGAGCCAATCAACAATCGCCTTTAAATCAAATTTTTCATAATGACCGAAGCTAGTCGTTTTTCCCCCGGATTCTCCATGTCTGCGGTGATCGTAAATAACCGTGTTAAATCCGCGCTCCAAAAAAAGATTCATATATTTAATGGAATTTATTTTATTTTCTGTTACTCCATGTGAAATGATGACGAAGCGTTTATTTGGAAAGGGTTCTGCAATCACGGTTTTAAGAGGATAGCCAAAGGGAGAAGGGATGAGCACTTCTGTTTTTGGCAGGCTTTCATATTCGATTGGATTGAGACGCCCAGCTTCTTTTTCCCGATCAATAATAAACTGATCTTCCTTTTTCTTCATGTACATAAGGCGATTTGTAAAATAAATCCCAATAGATGATAAAAAGAGAATGAAGGATAGGAAGTAACGAATATAACGAAGAAGTCTTTTCAATTTCATCCTCCTCGCAGCCTTTTTCTTTATTTTACCATTTTATTGGCGTTTAAAACATTCACAGTTATTTTATATGTAAAAAAACCGCTCAAGGAGCGGCGGCTTATTGTTTAGAATTCTGACGTTTTGTAGGATGAATCGCTTTTTCTAGTTCCTCTGCTGCAATTGTAGGGTTAACACTATCGCTGTTTGGCTTTCCTTTTTGGCTATAGCCTTTGTCACGCTTTTGAGTCATTCTTTCATCCCCCTTCTGAGTGTTGTTAAGTACACCTAATAAGATGGATAAAGTAGGGCTAGTTTATGCATTAGATAATTTTTGCCAAGAAATTAAAGGATTTTAGCACTATTTAATAGAAGTATAATTCATGAGATGGACGAGAAAGGATGATTAGAATGTCAAAAACAGAAGTAGTCATTGTCAGCGCAGTGCGTACAGCAATAGGGAGCTTTAATGGCAGTTTAAAGGATGTATCAGCTCCTGAATTAGGTGCGATTGCGATTAAAGGAGCACTTGAAAAGGCCGGAATTAAGCCTGAGCAGGTTGATGAGGTAATTCTGGGAAATGTACTGCAGGCAGGGCTTGGACAGAATCCTGCAAGACAAGCAGCACTTAAAGCGGGCCTTCCTGAAAGCGTTTCCGCAATGACGATTAATAAAGTTTGCGGATCTGGATTGAAGGCTGTTCATCTGGCAGCACAAGCAATTTTGGCAGGAGATGCTGACGTTGTGATTGCTGGTGGAATAGAGAACATGAGCCAGGCACCTTACATATTAAAAAATGCACGGAATGGGTTTAAAATGGGCAACCAGCAGCTGTTAGATACAATGGTTTCTGACGGACTGACGTGTGCTTTTAATGATTATCATATGGGAATCACTGCAGAAAACCTTTGTGATAAATACGGACTTAGCAGGGAAGAGCAGGATGAGTTTGCTGCCGCAAGCCAAGTAAAGGCTGTAAAGGCTATTGAAGAAGGCAAATTTAAAGATGAAATCGTTCCTGTTGAGATTCCGCAAAGAAAGGGAGATCCGATCGTGTTTGATACGGATGAATACCCGAAAAAAGGAACAACTGCTGAAAAATTAGCTGCCCTAAGACCGGCATTTAAGAAAGACGGCAGTGTTACAGCAGGAAATGCTTCGGGCATCAATGATGGTGCTGCAGTTCTAATCGTTATGAGCAGGGAAAAGGCCGATGAGCTTGGGATCCAGCCCCTCGTCACAATTAAAGGAAATGCAAGTGCAGGAGTAGACCCGAGTATTATGGGCATAGGGCCAGTAAATGCTGTTAAAAAGGCACTTGAGAAAGCAGCAGTTTCAATGGAGGAGTTAGAGTTAATTGAAGCAAATGAGGCATTTGCAGCACAATCACTAGCTGTAGACAGAGAGCTTCAGTTTAATAAAGATATTCTGAATGTGAATGGAGGGGCCATTGCATTAGGACATCCAATTGGTGCAAGCGGTGCTAGAATTCTAGTGACGTTAATTCATGAGATGAAAAAGCGTCAGGCCAAAAAGGGTCTTGCAACTTTATGTATCGGCGGGGGACAGGGTGTTGCAACCGTAGTTGAATTAGTTTAATAGTGGGGGAGAAAGCCTAAAATATACGTTCTCGAATGAGAGGGGAGAATGACATGAAAACGATTTGTACTTCCTTTAATGAAGCAGTGAAGGATATTCATGATGGCGCTGTTTTAATGGTTGGCGGTTTTGGACTTTGTGGAATCCCGGAAAATTTGATTCTTGCATTAGTTGAGAAGGGTGTTAAAGATTTAACGGTTATTTCGAATAACTGTGGCGTAGACGAATGGGGTCTTGGGCTCCTTTTAAAAAATAAACAGATTAAGAAAATGATAGGCTCCTATGTAGGGGAAAATAAAGAGTTCGAAAGACAGGTGCTGGCCGGTGAAATTGAGGTTGAACTTCTGCCGCAAGGAACACTGGCAGAAAAAATTCGTGCTGGCGGTGCTGGCATACCGGCTTTTTATACGCCAGCAGGTGTAGGAACCCCAATTGCAGAGGGGAAGGAAACAAAGGTTTTTAATGGAAAAGAATATTTGCTTGAAGAAGCACTTGTCGCTGACTTCAGTCTAGTAAGAGCTTGGAAGGCTGATAAGATGGGCAATCTTGTTTATCACAAAACAGCCAGAAACTTTAACCCGATGATTGCCGCTGCGGGAAAAGTAACAATAGCAGAGGTAGAAAATCTATATGAAATCGGTGAGCTAGATCCAAATCATATTCATACCCCTAGCATTTATGTGCAAATGCTAATCCAAGGGAATCAGGAAAAACGCATTGAAAGACTGACATTGTCGAAATAATTGTTGGGAAGGAGAATTTGCCATGAGTAACGATAAAGCTGGAGTTCGTGAAAAAATTGCGCGGCGAGCTGAAAAGGAAATTGAAAATGGCTTCTATGTGAATCTAGGAATTGGAATGCCAACCCTCGTTGCTAACTATATATCAAGTAATAAGCAAGTGGTACTTCAATCTGAGAATGGTCTGCTTGGCATTGGACCTTACCCTACTCAAGAGGAAGTCGACCCTGATTTAATTAATGCTGGAAAAGAAACAGTGACAGCCATTCCGGGTGCTGCTTATTTTGATAGTGCTGAATCCTTTGCCATGATCCGTGGAGGTCATGTTAATATTGCCATTCTTGGAGGAATGGAAGTCTCTGAAAATGGGGATCTTGCAAACTGGATGATTCCAGGCAAAATGATTAAAGGAATGGGGGGAGCGATGGACCTCGTTCACGGTGCAGGGAAAATTATTGTTATCATGGATCATACGAATAAAAACGGGGAGTCGAAAATCCTCAAAGAATGTACACTCCCATTAACAGGCAAAGCAGTTGTCAATCGGATTATTACGGAGAGAGCAGTCATTGATGTAACAGATTCGGGACTAAGGCTTGTGGAAGTGGCTAGGGGCTTTACGATTGAGGAGGTTGTCCAATCAACGGAAGCTTCTTTACAGGTAGACGATCATGTCCTAACAGACGCTTATTAAATTTGATGGGCACAGTTATCAATGGCTGTGCTTTTCCTAATTAAAGGAGAGATTCAATGACATTTCGATTTAAAGGAATTGATCATATTCAATTAGCTGCACCAAAAGGCTGTGAGGAGCAGGCAAGATTGTTTTTCGGAGAAATCCTTGGTCTAGAAGAAATACCAAAGCCAGAAAATCTCCAAAAGCGAGGAGGATGCTGGTTTTTATGCGGAACCCAGGAAATACATATAGGGGTGCAAGAAGACTTTCTTCCGGCAAAAAAAGCACATCCAGGCTTAATTGTGGAGAACTTAGAGGGCCTGCGTAATAAATTAGAAATTAAAGGATGCAAAATTAAAGAAGAGCCGCCAATTGAGGGAAGAAGTCGCTTTTTTGTCGATGATCCATTCGGCAATAGAATTGAATTTCTGGAGTTTTTAAATAAGTAATTATGATATAATTGGTGGCAAAATTAATTTTATGAGGGGATTTCTATGAAAAAGAAAAAGCAGCATTCCCAGCCTAAAAAGGATGATAAACCAATTACACTTGGAGATATGCTAAACCAAGAATTAATGGCAAAATTAAAAGACACGAAGCAGGAATTAAAAGCAGCAGAAGATAAGCAAAAGGAAGAGGAAGAGCAAAGAAAAAGGGAAGAAAGAAGATTGCGGGAAAAGAACAAGAGCTTTGAAGAATTGCTGAGTGAAAGCAATCTTAACTGGAAGGAATATAAATAGGGTGTAAAAAATCGCTTAAGTTTAAGCGATTTTTTATGCTCTATTATTATCTATGCTGCTCATACAAGCTCATCTTCGTGATTGCTTTTATAATAGAAATCTCTCCTTCCGATAACGGCTCTGCTTCAACAGCTTTAGCATTCTCTTTAACTTGTTTAACACTGCTAGCTCCCGCGATAACAGACGAAACAGCAGAATGAGCCAAATTATATTGCAAGGAAATCTCTGTCATGGAACGGGCATCAAAAAGTTTTTCCCGCAAGAGAGGAATCGTTTTCTGTAGTTCTTCCAGCTGATAGTCTAGATAGCCTTTTTTCGTTGCTTTTTCTAGCATTTTTTCACTTAAAATCCCTTTTGCCAGTGGTCCGCGAGTAACAGCTCCAATGCCATTTTTCTCAAGAAGCGGAAGCACCTCCTCTTCCGGCCGGCGATCTAATAAGCTGTATTGGACCATAACAGAAACCAGATTCGAATTATTCACATATTCACGAATGACATTAGGACGAATAGAAGATATTCCGTAAAAGCGGATTAAACCTTCTTTTTTTAACTCCTCGAATGCTTCAATCGTTTCATCAATTGGATCATCTATCGTCCCGCCATGAAGCTGGTATAAATCAATGTAATCCGTTCCTAATCTGCTTAAGCTTGCTTTGACAGCTTCCTTTATATAGTTTTTAGAAGGGTCCCAGCTCCAGCTATCTTTGCTGTCATTCAAGCGGTTTCCTGCCTTCGTAGCAATGATGACCTTATCCCTTACATGGTGTAGAGCCTGACCAACAATTTGCTCGTTTGTTCCAAAATCATATAAATCAGCCGTGTCGAAGTAATTAATCCCCGCCTCTAATGCTGCTTCTATAATTTCTTGTGCTTTTGTCGCATCCGTGCCAAGGGACATACACCCAAGTCCGAGCTCACTTACATACAAATCCGATGTGCCCAACTGTCTTTTTTTCATAAAAACAACCTCAATTTCACATTTTCTTTTTATTTTAACGAAAGAAATTGGTGGATCACAAATAAATTGTACTTTTTCGTATTTAAATTAAGTAACGATTAGGTTAAATCTAGGGTTTCGCAAATAAACCTATCACTTTCGCAAATAAATCCGGTACTATCGCAAATAAATCTTCAACTATCGCAAACAAACCTTGAACTATCGCAAACAAACTTCAGCTACCTTCAAGAAAAAGTCTTTTTTAGTTCAATCCACTCCTTAATCAAGCGATAATCCTTGCTGTATTCCTTTAGCTTCTCTCGAATTTCCCATGCTTTTCCGACTAAGATGACGCCCTTCTCGTGAACATATATTTTCATATCATACTCCCCCAATTAAAGTATGATAATATGTATGAGTAAACTTAATCGGAATAGAACAGGAGTGGCTGGAATCATGAGTCGCCTAGAAGAAAAGACGGTCAATATTGAAAAAATATTTACGGGAAAAGTGATAAGTCTGCAAGTAGAAGATGTCGAGCTGCCAAACGGAAAAATGTCCAAACGAGAAGTGATTAAGCATCCTGGGGCAGTAGCTGTTCTAGCTATTACAGACGATGAAAAAATTGTGATGGTGGAGCAATACCGCAAAGCATTGGAAAAGACAATTGTTGAAATTCCCGCTGGTAAACTAGAAGCAGGAGAAGATCCAGAAGTTTGTGCAAAAAGAGAGCTTGAGGAAGAAACGGGTTATGACTGCAAGGAACTGGAGTGGCTGATTTCCTTCTATACATCTCCTGGATTTGCTGATGAGATCATTCATTTATACATTGCGAAAGGCTTGGAAAAGAAGGAAAATGCAGCATCACCAGATGAGGATGAATTTGTCAATTTACTTGAGCTGACACTTGAAGAGGCAGAGCAATACATAAAAAAACAAAAAATATATGATGCCAAAACTGCATATGCTATTCAATATTTGCAACTTCAAAAGGTGTTGAAAAAGTAAATGAAGGATTATTATTCAGATTTGCATATTCATATCGGTCGCACGATGACAGGGAAGCCGGTTAAAATAACGGGGGCAAAATCGCTTACATTTACAAATATTATTGAACATGCGCGAAATGAAAAAGGGTTAAACATGATTGGAATTATTGATTGCCATTCCCCCGAGGTTATTCTAGAAATTGCCCAGCTCATGGAAACAGGAGACGTGACCGAGCATCAGGAGGGCGGTTTACAATATGGAGATTTAACCATTATCCCAGGATCTGAACTGGAAATTTACGATGAGAACTGCCAAGGACCTATTCATGTACTTTGTTATTTTCCAACATTAACAATAATGAAGGAATTTTCGTACTGGCTTTCGAACCACTTGAAAAATATCACCTTAAGTTCACAAAGAATTTATGCTTCAGGCCGTGGGCTTCAGACAAAGGTAAAAGAATTAGGCGGATTATTTATCCCAGCCCACGTGTTTACCCCTTTCAAAAGCCTTTATGGAAAAGGGGTTCACAGGTCGTTAGAAGAAGTATTTGACAAAGATCAAATTGATGCCATTGAACTTGGATTAAGTGCTGATACAGCAATGGCAGATCAAATTAAGGAGCTCCACAATTATTCATTTTTGACGAATTCTGATGCTCATTCCTTAAAGAAAATTGCAAGGGAGTATCATGTCCTTCAAATGGCTGAACCTTCTTTTCTAGAATTGGAGAGGGCGTTAAAAGGAGAGGATGGGCGCAGAATTAAGGCAAACTACGGACTTGATCCGCTTCTTGGGAAATATCATCAAACAGTATGTTCCCAGTGCTTTGCCCCATTCGATCCGATTATTAATGAATGTGAAAATTGCGGAAGCATAAAGTATATTAAAGGGGTCGCTGACAGAATAACAGAATTAAAAACATCTAACGAGCTGCCGGACAATCGCCCGCCTTATGTACATCAAGTGCCGCTGGAATTTATTCCAGGACTCGGTCCGAAAATGCTGCAAAAACTATTGGATCACTTCGGAACAGAAATGGCCATCCTTCATGAAGTACCATTGGAAAAATTAAGTGAAATCATTCCAGCAAAAACCGCCGATCTCATCGTAAAGGCAAGAGAAGGAAAGCTGAGCCTTTCAGCAGGGGGCGGGGGGAAGTATGGGAAAATTTCCGATTAATATAAGCTGAAACAAGAAAAAAGACTGGTTGTTTACAGTCTTTTTTCTCATCATTATTAACAGAATATATTATTCACTCTTCTTCCTCACCTTAGCAAACACACAAGTATCTCTTAGTTCTTTCCCATTGGCGCTTAGATCATCATTCACTAAAATGCCTTCTAATTGGAATCCTAATTTTTCAGGGATTTTTCTGCTGCTGATATTTTTCGTGTCACAGCGAATTTCAATCCGGTTTGCTTCCAAATGGTTAAAAGTAAAATCAACTAAACCGCTAACTGCCTCCGTTATATACCCATTTTTCTGATAGCGCGAGTCACACCAATAGCCAATTTCAAATTTCCGCACTGCCCAATCCATTCGATGCAGGCCTGTGGAACCAACGAACACGTCATCTTCTTTTCTAAAAATATGAATTCGAATATCTTCCCTCAATAAAAATTGAGAATAGGATTTACGGATATTTATTTCGACATCATCAACTGATTGTTCCTTATTGGCAAAAGGAAGCCATTGCTTTAAATCCTCAATAGAAGCTTGGATGGATTCATGAACGGTTTTGCCATCCCCAGGCATACAAATTCGCATATAAAGTCTCTCCGTTTCAATTCTATCCGGAAATTCAATTAATACTGGATTCATCACTAAATCCCCTCCCGCATTTGAAAAGTCAATTTTGATTATTATAATGTAAAATTCTAAAAATTCAACTGCATTTTTTTCTCCTCTAAATTTGTCATACAGCAAAAGGACAAGCATACAATTAAATAACAGAATTGTTGCGGGAGGAAGAGCAATGAGAAAAAATATGTACCAGAACGTCATCGCAAACCATTTTCGTGAGCATTCCTCAATTTATTTGTTTGTGATTGTTTTGTTTTTAATGGGTGTGATTTTCGGAGCTATCGTTGTCAACAGTTTAAGCTTAACGCAAAAAGAAGACTTGTTTTTTTATTTATCCCAATTTTTCAGCCAAGTTTCTAATGATGAAGTGGCAACATCGAAGGACCTTTTCAAACAAAGCCTCTTTCATAACATGAAATTTATTGGATTAATGTGTATTTTAGGTATCTCCATTATCGGTCTCCCGATCATCCTCATTCTTTTATTTATGAAAGGGATGGTTGTCGGATTCACAGTTGGATTTTTAGTTAATCAAATGGAATGGAATGGTTTTTTATTATCCTTTGTTTCTGTTTTGCCGCAAAATTTAATCATCATTCCGATATTTATCATCTCGGCAACGCTAGCCGTTTCTTTTTCATTAAAAATGATTAGCAGACAATTTATGAAAAAACTTGGGCCGCCGGTTATGCCTTTGTTTGGAAAGTATATGATCTCATTTGCTTTTGCCATCGTGTTTTTATGCTTAGCTGCTGGCATTGAGGCCTTTTTATCCCCTGTTTTAATGAAATCTGTGATAAATTCATTATAATAACAGAACTATTTTAAGTAATTATTATTTAATAATGATTATCTATGCTTATTTGTAATAATTTTATTTTGAATCTCCGCGCGTTTCTGCTATAATGAGAATGTGTAAGTGGGCGAGGAGGACTTCGGAATGGAAAGCAGAATTGATAGAATAAAGAAGCAGTTGCATTCGTCTAGCTATAAATTGACGCCTCAGCGTGAAGCAACCGTTCGCGTATTATTAGAGCATGAAGAGGATCATTTAAGCGCGGAAGATGTCTACCTCCTAGTTAAAGAAAAATCGCCTGAGATAGGCTTAGCAACTGTATATAGAACTCTCGAATTGCTAACGGAACTTAAAATTGTCGATAAAATCAACTTCGGTGATGGTGTATCCCGCTATGACCTTCGCCAAGAAGGAGCAGCACATTTCCATCATCATTTAGTTTGTATTGAATGCGGGGCAGTGGATGAAATTCAGGAAGACTTACTTGAAGAGGTAGAAGAAGTGGTTGAACGCAGATGGAACTTTAAAATTAAAGATCATCGCCTTACTTTCCATGGAATTTGCCATCGCTGTCATGATAATAACAATGATAATAATGAAGAAAGTGAATAACGATTAGCTTGGGTAGTTAGTAAGAATTGTAAACACATGCTAATCAGCAGACCAAATCGCATACTGATTTGGTCTTTTTAGCTTTGTTTTGTACACTAAAAAGCATGTGAAATAACAATGAGACTCTTATCTATCTGAGCTTTGCGGACACAAGTTACCTTATCTGTAACAAAAGGGGCTAATTCCATATGCTTGGGGACATAGCTTCCTCTATATTCCAGAAAAGCAGTGATTTTCTTCTGTTTATTCGTGAATAGCGTACTCAGTGTCCGCCATGCTCTTAAATTAGGTTATTTAATGAAAATAGCGGATGCAATGTCCGCATAATTTTTCCACAAACGTATTTAATAAAAAGTCAGTTTAGAAATTCGCTAGGTTAGGTATATTTCTTGTCCAAGATGGCATAACCTTTAGTAATAAGGTTTTGTGGGGGAAAGTAAAATGGTATCTTGGCTAAAAATCGCATTTCAGACAATAAAGGTATTCGTGCTTTTCACAGGATGCACAATCCTTTTTTATTATGGTATTATGTGGTTAAATGAAGAATATCAGGATTATCACCGGTACGATGAGCCCAAGGGAGCGGCTGTGAAGGTTTCAGCAAGTGCAAACAATAGTGAATCTTCAAACTGGCTGGACCGGTTAATCCTTTTCTATTTAAATGGGGAGTAGAGTCATAATGGAGGACGAGCTTAAAGATTTTATTCATTATTTAATCGTTGAAAAAGGTCTCGCAAGAAATACGATTGTTTCTTATGAAAGAGATCTGAAAAGCTATACGAAATACTTAAAGAATGTTGAAAAGCTGATCTCCTTAAATGAAGTTCAGCGCACTCAAATCATTCATTTCCTGGGGTTATTAAAGGAGCAGGGGAAATCTTCGAAAACAATGGCAAGGCATGTTGCCTCAATTAGAGCGTTTCATCAATTTCTTCTTCGTGAAAAAGCTGCTGATCACGATCCCTCTGTCCATATAGAGTCGCCGCAGCATGAGCGATCACTGCCAAAGGTGCTTAACATGCAAGAGGTTGAAATTTTACTAGATTCACCTAAATCTTGTGATCACTTTGGAATTCGTGACAAGGCCATGCTTGAGCTCCTTTATGCAACCGGAATTCGGGTAAGTGAATTAATTGGGTTAAATATGGGCGATGTTCATATTACGATGGGATTTGTGCGCTGTGTTGGAAAAGGAAATAAAGAGCGAATCATTCCAATTGGAAAAACAGCAGCAACCGCACTAAATCAATATTTACAAGAAGGAAGAAAACATTTTATTTCAAAAAAGGTTCAGGAGGATGCTTTTTTTGTAAATCATCATGGCAAAAGATTAACAAGGCAGGGATTTTGGAAAATCCTAAAGCGTCTGGCAGCAGAGGCAGGAATCGAAAAGGATTTAACCCCACATACCTTAAGACATTCCTTCGCAACACATCTTCTTGAAAATGGCGCTGATTTACGTGCTGTCCAGGAAATGCTTGGACATGCGGACATTTCAACAACGCAAATTTATACACATGTGACGAAAACTAGATTAAAAGATGTATATAGTCAGTTTCATCCGCGGGCTTAGTATAAAGTGAAACTTCAATTAATGAGGTCTAACTGCAAGTTAATCTGCGATAAACCTATATGTCATAAAGCTGTCATATTAATTGGCAGCTTTTTCTTTTACTTTTTACTTCCCTTATGTAAAATATAGATGTCAGACTTCTGACGTATGAGAAGAAAAATTGTGTTAAACACAAATAGAAAGGGCAACCTTTAAATATATTAAAGAAACTTCGACTTTTGTTGAAATCGCATTCATGAAACTAGGAGGAATCAACATGTCATCATTTGCGTATAAAAGAATATTTGTCATCGTAATGGATTCTGTCGGCATTGGGGAGGCACCAGATGCAGAAATATTTGGGGATATCGGTTCAGATACACTCGGTCATATTGCAGAAAAAATGGGCGGACTGAGGATGCCGAATATGGCAAAGCTTGGTCTTAGTAATATCCGTGAAATTAAAGGCATTGAAAAAGCGGAAAAGCCACTTGCCTACTATACTAAAATGCAGGAAGCATCTAACGGTAAAGACACAATGACAGGTCATTGGGAAATAATGGGTCTGAATATTAAAACACCATTTCAAGTGTTCCCGGACGGTTTTCCAGATGAGTTAATTTCCGAACTGGAATCGCGCACTGGCAGAAAAGTTATTGGCAATAAACCTGCAAGCGGAACGGAAATTATTGTAGAGCTTGGGGAAGAGCATATGAAAACAGGGGCTCTTATTGTATATACATCAGCTGACTCAGTTCTCCAAATTGCGGCCCATGAAGAAATTATTCCGATTGAAGAGCAATATCGGATTTGTAAAATTGCCCGCGAGTTAACTTTAGATGAAAAATATATGGTTGGCCGCGTGATTGCCAGACCCTTCATCGGTAAGCCAGGCAATTTCCAAAGAACTTCAAATCGTCACGATTATGCACTAAAGCCATTTGAACGGACAGTGATGTCTGAGCTAAAGGATGCAGGATTGGATGTTATAGCAATAGGAAAAATTTCAGATATTTTTGACGGAGAAGGGGTAACAGAATCTCTGCGCACGGTTTCAAACATGGACGGTATGGATAAATTATTACAATCATTCGATATGGACTTTACAGGTTTAAGCTTCCTTAATCTTGTTGATTTTGATGCACTTTATGGACACCGGCGTGATCCAATAGGCTATGGCAAAGCGCTTGAAGAATATGACGAGCGGCTTCCTGAAGTATTTGCTAAGATGCAGGAACATGACTTACTTATCATTACTGCAGATCATGGAAACGACCCAGTCCATCACGGAACAGATCATACGAGAGAATTCGTACCGCTCTTAGTTTACGCAAAAAATATGGAAGAAGGTAAAGAGCTTCCAATTAGAAAAACCTTTGCGGATATTGGTGCTACGGTTGCAGAAAATTTTCAAGTTAAAATGCCTGCATATGGAAAGAGCTTCTTAACGGAATTTAAATAGGGGGAAAACGAAATGGATTATCAAAAAATTCAACAGGCTGCCCAATTTTTAAAAGAAAAATATAACCTGCAGCCAGTTATTGGACTTATACTCGGTTCAGGTTTAGGTGTATTAGGGGAAGAAGTAGAAGACGCCTTAAAAATTCCATACAATGAAATTCCTAATTTCCCTGTTTCAACGGTAGAGGGGCATGCGGGGAATTTAGTCTTTGGTCTTCTTAATGGAGTTCCAGTTGCAGTTATGCAGGGACGGTTTCACTATTATGAAGGATATAGCTTTGATAAGGTTACATTTCCTATTAGAGTAATGAAGGAGCTTGGAATTAATCAATTAATCGTGACAAATGCTGCTGGAGGTGTAAATGAAACATTTACTCCAGGAGATTTAATGCTTATTTCCGATCATATTAATAATATGGGGAGTAACCCATTAATCGGTCCAAATGATTCCCGAATGGGTGTCCGTTTTCCTGATATGTCAGAAGCATACTCAAAGGAGCTGCGAAAGCTTGCAAGAAATATAGCAGAAAAATTAAACCTGCCCATTCAAGAAGGTGTGTATGCAGGAAATACAGGGCCGACCTATGAAACTCCTGCTGAAGTCCGCATGCTTCGTACAATGGGCGCGGATGCTGTAGGAATGTCAACCGTTCCTGAAGTAATTGTGGCAAGACATGCGGGAATGAAGGTACTCGGAATATCATGTATTTCGAATATGGCTGCAGGAATCCTAGATCAGCCGCTTAATCATGAAGAGGTCATTGAGACAACTGAAAAGGTGAAAGCTCATTTTCTGCAGTATGTAAAAGCCATAGTTGCAGAAATAGGTGCAAGCAATTATTAACAAGATTAGAATTTTTGCTATGTTACTCAAATTTTTGAACGGTCGGTGATTAATAATGAGAATGGTTGATATTATTGAAAACAAACGAGACGGAAAAGAGCTAACTGCTGAAGAAATTCAATTTTTTATTAAGGGATATACAGATGAATCAATCCCTGACTATCAAGCTAGTGCCCTGATGATGGCGATTTATTTTCAGGGAATGACTGAAAAGGAAAGAGCCGATCTAACGATGGCGATGGTACAATCAGGCGACCAAATCGATTTATCAAAGATTGAAGGAATAAAGGTAGATAAGCATTCAACCGGCGGAGTTGGAGATACAACAACACTCGTATTAGGGCCACTCGTTGCAGCTATCGGCGTTCCCGTAGCAAAAATGTCCGGCAGAGGTCTCGGACATACGGGCGGGACGATTGATAAGTTGGAATCGGTAAAAGGATTCCATGTGGAACTGGAGAACGAAGAGTTTATTAATCTTGTAAATAAAAATAAAATTGCTGTCATTGGGCAAAGCGGGAATTTAACACCTGCTGATAAACAGCTATATGCTCTCAGGGATGTTACGGCTACTGTTGACAGCATCCCGCTAATCGCAGGCTCCATAATGAGTAAAAAAATCGCTGCTGGCGCTGATGCGATTGTTCTTGATGTCAAAACCGGCGCAGGGGCTTTCATGAAAACTCTCGATGACTCAAGGGAGCTTGCAAAGGCAATGGTCCAGATTGGAAATAATGTTGGCAGAAATACGATGGCAGTCATATCTGATATGAGCCAGCCGCTTGGATTTGCCATTGGGAATGCGCTGGAAGTAAAAGAAGCTATTGATACGCTAAAAGGGGAAGGTCCAGAGGATTTAACAGAACTATGCCTGACTTTAGGAAGCCATATGGTTTATTTAGCGCAAAAGGCCAATACACTGAAAGAAGCACGCACGATGCTAGAGGGTGTTATGAAGGATGGAACTGCTTTAAATGTCTTTAAAACCTTTTTAACCTCACAAGGCGGGGATGCAGCCATTGTTGATAATCCAGCCATGCTTCCACAGGCAAAGTATACATTTGAATTGGAAGCAAAGGAAGATGGCTACGTTTCTGAAATAGTCGCAGATGAAATTGGAACAGCAGCTATGCTTCTAGGAGCAGGAAGAGCTACGAAGGAATCTGCCATCGATCTTGCTGTTGGTTTAACTCTTCGCAAAAAAATTGGTGATCAAGTGAAAAAAGGCGATTCACTCGTAACCATTTATAGTAATTTCGAAAATATTTCCGAAGTTGAAAAAAAGCTATATGAGAATATAAGGATATCTAAGAATAAAGTAAACCCTCCAATTTTAATTCATGAGGAAATAACAGAATAAGCAGTGACAAACATAAAAACGTCAGTGGAATTTTTTCCTCTGGCGTATTTTTTATATTTTAATAAGTAACGCTTGAAGCAAATTTATAAAATATCCGATTATTAAAGAAAATATTCATTTTGACGAGGATCGAGTTGTATAATTTCCCTTCAAATGGAAAAGATGGAGGCTATAAAGAATGGAGGGTTATGTGATGAAACGAATAATCTCTATAATGGTAATCTCCTTTTTATTTGCATCGGCCTTTGTGCCATCTGCCTTTGCAAGGGAAAGTGAGGTAGACCTTGTTCAAAATGTGAAATCTGCTATTTTAATCGAGCGAGACACAGGGACAGTCCTATATGAAAAAAACAGTGAAGAGAAACTTCCCCCTGCAAGTATGACAAAGGTTATGACGATGCTTCTTATAATGGAAGCCATCGATGAGGGGAAGCTTTCCATGGATGAAAAGATTCGGACGAGCGAATATGCAGCTTCAATGGGAGGTTCCCAAATATTCCTTGAGCCTGGCGAGGAAATGACAACGAAGCAAATGTTAGAGGGGATTGCCATTGCATCTGGGAATGACGCATCGGTTGCCATGGCGGAAAGGCTAGCAGGATCTGAGGAAGAATTCGTCAAGCAAATGAACAAAAAGGCTGAAGAATTAGGATTAAAGAATACTGAATTCAAATCAGCAACTGGACTGCCTGGAAAAAAAGATTATAGTACTGCTCATGACATGGCAATTATGGCTAAGGAACTTCTCAAATATGAGGACATAACGAAATTTACGAGTACTTATGAATCCTACCTGCGTGAAGACACAGATAAAAAGTTTTGGCTAGTCAACACGAACAGGCTAGTTCGTTTCTACCCAGGTGTTGATGGACTAAAGACTGGATTTACAAATGAGGCTAAATATTGCTTAACAGCAACAGCACAAAAAGATGGTATGCGCGTTATAGCTGTTGTATTTGGAGCGCCAACCTCTAAGGATCGTAATGCACAAGTTACGAAAATGCTGGACTATGCATTTAGCCAATACAAAACCCACCCAATGTTTAAAAGAAACGTAGCACTAGGTCATGTTGCCATCAGCAAAGGTGACAAGAAAAAGGTAGAAGCCATTACAAGCGAGCCGATTTCCTTATTAACGAAAAAAGGAGAAAGCATTGAAAACATTAAACAATCTATTGTTTTGGACAAAAATATCAAGGCGCCCGTTAAAAAAGGTGATAAGGTCGGCACGCTAAAGCTCATTCAAGACGGAAAAACATTAGTAGAAAGCCCTCTAGTAGCAAAAGAGGCTAGCAAGGAAGCCAACTGGTGGACTTTGTATAAACGGTCCATTGGGATGTTTACACGGGCTGGAAATTAACAGAAATGTCGAAAATAACTATATGCCTTCTAGTTTTAGCGAATAAGCACTAGTTTTGTCTTTAGGAAGGAAATGCAAGTAAGAATATCGAATTGGACTCACTAGAGACTAGATAAGGAGGCTATAAGAGTGAGTCTTTCGATTGATTTAGAAATTAAAAGAGATGTCTTATGTATTCGTCTTAGCGGGGAATTAGATCATCATTCAGCTGATGAGCTGCGTGAACGAGCTACGAAGGCAATTGAAGATTATGATATCCACCATATTGTATTAAATCTTGAGCAGTTATCATTTATGGACAGCTCAGGACTAGGTGTTATTCTAGGCCGGTATAAACAAATTAAACAGCATCATGGTGAAATGGTCGTTTGTGCAATTTCTCCAGCCGTACAAAGATTATTCGAAATGTCGGGGTTATTTAAGATTATTCGCTTAGAACCGACGGAAGAATTTGCTTTGCAAAGACTGGGGGTTGCCTAATATGAAAAATGAAATGCATATTCAATTTAGTGCATTAAGCCAAAATGAATCATTTGCCCGTGTAACTGTTGCCGCATTTATTACTCAGCTCGATCCGACAATGGATGAACTGACAGAAATAAAGACCGTTGTTTCTGAAGCAGTTACGAATGCAATTATTCATGGCTATGAACAGGATCCAAATGGAATGGTTTATATATCGGTTAAAATGGAGGATGGCTTCATCGATATGTCTATTAGAGATGAGGGATCTGGGATTATGGATGTAGAGGAAGCCCGCCAGCCATTATTTACAACCAAGCCTGAGTTAGAAAGATCAGGTATGGGTTTTACGATTATGGAAAATTTTATGGATGAAATCGAAATTCAATCGCAGCCGGGGAAAGGCACAGAGATCCGATTAAAAAAGCATTTATCAAAAAGTAAAATGCTGTGTAATTAAGGAGTCTTGCTATGGATGTGGAGGTAAAAGCTGATAAAGGCCAAGCATTTTTGAAGGATTATGAAGTGAAGGATCTTATTAAAAAGAGCCAAGACGGGGATCAGAGTGCACGGGATACGATTGTTCAAAAGAACATGCGTCTTGTTTGGTCTGTTGTCCAGCGCTTTTTAAACAGGGGATATGAACCAGATGATCTCTTCCAAATCGGTTGTATTGGATTGCTAAAGTCTGTTGATAAATTCGATTTAAGCTATGATGTTAAGTTCTCAACGTATGCTGTGCCCATGATTATAGGAGAAATTCAGCGTTTTATTCGTGATGATGGGACAGTGAAGGTAAGCCGATCTCTTAAAGAAATGGGGAATAAAATTCGGAAGGCAAAAGATGAGTTATCAAAATCACTTGGCCGCATCCCGACTGTCAATGAGCTTTCTGAGTTTCTTGATATTCCGCCAGAGGATATTATTCTAGCTCAGGAAGCTGGACGCACCCCTTCGTCTATTCATGAAACCGTATATGAAAATGATGGGGACCCAATTACATTGCTCGATCAAATTGACGATGGCAATGAAGGGAAATGGTTCGATAAAATTGCCTTAAAAGAAGCCATTAATGATTTGGATGATAGGGAAAGATTAATCGTTTATTTACGTTATTACAAGGACCAGACCCAATCAGAGGTTGCAGCGAGACTTGGAATTTCACAGGTTCAGGTTTCACGGCTAGAGAAAAAGATACTTCAGCAAATGAAAGACCGTATGGATTTATGATCCATACGGTCTTTTTTACGTCTAGCTTCAGGGATTTGTACTTTTATACATCTAAATATTGGTAATCATGAAGTTAATATATGTAACTCATACTACATATATAAGGAAATCTATACGTAGGAAGTGAGCAAAATGGAACAGACGGTTTATATTCGATTGCGACATCGATTGCAAGTTCGACCGCGAAACTCCATTTTTTTAAAGGACATTGCGCAAATAATTGCCGATGAACAGATTTACGTTCAATTAAGAAATTTAAAAGTTTATGAGGTGAGTGAAAAGGATCGGAACATGATCGTAATAGATGTAATGAAAGTAATAAGGGATATAGTTAAAAAAATTCCTGAAGTGGAGATTCAAACGGTTGGACCCTCACAAGTAATCGTTGAAGTGGTGGCAAAAAAACGAAAGATATCCATTCCTCTATTTGTTTTAGTATGGCTCTTATTATTTTTTGGAGCTGGACTAACGATCATGAATTTCCATGAAGATGTCAGCATGCAGATTGTACAACAGCGTATTTATACGATTATGACTGGGGAGGTCGACTCAAAGCCGTTAATTTTCCAAATCCCTTACTCTATTGGTTTAGGTGCAGGAATGATTCTTTTTTTTAACCATTTATTTAAAAAGCGTTTAAATGAAGAGCCGAGCCCGCTGGAAGTGGAGATGTTTAATTATCAGATGGATTTGGACAGCTATATAACTTTGCATCAAAACAAAGAAAGTATGAAGAATATTGACGACCATTAATGTTGTTATTGTTGTGTTTATTGGTCTTGCCGGCGGGTTAGCGGTAGGTTCAGGCTTTGTCGCATTTTTGACCATATTTGGCATTATTCCTAGACTGACACAGCTTACTAAAACGATGAAAATGGTCCGATATTATGAGTGGGCAATCGTTTTAGGTGCTGTTATAGGTGCAGCTGCTACATTATGGGACCCCATATTAGCCTTTACTCCCTACATATTATTGCCAATTGGGTTAGCCTCAGGCGTGTTTGTAGGTATGGTTGCCGCAGCGTTGACAGAAGTATTAAATGTACTGCCAATTCTTGCGAAAAGAATTGGAGTTGATGGACAAATAGTTATTTTATTAATGGCGATTGTTTTCGGTAAAATCTTTGGCTCCTTATATCAATGGGTGTATTTTGTTGATAAATAATAGACCAAACCACAATGAAAGGATCATTTTATATGGATGATAGGAGAAGCGTGATTTTAGTTACAGATGGGGATGACTATGCTAGAAGGTCAATCGAGTATGTGGCAAAGGAAGTAGGTGGAAGATGTATTTCATTATCCCACGGGAATCCCACAGTATTAAGTGGTCCTCAAATCGTTAAACTGATAAAAAAAGCTTCCCATGATCCGGTTATCGTTATGTTTGATGATAGTGGCTTTGAAGGAGAAGGAGCAGGAGAAAAGGCCTTAAAATATGTAGCGTCCCATGAAGATATAGAAGTGCTGGGAATTATTGCTGTTGCCGCAAAAACGAGGCAGTCTGAATGGACAAGGGTAAATATCTGCATTGACCGGGAGGGAGAATTAACTCCGTATGGTGTGGATAAATATGGGCTCCCTGAGCTAGAAATAGGGAGATTAAACGGGGACACTGTGTATTGCCTGGATGAGCTAACTGTCCCTATTATTGTTGGAATTGGCGATATAGGTAAAATGTCGAAAAAAGATGACTTTACGATTGGGTCGCCCATAACGAGAAAGGCTGTAGACCTTATTTTGGAAAGGAGCGGTTATCGTGTCAGACAACAAGATGCAGAATAAAATACCTATCCCTGAATCATTACCTAAAATTCAAAAATATATGGAAGAACGAATTGGACTTGGAGTAAGCTTTGATTTAGGAATTAGAGAGCTTCAAATTCTAAAAAAAGATGTAAATTTGTATTATGTGAATGGATTAACGGATTCACTTATCATCGTTGAATTAATCGAAGAACTTGTTAATATTAACGATAATGAGAGACAGTCCTCCAAACTTTTTGAGATTATTGACAACCGTTTGGTGCATGGCTCTGTAGCAAAAATAGAAACGTTGGATGAACTTGTAGACCAGGTTCTTTCGGGATTAATTGCGGTAGTAGTTGAGGGAGAAACGACTGCATTTATCATAGATGTACGAAGCTATCCAGGGAGGTCGCCGCAGGAGCCAGATACAGAAAAAGTCATTCGTGGATCTAGGGATGGGTTTGTAGAAAACATTATATTGAATACGGCTTTAACTAGAAGAAGGATAAGGGATGAAAGACTTCGTTTTGAAATAACAAAAGTAGGAGAAAGATCAAAAACGGATGTAGCCATTGGTTATATTAAGGATGTTGCGGATCCGGATTTAATAGAAATTATCCGGAAAGAAATTGCGAACATTAAAATTGATGGCATCCCGATGGCTGATAAAACAGTAGAAGAATTTCTTTTCAAACAAGGATATGATCCTTTTCCATATGTTCGTTATACAGAGCGCGCAGATGTTGCGGCAACCCATTTACTCGAAGGGCATGTTCTCGTATATGTTGATACATCACCAAGTGTCATAATTACACCTACAACGTATTTCTATCATATGCAGCATGCGGAAGAGTATAGGCAGTCTCCCGCAGTAGGAACATTTGAACGCTGGATGCGGTTTATTGGGATATTTTCCTCCCTGTTTCTGTTGCCACTATGGTTTTTATTTGCTTTAGAACCGTCACTTTTGCCTGAAGGCCTTGAATTTATTGGTCCTAATAAAGAAACGAACGTTCCGATAATCGTACAAATATTTCTAGCTGATTTTGGTATAGAAATTCTGCGGATGGCAGCTATTCATACACCGACCCCCCTTGCCACAGCTATGGGATTAATTGCTGCTGTGTTAATTGGGCAAATTGCAATTGATGTTGGATTATTTGTCCCGGAAGTAATCCTTTATGTATCATTAGCGGCCATTGGAACTTATACGACTCCAAGTTACGAATTAAGTATTGCTAATAAAATTACAAGACTTTGTTTATTAATCGCGGTTGCCATATTCCATGGACCAGGGCTTATTGTTTCAATTACTATATTCATCATTTGGCTTGCAAGCAAAAGGCCGTTGAATACACCTTATTTATGGCCATTCATTCCATTTTATCCGAAAGCATTATTACAAGTGCTCATTCGAAGAGCGGTACCTGGATCGAAACTTCGTCCAAGTATAAACCGTCCTAGGGATCGAGTTAGGCAGCCGTAAAATAATAAAACAGCCTAGTATTTCCGATTGTGATTAGCTTGTTTTTATGTTAAAGTATTTGTAATATTTTCAATAGAATATGAAAGTAGACAGTATCTCTTGGGATTCTGTCTATTTATTTCTTAGGAATGAAGCTAAAAAAGAAGAGAATGGCGGATTTGATTATCAAGCCTCATAACAAGTGAATAAAATAAATTTAAGGCATGTAAACAACTGTGCTTTTAGGAAGAGGGGAAAATATGTATTTACATGGGACATCAAAAGTTAATTCTAAAGGTCATCTTGAAATAGGCGGAATAGACACGGTTGAACTTGCTAAGAAATATGGAACACCATTATATATTTATGATGTATCGTTAATAAGAGAGCGGGCAAGGGGTTTTAAACAAACATTTGAAAATTTAAAGGTACCGGCTCAGGTTGCCTATGCAAGCAAGGCTTTTTCAACAATTGCGATGGTTCAATTGGCAGAGGAAGAAGGACTATCTTTAGATGTTGTTTCAGGCGGTGAATTATATACAGCTTTAGCAGCGGATTTTCCTAGGGAGCGTATTCATTTTCACGGAAACAATAAAAGCAAGGAAGAACTTGAAATGGCACTAAAGCATGAGATTGGCTGTATTGTTGTTGATAACTTTTATGAGCTGGAGTTATTAAATTCGCTTTGCCAAACCTTGAAAATGAGCACAAAAATTTTATTAAGAGTGACTCCTGGAATTGAAGCGCATACCCATGATTATATTTTAACAGGACAAGCTGATTCTAAATTTGGTTTTGATTTGCAAAATGGCCAAGCAGAAAAGGCTCTTAAAATGGCCCTTGATTTTGAGAGAATCGAAGTATTAGGACTTCATTGTCACATCGGGTCGCAAATATTTGAAACAACAGGCTTTATTTTGGCCGCTAAGAAGCTTTTTGAAAAATTGCATGAATGGAAGGAATCTTTCTCTTATGAGTCCGAGGTGTTAAACTTAGGCGGAGGCTTTGGAATCCGCTATACGGATGAGGATAAGCCTTTGCCAGCGGCACAATATGTTGCCGAGATTATTGAAGAAGTGAAACAACAGGCAGAAAATTACTCCATGAAGATGCCTGAAATATGGATCGAGCCAGGAAGATCTTTAGTTGGAGATGCAGGAACGACTCTCTACAAAATCGGCTCTAGAAAAGAAGTGCCAAATGTTCGCCAATATGTGGCAGTTGATGGCGGGATGAGCGATAATATTCGCCCTGCACTGTATCAGGCGAAGTATGAGGCTGTTCTAGCCAATAGAGCGAATGAAAAGACGGAGGAAACTGTCTCGATTGCAGGAAAGTGCTGTGAATCAGGTGACATGCTTATTTGGGATCTTCCCCTTCCAAAATCGGATAGCGATGATTTATTAGCTGTATTTTGTACAGGAGCTTATGGTTATGCAATGGCTAATAACTATAATCGTCTCCCAAGACCTGCTGTCGTATTTGTCGAGAATGGGGAAGCGAAACTTGTTGTGAAACGGGAAACATATGATGATTTAATAAGAATGGATCTTTCAATTAAAGAAAAAATAAACAGTTAAGCTGCCCTTTTAGGCAGCTTTACGTTATTTTCAGTATGTAGCATGGAAATAATATTCTCTATCGTGTAAAATGAAGTTGTCCATTGTTTTTAAGATTTCTTTAGGAGGGGCAACCAAGGGTATATGAAGAAAAATAATTGGCTTCTTTTCGTTTTATTCTTAATAGGCAGCCTGGCATGGGGGCTTTTTTATTGGTTCGTCATTGTTCCATCTAAGTGAATCGGCTTTGAAAACTGTAAAAGGTGTAAAGCTGAATAAATAGCACTCGCGAGGGAACAAAGAGAAGTTTTGTACATATATTATTAACAAGTTTGAAATGATGAATATTTGGAGAAAATAGGGATAGAAATTAAAAACTAGCTCAATATTTGCATGTGTGAAACTAATCTAACACGCTATAAAGACTAATCATCATGGTGATAATATGGAACTCTCGTAAATAAAAGGGATTCCAATTAAAATATCGCATAAGTAAAACGGAGTATGAGCAAATTGGCAAGCCAACACTAAGTTTTACTAATAATGAGGGATAATATGTTAATTCGATATAAAAAGGCTTTTGAAAAGATTGCTATGGGACTTTTATCATTTATGCCAAATGAAAAGGATCTGAAGGTTTTACAGCAGACAATGAAGCAATATGAAACGGCTGAAAACAAGCAATTATTTCTCTGGAAGGACGGGGACGATATTATTGGCTTAATCGGTGTTTCATTTCTGGATGATTCTGCTATGATTGAGCATATTTCAGTCAATCCTTCACATAGGCATCAAGGCATTGGAAAGGCAATGGTTAAAGCATTGAAAGAAATGTTTGCCGAAAAAGAGTTAAGATCCAATGAGATGACTGATTCTTTTTTGAATAAATGTGATTTAAATACTGATGTATAAAATTCCTTAAAAAATTAGGCTCGAGCAATCGGATCAATACCGATTGCTATTTTTTTGCATCCAGCTCCTGCGCTTTTGTATTTAAAGCCATTAATCGTTCTTGGATGACTTGGCGTCGATCTCTCAGTGAATGCCGGTGAATTATGTCTTCATTATTTAAATCGCTATCTTCACACCAGTTTAGCCCTGCTTGTATACATTTATCCTTGCAGCTGGTAAGTAAAGAGGTATCCATTATCGGAAAATTATAGCTAGTGTATTGGCTGCCTTCTAAGAGGCTAGCTTGCCTTTTTTCTAATTCTAGCAGAAACTTTTCTTTGTTAAGGCCCAAATGTTCTATTTGCCCCCGGTTCTTTTGGAGAATTTGGATGGATTTTTCTAGTGTTCTTTTAGCACCGCCAATGTTCCCGCGCCGATGATGATAATTAGAAACAGCCAATAATATAAGACCAACCCAAATGGAATGCTTATTCTTTGGATCAACCTTTTTCCAATATTCCTCAAGGATTTCATGACACTCAAAATAATCCCGATCTCCATGGAAATGAATTAAATAATCAATATATTCATTTGGATACACGGCTTTCACCCCCAATGATGTTAATGTCTATTCTAACATAAGAATGGATGCGAATTAGGCTTCTCAACCATGATTATTTCCATATTTCAATAATAAAAACCCGGCTTACAACCGGGTTCACTTTAAATCTTGCCAAGCTAATCATATTATAATCTCCGAAGCTTTATGAGGTCTTCAGAAATTTAATCTGCCTACTTCATTAGAAGCACCAAGAAGCACCCACAATAATTAATAGGATAAACAACACGACAATCAGAGCAAATCCTGTGTGCCCAAAGCCTACATTTGACATACCTTATACCTCCTATTTATTTCAATTATTTGTTCAAAATCATCATATGTAGGCAAATGTTAAATGGTTTGGGCGAATGAAATGTTTTTTCTTCCAATTTCGTTGAATGAATAAGGTTTAAATTTCTATTGGATAACAACAATGAATAATTTATACTTATAATAGTGTTAACTGGGAATTTAAATAGAAATTTTGGTGAATATTTTATGCAGGATGTCATGCATTATAATGTAAAGATTGACGCGTTTGAAGGACCGCTCGATTTGCTGCTTCATCTGATCCACCGACTTGAAATCGATATATATGATATTCCAGTGGCAGAGATTACGGAGCAATATTTATTATATATCCATACAATGCAAGAGCTTCAATTAGATGTTGCAAGTGAATATTTAGTGATGGCCGCAACACTTCTAGCCATAAAAAGTAAAATGCTCCTTCCTAAGCATGATGAGGAGTTATTTGATGATGAGCTTTCCATTCAACAAGAAGAGAACCCAATGGACGAGCTAGTCGAGAAATTAATCGAATACCGTAAATATAAAGAAGTGGCTGTTGAACTAAAGGAAATGGAACAGGAAAGAGGCTTGATGTTTACAAAGCCTCCAAGCGACCTATCCGATTATGTTAAGGAAGTTCAAACTGAAAAAACGGATTTGAATGTGTCTCTATATGACATGCTCGGTGCGTTTCAAAAGCTATTGCGAAGGCAAAAGCTGCAGAAGCCAGTGACAACAAAAATTTCCCGCCAGGAAATTCCAATTGAAAAACGAATGGCTGAGATTTTAGATGATTTAAAGGGAATTAAAGGCAGAAAAAGCTTTAACGATTTGTTTACAGTCTCTGACCGGGAACATATTGTTGTCACATTTCTTGCTGTTTTAGAGCTCATTAAACGGAAAGAGATACATATAGAACAGGAGAAAAATTTCTCGGAAATATTCCTAATGATTGTATAGCTTTACGGTTAAACAAATGATTGTACAATAAAGGGGGCATAGATACTTGGAAGTAATCAATTGGAAAAGCATTGCAGAGAGCCTTCTTTTCGCAGCCGGGGATGAAGGTCTGTCTTTAAAACAAATCTCCATTGTCCTAGAGATCGATGAAATACAGGCTGAATCAATTATGAAAGAATTAATGGAGGATTACACTGATTCTTCACGAGGGATTACAATCGTTGAGCTAGCTGGAACCTTCCAGCTGGCAACGAAGAAAGAAAACTCCGATTACCTTAAGAAACTGGTCGTCACTCCGACAACTTCAGGTCTCTCTCAGGCTGCACTAGAGACACTTGCCATTATTGCATATAAACAACCAATAACGAGAGCGGAAATAGAAGAAATTAGAGGGGTCAAAACAGAGCGCCCCCTGCATACTTTAGCTGCAAAAGCCCTTATTAAAGAAGTAGGAAGGGCTGAAGGTACGGGGAGAGCCTATTTATATGGAACGACTAAGGAGTTCCTTGATTATTTTGGCTTAAAGCGAATAGAAGAACTGCCGCCACTTCCAGAAAAAATTGACGGGGATGATTTCCTGCAGGAGGATGCAGATTTATTTTTCGGGAAATTCCAGGAAACATTAGAATCTTGAGTTTAGTCATTTATCTCATGTAATTTATGTTAAAATATAACTATATCGAATTATAACATTATTACATATGGGGATATAGTTCTGGGAGGGTTTTACATGATCATTAATCAGTGTAATGGCTATGAGCTCGAAAAAGAAAAATCGAATACTTCAGAGGATTTCTTTAATCGAAGTGAAATTACTTTTGAAGAAGATGGTGTAGAAAAAACTTTGCATGTATTGTATGTCCGCTATTTTGAGGACTTGTTAAGTGAATTTACACCGTTTGAATCGAATCCAATTTTTACTGCAGGCGAGAGGGCAGTGGAATTGAAAGATATTGTTGCTCTTGTATGTTTATTGAAAAACCCTGGCTTCCGCCACCGCAAACGGGTCTACATAAATACACAAATGGAGTTTGCTTCCTATTTTCAGGATATAGATTTCTCTAAACTCCCTGCCATTTTTGAAGCTTTGGTGAGTCAAAAAAGCTATCATCTCCGCTCACCATTAGAATATATTGTCCAGCCCAAATAGAATAATAAATTAGAAAAGCAGCCCTATAGCTGCTTTTTTTTATGCAATTTTTCATGCAGTTGCTCATACGATAGAAGCGGACATAGAAAAAGCAGGAAAGAGGGATCAGTATGGGCCGTCTGGATGAGTATATTCAAGAAGTATTTAAGTGGAATCAAGAGATGCGTGCATTTCTCGAATCGGAGGATACTGAAGGGAAATCGGAACTTTGGAACAAACTGGAGCGCCTAACAGATATCATGGAAGGGATTAAGAGCCCGCAAAGTATTGAGGAGCTTTCTGTTTTACAAAATCATGTTGATGAGCTTCATTCGGACTTAGAGAAATATTTTCATGAAAGGCAGCAGATCGGGACCATTTATATGCACGAACCGAATGTAGCAGCAGGCAACCATACGCTTCCCCCGCTTCCATATCCATATAATGCGCTCGAGCCCTATATATCAGAAGAAATTATGAGGCTACACCATGACAAACATCATAAATCGTATGTTGATGGCTTAAATAAAGCAGAAACTGCGTTGCATGAAGCAAGGAAAACCGGAGATTTTTCACTAGTGAAACATTGGTCAAGGGAACTGGCATTCCATGGATCTGGCCACTATTTGCACACAATTTTTTGGAGTAATATGAAGCCTAAAGGCGGGGGGAAACCATCCGGAGGTTTGTTGAAAGAAATAGAGAAATATTTTGGAGGCTTTGAATCATTCAAGAAGCATTTCAGTGAAGCAGCTAAGGGAGTCGAAGGTGTTGGCTGGGCTATACTCGTATGGTCCCCACGATCTCGTCATCTTGAAATTCTCCAATCTGAAAGGCATATGATTTTAACCCAATGGGACACGATCCCGTTATTAGTTCTGGATGTTTGGGAGCATGCCTATTATCTGCAATACAAAAATAATCGTGGTGATTATGTAAATAACTGGTGGAATCTTGTGAATTGGAAAAATGTTGAGGAGCGTTTCCGAATCGCATCAGAGCTAAAATGGAAACCATATTAATCGATTAGAGTTAGCGGAAAACATTTAGTTTTTCGCTTTTCTGTTTTTTAAACACTTCTTATTTACGAAGAGGTACTGCCCTCAAGTTCGTGTTTTTTGTCATAACCCCGCTTGTCCCGCATAAAATTGTACTAAGAAAAGCGGAAGCGACTTCGGAACAATCAAAGGACAATTGTTCCTGCGATGAATATTCGCAGAAGCTTTCCTTTGTGTCCAGCCCCGACAAGCATAAGCCAAGCAGGCGAGAAGGGGTGTTCCTTCCCTTCTTGACTAATTGGCTTATGACCTCGAGGTCGACAAAAACGCGACGTCCTGTCGCAATGTCGACACTAGTACGTCCTATACGTTGGGGCTAGGCGCTGGAGCTAGACAAAAAGAAAGCTCGGGCTCCTAGGTGCAGGAGCTAGACATAAGAAATGCTACAGGAGACGGGGTTTTACAATGAAAAAATTTAAAAATCTTTTGATCTTTCCATTGATAGCTGTACTCTTAGCCGGATTGATTCCGCAGAAGGCAAAAGCTTCTGTTAATGTAAGTGCGCGCAGTGCTATTGTGATGGAGCAGGGATCTGGAAGAATATTATTTGAAAAAGATGCGTTTACACCGAGAAGAATAGCCAGCATCACTAAAATTATGACTGCGATTTTGGCCATTGAATCGGGGAAAATGGACGAGATGGTGAAGGTTAGTGAGAAAGCAGTGAGGGCAGAGGGATCATCCATTTATTTAATACCTGGGGAGAAAATTAAATTGGAGGATTTAGTTTATGGTTTGATGCTCCGTTCAGGGAATGATGCGGCAGTTGCCATTGCAGAACATATTGGGGGGAGCTTAGACGGCTTTGTTTTTTTAATGAATCAAAAAGCGGAGGAAATTGGAATGGAAAATACCCATTTCGCGAACCCCCATGGGCTCGATGATCATGAAAATCACTATTCAACAGCGTATGATATGGCATTATTAACCCGTTATGCAATGAATAATAAAGAATATGGCAAAATTTCCGGTACAAAAGTTCATAAGACACCGCATCCTAATGAAAGCTGGGATCGAAAATGGACGAATAAAAATCGCTTACTTTCAGATTATGAATATTGTACAGGCGGAAAAACCGGATTTACGAAGCGGGCAAAACGGACTTTAGTCACAACTGCTTCCAAGGGAGAGCTTGATTTAATCGCTGTAACGTTAAATGCGACTGGACAATCGGATTGGAATGATCATATCCAAATGTATGAAATGGGTTTTAAAAACTACAGTTTAACAGAGGTTTTGCCGAAGGGTATCATTAAGGAAATAAAGGACAAGGTTTATAAAAAGAAAGTGTTTTTGGAGGCTGGTTTCAATTACCCCATTACAAGGGATGAGAAAGACCTTTTCGAGATTGAATATAAAATGATGAAGCCCGACAGGAAGTGGGAGGACGGAGAGAACATTCCTGATATTGTTGGTAAGGCGACTGTTTATTTTGATAACCGCCCATTAAAAACATTACCTATCTATTTTAAACAGGAAAGAACGAAAGAGAAGGGTTCCTTTTTTGGCATTTTTAGAAATATTTTTATTTCTATCGTTGGTGTGAAAGACAATGATTAATATTATTTGGGCATTGATGGCGTTAATTGGCATTGTTTTTGCTATGGTAAATGGGACGATGAATGAAGTAAATGAGGCGGTTTTCAAAGGTGCAGCTGAGGCTGTTACCCTCTGTATTGGCTTAATTAGTATTCTCGTATTCTGGTTAGGAATGATGAAAATTGCAGAGAATGCTGGGCTATTAAATAAACTTTCTCAAGTTTTTAAACCGATAGTAAAACGGCTCTTTCCCGAGGTACCTACAAATCATCCAGCAATGGGGTATATTCTATCCAATATGATGGCAAATATGTTCGGGTTAGGAAATGCAGCCACACCTCTTGGGATAAAGGCAATGGAAGAATTAAAAAATTTAAACGGAGGAAAAAATGAAGCTACCCGCTCGATGATCACTTTCCTTGCTATAAATACGTCAAGCATCACCCTTATTCCAACGATGGTTATTGCCATACGGATGAAGTATGAATCCGTTTCACCAACAGAGATTGTCGGTCCAACATTAATTGCATCCATAAGCTCGGCTATCGGGGCTATCTTAATTGATCGGTATTTCTATTATCGAAGAACAAGAAAAGGATGAAGCTGCATGCAAATTGTATCTGTTATCTCTCTATGGTTTATTCCCGTCCTTATTGGCTTCATATTATTATATGGGACTATTAAGCGTGTTCCCACTTATGAAAGCTTTGTAGACGGGGGAAAAGAAGGAATAAAAATTGCTGTATCGATCATACCTTTTCTTGTTGGCATGCTAGTTGCGATCTCCATCTTTCGTGCATCAGGGGCTTTGGAATATTTCGTTGAGTTAATTAGGCCAGCACTTGAAGCAATTGGTGTACCTCCTGAAATCTTTCCACTTGCTATTATCCGCCCGATTTCAGGCTCTGCTGCACTTGGCATGACAAGTGATCTTATCGCTACATACGGACCTGATTCTTTCATAGGCCGTCTTGCATCCGTCCTTCAAGGAAGCACAGATACGACATTTTATGTTTTAACTGTTTATTTTGGAGCAGTTGGAATAAAAAAAATGGGGGATGCATTAAAAGTGGGATTATTGGCAGATTTGGTCGGAATAATTGCAGCTATCATTGTCGTGACACTTGTTTTCGGTATGTAAATAGTTTTGTACGAAGATACCTCCGAAATGGTATCTTTTTTTTGCTAAAAAACCCTTACTTTGAAAAAAGCTTGATTTATGTCATAATTCAAAAGGATAGAATTAGGTAAAATCCTTATATGAAAGCATTTTAAGTTGGGGTGACATAATTGGAAAGATTACAAAAAGTGATTGCACATGCTGGTTTTGCTTCAAGAAGAAAGGCTGAGCAGTTAATTGTTGAAGGACATGTTAAAGTAAACGGTAAAATTGTGAAGGAGCTTGGTGTCAAAGTTACTTCCTCTGATAAAGTGGAGGTAAACGGAATTCCTATTGAAAGGGAAGAGCCGGTATATTTCCTTCTTTATAAACCAAGGGGAGTTATTTCCAGTGTTCAAGATGACAAAGGCAGAAAAGTTGTTACAGATTATTTAGCAAATATTGAACAGAGAATTTACCCAGTTGGCCGGTTAGATTATGATACATCTGGCCTTCTTTTACTAACGAACGATGGGGAATTTGCCAATTTACTTATGCATCCGAAAAGCCAAGTAGAGAAGGTATATGTAGCGAAGGTAAAAGGAATTCCATCACGTGAAAAAACGCGAAGTTTGGAAAAAGGTATTAAGCTGGAAGATGGAATGACAGCACCTGCACGCGTAAAAATGCTATCGATGGATAAGAAGAAGCAAACAGCCATTATCGAACTAACAATCCATGAAGGACGAAACCGCCAAGTAAGAAGAATGCTTGAAGCAATTGGACACCCAGTAATGAAATTAAAACGCGAAAGATATGGAACACTTACACTTCATGGGCTAAAAGCAGGAGAAGCGAGAGAATTAACAGCTCATGAAGTAAAACAGCTCCGTGTACTTGCTCAAGCAAAATAGGTTTTTAATTAAATTTCATAGAATAGTCACACTTCCTTCATATTGTAAACATTATCATAATGGTGATAAATGCTATAATTAATAGGAGCTTCTCTGTTATTCTCGTTAGTTATCATAGAAATAATGGGTGCATAAAGCTTCATGAATCATGTTTTAAAAGGGGATATATGAATGAAAAAAAAGCGTTTAGTTATAAGGACAATCATATTGCTTATATTAGGCGCCACTGTCGCTTACACTTTATATGCAAACTTTACGAAGGATGATGTTAAGAAAGTAGCAATTGGTGAAAAAGCACCTGATTTTGTCCTTATGGATATGAACGGTGAAAAACATCGTTTATCCGATTATGAAGGACAAGGGGTCTTTTTAAATTTCTGGGGTACTTGGTGTAAGCCATGTGAACGTGAGATGCCTTATATGGATAATCAATATAAGGAATTTAAAGACAAAGGCGTAACGATTCTAGCTGTCAATGTAGGTGAATCGGATCTGGCTGTACAGAAATTTTCAGATAAACATAACTTAACTTTTCCTATATTAAAAGATACGGATGGTCAAGTGCAAACCGCATATAAAATAAGTCCTCTTCCTGCTACATATATGATTGATAAGGATGGAAAAGTCGTTAAATATCATACCGGAGAGCTTTCAGAAGACATGATTAGAGATATGATGGAGCAGGTTAAACCATAAGATATAGGGAGTTTTTAAAAATGAAAGACGTAAAATGTGAATGCGGACATGTAAACCCGCATGGAACGATTCTTTGTGAAGCATGCGGGAGAATTCTTGAAGAGCATGAGAAAGAGAAGAAACTTGTAGATATGCGCTATGAGGGGAGTGCCCGCCGTTCGCAAACTTACAACAAGACAATTGTAGATAAAGTTTGGAATTTCTTTTCATCCGTGAAGGTTGGGGTGTGGCTGATTGTTATCACACTAGTTGCCTCTGCACTTGGAACTATACTGCCACAAGAAATGTATATTCCGCCTGTTATGCCTGCTAACGAGTATTATGAAGATCAGTATGGATGGATTGGTAAGTTATATTATGAGCTTGGGTTCCATAATCTTTACAGCTCTTGGTGGTATTTAATATTAATTGCATCAATAGGGATTTCACTTGTTATTTGTAGCTTAGACCGCGTTATTCCGCTTTATCGCGCTTTAAAGGCTCAGCGTGTTACCAGACATGAAGGATTCTTAAAGCGTCAGCGCCTGTTTGGCATTTCGGAAGTAACAAATCTTGATCATTCATATGAAAAAGTAAAAGAAAAGTTGAAAGCTAAACGATACAATATTCGCGAAGAAGAGGGAAATATCCTTGCTGAAAAAGGGCGGTTTTCAAGATGGGGCCCTTATGTTAACCATATTGGCTTAATAATTTTTCTAATTGGCGGGATGCTTCGTTTTGTCCCTGGCATGTATGTTGACAAGGTCCTGTGGCTTCGTGAAGGTGAAACGAAAGTTATTCCGGAAACGCACGGGGAATATTACTTGAAAAATGACCGTTTTATCCTTGAAGTTTATGAGAAAGATAAAGATAAAGAGGTTTTTGATGCTGCGCTTGAAAAAACCGGAATGGTCGCTAAAAATTTCCAATCTAATGTAACTCTATACAAAAGAAAAGGGGAAGCAATTGCTGGGGAAAAGCCTGAGCTCGAAAAAGTAAAGGATTACGAGATTCGTGTAAACGATCCATTAAAGTTTGAAAGCTTTGCCTTATATCAAGTTGAATATAAACTTGATGAACTAAATAAAATGACTTTTGCTCTTGCTAATAAACAAACGAATGAGGAATACGGAAATCTAACAGTAGATTTATTTGATCCAAAGGATAAATATGATTTAGGAAAAGGGTATTCTGTTGAAGTTATGAGTTATTTCCCAGACTTTGAATTTGATAAAAGTGGAGAGCCAATAACAAAATCGAGAATTCCTAACAATCCTGCTTTCGTATTTAAAATGATTACTCCAGATAAGCCAGAAGGAGAAATCAGTTTTGTAGCCATCCGTCAGACAATCGAGCCATTTGGGGATAACAACTATAAAATTGCTTTTAAAGGTGTAGAAACGAAAAATGTTACAGCTTTAACTGTCCGCAAAGATTTAACACTCTGGATCATCGCATTAGGCGGATTGATTTTCATGATTGGGGTTGCTCAAGGCTCTTATTGGACGCACCGCCGCATATGGGTTCGCAGGATAAATGGAGAGGTTTGGGTAGCTGGACATACAAATAAAAACTGGCACGGATTAAAGAGAGAAATACAAGCTGTTTTAGAGGGAACTAGTATTAAAGAGCCCCTTGACCAAACAGAAAATGAAAAAACAGCATAAGGAGGGAACCCTAGGTTGGTTAATCTAAGCGGTAATTTATTATATACAGCTTTTATTCTTTACATTATTGCCACTGTGCTATTTGCAGGCTCAATTAAGGATAAGAGGAACGAGAAAAAAGGGCCAAACAGATGGGCGCAGCTTGGCCTCTTAGTAAGTATAATCGGCTTTGTTGCTCAATTAGGCTATTTTATCACTCGTTGGATTGCAGCTGGACACGCCCCAGTTAGCAACATGTTTGAATTTGTGACATTCTTTGGAATGTCTCTCGTTGGTGCTTTTATTATTATTTACTTTATTTACAAAACTCCTTTATTGGGATTATTTACAATGCCAGTAGCCTTGCTGCTAATTGCATATGCAAGCATGTTCCCTAGAGACATTTCACCTCTAATTCCTGCATTGCAAAGTGACTGGCTATATATTCACGTTATAACAACGGCTGTGGGACAAGCGATATTATCAATTAGTTTTGTGGCAGGAATTCTTTATTTAGTGAAAGCTGTTGATCAGACAAAATCTAGCAAACGTACTGTTTGGTTAGAGGTTGTTATGTTCGGCTTAACCTGCACACTTGGTTATATAATTATATCTACCAGCTTCTCTGCAATGGATTATAAAGCTGAATTTAATTGGATTAATAAAGAAGGACAGAATGCTACATTCGAATATGGGATGCCTGCAATAACGGGTCCTCATGAAGGTGAACTTGTTACAGCTGGAAAGTTTGAGCCAATTGTTGAAGTTCCTGCCATTATTAATGCGAAAAAATTAAATACAGTTATTTGGTCATTAGGAGCAGGGATTATATTATATTTATTATTTAGACTTGTGCTAAGGAAACGTATAGGAGCTGCATTACAGCCAATCGTAAGAAAAATCAATCTTGATTTAGTTGATGAGATTGGTTATCGGTCTGTACTAATTGGATTTCCAATTTTCTCGCTGGGTGGTTTAGTATTTGCGATGATATGGGCCCAAATAGCCTGGACTCGCTTTTGGGGATGGGATCCAAAGGAAGTATGGGCACTTATTACATTCCTTTTCTATGCAGCCTTTCTTCACCTCCGGTTATCTAAAGGCTGGCACGGTGAAAAATCTGCATGGCTTGCCGTTATCGGCTTTGTTATTATCATGTTTAATTTAGTGGCAGTTAACCTAGTAATCGCTGGTTTGCATTCATACGCAGGATCTTAAATCGGGTCATTTTGTTTTTATCAGATTCATTTAGTTTACCTAAAAAAAGCCTTCACTTTGTGGAGGCTTATTTCAAAAAGTTCTATTCATTAGCGGAAATATAAAGGGGGATATGTGGCTATGGAAAAAGACGTAAGGATTTTAGTGGTTGATGACGAGGAGAGAATCAGACGTTTATTAAAGATGTATTTAGAAAGAGAAAACTTTATTATCGATGAGGCTGGAGATGGAAATGAGGCATTAACAAAAGGTCTAGCAAATGATTACGATATCATCCTCCTCGACTTAATGATGCCAGGTAAGGATGGAATTGAAGTTTGCAAGGAATTAAGAGAAAAGAAAGCTACGCCAATTATCATGCTCACTGCAAAAGGCGAGGAAGTAAATAGAGTACAAGGCTTTGAAGCAGGTACCGATGACTATATTGTTAAGCCATTCAGCCCAAGAGAGGTAGTCTTACGTGTTAAAGCACTATTGCGCCGTGCATCTAAAACAACGTATATTCAAACCGAAGCAGCTGCGAAAGATATTATTGTCTTCTCTCATTTAACCATTGATCATGATGCACATAGAGTACTTGCTGACGGGAAAGAGGTAAGTTTAACACCGAAAGAATATGAATTACTGTATTTCCTTGCAAAATCACCGGATAAAGTCTTTGATCGCGAACAATTACTCAAGGAAGTGTGGCATTATGAGTTTTTTGGGGATCTGCGGACTGTTGACACACATGTTAAGCGCTTACGTGAAAAGTTAAATAAAGTTTCTGAGCAAGCTGCAAAAATGATTGTAACGGTTTGGGGTGTCGGCTACAAGTTCGAGGTTATTAATGAATGATGCTTTGGCGAAGTGTTGTAGGTAAAGTTTGGGTTACAATTCTTTTACTCGTATCTTTAGTACTTTTTATTTTAACTATTATGCTGTTGGAGTTTTTTGAAAACTATCATATTAACGAAATGGAAAGAGGGCTTACAAATACGGCCCAAAAAATTTCCAGGATTTTAGATGAACATGAACTGAATATTGGCCTTGAGATTTCTTGGGAATTAGTGGATGATGTCACGGAAGTAGTAATTGTGACGAATCCAAATGAATATTATTATTCACCAAATGATAATCAAGACTTCAAGCTTCCCATTACCTATCTGACAAAGGATGCTGACTTGGAAAAGG
The DNA here is from genome assembly GCF_032341175.1 of Bacillus sp. DTU_2020_1000418_1_SI_GHA_SEK_038. Classification (NCBI taxonomy): domain Bacteria; kingdom Bacillati; phylum Bacillota; class Bacilli; order Caryophanales; family Bacillaceae; genus Bacillus; species Bacillus sp. DTU_2020_1000418_1_SI_GHA_SEK_038. Next base: position 2,875,726 of record NZ_CP135435.1, on the reverse strand, counting down.
TAATCACTGAAAATAAAACAGTGAAGAAAATGTCTGTATTTACTGCTGATAAGGAAAAAAACACCAATGATTCCCAGGTTTTAATAATCGGTGTTCCACTAAAGGGGTCTACTAGTGAAAATGGGGCTGTTTATATTTATCAATCGCTTGAGGTTGTAGAGGAAACAACGCGCACAACAACGAAATTCATTTTTCTTGCAGCAGGTGTTGCCATCATTTTAACGACCATTTTTGCATTTTTCTTATCCACACGGATTACTGCTCCTCTTCGGAAAATGCGTGAAGCTGCCTTTGAGGTAGCTAGAGGGAAATTTGATACGGAGATACCTTATCCTTCTCAAGACGAAATGGGGGAATTGGCTATCGCCTTTAATCAAATGGGAAAGCAGCTCAAATTTAATATGGCTGCCCTTAGTCAGGAAAAAGAACAGCTTGCTAGTATTCTCAGTGGAATGGCGGATGGAGTTATCACTTTTAATAGAGATGGAACGATTTTAATCACAAATCCCCCTGCTGACCGCTTTTTGCGTAATTGGTATTACGAACAGGATGAAGTGAAGAAAGATACTCAAGCAGTACCATCTAAGGTAATGGAGCTCTTTCAGCTGGCAGTAAGTACAGAGAAGGAGCAAGTTGGGGAAATTTCTATTCAGGGCCGTTTCTGGGTAATGATTGTTAGTCCATTATATAATGATAAATATATCCGCGGCGCTGTTGCCGTTATCAGGGATATGACTGAAGAAAGAAAGCTTGATAAGCTAAGGCAGGATTTTATTGCAAATGTTTCACATGAGCTTAGAACACCCATTGCCATGATGCAAGGATATAGCGAAGCCATTGTCGATGATATTGCCAGTACGGATGAGGAAAAGAAAGAAATGGCAAGTGTCATTTATGATGAATCGTTAAGAATGGGCCGGTTGGTGAACGAGCTCTTAGATCTTGCAAGAATGGAAGCAGGTCATATCCAGCTAACAATGGAGGAAATCGAGGTCAAACCATTTCTGCAGAAAGTAGTTCGTAAGTTCCAGGGATTAGCAAAGGAACAGGAAATTCATCTTGATTTACAGCTTAGTGAACAGTCGGCCTGGTTAAGATTTGATCCAGACGGAATAGAGCAAGTATTAACTAACTTAATTGATAATGGAATTCGGCACACCCCAAATTTAGGCAAGGTTATAGTTTCAGAGAGGAATGATGAAAAGGGCCTTTATATAGAGGTGGAAGATTCCGGATCAGGGATTCCCGAAGAGGATTTACCTTTCGTCTTTGAACGCTTCTATAAAGCTGATAAAGCTAGAACGAGGGGACGATCCGGAACTGGTCTTGGACTTGCTATTGCGAAGAATATTATTCACGCACATAAAGGTCAAATAACTGTTCAGAGTAAGATAGGTCAAGGAACGACATTTTCTCTCTTTATCCCTCGAATTATAGAGTAATTTAGAAAAACATGCCGATTGTTCTTGATACATGGGAAACATCTAATATTATTTACTTGAATGTATGTTTCAAATTCTATGTTGGAAGGATTTATTTAAAAATCCTTCCTTTTTTTATCAAATTAAAAGATAATAGGGCGTGAGGATTGTTTTCAGGTTTGTAACCTTTTCTAGAATTTTTACGACTATTAAATTAAACGGGGAGGGAAACGAATGGACTCCGTTTTTGATGAATTATATAGAAAATATCATCATGACGTTTTTCAATTTCTTTTTTATATGGTCAAAAATAGGGAACTTGCCGAGGACCTTGTCCAAGAGGTGTATATAAGAGTTCTAAAATCATATGAAAAATTCGAAGGAAAAAGCAGTGAAAAGACTTGGTTGTTTTCCATTGCAAGAAACGTGGCTATCGATTCTTTCCGCAAACAGAAGGGCTGGAAGCAGCGGCTTCTTGAAAAATTCGACTGGTCTACACAACAAGTAAAGGATGAATACCCCATTCCAGAAGAAATTATTGTTCAAAATGAAGAAATTCAATATATTTACAAATGCCTTGACCATTGTACAGTAGATCAAAGAATGGTCATTGTTATGAGATACATTCATGAGCTTTCCATTACAGAGTCAGCCCAAGCTCTCGGATGGACAGAAAGTAAAGTAAAGACAACTCAGCATCGAGCGTTGAAGGTATTAAAGGCTCATATGGACGAAATAAAAAGGAAGGAGGGAACTCTAGAAAATGAAAAAATCAGAATGGACTGAAGAACAACTTGAAGAATTATTAGGCAAGATGCCAAGAATTAAGGATGAACGGGATCCTAGAGAAATTTATCATCATGTTGCCATCAAAATGCAAAAGCGGAAACAAAAAATGTGGATTATGCCTAGTATTGCGACTGCAGGGGCATTCCTTCTGTTTTTCATCCTTGTTCCCAACCTTTTTAACTGGCAAAGCTTTAGTGAGAATTCAATGGAAACAGCAGATAAATCATCTTCCGCATCCGAAATAATGATGGAAAAAAAGAGTCTGGAAGAAAATAAAGATCAGCTTGCTGTTACAGAGGAAAATGGAGCCTCTATTGAAATGGCAAGAGAGAAAGAAGAGAAACAAATGGGGATCACTTCGATAGAAGTGGCTGACGAGACAACTGCTGTATATGAGGAGGATATTATTGATAAAGAAGTACTGACATATGCAGTTCCAAATCATGATGTTTCTTTTATTGTTCCTATTAGCCTCATTGTTCCTAAAGATGACCAAAAGTCTAAATTTGATTTATTTCTAGAAAATATGCCGAATTTGGCTGAAGTAAAATGGGGATTAACGGACTATTACCCTTTACAAGCCGATTTGAATTTTGATGAGGAAAATCAGATTATGACATTTAATGTTCCAGCTAACCATTCATATGGCATGTCGTCGAATACGGAATGGCTATTAGGTCAAGTAATGAATTATATAATGGATTCATTTGATATTAAGAAAGTTAATTTGACGACTGAAGGAAATCCGGGCATTGGATTTAGCCATCTCGGTAAAATAGATGAATTTGTAACGAAAGAGCAATCGAGCGATGATGCTTATTATTTTTATTTTCCAAGCGATGTTGAAACAAAGCCATTTATTGTCCCATATAAATTTACTGAAAAACAGGGCACAATCCAAGAAGCCTTTTCGATAATGAGAAATAATCAGGCGGGGGAGAAATTAATAGCATCTATTCCAGATACTATCCAATTCGAAACTGAAGAAAATCCGAAAGAAGGAAAGTTGATTATTAAATTTGAAAAGGGTTCACAATTAAACAATGATGAGGAAACTCTTCATACAATTGAAGCAATTTTATTAACTGCTAAAGAGTTTAATTATGAATTCGTAAAGCTGGAAAATGCGAATATTGACAGAATTGGTATATTTGATCTAAATCAGGAAATAAAAGTTCCTGTTTCAGCTAATAAGCGAACAATTTCCAATTAGAACTAGAGACGAGCCATTTGTGGCCCGTCTTTATTTTTGGGAATCATGAGGGATTCGTAAATTCCTTCAATTTGTTTTTCTGCCTGTTTTTAATAGGCTGATTAATCAGATTTGCTTTCTTTTGTTCTAAAATAACTTCCCTTTACATACTGTGGATATTGGACAAGAACTTATTAGCGTTTACAGGAGGAAAAAATGCGGGATTATTTAAGAAGATTTATGATTGCTGGAATTATGGGGATATTTATTAGCTTGTTATTTTTAGGGGGAAGTTTGTACAAGCTTTAAGGCGGAAAAAGGATAGGGTAATTTAATTCCTTCCCAATTCGTAGGTTTTCAAGTATAATATTTATTGTAACAATAAATTAAATACGGTCTATCTTCGGGGCAGGGTGAAATTCCCGACCGGCGGTGATGAGGTTTTTTCTCTAAGCCCGCGAGCCTTACGGCTGAAGCAACTCATTGGAAAAAGCTGAGAAAGATGGTCAAACTGGCATATTTCATTCTTTTTCTTCGTGAAAGCTTAAAGCTATGGCAGGATTTGGTGCGATTCCAAAGCCGACAGTACAGTCTGGATGGGAGAAGATGGAGGTTCTGCAGACGTTCAAAAATTGCTGGAATAATGAACGTTTATTTAGTGAGCCTTATTAATCTCCCTCAGGTATATTACTTGAGGGTTTTATTTTTGACGGCTACATGATCTGCTGAACCTTTCTTCTTTAGGAGAGATAGTCCTAACAAGGAGAGAGGAACATGAAAAGATTTTCTGTAAAAGCTTTAGTTTCAATTGGGATGTTAAGCAGTATATCATATGTATTAATGCTGCTGAATTTCCCGCTGCCGCCATTTCCACAGTTTCTGATGATTGATTTTAGCGATATTCCTGCATTAATCGCTGCGTTAGTCTTCGGTCCGCTGGCAGGCATTTTAGTTGAATTATTTAAAAATATTTTAGATTACTTTATGACAGGAAGCGCAACTGGAGTTCCAGTTGGTCATATTTCTAACTTTATTGCGGGCATCCTGTTCGTATTGCCTACCTACTATGTTTACAACAAATTAAAAACGAGAAAGGGCATGACATTTGGGTTAGTTATTGGGACGGCTATTATGGCTGTAATGATGAGTATTTTAAATTACTTCATCATCCTGCCAGCCTATACATTTTTCTTAAATATGCCAGCTATGTCTGCTCCAGAAATGCGTACAATGATTGTAACGGGCATTTTACCGTTTAATATTGTAAAAGGATTAATCATAACTATTGTATTTATGCTAATTTTTGCGCGTATGAGCACATGGATCAGCAAACAAGGTTCATATAATAATGCAGCATAAAAGAAAAAGCAACGGCTGACTTACCGTTGCTTTTTCTGTTGGCTTTATTAGGAAATTTAGTTTTCAAAAAATATTTTTCTATTTTTGCAGTTTGATTAAAAAAGAAAAAGCTCCCTTTCATATGGAAAGGGAGCGGTGGATAAAATTGAACTTTAATTGTTACTACTCGAATTTAAGTGCATCGCCATCAAATGCTTCGTCAGCAACTTTAATGGAATCAGTTGGGCAGCCTTCGAAAGCGTCCATCATATCATCAATTAATACATCTGGAATTTCTACAATTCCTTGGTTATCATCTAGAGTAACGAATGCAATGCCTTCGTCATCGTAATCATAAATATCTGGTGCTGCTGCCCCGCATGCTCCACATGCGATGCATGTTTCCTTATCAACAATTGTAAATTTTGCCATGAAAAATTACCTCCCAAGATTATAACAAAATAATTTCCTTCTTTGAAGATGGAAAGACATCCCTCACCCCCTATTGTAAAACTGAATGGCAAACATTTCAATAGTAAAAGTATTGAGAATGCTTATCATAACAAGGTTCTAACAATAGTCAGAATTATAGAGGCTCATATTTTACATTCATGATAAGATAAAGGAGATGATTAATTGTTATTATGTCCAAAATAGAACTCTTATATGGTGTGATATTATGAAGAATTCATTTTTGAATTTGATAGTTTTATATTGTTTACATAAAATTGATGGAGAGCGATCCATTTATTCAATTTTACATCTTCTGAAGGGGAAAAAATCAGCCCAAACGATTCAAGATGCTCATTTTTTCCAATTAACGAATCTTTTCAATTCTTTTCCTTTTCTCGAACGAACAAATGTAGATCATATAGTTGCCCGAATAAAGGATAGGGGATTCATTAGACAAATCTCTGAGCAAGGCTATCGTCTAACAACAACAGGTACGAGGTTTTTGGAAGAATCTTTGTCGAAACAGCCAATACCAGTTTCACTAAATGGTTTGAAGTACCATCAGGTTACCGATCTTTTTTGGGAAAGATTATCCCTTACTGTACAGGTCATGTCCTATTTAAAAAGCAGAGAAACAAAATATCTTCCTATCCAGCGAAAAAAAGAGGTTCACTATTGGGTAAAGAATTTTCTACAGCAAACGTCTTTAAAAAGAGATGAATTATGTGAGAACCTATACAATGAGTTGGTCCAATGTCTAGGCCGCAATAAAGAAATAGATCCTTCCATACTCGTCATGAGACTAACAGGGAACAAAATTATAGGACTTACTCCTTTGCAGGCAGCTGAAAGGCTGAATTTGGAATTTGACGTGTATCAAATCCAATTTAAAAGTTTGATTCATTTTATGCTAGAATTGATCAGATTAAAACCAGAAACCTTTCCGCTTTTAAGTAAATTTATTTCGGATGATTCGCTGCGGGTTTCATTGACTCAGACCGCTAAACGGACTTTCTCAATGCTAAAGAATGGCATGGATATAAATGAAATTGTTCAGAGTCGAAAGCTTAAGAGAAGTACAATAGAAGATCATATTGTTGAGATAGCATTGAATGATAAGAAATTTGAAATCACTCCTTTTGTTTGTAATGAAAAGCAGCAATTGATTTTAGATGTTGTTAAAACAAATACCACAAAGCAACTAAAGCAAATTCGTGAATTAGTTCCAAATGCAGATTATTTTGAAATACGCTTAACATTAGCAAGAGCAGGTGAAGTAAATGAAGCTTGAAAATTTATTACAGCATCATTTTAACTATACTGCATTTAGAACAGGTCAAAAGGAAGTCATTTCCTCCATACTGGAGGGGAATCATACAATCGCCATGCTTCCAACAGGAACAGGTAAATCTTTATGTTATCAATTGTCTGGATATGCATTAAGTGGACAAGTGATTATTATATCTCCGCTCTTATCATTAATGCAGGATCAAGCTGAACAATTAATGATGAATGGGGAGAAAAGGGTCATTGCATTTAATTCGTTTTTATCCACAGAAGAAAAATATCGTGCATTGTCTCGGTTAAATAAATATAAGTTTATTTTCCTTTCCCCTGAGATGCTGCGCTTAGAGCATGTCATAAAAAGGCTTAGTGACCTTGATATTGCTTTATTTGTTATTGATGAAGCACATTGTATTTCACAATGGGGATATGATTTCAGGCCTGATTATTTAAAGCTTGGCGAAGTAAGAGAAAAAATCGGCAACCCTCTAACATTAGCTTTAACTGCGACAGCTACACGAGAGGTTAAAGAAGATATTATTGCGTCACTGTCATGGGGAAATTGGAAGGAATTTATTTATTCCGTTGACCGCCCAAATATTTCACTTACTGTTGAAACCATAAATTCCTTTCAAGAAAAAAAGGAAAGACTTGTTGAACTCGTCCAAACTTTAAATGGTTCAGGAATTGTCTATTTTTCGAGCAAGAAAATGTCTGAACAAATAGCTGAATTCTTAAAGGAAAGCGGAGTCTCTAATGTTGCGGCATACCATGGCGGTATGGAACAAGAGGCGAGAATATTAATTCAGCAGCAATTTATTCAAGGTCAATTGGATGTGATTTGTGCGACAAGTGCGTTTGGGATGGGAATTAATAAAGATAATATCCGTTATATTATTCATTTCCATATGCCGCTTCAGATTGAATCCTATTTGCAGGAAATCGGTCGAGCGGGAAGGGACGGAAGGAAGAGCCTTGCTATTTTGCTGTATTCGCCAGGGGATGAACAGCTGCCGTATCAGCTTGCTGAAGGAGAACTGCCAACAGTAGAACAGATTGACTGGCTTTTTAAATGGCTAGGAGATAATCAGCATGCTTTAACGAAATTGCCAGCATTTGAGGAAGAAATTAGAAGAATTTCTGGATTAACAGATATTCAATGGCGAATTACACATGATTTGCTTGAAGGCGTTACGGTAGATCAACTAGAGCAATCAAGCAGCGGAATAAAGTCATTTATTAAAGAACGCATTGGGGTCAAAAGGAAAAAAATAAATGAAATGTTCCGTTGGACTCAGTTATCGGAATGCCGCAGAAAAAATATCTTGAAGTATTTTAGAGAAGACAAGACAATAGAGATAGAGGATTGCTGCGATCTGTGCGGTGTTAATTATTCAATATTTTATTCTTCTACCGATAAAGAAGAGAAAACAAAAATCGAATTCTCTTTTAGTTGGGAAGATCATTTGGGAGAAATACTTTTAAGCAGGCGGATGAAATGAAAGAAAAATATACAGGGATTATTAAAGAGCTCTCAGATCGAGAACTGCTTTTTCATCTATATTTAACGCAATTTATCCTATTATCAATTTCTGTTATTTTAAGTATGATATTATTTAATCGCCTTTCTGATATATTTAATCTTTTTAAGATAGGCGATATGAATATTTTACTCATCGGGGGAACAGCTGGATTGGCAGTCGTTCTTTTAGATTTAATTCTTATGAAAATCCTGCCGCCCTCATATTACGATGATGGAGGCTTAAATGAAAGGGTTTTTCGCAATCGAAGTGTTTTTCATATTGCTATAATCGCTGCAACCGTTGCTTTTTGCGAGGAATTATTATTCAGAGGGGTAATTCAGACACATGTTGGACTTGTTTTTTCCAGTCTGATTTTTGCAATTGTCCATTACCGCTATTTATTTAATTGGTTTTTGTTCTTAAATGTTGTTGTTTTAAGCTTTTTTATCGGCTATATCTTTTTAATAACAAACAATTTATTCGTGACCATTTTAATGCATTTTATTATTGATTTTTTGCTTGGACTAATTATAAAATACCGACATAATACAGGTTCCAAAAGTGGGAACATAGGAAGGGATGTTTCATGAACAAAGAAGGCCCTTATAGGGATCAGGCTGAACGGCTACGGAAAAAGGTTGATAGGAATTGGGATAATGAAGACCCTGTTCTGGAAAAGGAAACCTTGCCGCCGAGAAGCAGGCTTCACCGGGAAAAGAGAAAGAAAAATAAATGGAAGGTCAAATACCCAGTTATTCGCCTTCTGGCATTACTGTTTATCTTACTGCCAATTACTATTTTTACTATGTATAACTATTTGCAAAAGAATGAAAACGGCGGTGCTGAAAAAGCCAGTACACAAACTGGTTACGAAACAATAGGATTTGAAGAGCTAGAAGATAAAGATGCAAAAGGAACGATCATTGAGGAAAGAGAAGAGGATCCGGTAAACACCAATGACCAAGGCAAAAGTGAGGATAGGGAATCGGCAATACCAGCTTCTGAAACTCCAGTCATCAGTGATTCTGAAGATAAAGGTTCCGCAAAGCCTTCAGAAACCGTTGAAAACGAACAAGTGAAAGATGAACAGCAATCGGAACAAAAGGAATTGATTTATCATACTGTTAAACCTAATGAAACCATTTTCCGAATCGCAATGAATTATTATCAATCAAAAGCAGGCATCGATATTATTAAAAAAGCAAACAATTTAAAAAATGATGAGATACAGGCTGGACAAGTTTTGAAAATACCTAAATAATTGTTTCCCTTTCCCCCTATCATATAATGCTGTACAAGCTCATACATTAAGTAGAAAAGAGTGTTGTCCAGGATTTGCCTATCATATGGTTTGCATTGGTGAATGGAGGGGGATTATGGAATCATCTATAAAAATGCTTGATGATCGAACAGACCAGGCTACAAGGCAGATGCTGCAAAAAGTAGTTGAAAGAAAAAAGAAATTCGACACATTTAAGCAAAGGCATTTAATCACGATGTGGGCAACAATGTTTTTGTCGTTCATTTATCTTTTTTATATTTATAAGACGGTAATGGAGCCCTTCTCCTATTCATTTTCGGCTATGTTTTCGGTTTTTGTAAACGAAAAAGCTAATCTATATTTCCTTATACTCACAGTTGGATTATATGGCTTAATGAATTTATTAAGGGAGAAACGAGAGAAGGCTGAGAAAGAGTACCATGCACTCAGATGCGAAATTATTGATAAAAGCAAAGATCTTTGGAAAAAAGAAGATGAGTGGAAAAACAGACATGTCGTTTATGAAATGATGAAGGCGAATTATGATATTAATTTGTATCATGAAAATAAATAATAAATAAAACTACCACAGCTCTTGGCATGTGGTAGTTTTATTTCACGATTAGTAATCGTCTACGTCTAATCCCAAATCAAGAATGGTGGACAAGAAGCTCATCATTTTTAGTCAAAGGAAGATTCATAATCTTAATATGTTTCTCCCAGCATATTTCCTCACATAGCTTACAGTCTACGCATTGGAGGGGTTTGACTTTCAACTTGTTCTCTTCTTGAATGAGCGCATTTGTTGGACATAGGATGGAACAAGCGCCACATACATTACATTCTTCGTTAATGACGGGGATGTTGATCATCAATCGCTCACGTAAACTGCGGTTTTGCTGAAGTTCTTGCAAAAGAATTTGCCGCTTTTTCAAAGGAGCTTGGAACGTGTCTCCTACCATTTTTTCTACGAATATTTCTTTCGCTTCTTCAATTTGATACAGAAGGGAAGGTTCATCTTGTTCGCGGCTGTGCTTATCAAGAGGACCTTGAGAGCGGCCGACTTGCAACCACTCCTTCACTGCCGTCCGATTTGTTGCTTTAATGCCTTGGAAGACACTATAAAAAAATTGCCGGCGATCGATGTCATAGGGGGCAGCTTGCTTCACAGTCGTCAGCTCGTCCACTATTTGGAGCTTTTTATTCACTGCATTTTCAGCTAAGGCTACTCCTTCTTGCCACACATGACAGCCTGTCGCAAAATCGCAATTCTTGCAGTCGTCCTCATGTACAAACACTTGAAGCTTCTCATTATGCCTTAATATTGAAAGCCATAGTTCCCAAGGGATGGCCCCTAAGCATGGGACTTCCATATGATTTGCTGTTTTTCGTGGAAAAAGCACCTTACTGCAATGGATGTAAGTGGCTTGTTGCTTTTTTGCTGCATGTTGTATTTGTTCATACAATTGCTGGAGGGAGGGCTTATTCCATGTTAAGGCTCCAGTCGGACAAACAGTCGTACATATCCCGCACTCTATGCAATCAGATATCTCAATCTCCTTATTGGTGATGTGAATACTGTTTGCTGGGCATTGATCTATACAGCGAGTACACCCGCTGAGCGGAGAAATGACCCTTGTACAAATATTTGGCTGAACATCTAGTATGCTTGCATGCTTTTCAATTATATTTGCCAGTTTTACTAAGCCAAACATAAAATAACCCCTCCCTTTTTATAGTGGTTTAAAGCCGATGCCACACGCCTTTGATCCCACAAAGCAGGGAGGGGAACAGAGCATCAACTAGTAAAGCTTTATAAATGAATAGCGGATGTGTAAAATAGGACTCTGCCTAAAAATTCGCTGGCTAAGAGTAACACAAATCCTGTTGTATACAGTATTTTATGAGATGCTCTCCGTCTGATATGTGCGAGCAAAAAGATAAAAAGAGCTATAATGAATGCCATAATTCGTCCCCAGAATAAGGAACTGTCGAGCATTAGCTCCCCTGTTGCAACGGCTTCAGGTAATCCGCCAAATAAGGATGAGGTGTACATTGCCACCGTTAAGGCAGAGATGGCTAAACCGATAAGGGTGACGAAAGATATATTAAAGGATAATTCCTTTTTCCATTGTAAAAGCATTCCCGTGAATAAAGGGCCCAAAATGAGGCCAGTGACAAAAAAGGCCACAATCGTTGAGAGACTATCCCAAGCTGGAATGGCTGGAATCACATAAATCATGGCTGAGGAAAAGATGGTTGCCAGTCCCACAATTGTTCCAAATACCCCGCATAAGAAGCGTTTGGACGAATCTCCTTTCCACCAAAAATACGTATACAAGCCACTTAAAAAAATGAAACCACCGTAAAGAGTAACTTCTCTGCTGAGCCAGCTCCGGCCAATATTTAATATGGCTCGGTAGGCGGCGAAGGGGTGTCCTAAGTGAAATAATGAAAATAAGACAGAAATGCTTCCAATGATGGTTATTGATACAGAAATAAGTACTCCAGTTTTATAAGAGATGTCTTTATTTCTTAGTTCTAACAGCCACATCGTAATGAAGGCTCCAATGGCCATTTGCGAAAGAACGGTGAAGATTGCTAATGGTAAATCATGCATTGGCCTCACTCCTAACTTGTTTACCAGCCTTTGGTAAAATAAATCGAATGTTTGGCTGGGTGATGCTCGGGTCTGGAAATCCAGGTACTGTTTTAGCTAAATTTTGATACTGCGGCTCGTTTAAATCAACAATTTGGATGGCTTCCAACGGACAGTTTTGGACGCAAATTGGCAGCTCACCCGCATCGAGCCGTTCGAAACACATGCTGCATTTATTCATTTTTTTCTTTACAGGATCGTATTGTGGAACACTGTACGGACAGGCTTTTCCACACATTTGGCAGCCGATGCAAAGGTCTTGATTATGAATGACGATGCCGTCCTCACGCTTCGTATACGCGCCGACAGGACAAGCATCTCGACAGGCCGGCATATCACAATGATTGCAGGCCATTGATAAATAAGCACGTGTAGGTACACCTGCTATTGTTTCTGGTAATTGTCTGACACGACGACGGCTTACCTCTGGCTCTAATTGATAAAAGCTCTTACAAGTAACTTCACATGCGTGGCAGCCGATACATCGGTCAATGTTTACGACAAATCCCATTTTTTTCGCCATGATTATCCTCTCCCTAATACCTTTTGAATGTTGACAAAATTATCGTGAAAAGCAATGCCGCGCTGCCCTTTTTGGAAATCACCCATATCGGAAGGAATCGCTTTTACCGTAAAGTTTTGGTTATAGTCCACTCCTTTAAACCAAGCTTCATAGATGACAACAGTATGGACTGGCACAGTTTTCGTTACTTTTGCAGGAAGGGTCATAGCACCGATATCGTTGTACATTTTCACATAATCGCCCTCTTGAATACCTTTCTTCCTTGCGAGGTCTGGATGAATTTCAATAAATGGCTCATTTTGAATGTTCATGAGCCAATCGATATTTTGGAATTGGCTATGAATCCCAAATTTCCAGTGGGGGGAGATGCAACGAATTGGGAATTCCTTCGGTGCCTTCATTTCCTCAACAAAAACAGGAAGTGGGTGATGCCCATATTCCATCGCTTGATCTGACCAAAATTCGTATTTACCAGAAGGCGTTCTAAATTTTTCATCTTTCCAAGGGGTTAAATTTTTCCTTGCTTTTACGGTCCCTTTCTTCTTTAAATCCCTCCAGCTACGAATGCCGTAAAGGTTACGCAAATCATCGTTAACTTCCTTTTCCACCCAATCCTCGAGGTTACCTGAAGAAGGAAACGTGCAAGAGCCTGGGGCTAATTCATTTAATTTCTTCGATAATCCCATCGCTATTTCAAGGTCGCTCTTTGCTTCGTGTAACGGCTTAATTGCTTGTTCGTTCATATTTAACCAATAATGCCAATAGCTAGCGTTAATTCCGACCGTTTCAAAGGGGGTAGTCACAGGTAAAACAATGTCAGACATCTCAACGGTTTGGTTCATAAATAAGTCTGCTGTTACAACTAAATCCATTTGATGCAGTGCTTTTTTCACAACGTTTGGCTCAGGGTCTTGGGAAACAGGGTTCCGGCAGGCGATCCACATCATTTTAATCGGAGGATCTTGTGTGGCAAGAACTTGGGCGCCGAAATTGTTCATATTCACGTAACGATCTTTTTCTCCTTTGCTACCTTTTGGTGGCGGAAAACTCATTACATGATAGTTGAATGTCCATGTTTCCGCTTGAATATAATTGACGCCTCCGCCCGTTACGCCAATATTCCCAGTTAATGCAGCCAGTGCATCTATGGCCCGAACCATCGATCCGCCGTTCGTATGGCGCTGCATCCCGAAGCCAATCCAAATATTCGCTGGCTTTGCAGTTGCGTACTCCCTAGCTAACCGTTCAATTACAGGAACGGGGACCCCGGTTTTCTTCGCTGCCCAATCGAGCGTTATGTTGTTTTGCAAATAATTGAAGAATTCATGAAACCCTTTAGCGTTTGCTGCTAGCCACTCTTCGTTATATAAGTGATGGTCCACAATATATTTGGCCATACCTAATGCTAATGCACCGTCTGTACTCGGGTTAATTTGGATATATTCATCTGCTTTTGACGCGGTTGCTGTCACAATAGGATCAATGACGACAAGCTTCGTGCCTTTTTCCTTAGCTTGTTCAATAAAATACATAGAATGGACGGAGGTCCAGGCTGGATTGGAGCCCCATAAAATAATGTATTTCGATTGTAAAAATTGTTCAGGATCATTCGCCATATTAACGCCCATATCAAAGGCTTGAGCATCTGCCCCAGCTGGTTCACATGGTGTTCCTTTCGCCCTTGTCGTGTAGCCGATACTTGAGAACATTCCTTCCACACTGTAGTTAAGGATGTTAAAATTCCCTGAGTACTTATTTAGGCAAATCGGCAATGTGTTTCCGTACTCTTTTTTGATTTCGAGAATTTTGTTAGCAATAATGGTGTAAGCCTCATCCCAGCTAATTCTTTCCCAATTGCCACTGCCTTTTCCTTTTTGACGCATCGGATATTTAATACGGTCCGGAGAGTAAACAACCCGTGGATAAGTATTTCCTTTTACACATAAGCGGCCTTTTGTATAAGTATTATTATCATTTCCAGTAATAAACGTAATTCGGCCATCTTTAACAGTTGTCACAATCGAACAAGTATCATAGCAGTTACGTGGGCAGGCATTATAGAAATACTTTTCCGCACCGCTCGCCTTTATCTTAGAAGGGAAGAGACTTTTCAGTTTAAAATCCTTCCCCGATGTCCCTAACCCCAATAGTGCACCTGTAGCGGCTGCGCTTTTTAATAGAGTGCGTCTTGTTAATTTATGATCTAGCATGTTCATCTACCTCCTGTGGGATCGTGGGTGAGAAGTCTATTTTTCTCGGCTGATAAAAAGCCTAAAAGAAGAAGCCCCATTGCTTTACAAATTTTATTACGTGCATATTTGTGAATGTTTGAGCAATGATCTTCAAACCATTTTAAAAGGTGATTCTGTAAGAATCTCACATATAATTGATCATACGCAGGCTGCTCAAGCCTTTTCGCTAGTAAGTAACAAATAAATTCAAGCTCAATGCTCATATGGTCATCAGGCTCACTTTCATAGTTCGCCACCGCCAATCCGGCTTGCATGTAAAAATTGCGTACTTGTAACGTTTCCTTTTGCATTAACAGCTGTTCCACATTTCGATAGCTAGATTCGTAAGGGGAGGCAAGCAGCTCTCGCGGCCCAATGAACAATCGGGAAAAATCATACTTAAGGGACTCAAGATCATCACTATCAATAGTCTGTAAAATTGTGATGCCTTTCACAAAGTTATCGTTTTTAAAAGGAAGCCACTCGCTATTTAAAACACGCGCTACTTCCTTCCAATCTTGTAATCCATATGAAAGGGCCTCCCCTGAATAATAGCGTTGAAAAAAAAGAAATAACTGAAAATTCCTTTCCGCCTGCTCATTCTTTCGCTGAGTCATCCTGCATCACCTCATCCCTGCTATTCTTCTTCAGATCAGCCTTTAATTGGTCAAAATACAGTTGCTCCTCAGCAGTCAGCTTCATATTTTCTTCATTAATTGGATTCGGATTCCCTTCATAATTATCATTAGGCACCATTTGAATCTTTTCATTACTAGCTGCTTTCATATCGAGATGGGAACACCCCATTACACTCGCTATCGCCATAATACTAAAAACTACTGCGACCAAACTACGAATCTTCATACAATCGCTCCTTCCCTGTTACCAGAAGTATATCATCGCAGCTCAAAATCATCTGTGAACGAATTAGGAATGTTCAGTGACAGATTTACGAACAATTAGAAAAAGCGAAGAAGATAAGCTCCCAGGGAAAAACGCGGTCTGATCATTTAACGAGAAAATCTTATCTCAGCTTCTGAGGGCAAAATCAAATTTATTTTATTTTCAACTAAAGTCAAAAGGAGCCATCCGTGTGAGGCTCCTCTTGTACTTGGTATTCATAAGCAAGACGCTTTTCGTTTTTAATCTCATTGACTTTTTGTTGTCGTGAACATTAAAATATTCGCTTTTTTCCTTGTTCGTCTTTTAGAATTTCAACAGCTTCCATAAATCTTTGCGAGTGGATGATTTCCCTTTCTCTTAAGAAACGGAGACCATCATTTAAGTCAACATCATCACTCATATTAATGATCCATTGATATGTTGCCCGTGCCTTTTCTTCAGCAGCAATATCTTCATATAAATCTGCGATTGGATCCCCTTTAGCTTGAATATAAGTTGCTGTCCAAGGAACTCCTCCGGCATTTTCATAATATAGAGCATTATCATGGTTCGCATAATGGGCATCCAATCCTGCGGCTTTCATTTGTTCAGGAGTAGCATCCTTAGTCAGCTTAAACACCATCGTTGCAATCATTTCTAAATGGGCAAATTCTTCTGTACCAATATCGGTGAGTAGCCCGATAATTTTATCGGGTATCGTATATCGTTGATTTAAGTATCTTAATGCAGCAGAAAGTTCCCCATCGGCTCCGCCATATTGTTCGATAAGAAATTTTGCAAGTCTTGGGTTACATGTACTTACTCGAACGGGATATTGTAGCTTTTTTTCATATACCCACATTTAAATCAGCTCCCTTCCGTTCATTTTACTTATTTAGTAGCTCTAGCCCCGAGACATGGCTGCCGAGTTAAACTTGCCAAGGCCAAGGTGTATCATCCCAGTTCCAAGGCTTTCCTGAATAGCTATGGCCAAATTGCATGAGGGGACCAAATTGGCTTTCGAATAATTTGCTGATTTTTTTCCTTTCCTTTACATAATGATTAAATTGATTGATAGCATCTTCATCTTCATTATGGGTATTAAGGTATAAACTGAGTTCTACTAAGACAAAGTCTACAGTCTGAAGCTGTTCTAATAACTGATAGTATTCTGCTGGCATCTGCTTCATGCTGACATCACTCCCTTGCCTTTTCATATGGACTATACCAAGGATCGTAGAAAGCCTTCCATAAGGTTCCGGCCCTTAATGCTTCCATTGGAGTAAATTGCGGCAGATTTGGCGGCTGGAAGCCCATATAAAGATTCGGGGGCGTCGAAAACGTTTTTACACGAATCGGTTTACAGGGGTCAAAAGGGCTTACATATGGGTGCCAGGATTTTCGAAGTGTAAACATGCTGTCCCTCCTTCAATGTGTGTCATTCAATCTTATGAGTAATAGTCTGCTTTCATGTTAAATAAAGGAAGGGTAATGGATCTTTCCTGTCGAATTCCTTAGTAGGTAAAATAATTCTCTGGGGTGATACGAATGTTTGTAAAAAGCGTTATGATTCCTAAATATTCTAGTTATACAATTGATCATGAAACTTCAATTAAAGAAACCCTTGACAAATTAGAGAAGCATGGAATCGATGGATTGCCAGTTTTAAATGGTGACAACTATGCTGGAATAATTACTAGATATGGGATCTATGAAAATTACTTTACATCTAAACAAACAAAGGAAGATTATTTACAGAATACGAGGGCAAAAGACATTGCTACACATAAGGACCAATACCTTAGGGGGAATGAGATCTTCGAAAAAACTTTGCTGAGTTTGAAGGACTTTCCGCTTTTAGCTGTTCTTGATGAAAAGCAAAGGTTTTTAGGGGTCGTTACCCGTTTTGATGTTCTTGCCCAGTTTCAATCTGCATTCGGTATGAACAAACCAGGTGTAAGAATTGCGTTTACCGCCTCTGAAACAGAAGGCAGATTAGCAAGATTATCTGAGATTGCCCGTCAGTTTCATGAACAGATCATCTCAATTGTCACATTTGACGAAACAGATAAACTTGTACGCAGGATTGTTATGAAAGTAGAAAAGAAAGATAATATACAGAAATTCCTTAATAAGCTTGAAGACTCAGGGTTTCGAATTCTTAATGTTTATGAAGATTAATAGTTGTCCAGATTGAAAACTAAATCAAAGCAATAAAGAATAATCCTTCTCATACAATTGTTATGGGAGGGATTTTCTTGTTTCGTAAAATAGTTCAGCTTATAGCAGGTTTTATTTGTGGTTTACTCTTTATTGAGTGGTTTCCGGTTAGTGTTGCATCAGGGCTTACAGAAATTTTTGCTGCATGCATTTTGAGGCCAGTTCCTTTTTTTGCTTCCGCAATCGTGTTTATCGTTGGCTTTCTTACAAATGCCGAATTGATTGGCGAAGAAATCATCCTCACAGTTCAGTTATTTATGAAGCGAAAGACAACGGTATTTAATTTACTTTACTCTTTATTTTTTCTCGCAGGTTTTATCATTTTATTTCAAATAGGATTTTGGCAAACAGTTGTATTTTTCTGTTTTTCTATTCTTTATGGTATTATTTCTATAGATTTAAAGGAACTTAAACTAGCATAAGTCGAGATACAAGATTGCGGGGCAGGAGACAGTATGATATTTACCATTGTCATTATTTTATTATTAATCGGAGTAGGATTTATTGTATTTATGTATAAGGAAGCGAATGCAGATAGAGTCAGTTTAAATCATCTATCCTTTGAGAATTTTCCTGCAAGCTTTGGGGAAGTCAAGATTTTTTTCATTTCTGACATACATAAAAGAGTCGTTTCCGACAAAATTATTGAGGATGTCCGTTTATTGAAACCAAATATAGTTATTATTGGCGGCGACTTAGTTGAAAAAGGAGTTCCGCTTCAAAGAGTGAAAGAAAATTTAGCTAAGCTAAAAACACTAGGACCTGTTTATTTTGTTTGGGGCAATAATGATTACGAAGTAAATTTTCGGGAGCTGGATACGATATTTTTAGATTTTGGAGTTAAGGTTCTTGATAATACTGCAGTTTCCTTTGAATCTGAAACTGGGGATCAGTTCATTTTGTTAGGTGTTGACGATATGAGTAAAAAGCGCGATAGACTTGATCTCGCTTTACTTGATGCCGGTCAAACAGGCTTTAGAGTTTTAGTAAGCCACAGTCCTCAAATTATGAGTAAAATAAAAAAGGAACATCAAATATCATTAGTGCTAAGCGGTCATACGCATGGAGGGCAGATACATATTTTGGGCTACAGTCCTTATGAAAAAGGGGGTATAAAAAAACGAAAGGAAACGACATTATTAATAAGTAATGGTTATGGAACTACTGCTTTGCCATTAAGATTAGGGGCAAAAGCAGAAACTCATTTAATCACGATAAAAAATGGTAAGTGAAACTTCAAGCAGTGGGGGGTTTTCATCCCGTTAATCTGCGATAAATAGGAGGCTTAACCTTGGCTTCTCTTCAACATTGAGGTAAAGAGGCAATATAAGCGCATAGGGTAAATAACTTAGACGACTCACCATCCTTAGATTCTGTCATACACTAAATAAAAGAGTTGGTTCACGGCAGGGGGCAGTAACATGCGCTTAGAACGTTTAAATTATAACAAAATCAAAATTTTTCTAACTCAAGATGATTTATCGGAAAGAGGGCTAACGAAAGAGGATATTTGGAAGGATTCGATGAAATGGCATCAGCTTTTTCATGATATGCTTGATGAGGCAAGTGAAGAATTCGGGGTCGACATTCAAGGTTCTGTTGCAGTAGAGATTTTCTCCATGCAGGCGCAGGGAATGATTATGATTGTAACAATGGAGGATCAGAATGATGAGGAGCTCCTTCAGGATGGCTTCATTGAAATGCAGGTTATCATGGATAGCAGCGAGGAAATTTTCTTTGAACTAGAAGACTTCGAAAACGTTATTCAGCTGGCAAAACGTCTTGATATTTTAAACATTACAAACGCAAGCTTGTATGCCTATAAGAATAATTATTATGTTCATTTGGAAAACCAAAACCCAGACGATAAAAATAAACTTATAGCTATTATAGCAGAGTATGGAAATCCATCTATGATAAGTATTCATATGGTTGAGGAATATGGAACGGAAATAATTAAAGATCTGGCTGTTGAAAAGCTTATGCAGTTTTTTCAATAATAAAAGAAGAGGGAGAATTTTTTCTCCCTTATAATTATTAATTTACAGCTTTAAAATTATTAGATTTTCCTTAAATAACCAAAGTAAAAACGGTTACATAAAATTATCAAAAAATGCGGAAAAATACTACTTCTATCTTGCATAAATTAAACAAAGGTGTATACTATTGCATGGAAGCGGACAACAAATGATAGTGATTCTAGGAGGTTTACAAATGGTAGCCAATAATGGTACTGATACAACTAAAGAAGACAAGCTTGACGTGTTAAAGTCAACACAAACGGTTATTCATAAGGCTTTGGAAAAGCTAGGTTATTCTGATGAGGTGTTTGAATTATTAAAAGAGCCTCTTCGAATGATGACAGTTAAAATCCCAGTCCGGATGGATGATGGAACAGTTAAAGTCTTTACCGGCTACCGGGCACAGCATAATGATGCGGTTGGGCCTACAAAAGGTGGAATTCGTTTCCATCCTGGTGTTACTGAAAAGGAAGTTAAAGCTCTATCAATTTGGATGAGCTTAAAGTGTGGAATTGTTGATTTACCATATGGCGGTGGTAAGGGCGGTATTATCTGTGACCCTCGTAATATGTCTTTCCGTGAATTAGAAGCATTGAGCCGTGGATATGTACGAGCTATTAGCCAAATCGTTGGACCAACAAAGGACATTCCAGCTCCAGACGTATTTACAAACTCACAAATTATGGCATGGATGATGGACGAGTACAGCAGAATGGATGAATTTAATTCACCAGGCTTTATTACTGGAAAGCCATTAGTATTAGGTGGATCTCACGGCCGTGAGACAGCAACAGCTAAAGGGGTAACAATCTGTATTAGAGAAGCTGCTAAGAAGCGTGGCATTGAATTAGAAGGAGCTCGTGTTGTTGTTCAAGGTTTTGGGAACGCAGGAAGCTTCTTATCAAAATTCCTTCATGATGCTGGTGCAAAAGTAATTGGCATTTCTGATGCTTACGGTGCATTACATGATCCTAATGGACTTGATATTGATTATTTATTAGACCGTCGCGATAGCTTCGGGACAGTCACTAATTTATTTAATGATACAATTACAAATAAAGAGCTTTTAGAGTTAGAGTGTGACATTTTAGTTCCAGCTGCAATTGAAAACCAAATTACTGATGAAAACGCTCATAACATCAAAGCAAAAATTGTAGTTGAAGCTGCTAATGGCCCAACAACATTAGAAGCTACACAAATTTTAACTGAGCGCGGAATTCTTCTTGTTCCAGATGTATTAGCATCTGCAGGCGGTGTTACGGTTTCTTACTTTGAGTGGGTACAAAACAACCAAGGCTACTACTGGTCAGAAGAAGAAATTGCAGAAAAGCTTGAGAAGATTTTAGTTCAATCCTTTAATAATATTTATGAAACATCACAATCTCGCCGCGTAGATATGCGTCTTGCTGCTTATATGGTCGGAGTACGCAAAATGGCAGAAGCATCAAGGTTCCGTGGCTGGGTATAAAGTGAAACTTCATCCAGTGGGGTGTTTTTCCCCCACTGAATGTTAGTTGAACTTATCGGGCCTTTACGGGCAGTTGACTCCCGCCTATACTTCTACGATTCATCTTAAGTATAGAGGAGGGAGTTTTACTGCCCGTTAATCTGCGATAAGTTCAATAATTGAATCTTATTTAAAAATCTCCTATCATATTTGATAGGAGATTTTTTTATCGAAGGGAGTATAATAAATTGAAAGATGAAAAAGCGATTATTGTAGGAGGAGGTCCATGTGGGTTAGCAGCTGCGATTTCTCTTCAGGAGATCGGGATGAAACCGCTTGTGATAGAAAAAGGAAATATCGTTAATGCCATTTACCATTATCCAACACATCAAACCTTTTTTAGTACAAGTGAAAAGCTGGAAATTGGCGGAGTGCCTTTTATTACAGTTGATTATAAACCAAGAAGAAACGAAGCGTTATCCTACTACCGAGAAGTCGTAAAACGAAAAAACATCGCAATAAATGCTTATGAAAAGGTTATGTCAGTTATGAAACAAGAAAGCGGATTTTTAGTTATTACAGATAAGGATGAATACAGGTCGGAGAATGTAATAATTGCAACTGGCTATTATGATCATCCAAATTACATGAATGTTCCAGGTGAAAGCTTACCAAAGGTATTTCATTATTTTAAAGAAGCCCATCCGTATTTTGATAAGGATGTCGTAGTAGTAGGCGGAAAGAATTCGAGCGTGGATGCTGCATTAGAATTAGTAAAGGCTGGTGCAAGAGTAACGGTTATTTATAGAGGAAGCGAATATTCACCTAGTATAAAGCCATGGATCTTGCCTGAATTTGATTCCTTGGTTCGTAATGGAGTAATAAAAATGGAATTTAATGCCCATGTAAAAGAGATATTAAATGATAAGATTATATATACAATTAACGAAGACCGGTTTGAAATTAAAAATGATTTTGTATTTGCGATGACCGGTTACCATCCTGACCATCGGTTTCTGCAAAAGATGGGGGTCCAAATTGACTCAAAGACAGGAAGACCGATATTTGACAGCGAGACAATGGAGACGAATGTTGAAGGGATTTATATTGCTGGTGTCATTGCTGCAGGCAATAATGCAAATGAAATTTTTATAGAAAATGGCCGGTATCATGGCGACTTAATAGCGAAGGCTATAAAAAAAGACTGAGTAAAAAAAGAAATCGGCTAATTTGCCGATTTCTTTTTTTAATGTTCTTGACTTTAAATCTGAAACATTTCTTCCACTTCATCGCGGCTATTAGTTGTCGCTAGCCCAACGAGCAATTTAATGCGTGCCTTTTGGCCATTAAGACCATTGGAAAAAATCACACCTAAGTCTTTTAATTGTTTCCCTCCACCTTCATAACTATAAACATCTTGGGCAATTCCATTAAAGCATCTGGATACAATAACAACAGATATGTTTTTTTCAATAAGTGCCTTAATTCCTTCCACTGCTGCAGGGGGTAAATTACCTTGTCCTAAAGCTTCAATAACTACGCCGTGATAATTGAGATCTCGGATGGCGTATAGAAGTGTTGAATCCATACCAGCATGTGCCTTAATCAATGCTACGCGAGTAGAAACATCTTGAATATTATAATATTCATTATTTGTTGGAAGATGGTGAAAAAAAACACCTCTTTTTGTCACGATTCCGATAGGTCCATATTGAGGACTTTGGAAGGTTGAAACATTACTTGTATGAGTCTTCGTAACATTCTCTGCAGTATGAATCTCATCATTTAATACAACAAGAACCCCTTTATTTCTTGCCTCTTCACATGAAGCAACTTTAATAGATGTAATTAAATTGTAGAGGCCGTCTGCCCCAATTTCATTGCTTGACCTCATCGCACCTGTAACGACAATTGGAAGTGTTGTCTGAACCGTTAAGTGCAGGAAGTAGGCTGTTTCCTCTAGAGTGTCAGTTCCGTGTGTAATTACAACCCCAGAGATTTCCTTTTTCTCTAGGTAGCCATTAATTAAATCCTTCAGCATTAGCATTTCCACAGGAGTAATATGCGGGGAAGGAAGATGGAATGGCTCCTCAATGAAAATATCTGCTAATGTAAGCAATTCTTTCGTTTTTTCGGTCATTGGATTGCTCTCGGACGGTTTAACTGCTCCAGTAGAGGCATCTTCACTCATTGAAATCGTACCGCCAGTATGAATAACTAGAATTTTTTTCTTTTGCATTAGTAATTCCTCCAACTTTATAATTATCTAAATCTAATTTAGTGTAAAAAGTGTATATTTGAATGAAAGTTTACTATTTAAGAATTTTAACATTTTTTTAATTCCAATATTTGAAAATGCATTTTCTTTCTTCCTGCATCATGTTACGATAAAAGTGATGAAAAAATTGTACAAAAACTCATTGCTAATTGCGAAATTCAGCTTCCTATTGAGGAAATGTACCTCATTAAATTAATAGAAAAGAGGACGGTACATGCTTGGTATATTATCCGCGGGTATTGCCCCTGGATTAGCGCTATTAAGCTATTTTTATTTAAAAGATCAATATGACTCTGAGCCGGTCTTTACAGTGTTTAAGACTTTTATATTTGGAGCCATACTTGTTTTTCCTATTGCGTTTATTCAATATGTTCTGGAAACAGAGTACAATATTAATTCTAGCTTTATTAATGCGTTTCTTTCTTCAGGTATGCTTGAAGAATTTTTTAAATGGTTCATCCTTTTTTATGCTATCTATCAGCATGTTGATTTTGATGAACCATATGATGGAATAGTGTATGGTGCTTCTGTATCATTAGGGTTTGCTTCATTGGAGAACATTTTCTATCTTATATCCTATGGATTAGAGCATGCAATTGGCCGGGCCCTCCTGCCTGTTTCTAGTCATGCTTTATTTGGTGTCATTATGGGCTATTATATAGGAAAAGGGAAATTTTCAGCAACCTCTAAAGCAAAATGGCTTATACTTTCCTTCCTATTTCCTATGTTTCTTCACGGTACCTACGACTTCATTCTAATTACCCAAGAAAATTGGCTGATCATTATGTTCCCATTCATGATCTTTCTCTGGTGGCTAGGACTAAGAAAGGTTAAGAAGGCCAGGGAATTAAGTGCAAAACATATGGAAAACCAGCTTAACTTCTAAAATGAACTCTTCATTACATATATGAGGAGTTTTTTTATTGGGCAAAAATTAAAAGGGATTTGCATAAAAAACCAGCTACTACAAAATATAGAGATAATGTCATCAAGATTTACTTTGGAGGTTACGATCCATGAAAAAGAACTTGTTGTTTACTAAAGTAATTCTTATTGTCTCTCTTTGCATGATTTCACTTCCTATGAGTGGAAACGAGCAGAGGGCAACAGCTTTTTCCAATCAAGTCATTCAGCAAGGAGCTGTTGGAGATGATGTAATTGAATTACAGTCAAGACTGCAATACTTAGGGTTTTACAATGGAAAGATCGATGGGGTATTTGGCTGGGGAACGTACTGGGCTTTAAGAAATTTTCAATATGAATTTGGGTTGGATATTGATGGGATGGCAGGAGCTGAAACGAAAAATAAGCTCGTCAAGGCATCTAAATACAACCAGCAATTTGTAAAAGAGCAAATTTCAAAAGGCAATAAATTTACGCATTACGGGGGAGTAGACCTAGAAACACAAAAAAAACCAGCACCTGCACCTGCAAAGAATCAAACAACTCAAAAACCAACTGCAGCTAACATGCCCAACGGTTTTTCGCAAAATGATATTCAGTTAATGGCTAATGCTGTTTATGGTGAAGCAAGGGGGGAGCCATATACGGGGCAAGTGGCAGTTGCTGCTGTTATTTTGAACCGTGTAAACAGTGCAACATTCCCGAATACCGTATCTGGGGTTATTTTTGAACCAAGAGCGTTCACTGCTGTCGCAGATGGGCAAATTTGGCTTACTCCCAACGAAAAAGCTAAGGAGGCAGTTATAGATGCTATAAACGGTTGGGACCCAACTGGGAATGCCCTTTATTACTTTAATCCAGATACTGCAACAAGTCCCTGGATTTGGACCCGTCCACAAATTAAAAAAATCGGAAAACATATTTTTTGCAAATAAAGAGGTGATAGCTATTGTTTAGAGGAATATTAATTGGCGTACTTTCATTAGGTATAGCAGGAGTTGCATTTTGGGGCTACCAAGAGCATCGTGAAAAAAATGCAATCTTAATTAATGCGGAAAATAATTATCAGAGCGCCTTCCACAGTCTAACTTATAATATAGATTTACTGCACGATAAAATCGGAACGACCTTGGCGATGAATACCCGTAAATCTTTATCCCCAGCATTGGCTGACGTATGGAGACTTACATCTGAGGCCCATTCCTATGTTGGTCAGCTGCCGTTAACTTTATTGCCATTTAATAAAACAGAGGAGTTTCTTGCTAATATTGGTGATTTTAGTTACAGGACGGCGGTCAGAGATTTAGACAAGGAACCATTAACAGACAAAGAATATGAAAACTTAAAAAAATTATATTCCAACTCTGCTGAGATCCAGAATGAATTACGTAAAGTGCAGCACTTAGTGCTGAAAAATAATCTTCGCTGGATGGATGTAGAAATGGCGCTTGCTACAGGGAAAGAAACAGCAGATAATACCATAATTGATGGTTTCAAAACGGTAGAAAAAACAGTAGATGGCTACGAAGAAACGGACCTTGGTCCAACAAACGTCAGCTTAGAGAAGGAAGATAACAATTTTAAACACTTAAAAGGCAAGGGGATTTCAGAACAAGAAGCAATCAATATCGCTAAAAAATATTCCGGATTTAAAAATGATGTAGCAGTTAAAGTGACAGAAAATGGCGAGGGCTCGGATTACGGTTTTTATAGTGTGTCTCTCCTAGATCAGAGAACAAAACAGGAGGCCAACATGGATATTACTAAAAAAGGTGGATATCCAATCTGGTTTATCATCTCAAGAGATATTAAAAAACAAACAATTAGCTTGAACGAGGCAAGCAATCAAGCCCTTAAATTTTTGAAAGATAATGGATTTAAAGATTTAGAACTTTTTGAAAGTGCTCAGTACAACTATACTGGAGTCTTTAACTTCGTTTCAAAAAAAGATAATGTTAGAATTTATCCAGACTCCATTAAGGTGAAGATTGCCTTGGACAATGGGAATATTGTTGGATTATCAGCTGGAAACTATTTGCAAAGTAACCATGATAGAGTCATACAGAAACCGGCAATTTCCCTTGAAAATGCAAGATCAGATATAAATCCTCAAGTGAAAGTCATGGAAAACAGACTTGCAGTTATTGAAAATGATATTAATAAAGAGGTTCTCTGTTATGAGTTTCTAGGCACTCTTGGTGACGATACGTACAGAATCTTTATTAATGCAGAAACCGGCAATGAAGAACTTGTTGAAAAATTAAAAAATGCAGAACCAATATATGAAGATGTAATTTAAGGAAAGGTCATAAGCCTTTCCTTTTCTGTTTGTAATAAATGCGATGTACAAACACTAGTATACATGGCATAATTAAATGACAAGATTATCCTATTGAAGGAAAATGGATAGAGAAAGTGTGGTCAGCATGATAAAAATTGGTGATGTACTTTTTTTAGAGCCAAGACATTCTACTAATGTTGAGAAATACAAATGCAGAATTTTAGAAAAAAAAGACAATACTGTGTATATTGATTATCCGATGAATATGGAAACAAATAGAACCGTTTTTCTTATAGATGGCACTCAATTAAAAGGAACTTTTATATCTGGAGATGGGTCAGTTTACCTTTTTGAATGTGAAGTCCTTAGAAGGGTCAAAGGCGACATTCCAATGATTATATTATCCTATCCGGGAGCTGAACATCTTGTCAAGATACAGCGCCGCCAATTTGTCCGTATCGAGACAGGAGTAGACGTTGCTGTACGTCCGATAGATGGGGAGTTTGCCCCTTTTGTAACGGTAACAGATGATATAAGTGCTGGAGGAGCTGCTATCATTAATGACAAAAAGAGAACTTTGTCACCAAATATGATGATCCAGAGCTGGTTTGTTCTTCCGATGCAAAATGGGGATATTCATTATTTAAAACTTAAAAGTAAAATTGTTAGGATCGTTGCAGTCAATGAGTGGAAATCGCTAATCTCACTTCAATTTATCGATATTTCACAGTCTGACAGACAGGTATTGCTTCGATTCTGTTTTGACCGCCAGCTTGCGTATAAGAAAAAAGGTATAGAAATGTAAGTGATAGGAATAAAATATAAAAAATACTCGCATACTTTATATATAGTAAAAATGCGGGGAGAGCGCTATGAGATCGATTGAAAGAATATTAGTAAAGGTTGTTATTATTCAATTCTTATTCCTCTTTATAACTCAATTGTTTTTTCACAAATTTAATGTTTTTCCTGAACTCAAACAGCTTACACAATATGAGGGTGTCACGGACAATAACTTTACGGAGTTCCTTGAAACATTCAGGGGGCAATAATAGCAGGTGCTTGCCTGCTATTTTTTGTTTCGAAATGTAATTAGGGATTCATAGTTTAATACGGTTATTTAACCCATCATATGATAAAATAAAATAGACGAGAACCTTTATTAAATTGACTATACCTTTTTTGAGTTAGATAACTGTCTAGCTTCAGCGCCTACCCCCTCGAGGTCTTAAGCTAAATCCTTTCAAAAGGAAAGAACGTCTTTTGTAAGGATTCGTCTTAAGCTTGTCGGGGCTAACCAAGGCGCTTCCGCATTTCAAATTTTGGGAGGCACTATGAATAAAAAGATCTCTATTGCAATTGATGGTCCTGCTGCTGCAGGAAAAAGCACTGTTGCAAAAATTGTAGCTGAAAAACTTTCATATATATACATTGACACAGGGGCAATGTATAGGGCTTTAACATACAAAGCCATTAATGAGAAAATAGACTTAGAAGATGAGCACGGCTTATTAAATATTTTGAAAGAAACAACCATTGAATTATTGCCAAGTGAAAATGGTCAATCCATATTTTTAGACGGAAAAAATGTTTCAAATGATATTAGGACTGCTGAAGTAACCAATTCCGTTTCGATAGCAGCAAAGCATAAACTCGTTAGAGAAGAAATGGTTGCGAGGCAAAAAAGCTTTGCTGAAAACGGCGGTGTCGTTATGGATGGCAGAGATATAGGGACACATGTACTGCCCAATGCAGAGGTTAAGATTTTTCTATTGGCATCTGTAGATGAACGTGCGATTCGCAGACATACTGAAAATATCGAAAAGGGCTTTCCATCCGATTTACAAAAATTAAAAGAAGAAATCTCTACAAGAGATAAATTAGATTCAGAACGTGCAGTTGCACCACTGAAAAAGGCGTCAGATGCAGTCGAAATTGACACAACCTCATTATCAATTGATCTGGTTGTTGAAAGAATTATGGTGCTTGCTTATGAAAGGATCGGATGATAGTGAATTTATACTCTTTTGCGAAATCAGTTGTTTATGGAATATTAAAACCAATATACCGTTTTGAAGTGATTGGTACAGAGCACTTCCCTAGAGAAGGCGGTGTTTTGCTCTGTTCCAATCATATTCATAATTTTGATCCGCCAGTTGTCGGTATAAATGCACCAAGGCCTGTACACTTTATGGCAAAGGAAGAATTGTTTAGAGTGCCTATCTTAGGGAAGATTCTTCCCGATTTAAATGCCTTTCCAGTCAAGAGGGGGATGAGTGACAGGGAAGCTCTGAGAAAAGGACTTGCCATTTTGAAAGAAGGCAAGGTTTTAGGCTTATTTCCTGAAGGGACAAGAAGTAAAACAGGAGAGTTGGGTCAAGGGCTAGCGGGAGCTGGTTTTTTTGCTCTTCGTACCGATGCTGCCATTGTTCCCTGTGCCATTATAGGTCCATATAAGTCTTTTAAAAGATTGAAAGTTGTTTATGGAAAACCAATAGACATGGCTCCTATGCGCGAAAAGAAAGCTTCCGCCGAGGAGACGACTGAATTAATTATGGGTGAAATTCGCAAACTGATAAATGAGAATAGTTAAACCTTCTTACTTGACAAAAGAAGTTGTTTATAAGAAGTTAGTTAAAAGGCGAATTTTATAAATATTAATAATTTGATATTGCGAAGGCGCTTCCGCCTTTCAAATAAGGAGGAATACATATGTCAGAAGAGATGAATCAAGTTCAAGTGAGAAATTTCGAAATTGGCGATAAGGTTTCCGGCCAAGTTACAAAGGTTGAAGAAAAGCAAGTAATCGTAAACATCAATGATAGCAAGCTTGATGGAATTATTCCTATTAGTGAATTATCAAGTCTACATGTAGAGAAAGCAAGTGATGCTGTTTCAGAAGGAGATCAGCTAGAGCTTGAAGTTTTAAAAGTGGAAGAGGATGCCTTAATACTATCAAAACGAAAAGTAGATGCTGAAAAGTCATGGGCTGATCTTGAAGATAAATTTAATAACGGTGAAATATTGGAAGCGGAGATCAAGGATGTTGTTAAAGGCGGCTTAGTCGTTGATCTTGGTGTCAGAGGATTTATCCCTGCTTCATTAGTTGAAGTTTTCTTTGTTGAGGATTTTTCAGACTACAAAGGAAAAACAATGACCTTTAAAATCGTTGAGCTTGAAAAGGAGAAAAATCGTTTAATTCTTTCTCATAGGGCTGTTGTCGAGGAAGAAAAGGGTAAGCAAAAAAATCAAATCCTTGATTCCCTTGAGCCAGGACAGCTAATGGAAGGAACTGTTCAAAGAATTACCGATTTTGGCGCTTTTGTTGATATTGGCGGCATAGATGGACTAGTTCATATTTCCCAGCTTTCCCACGAGCATGTGAACAACCCCTCTGAAGTAGTTAAAGAAGGTCAAAAGGTCCAAGTAAAAGTGCTAAGTGTTGATCGCGGAAATGGACGAATTTCTTTATCAATTAAAGAAACTCTGCCTGGACCATGGTCAAATATAGCTGAAAAAGCTCCAAAAGGAAGTATACTTGATGGTGTAGTGAAAAGACTTGTGTCATATGGAGCGTTTGTAGAACTTTTCCCTGGTGTGGAAGGACTAGTTCATATTTCCCAAATTTCACATAAACATATTGCAACTCCGCATGAAGTTTTAAAGGAAGGCCAAGAAATTAAAGTTAAAGTATTGGACGTAAATGAACAGGAACAGCGTTTGTCTCTGAGCATTAAAGAACTACAGGAAAAAGAACCAGATTATGTTACTGATTATGAACTCCCAGAGGAATCAAAAGGATTTCAGCTAGGAGAAATGATTGGTGATCAATTAAAGAATTTAAAATGATAATGGTGATAAATGGTGTCTAGATCAAAACGGAAATGGGATCATATTCAATTAGCTTTGACTACAGGGCAGAAAAGGCTAGCAGGTTTTGATGATATTACCTTTATTCACCAAAGTATGCCTCATACTTCACTAGATCAGGCAATCTTAAATGTAAAAATTGGCGAACTTTCTTTAAGTTCGCCAATTTTCATAAATGGGATGACAGGCGGTGGAGGAGAACCGACTTTACGAATTAATCAAGAATTGGCAAAAGCCGCAAAAGAGATGGGAATGGCGATGGCAGTTGGTTCACAAATGTCTGCTTTGAAGGATTCTTCAGAAAGAAAATCTTATGAAGTCGTACGTAAAGAATATCCAGACGGCATTATTATTGGGAACCTTGGCAGTGAAGCTACAGTAGACCAAGCAAAAGCCGCCATTGACATGATTGAAGCAAATGCACTGCAAATTCATTTAAATGTTGTCCAAGAACTGACGATGCCTGAAGGAGACCGTGACTTTCGATCAGCACTTCAGCGGATTGAAGCGATTGTGAAGCATACTAATGTTCCTATCATCGTTAAAGAAGTAGGCTTTGGAATGAGCAGAGAAACGGTTTTAATGCTGCGTTCAATCGGTGTTTCGGCTGTTGATGTTGGAGGGTATGGCGGTACTAATTTTGCCAAAATAGAAAATGAACGGAGAAATAGAGAGCTTTCCATTTTTAATGACTGGGGGATTCCTACTGCAGTTTCAATTGTAGAAGCAAAAGAAACCTCAAAAGACGTATCTATTATCGGATCAGGGGGAATACAAACGAGCTTAGATATCGCAAAAGCAATAGCCCTTGGAGCTGAGGCAGTTGGAATGGCTGGCTTTGTTCTTAGTATTCTCATGAATAAAGGCATGGAAGCATTATTGGAAGAGCTTCAAATCATACATAATGAAATCAAGATGATCATGACCGCTATCGGTGCAAGTAATATAACCGAGCTGCAGCAAGCCCCATTAATCATTTCTGGAAAAACCCATCACTGGTTAAACGAAAGAAACATCGATACAAAGAAATACAGTCAGCGGATGTTCTTTAAATAACAAAAAGCTCTTGCTAAGTTCACAACCTAGCAAGAGTTTTTTTCTACGTCTTGCTGCAGCGCCTACCCCCTCGAGGTCACAAGCCAAGCCTCCCAGAAAGGTACAGTACAACCTTTCCGTGAGGCTCATCTTGTGCTTGTCGGGGGTGACCAAGGCGCTTCCGCATTTGTTTTTACAGTTTATTATTATTTAGATCCCTAGCTTCCTCTGGGCTTTGCAGTCTTGTAGCCCCTCCATAGTGGAGTGCTTGATCCCTGTCAGATTCAACTCTTCTGCTCTTTCTTAGTTTCTTTTCTTGCCGGTCTTTTCCCATTAATGAACACCTCCCTCTATTTAACATGGACTAGCAAATATATTTTATTCAGCAAAACAGAGTTAATGAAAATGATTAAAGAGCTTTTGAAAGTGCCATAATGGGAAGGACAGGAGGTGTGGGTAATGGAAGGTTTGACTTTTTATTGGTTCGCATGGATATTCTGGGTCATCGCAACCTTTTTTTTGAAAAAGGATAGTTTTTTTAGGTTTTGCTTATCTTTATGGCTATTAGTACTAATTATTATTTCTCCATATTCCTTTACACTATTCAATTATGAGATATCATATGTAAGCATTCTATTGCTAGGCACTTTATTCGTGTTAATCAGCAGATTTAAAAGATCGACAGCCGCCTATGTATTGCTTAGCTCATTTATTGTTATGATTGCATATGTTTGCTTCCATTTATTCGCATTATTTGATCCTGTATGGATAATCTTCCCACTAAAATGGATGTTGGCTTTTGTAATTATATCTTTAGCTATTATTCTGCATAATAATAGAGTACACCGATTAATTATCATTCTATTGGGATCGATACAGGGAGACTTCCTTTATGCATATATTCTAAATAAATATTCATTTCCGCATGTAATTGGTTCATATGCATATTTAGATGGCATTACACTTTCAGCTGGTTTTCTAGCAGTTTGGTCAGGGGTTGAATTTTTGACTGACTTCTTTGAAAAACAAACTAACCAATTTGAAAAGGAAAAAGGTAAGGAAAAATTATCGTGAATGATAGTAGATCTATTATGAATAAGTACATTAGCTTAGCAATAACCCTCAATATGGTGTAACAGCAAGTTATTCCAAGTTTTTAATTGCTAGTAAGGTACTGCTTTGATAAACTTATAAAGTTAGGCCCTTCTCTGTACCAGTAAGAAGGGTTTATTTAACTTCATTTAGCAGAAGTCTCCCACTTCTATGAGTGAAGATGTTTACAAACAGGTATCAAATTCAGTATGTATTAGGAAGAAAGGGTGATGTTCATGGCAAAGCCAGTGATTGCGATTGTCGGACGTCCAAACGTTGGAAAATCCACCATATTTAACAGAATTGTTGGAGAGCGTATATCTATTGTCGAAGATATTCCTGGAGTTACTAGGGATCGTATATACAGTTCAGCGGAATGGTTAAACCACGATTTTAATATAATTGACACAGGTGGTATTGATATTGGAGATGAGCCATTTCTTGAGCAAATTCGCCAGCAGGCTGAAATTGCAATTGATGAGGCTGACGTCATAATTTTCTTAGCGAACGGAAGAGAAGGTGTGACGGCTGCAGATGAAGAAGTGGCAAAAATTCTTTATAGGGCAAAAAAACCTGTCGTTCTTGGCGTTAATAAAATTGATAATCCTGAAATGCGAGAGCATATTTATGATTTTTATGCTCTCGGATTTGGAGAACCTTTTCCTATCTCGGGTTCGCATGGATTAGGGTTAGGTGATTTACTTGATGAGGCTGCGAAACATTTTCCAAAGCATGGACAAAAAGACTATGATGATGATGTAATCAAATTTTCATTAATTGGCCGACCTAATGTTGGGAAATCATCACTTGTGAATGCTATTTTAGGTGAAGACCGTGTCATTGTCAGTAATATTGCCGGGACGACAAGAGATGCAATTGATTCACAGCTTACTTATAATGGAGATAAGTATGTCATCATCGATACAGCGGGTATGCGCAAAAAAGGCAAGGTGTATGAAACAACTGAAAAATATAGTGTCTTGCGTGCTTTAAGAGCTATTGAGCGTTCAGACGTAGTCCTTGTTGTTTTAGATGGAGAAGAAGGCATTATCGAGCAAGATAAGCGAATTGCCGGCTATGCACATGAAGCTGGACGAGCAGTAGTGATTGTCGTTAATAAGTGGGATGCTGTAGAAAAAGATGAGAAAACGATGAAGGAATTTGAACAAAAGATTCGGGAGCATTTCCTGTTTCTTGACTATGCTCCGATCGTTTTCCTTTCGGCAAAAACAAAAAAACGGATTCATACTCTTATTCCTATGATCAATACAGCAAGTGACAATCATGCATTGCGTGTTGAAACGAGTGTCCTGAATGATGTTATTATGGATGCAGTTGCCATGAATCCAACACCAACTGATAAAGGAAGACGCTTAAGAATTTATTATACAACTCAAGTTGCTGTAAAGCCGCCAACCTTTGTTGTATTTGTAAATGAGCCTGAATTAATGCATTTTTCATATGAGCGGTTCTTAGAAAATAGAATTCGGGATGCCTTTGGCTTTGAAGGTACACCAATCAAGATATTTGCAAGAGAGAGAAAATAACAGAAAAGCAGAAGCGGCTTGATAAGGGGCTTAAGACTTCCAGCGTTCAGGACGTATTAGTACCAACGTTGCCACAGGACGAGGCGTACTTAATCAGCGAGCCCCAGGCGCTGAGCTAAACAAATAATTTTATAAGGCAGTGATTAAATGGAGCAAAGGTTTGAACGAGTAGCTGTTGTTGGAGCGGGAAGCTGGGGAACAGCTTTGGCTATGGTTCTGGCAGATAATGGCCATGAAGTTCGTCTTTGGGGTCATAAACTCCAGCAAATTAATGAAATTAATCAATACCATACGAATAAAAAATATTTACCAGAGGTAATCCTTCCTGAAGGAATTACTGGGTATTTTGATCTAGAGGAAGCTATATCGGGAGTTCATACAATTATTCTAGCTGTTCCGTCAAAAGCAATTCGTGAAACAGTCGGCAAGATTAACATCATTTGCAAGGAGCCTTTAACCATTGTTCATGTGAGCAAGGGAATCGAGCCAGATACTTTACTCCGTATTTCTGAAATGATTGAACAGGAAATATCACCTGAAAATTTGGACAGTATCGTTGTTCTTTCAGGTCCAAGTCATGCAGAAGAGGTTGTTTTAAGGCATCCGACAACTGTCACTGTTTCATCTAAGAACATGGATGCAGCTGAAAGAATTCAAGATTTATTTATTAATCAGAATTTCCGTGTTTATACAAATCCTGATATTATCGGAGTTGAAATTGGCGGAGCATTAAAAAATATCATTGCACTAGCAGCGGGTATTACAGATGGATTGGGCTATGGTGATAATGCGAAGGCTGCGCTAATGACTAGAGGTTTAGCAGAAATTGCCCGATTAGGGATGAAGATGGGTGCTAGTCCCCTTACATTTTCTGGTTTAACGGGAATTGGAGATTTAATTGCAACTTGTACAAGCGTTCACTCCCGAAATTGGAGGGCAGGAAATTTGCTTGGTAAGGGACATAATTTACAAGAAGTTCTCGATAATATGGGAATGGTAGTAGAAGGTGTAAGAACAACAAAAGCAGCCAAGCAACTAGCGGAAAAATATGAAGTGAATATGCCAATTACCGATGTTCTTTATGACGTTCTTTTTAATGGTGTGAATGCAAAGAAGGCAGTAGATCTTTTGATGGCGCGTGGTAAGAAGGACGAAATGGAGGATTTAACAAACGTTCTTGAATTAGATTTAAATGATAAATCCTAATATTTTTTAAATATAGGCATTCGATGATGCGTGCCGGTCACTTTTTGCATACAATGCAACGAAGCAAACTGGTGAAATGAACAGGGTGTATGGGTTATTTAGTCGTATAAGCTTGAGTTAAAGAAATGCCCCTTTCTTTAACTCATCTTTTTTTTATAGCAGTTTCTTTTTCAAACAGACAAGCTCTATGTTATAATACATTTCGGAAAAAGGAGTTGAAATCATGTCCCCGTCATTAATGAAAATGTGGATTTCTCTTGCGTCAATGGGCTTTATGTTTATTTCTTTATTAATGATTTATTTAAGCCGCTTTAAATTAGGTGGAATCTTAAAAGTTATAACTGCCATTATTGCCTATTTTTTAATGGTCGTATCAGGAATTATTATTGTCTTAGTCGTTTTCAGCGGACCAACAAGTGATTAATAACGTTCTTTATAAAAAATTATACATAGACTAAAGGGATTGATATCAATGAAAAAAGTTTTGCTGCTGTTGGCTTCCTTGCTGCTATTTATACCGCTGTTAGCTGGTTGTATGTATCCAAAAGGACATTTAGCACAAAATAAAGTTCCTTATGAAGATCAGATTAAGGCTGTACAAACTGCTGTCAATTCGTATAAAGAAGCAAATGGGGGACTTCTGCCAATTAAAACTAAAGATGAAACTACCCCTATATATCAAAAATATCTAATTGATTTCAAAAAGCTAATACCTCATTTTATGGCAGAGCCGCCTGGTAATGCGTACGAATCTGGTGGTGTTTTTCAATATATTCTAATAGATGTGGAGACAGAGCCAACAGTAAAAATTTTTGACTTAAGGATGGCTGAAACGATTCGGGACATTAAGCTAAGAATAAAATCACAAAAATATCCTCCTTATAAAGAACAGATTGCAGGAAATGTTTTTACATTGGACTTTACTAAGCTTGGCTATAAAGAAAACCCAGTCGCATTGAGCCCTTATAGTGGCAGAAATCTTCCTTTTGTTATCACAGGTGAAGCGGAGGTTTATGTTGATTACACGAGTGATCTTCATGAAGCGATGCAGAAACAGGAGATATCATATAAGCAAGGGGACGATGTAAGGGAAATTCTTACGAAAGATTCAGCATTTGTTCCTGCTTATTCCCTGCCATATACGATTGATAATGAAACAAAAAATCCAATCTTTTTATCAAAATAGGCATAACCCTTCTCTTGCAAAATATATTGTAGGAGAAGGGTTTTTTTAATGCAATTTTAACATTAAATGTAAATGGAAAAGCATAATATGCGGAAAAATGTTATCTCAGAGGGGTAATTTTTAATAAAAACTGTCATAACGAGATAGGACAACATCATAAACATATAATGTCCAAACGTAATTGATAGGAAAATATTATCCCACAGATTCGGGAGGGGATCACTTGGAAAAGGTAGATATTTTTAAAGATATTGCCGAAAGGAC
The DNA here is from genome assembly GCF_032341175.1 of Bacillus sp. DTU_2020_1000418_1_SI_GHA_SEK_038. NCBI lineage: Bacteria > Bacillati > Bacillota > Bacilli > Caryophanales > Bacillaceae > Bacillus > Bacillus sp. DTU_2020_1000418_1_SI_GHA_SEK_038. The sequence goes on along the minus strand of NZ_CP135435.1, from coordinate 2,838,820 downwards.
TGGCGGTGATATCTATTTCGGAGTAGTAGGAGCTGTACGTACAGGCAAATCAACTTTTATAAAAAGATTTATGGAATTAGTTGTTTTGCCGAACATGAGTAATGAGGCTGACCGTGCTCGCACCCAGGATGAACTCCCTCAAAGTGCAGCCGGAAAGACAATTATGACAACAGAGCCTAAGTTTGTGCCCAATCAGGCAGCTTCAGTCCATGTGGATGAAGGCCTGGACGTTAATATTCGATTAGTTGATTGTGTAGGGTATACGGTTCCTGGTGCTAAAGGGTATGAGGACGAAAATGGCCCTAGAATGATTAATACTCCTTGGTATGAAGAGCCGATTCCGTTCCACGAAGCGGCTGAAATTGGGACTAGAAAAGTCATTCAAGAGCATTCAACCATTGGGGTTGTTATTACTACTGATGGGACAATTGGAGAAATACCTCGCAGCAATTATTTGGAGGCCGAGGAAAGAGTAATAAATGAATTAAAAGAGGTTGGAAAACCCTTCATTATGATTATTAATAGTGTTCAGCCTCATCATCCAAATACGGATGCTCTGAAAAATCAGCTTTCTGAAAAGTATGATATCCCTGTTCTAGCCATGAGTGTAGAAGGCATGAGGGAATCAGATGTATTAAATGTTATGCGTGAGGCCCTGTATGAGTTCCCTGTGTTGGAAGTCAATGTAAATCTTCCAAGCTGGGTAATGGTACTTCGGGAAGACCATTGGCTAAGAGAAAGCTATCAAGATGCTGTTAAAGAAACAGTAAAAGATATTAAGAGATTGAGGGATGTTGATAGGGTCGTCCATCAATTCAGTGATTTTGAATTTATTGATCGGGCGGGACTAGCAGGCATCGAAATGGGTCAAGGTGTTGCAGAAATTGACTTATATGCCCCAGACGATCTTTATGATGAAGTATTGAAAGAGATTGTTGGCGTAGAAATTCGCGGAAAAGATCATTTATTAGAATTAATGCAAGATTTTGCCCATGCCAAAAGGGAGTTTGATCAAATTTCAGATGCATTGAAAATGGTGAAACAAACGGGATATGGCATTGCAGCCCCTTCGTTAGCTGATATGAGTCTTGATGAGCCTGAAATTACACGGCATGGATCAAGGTTCGGTGTAAGGCTAAAGGCGGTAGCTCCATCCATCCATATGATTAAAGTGGATGTGGAATCGGAATTTTCACCAATTATCGGAACTGAGAAGCAAAGTGAGGAATTGGTTCGTTATTTAATGCAGGATTTTGAAGATGATCCATTATCTATCTGGAATTCCGATATTTTTGGCCGCAGCTTAAGCTCGATTGTAAGAGAAGGGATTCAGGCAAAGCTTTCCATGATGCCTGAAAATGCAAGATATAAATTAAAAGAGACACTTGAAAGAATAATAAATGAAGGTTCAGGCGGATTAATAGCCATCATTTTATAGGACTCCACTAGGGGTCTTTTTTCTTTTTACCCATTAAATATGACAAATAAACATAAATTTAGGAGGTAAATGGATGTAATAAGAAAACTTTCCCATTAAAACGCGGATTATTCTTGATAACACGAAATGATTGTGATAATCTTTTAACAGAATTACCGTTGTAATCGCCTAAACCCTTAGTAATTAAGGTTTTTTTGAAGAAATGGATTGAAAAGTTCATTAAATTAATTTATTATGAGGCATGTTAAACAAAAATTCGTTACAACGTTTAGAATTGACTAATTTTGTTTACAAATGTAAGTAAGAATGCTTAATAGGTCAATCTTTTAAGTTAATCCTGTCTAGCTTCAGCGCCTAGCCCCGACGTACAGGACGTACTAGTGTCGGCAATGCGACAGGATGTCGCGTTTTTGCCGACCTCGAGGTCACAAGCCAATCCTCCCAGAAAGGGAAGAACACCTTTCCGTGAGGCTCGTCTTGTGCTTGTCGGGGCTGGACATAAAGGAATGCTTCTGCGATTAAACATCGCAGGAACAATTGTCCTTTGATTGTTCCGAAGGCGCTTACGCTTTTCAATTTTGGGAGGAGGTGAAACCATGAACAAGACAGAACTAATTAACGCAGTTGCTGAGAGCAGTGAACTTTCTAAAAAGGACGCTACTAAAGCAGTTGATGCAGTATTTGATGCAATCCTAGATGCTTTAAAAGCCGGTGATAAAGTACAATTAATTGGTTTCGGAAACTTTGAAGTTCGTGAGCGTGCTGCTCGTAAAGGCCGCAACCCACAAACTGGTGAAGAAATCGAAATTGCAGCAAGCAAAGTCCCTGCTTTCAAACCAGGTAAAGCATTGAAAGATGCTGTTAAATAAGTACATATAAGTGCTTAAACAAAGCCTAAAGTAAAAACCGCGAATCATTCGCGGTTTTTTTATATTCCCCCCTACCATTATTCTTTTTGCTTGTTACGAAAATAATATGCTAATATGGAAATATTGGAGTTTAAGAAAGCAAGATTGTCTGAGGGGGAAGTTTGATGTCGAATGTAAATCGTGCGCAGATAGAGGATGCCGTACGCTTAATATTAGAAGCAGTCGGGGAAGATCCAAACCGTGAAGGATTATTAGATACACCAAAGCGAGTAGCAAAAATGTATGAAGAGGTGTTTGCAGGATTAAATCAGGATCCGAAAGAATACTTCGAGACCATTTTTAGCGAAGATCATGAAGAGTTAGTATTAGTAAAGGACATCCCTTTCTATTCACTTTGTGAGCACCACCTTGTACCTTTTTACGGAAAAGCTCATGTTGCCTATATTCCAAGAAATGGCCGAGTTGCAGGTTTAAGTAAATTGGCTAGGGCAGTGGAGGCAGTTGCGAAACGTCCACAGCTTCAGGAACGAATTACTTCTACAGTTGCGGATGCGATTTTAGAGAAGCTTGAGCCAAATGGAGTAATGGTTGTAGTAGAAGCTGAACATATGTGTATGACGATGCGCGGAGTGAAAAAGCCGGGTTCCAAAACAGTTACAACGGCTGTTAGAGGAACTTTTTCAGAAGATGACAAAGCACGTGCTGAAGTTTTATCTTTAATAAAATTTTAATCCATTAAGCTAAGATTGAGTGAATTCTTATTGACTTATAAATAATCGCTAAAAGGGTGTTAGTATGGATAAGAAAAATCCCAATGGAAATGATTATATCGTTATTAAGGCAAAGGAAGACGGTGTCAATGTCATAGGTTTAACAAGAGGAACTGATACTAGATTTCATCATTCGGAAAAACTGGATCAAGGTGAAGTCATGATTGCTCAGTTCACAGAGCATACTTCCGCTATAAAAATTAGAGGAAGCGCGACAATCCTTACCTCCTATGGTGAGATTGACAGCGAAGCAAAAAAATAACAATTAACATTTGCAGGCTTTTATATCCTAGACTTTAGTTTTTTCCGGAAAATCTCCTATTAAGGTATTCTAAGTTGTGATATAATTGTCCTGCCTTATGGATAAAGGTATGTGTAATAATGTATAAAAACGAAAAAATGATAATATCACAGTGATGAAGAAAACTTAAGGAAAACAAGGGTGATCGCATGCTAGACATGAAGGTGAAAATGGCAATTGTTAAGGAGCAAATCGAAGAAAAGATACGGCACCCTTATTTACTTAAATACATAGAATCGCCAAATATAGATGAAGATAAGCTGTTACTCCTAGTTTCAGTTCTTGATCATATGGATCTTCCTGAAGAAAAGATAAGAAATTATGCTACTACAACCATGCTGATTCAAATTGCGCTTGATACACATGAATTAGTCACAAATGAAGAATTAGACGCCGGCCAGTTAAAAAGCCGGCAGCTTACAGTACTAGCTGGTGTGTACTATAGCGGTTTATATTATAAAATTCTGGCAGAATTTGAGGATATCACCTTAATTCGATCCCTCGCAACAGGCATTAAAGAAGTAAATGAAAATAAGATTTCAGTATATCAAACAGCAGTTGAAGCAGTTGACATATTAATGGAGAGTGTTAGAAAAATTGAATCCTCTTTGTTTGAAAAGGTAATCGATTTACTGGAGGATCCAAATTGGAACGAATTTGCTTCTAACCTTTTATTTAGGAAAAGGCTGTTGATGGAGAAGATGAGATTTTTACAAGGTGAGACATCAATCGTTTTTGAAGCGCTGAAAAATTTATTAATATCTAAAAACCAATATACCGAGCAAAGCTCTGACCAGCAGCATTTATTAATTCACACATGCGACAGGTATCTCGATAACTCAAAGAAATTAATTGAAAAATATATGAGCAAGCTCCCAAATCTGAATGAACCAATGAAGCAAAGAGCAAATGCGATAATTAGTCAGCATCAGCCTGCGGAAAATATATTTGTGGAGGAAGGTTAGAAGGCATGCAACAATCAAAAGAAGAGCGCGTCCATCATGTTTTTGAGAAGATTTATGACAACTATGATAAGATGAATTCAGTCATTAGCTTTCAACAGCATTTAAGATGGCGTAAGGACACCATGAAGCGCATGAATGTCCAAAAAGGTTCCAAAGCTTTAGATCTATGCTGCGGGACTGCTGATTGGACTATTAGCTTGGCAGAGGCAGTTGGTACAGACGGAGAAGTAGTTGGGCTTGATTTCAGTAAAAATATGCTGAAAATTGGTGAGCAAAAGGTAAAAGAGCATAATTTGAAGCATGTTAAGCTTGTGCATGGCAATGCAATGGAATTGCCATTCCCTGACCATACATTTGATTATGTAACAATTGGCTTCGGACTCCGGAATGTACCGGATTATTTGCAAGTTTTAAAGGAAATGCGCCGGGTGCTTAAACCAGGTGGATTGGCTGTATGCCTTGAGACATCCCAGCCTACTATGTTTGGTTTCAAACAAGCATATTACCTCTATTTCCGCTTTATTATGCCTTTGTTCGGGAAAATATTTGCAAAGAGCTATAAAGAGTATTCATGGTTACAAGAATCAGCCCGCGACTTCCCTGGTATGAAGGAACTTGCTAACATGTTCGAAGAAGCTGGGTTTGTAAAAGTTACTTATAAACCTTACAGCGGCGGGGTTGCAGCGGTGCACATTGGAAGTAAAGAAAAATAAAACTTTTTTCTGAATGCGTTTTTCATCGAAATTGATATTCGGATGGATCAATGTTGAGCTGCTAGCTTGACAAATTGAACGTCCTCTAAATGTATGGAAGCTGCAGACAGGATTTTAAGCTGGGTGAGTATGAGAAATGAAATTAAAAATGATGTATTCATTTCTAAATTCAGATTTAAAAAATATAGAGCAAACTCTCGAAGAAACAGTTCAAGCGGAGTCTCCTTTATTACACAAAGCATCCTTGCATTTATTAAAAGCCGGGGGAAAAAGAATCCGCCCTGTTTTTGTTTTGCTTGCTGGCAAGTTTGGTGCCTATGACATAAATAAAATAAAAAATGTGGCAGTTGCGCTTGAGTTAATTCACATGGCTTCTCTCGTTCATGATGATGTCATTGATGACGCAGAATTAAGAAGGGGAAAGCCGACTATTAAGGCCAAATGGGACAATAAAGTCGCCATGTATACAGGAGATTATATTTTTGCTCGTTCTTTGGAACTGATTACAGAAATTGAGAAACCATTTACTCACCAGATTTTGTCTAACACTTTGGTAGAACTCTGTATTGGGGAAATTGAACAGATTCAGGATAAATATAATTTCGAACAAAATATTCGTGATTACTTCCGAAGAATTAAACGGAAAACAGCGATTCTTATAGCTGTCAGCTGTCAGCTTGGTGCAATTGCAGCTGACGTTGATGAAAAGATTCATAAAATGCTTTATCGCTTTGGATATTATGTCGGAATGTCCTATCAGATTATTGATGATGTCCTTGATTTTACAGGCACGGAAAAAGACCTGGGGAAACCTGCTGGAGATGACCTTCACCAAGGCAATATTACTTTGCCGGTTTTGTTTGCCATGGAGGATGAAGAAATCCGAAAAGAGATTATTCAAGTTCGAGAGACGACAGAACGGAGTGATATTGAAAGAATCATTTCGCTGATTAAGAGCTCTGGCGCCATCGAAAGATCTCTGCAGGTCAGTGATTTATATTTAAACAAGGCACTGGATATATTAAAGGAACTCCCGCAAAATCGTGCAAAGAAGACATTAATCGATATTGCGAAAGTAATTGGCAAAAGAAGTTTTTAATCACAATTAGGTTCAATGTCTTTTTAATGAACTTGTATTATCTTCAAAACAATGTTAATATTTTCGTGGATTACCGTAATAGGATAATTCACTATACATAGCTTTAGGAGTTGAAATTCATGGAAAAAACATTTTTAATGGTTAAGCCTGACGGCGTTCAGCGTAATTTAATTGGTGAGATTGTAGCTCGCTTCGAAAAGAAGGGTTTTCAGCTTGTTGGCGGTAAGCTTATGAGCATTTCAAAGGAACTTGCTGAGCAGCATTATGGCGAGCACAAAGAGCGCCCTTTCTTCGGCGAATTAGTAGATTTCATCACTTCAGGCCCTGTTTTCGCAATGGTTTGGGAAGGTGAAAATGTAATTGCAACAGCTCGTCAAATGATGGGAGCAACGAATCCGAAAGATGCAGCACCAGGCACGATCCGTGGTGATTTCGCAGCTACTGTAGGAAAAAATATTATTCATGGTTCTGATTCACCTGCAAGTGCAGAACGTGAAATCGGCTTATTCTTTAACCAAGCTGAGCTTGTTGAATATTCAAAGCTAATGAATGAATGGATTAACTAAATGGAAAGAGTACTCGCAATGGATTGCGGGTGCTTTTTTTTGTTAATGAAAGGTTTTTGTAACAAATTTTGGTCCTTTTTGTCAAAATTTCAGCTATACTTATGTGGTGAATAGAATGAACTAGGGGAGAAGGGCAATGTCTAGTGATTATCAGAGTTTTATTGTAAATATAAAGAAAAAAACAGGAATTGATCTCTCTTTATATAAAGAAGCACAAATGAAAAGGCGACTTCTATCTCTTTATGAAAAGAAGGGATTCAAGACTTTTCAAGATTTTTTTGAGGCAATTAGAAAAGATGGTGTGCTATTAAATGAATTTTTGGACCGAATGACCATTAACGTTTCTGAGTTTTACAGAAATTCAAAAAGGTGGGAGGTGCTAGAGAAAAAAATACTTCCTAAATTGCTGGCAAATAACAGGCGATTAAAAATATGGAGTGCTGCTTGCTCAACTGGTGAAGAGCCATATACGTTAGCTATGATAATGTCAAATTTCATGCCATTATCCCAAGTGCAAATATTGGCAACAGATATTGATGAAAATGTCATTGCAAGAGCAAAGATTGGTACATATCCTGAAAGATCATTGAACGAAGTCCCTGCGGAAATGAAGAAGAAATACTTTGTTAAGGAAGGAAGCTTTTATAAGGTGTCAGATGACATTAAAAAAACCGTAACCTTTAGAAAGCAAAATCTGCTGTCAGATCCATTTAGCGGACCTTTTGATCTCATTGTTTGCCGAAATGTCCTTATCTATTTTACAGAAGAGGCGAAGGATGAGCTCTATTATAAATTTAGCCATGCTTTAAAAACAGATGGCATCTTTTTTGTAGGCAGCACAGAGCAAATATTTAATCCGAATAAATATGATTTTGAAACGGAGGATACTTTTTTCTATAGAAAAAAATAAAGATAAGGAGTCTGTATCGATACAGGCTTCTTTCTTTTTTGAAGTAAATATTTTTCGTGTTAAATTTGAACGCATTTAGAGAATAGAAGCTATATCCGCTTAATTATTGTTTTTTTACAAAAAATTAAATGAATTTTCTATTTTTACTATTCATATTTTTGCCGATATGTTATATTGATACATAATTCTTTAATGAGTTGAAGGGGGAAAGAGCTTTGAGATATTTAACTTCAGGTGAATCACATGGCCCGCAGCTTACCGCTATTATTGAGGGGCTGCCAGCGGGATTGCCTTTGCTTGCTTCTGATATAAATTTAGAATTGGCTAGACGTCAAAAAGGACATGGCCGAGGCAGAAGAATGCAAATTGAAAAGGATACAGTACAAATTACTGGGGGAGTCAGGCATGGTTACACTTTAGGATCCCCAGTTGCATTAGTTGTTGAAAATAATGATTGGAAGCATTGGACGAAAATTATGGGGCAAGAGCCAATTGCTCCAGAAGAAGAAGACGAAATAAAAAGAAAAATTACTCGCCCCCGCCCTGGGCATGCTGATTTGAACGGCGCTCTTAAATATGGACACAGAGATATGAGAAATGTACTTGAACGTTCTTCAGCTAGAGAAACAACAGTAAGAGTGGCAGCAGGGGCAGTAGCTAAAAAACTATTGGCTGAACTTGGAATTAATATCGCTTCTCATGTGATAGAAATTGGCGGAGTCAGGTCTGCAGTTAGAGAATATGAAACGCTTGAAAAGCTAAAGGAGATTTCAGAAGCCTCACCAGTTCGCTGTATTGATCAGAATGCTGAACAGGAAATGATGAAGGCTATTGATGATGCAAAAGAGCAGGGTGATTCTATTGGCGGCATTGTTGAAGTGATTGTTGAAGGTATGCCTCCTGGAGTCGGCAGCTATGTTCATTATGATCGGAAGCTAGATGCTAAATTAGCTAGCGGGATTATGAGCATCAATGCCTTTAAAGGTGTAGAGATTGGCATCGGCTTTGAAGCTGCAAGCAAGCCTGGCAGTGAGGTTCATGATGAAATTGCATGGAGCCAGGAACAAGGCTACTACCGTAAATCGAATCGATTAGGCGGTTTAGAAGGCGGAATGTCAACGGGCATGCCAATTGTAGTAAGAGGCGTTATGAAGCCAATTCCTACCTTATATAAGCCGCTTCAAAGTGTTGATATTGAAACAAAGGAGCCATTTTCAGCAAGCATTGAGAGATCAGATAGCTGTGCGGTTCCTGCCGCAGCAGTTGTGGCAGAGAATGTTATAGCTTGGGAATTAGCAGCTGCAATCGTAGATCAATATTACTCAGACCGGTTTGAAACACTAAAGGAAATTATTGATGGGCAAAGAGAGTTTGCGAGGGATTTCTAATGGACACCGTAACCATTGAAACAAATTCGAAAACATATCCTGTTTATGTTAGCCCAGGGGTTATCAATCAAGTCAGTTCATTTATTCAAGAAAAATTCCCTTCTTTAACAACGATTATGGTCATGACTGATGAAACAGTTGCAGAGCTTTATTTAGATAGCATGAAATCTGCCTTATCAAATTTTAAAGTGGAATTCTGCATCGTTCCAAGCGGAGAAAAAGCGAAAACCTTTGATGTATATTATCAGTCACTAAGTTTTGCTTTGGAAAAGAGGCTGGATAGGAAATCGTTATTGATTGCATTTGGCGGTGGAGCAATTGGAGATCTAGGCGGATTTGTAGCATCTACATTCATGCGGGGAATCCCTTTTCTCCAAGTGCCAACAACAATCTTAGCACATGATAGCGCTGTAGGCGGTAAAGTGGCTATTAATCATCCATTGGGAAAAAATATGATCGGCGCTTTTTATCAGCCGGAAGCTGTATTCTATGATTTGCATTTTCTGCGATCTCTTCCACTAAATGAAAGACGATCAGGGTTTGCCGAAGTTATCAAGCATAGTTTAATTCATGATCCATCCTTTTATGAATGGCTGTTAAACCATGTGAATTCCCTAGAGGAATTTGACGGGAAGAGTTTGCAATATGCCTTAGTTAAGGGGATTGAAATTAAGAACTATTTTGTTTCAAAGGATGAGAAAGAGTCCGGAATCCGTGCTTACTTAAATTTTGGCCATACGCTTGGCCATGCTATTGAAGCTGAAATGGGCTACGGTAAATGGACGCATGGGGAATCTATATTGATCGGTATGCTGTTTGCCTTGCAATTAAGCAAAAACATGACAGGTCTTCCCTTTGATATTGAACCATTAAGAAATTGGCTCACTCGTCTTGGCTATGAGACCGAAATCCCTAAAGCATTAACGGCTCAACATTTAATTGAGCGTATGAAACAAGATAAAAAGTCCATCGGCCAAAAAGTAAACTTTGTTCTATTAAAGGAAATCGGTAATCCCGGATTATGTGAGGTTTCAGAAGCGCAATTGGTTAAGCAGCTAGAATATTTTCAACAATAAGGGAGGGTTGCATGTGATACGTGGAGTTAGAGGGGCTACTACGGTAAATGAAAATAATGAAATGGAAATAATTGAGGCAACTGAGATTTTGCTGAGGAAGATGATTGAGGAAAATTCGATCGATGCTGAAACGGTTGCATCTGTCTTCATTTCAGTGACAGAGGATATCACAGCAGTATTCCCTGCAAGAGCGATGAGATTAATTGATGGCTGGAAGTATGTTCCTGTTATGTGTATGAGGGAAATTCCAGTAGAATCCTCATTAGAAAGATGTATTCGTGTAATGATGCATGTGAACACAAATATTTCGCAACAAGATATTAGTCACATATACTTAGGAAATGCAATTAAGCTAAGACCTGATTTAAATACTGCTGACAAGTTCTAACACTAATCAATTTCACACTGATTAATTACGACATTGAAAAGAAAAGGTGAGTCATTATGAAATGGAAAGAGCAGTTGCTTCAATTATCCCCATATCAACCCGGGAAACCAATCGATGAAGTAAAAAGACAATATGGTTTAGAGAAAATTGTTAAACTGGCATCCAATGAAAATCCTTTTGGATGCTCCGAAAATGTGATTGCAGCTATCAAAAGTTCATCTGTTTCATTTCCTTTATATCCAGATGGGAATGCTACCAATTTAAGAGAAACGATTGCTAGCTATTTCGGTTTAAGCCCGTCACAATTTATTTTTGGCAATGGGGCTGATAACCTCATCCAAATTATCTCAAGGGCTCTTTTAAAACCAGGCACAAATACAGTAATGGCTTCACAAACCTTTTCGCAGTATAAACATAACGCCATCATTGATGGAGCAGAGGTTAAGGAAATTCCACAAATAAACGGGGAACATGATCTTGATGGAATGCTTGAGGCTATTGGTGAGTTAACTTCAGTAGTGTGGGTTTGTAACCCAAATAATCCGACAGGCACTTATATAAGTGAAGATCGTTTAATTTCTTTCTTAGAGAAAGTCCCTAATGATATTCTAGTAGTGATTGATGAGGCTTACTTTGACTATGCTGTTGCTGAGGACTATAACAGTTCTGTAAATTTACTGGATCGTTTTCCTAATATTATCGTTTTGCGTACATTCTCAAAAGTTTATGGCTTAGCAAGCCTCCGTGTTGGATTTGGAATCAGCCAATCTGAAATCATTAAAACATTAGAACCAGCTAGGGAACCATTTAATGTCAATACAATAGCCCAGGCCGCAGCAATAGCAGCTCTTGAAGACAAAGAGTATGTTAATTTTTGTAAACAAAAAAACCGTGAAGGTCTGGAACAATTCTATACATTTTGTGAGGAGAATGGTTTAAGCTATTACCCTTCACAAGCAAACTTTATATTAATTGATTTTAACAAGGACGGAAATGAAGTGTTTCAATATTTACTCGAAAGAGGTTTTATCGTCCGTTCAGGCAAGGCGCTAGGCTTCCCTACTTGTGTGAGGGTGACAGTTGGTTCAAAGGAACAAAACGAAGGTGTAATTAACATCATGTCCGAACTATTAGCTGAAAAGTCAATCGTTTCTTAAGAAAACTATTTTTTATTAGAAATCAGAGGCTGCTATGGCCTCTGAACCTATTTTCCCACTAATTTCAATCATAAAGGTGGTGAGCCGCTTGAAAGGCCGTGTATTTATTATAGGTTTAGGATTAATCGGGGGATCATTGGCATTATGCATTAAAAAGACTCACAAGGACGCAGTTGTCATTGGATTCGATATCAATGAAGAGCAGTCGAAGCTTGGAAGGATGCTTGGAGTTATCGATGAAATAGCCGTATCAATTGAAGAAGGCGCTGAACATGCTGACCTAATTTTAATTGCTACTCCAGTGAAAGTAACTGAACAGATTTTTAAAGTTTTAGAAAATGTTCCTTTAAAAAATCAAGTTATTATTTCGGATGCTGGCAGTACGAAAAAGGAAATCGTTCAATTGGCAGATGCTTTTAAGAAAAGAGGAATCACTTTTATTGGCGGGCATCCGATGGCTGGGTCACATAAAAGCGGTGTAACTGCTGCGAAATCGATCCTTTTTGAAAACGCCTTTTATATTTTTACTCCTGAAGATCACATTGCAAACGATAGACTGCAGGAACTGCAAGATTGGCTTTCTGGGACAAAAGCAAGATTTATTACTCTATCCCCACAGGAACATGATTATTTGACAGGAGTTATCAGCCATTTTCCTCATATTATCGCAGCTTCTCTCGTTCATCAGGCTGAGAAAACAAGTGCAAAGCAGAAGCTTGTACCGAGTTTGGCAGCAGGAGGCTTTCGTGATGTAACAAGAATTGCATCTAGTAACCCTGAAATGTGGAAAGACATCTTACTACATAATAAAGAGGTTATGTTACATCTTCTTGATGATTGGCAAAAAGAAATGCAGAAAGTCTCTAACATGCTTTCCGAAGAAAATGAACATGAGATTTATCATTATTTTCATCGTGCTAAGCAATTTCGTGATGAATTGCCGCAAAAAGAAAAAGGAGCCATCCCATCCTTTTACGATCTTTTTGTTGATATCCCTGACTATCCAGGTGTAATTTCTGAGATTACAGGATATTTAGCAAAAGAGGAGATAAGCATTACGAATATTCGAATCCTAGAAACTCGAGTGGATATTAATGGAATTCTAGTTATTAGTTTTCAAACAGAAGAAGATCGTGCACGTGCTGAGATTTGTATTCATAATTACACTAATTTTGAAACCTCTGTAGGAATTTAAGTTTGTTACGAAGAAATGGAAGAAAAAAGCATGTTAATAAGGGGTGTTTTTTTTGAAGCCAATTAAATTAAAGACCAATATCCCTTCATTAAGGGGTACAATCAATATTCCAGGTGATAAATCAATCTCTCACCGATCCATCATGTTTGGGGCTATTGCAGAAGGAAAAACGACTGTTACCAACTTTTTGTTGGGGGAGGATTGTTTAAGTACAATCGCCTGCTTTAAGAAATTAGGCATACCTATTCAGCAGCTAGAAGATAAAGTGATTATTGAGGGAAACGGCATTGATGGGCTAAAGGAACCTTCTGAAATATTAGATGTTGGAAATTCAGGAACAACTATTCGTTTACTGTTAGGAATCCTTGCTGGACGCCCATTTCATTCCGTATTAGTTGGAGACGAATCTATCGGAAAAAGACCGATGACAAGGGTGACAAAGCCTTTACAAACGATGGGTGCAGCCATACAAGGAAGAAAGAATGGTGAATATACACCTATATCTATATCTGGCGGGTCTTTAAAACCAATAGAGTATTCATTACCTGTTGCAAGTGCTCAAGTAAAGTCTTCCCTATTGTTTGCGGGATTACAAGCTAATGGGACTACAACCATTATTGAGCCAGCGAAAACTAGGGATCATACTGAGAGAATGATAAGAAAATTCGGAGGTATAATCGAAGCAGATGAACGTACAGTTCGCATAAAGGGTGGTCAGAAGCTGACAGGAACTTCTATTCATGTTCCAGGCGATATTTCATCTGCAGCTTTCTTCCTTGTTGCAGGAGCTATCATACCTAATAGCTGCATAACATTAAAAAATGTTGGCTTAAATCCGACAAGAACGGGAATTATTGATGTGATGAAGGCAATGGGCGCTGATATGACCATAGTTCCATATGAGGACGATACCTTTGAACCATGTGGAGATATAACAATTAAAACATCCAATCTTAAGGGAATAACGATTGAAGGCGACTTAATCCCTAGATTAATTGATGAAATACCAGTTATCGCTCTTTTAGCATCGCAAGCTGAGGGTGAAACTGTTATTAAAGATGCTGAGGAATTAAAGGTTAAAGAGACAAACCGAATAGATACGGTAGTAAATGAGCTTACAAAGCTTGGTGCAAACATTGAAGCAACTGAGGATGGAATGATTATTAAAGGAAACTCTCAATTGAACGGTGGAATCGTTTCAAGTTATGGCGATCATAGAATTGGAATGATGCTTGCCATAGCCGCAGCTATTTGTAAGGAAGACGTGCAGCTCGAAAATGAAGAATCAATTTATATTTCCTATCCTTCCTTTTTTACACATTTAGAAAGTCTTAGTAATTAACCTATATTTATAGGAGGCTGCCTATCAGCCTCTTTTTGTTTTGTTACATATATTAAATTGATAATAACTTCTTAATAAATAATCATAAATAAAAATATTTTTCATAGCTTGTCATAAGACCGTAAAAAGGGTGGTTTTATGACATATATCATTGAATACGCCAATATCCTAAGGGACCAGAAGTTAACAAAAGCCTCACTTCTAATTGATAACGGATCTATTTTGTCAATTAAACAGGACTTTAAAAGGTATAAGTATACAAAAATGAATGCAGAACCATTTATTATGACCCCCACTTCTATCCTGTATAAAAAAGATTTTCCGTTTGATAAGCCTTTTCTAGAGATGAAAAAATATTATATTGAAGAATTTATCTTAAAGGGTTGCACAGCTTTCTTAACAATGGCAACTATAAAGTATGAATATGAGTTATCAAACGCGATAAACCGTTTGAAAGTTCAGCTGCTAAATAGCCCCATTGATTATATTATAGGTGTTCGGGTTCCTATCCGTTTATTAACCCAATCCTTTTTAAGAAAATGCAAGCAAGAAAAAGTTCCTGCTATTTTTGTGGATATATATCAAATGGACGAGCTGTACGATTTGCCATGGGGATGGCTTCGGGAGGCTATGTTTCCATATAACAGCCCCCTAATACCCATATTTATGAATGCCAATAAACAGGATGCAAATGAATGGAATAGGCTCATGAATGAAGAGAAGATACCGTTTGTGGAAGATGAATTAACAGAAGATCAGCCAATTCCAAAAGCCATTCTATCTAAGATTGGGATATATCCGTTCAAGGGAGGCATTTACCAAGGGTGTGAATTGTCTTATAATTTTTATTTGAAAAGCAGAGAAATCCGAAAAATTGAAGAATCGCAATTGTTTCATTATCATAGAGAAAAGTTAGTTATTACAGTTCAAAATGGAGATGTGGTCCGTTCCGGCAGTAATGTAGTTTTTAGGCCAGGATATGGCAAGCATGTTAAAATAAAGACACCATCTTTTTTTAGGATTGACGTTTAGACATGAAAGGAATTTAGATATGGAAAAAATTAGTGAGATTATTAAGTTGCTTGAAAGCGGTCAACATGAAGAAGCATTGATCCATTATCAAAGCATTTTATTAAATGGGTCACATGAAGAAAGATTTGTTCTAGGTGAGGAATTGCTGCACTACGGATTTCTGGAAGAAGCAAAAAAACTATTTGAAAGACTGCTTGAATCTTATCCGGAAGAGGGAGAACTGCTTGTCCTTTTAGCAGAAACCCATATTGACCTCGGGGAAGAGGATGAAGCAATCCTTGTTCTTGAAAAAGTACAAGAGGAAGATCCAAGTTTCCCGCAATCGTTATTGCTGCTTGCAGACCTTTATCAAATGGAAGGTTTATATGAGGTGAGTGAACAAAAGCTGTTAAAAGCAAAAAAGATCTTACCTAAAGAGGTTATTGTTGATTTTGCACTTGGAGAGCTTTACGCAGAACAAGGCAGGTTTCTCGAGGCTGCGAAAATCTATGGACAAGTCCTTAAAACGGATGAAATCATCGCGGGCGTGAATGTTAATCAAAGGCTGGCTGAGGTTCTCAGCGTGGGAGGAGCATTCGAGGAGGCTTTGCCATACTATGAAAAAGCAATGGAGGATAAACTTGAAATTAATACGCTGTTTAGCTATGCATTTACAGCATTGCAGGCAGGATATAATAGAACAGCAATCGAAAAGTTTAATGAATTAAAGGAGCTTGATCCCGAATATCATTCATTATATATCAATCTTTCCAAGGCTTACGAGCGTGAAGAGGAATTAGAAAACAGCTTTAATGCGATTAAGATGGGAATTCAATATGACGAATATAATAAAGAGCTTTATTTATATGGCGGTAAACTTGCGCTAAAGGTAGGCAAGGAACAGGAAGCGGAAAATTTATTAAGAGAGGCGCTTGCACTTGACCCAGAATATATTGAAGCAGGGGCCAGTTTAACAAAGTTTTTTCTAAGGCAGGAAAGATATAAGGATGTTTTGGAAATTACGGAATTGTTAAGTGATTTTGAGGAAGAGGAGCCGCAACTTATTTGGGATTCAGCCTTAGCCCATCACCAGCTTGAAGAATATTCATTGGCATTAAACAAATACAATCGTGCATATACTTTCTTTAAGGAAGAGCCGGATTTTCTAATAGATTACGGAAATTTTTTAATTGAGGAAGGAAAAAGCACTGAGGCTGCCGAAGTTTTTAGTAAATTAGTGAAAATTGAACCAGGCATCATTGAATATCAGGAAATATTACAAAGACTTTTGGAACAATGATTAAAATGAAATAGGCTTATTAATTTTGTAATAGCAGAGGAGGGAATCGAATATGTCAGCCCCTGTATCTGTCAACGAGAAAAAAGATTTTATTCGCTGGTTTCTAAACCATTATCAATTAAAGAGACGGGAATGTGTATGGATTCTTAACTATTTAATGAGCCACGATCAGTTAATGGAAAAAGTTCATTTTGTTGAGCATGCACAGTATTGTCCGAAAGGATTAATCATGTCAACTCATTGTGTTGACGAAGTCCCGTTTCGATTCTACAAGGAAAATGTCATGACGACTGATGCAGAGAAATCTTTTCACGACATACGGCTTAATCGTGAGGAGGATATCTTTATCCAGTTAAATTTTCACGCATCCAATAAAGCCCATCAATATGCGGCTGTTTTGGAGGAGAATCCATTTTTACCGAATAAAATGGAAATTAGTGAAAAGGATAAAATGGTTGCTGAAAAGTTCCTTTGCGACAGCATAAAGAAATTCCAAAGAGAGAGCCTTCTTAAAAAAATTGATGAGGCTTTGGATAATCAAGACGAATCAGCTTTCATCCAATTAACTGAAGAACTAAGAAAATTAAAGCCTTAATGATTGCTTGCTATGATTAGCAGGCTTTTATTTTTTCTAGCTCTAGCGCCTACCCCCGATGTACAGGACGTACTAGTGTCGACAATGCGACAGGACAAGGAACGCTTCGTCAGCAATACATCGTACGACCAAAAGTGAGCTTTTGGGAGGACGTCGCGTTTTTGTCGACCTCGAGGTCACAAGCCCAGCCTCCCAGAAAGGTAAAGTTCAACCTTTCCGGGAGGCTGGGCTTGTGCTTGTCGGGGGTGGTCAAGGCGCTTCCGCTTTTAACTTTTGTCGAATATTCGTATTAGTGATAAGATAAATAGGAAAAATTAGAAATATGGAGTGAGTTGGATGAAGTGGATTTCCCAGGATATTGATAAGTTTCTTCAGTCAAAGGAGTATGTGGATACGGCAGTAATCCCGTTGCTTCCTGTCTCCCTCGGCAATGATATGAAACAATCAGCTTCGATGAGTGAGTTTATTTCTTTACTTAGTGTTCAGCTAGAAAGACAGTTTAGGGGCAGGGTTATGATGCTGCCAGGATATTCTTATCTTAAATCAGCATCAGCGGACAAGCTTAGTGGAGATATAAAGTTTTGGGAGAATGAATTGTTTGCTAATGGTTTTAAGCATGTTTTTCATGTCACCTCTGACAGCAGCTGGAAGTCAATGGAAGATCAACTCGATGGAAGTTTAATTTGGCTGCCATCGATTCCACTTGAGCATATGGATGAGCGGAATCGAAATACAATACTTGAGGATCAAGTAAAACAGCTATTAAATCTGTTTATGCAAAAATGGCAAAACGCTGAATAATCCTAGGAATATGTAAATATTCAATTGAATGTAATTAATAATCAAGGAATGTCTGAATGAGTAGGGGAATTTTGGTTAATAATTATGCTCTTATTTATATAAAATATGTAATTAAATTTAAAATAATTAGAATATGTCACAGAGTCTACATGTTTTTACCAAAGGATTATATTGACCTTCAATGGAGATTGATATATCATGATTATGTCCTAGTTTTATATTGTGTTGAACTATGTCCGTTGGACTTAACTTCATAATAGAGGGGGGAAAAGTATGAGCAAAAATCGTGTATCTAGACGTCAATTCCTTAGTTATACTCTAACTGGTGTAGGCGGTTTCATGGCTGCAGGTATGTTAATGCCTATGGTTCGTTTTGCGATTGACCCAGTATTGCAAGCGAAAGCTGAAAGTGATTTCATTCCAACTAAACAAAAAGTTGCTGAAATTACCGAGGTTCCAACTCGGGTTGACTTTACATTTGAACAGCAGGATGCTTGGTATACTTCAGACGTATCTGGTACAGCATGGGTTTACAAAGACGAAAAAGATGAAATTGTTGCTTTATCGCCTGTATGTAAACATTTGGGGTGTGTAGTTGACTGGGATACTGACAAGTCTAATCCGAATCATTTCTACTGTCCATGTCATGGCGGTCTTTATACAAAGGATGGTACGAACGTTCCTGGAACTCCGCCATTTGCATCGCTTGACGTATATCCTTACATTGAAAAAGACGGTTTCCTATACTTAGGAAAAGCTGAGCCGAAAAAGGGGGCGTAATCATTGTTAAACAAAATTTATGATTGGGTAGATGAACGTTTAGATATTACGCCTTTATGGCGCGACATCGCGGACCATGAAGTGCCTGAGCACGTAAACCCGGCACACCATTTTTCTGCATTCGTTTACTGCTTTGGCGGTTTAACGTTCTTCGTTACTGTTATCCAAATCTTGTCTGGAATGTTCTTAACGATGTATTATGTTCCAGATATCAAAAATGCATGGGAATCTGTATATTACTTGCAAAACCATGTTGCTTTTGGACAAATTGTCCGTGGAATGCATCACTGGGGAGCAAGCCTAGTCATTGTAATGATGTTCTTACATACGCTTCGTGTTTTCTTCCAAGGTGCTTATAAGAAGCCGCGTGAGTTAAACTGGGTTGTTGGAGTACTTATTTTCTTCGTTATGCTAGCACTTGGATTAACTGGCTATTTATTGCCTTGGGATATGAAAGCATTATTTGCAACAAAAGTTACAATGCAAATTATTGAATCAACTCCACTTATTGGTATGCAATTAAAAACGCTAATTGCAGGAGATCCGGAAATTGTCGGTGCTCAAACGATTACCCGCTTCTTCGCGATTCACGTATTCTTCTTGCCTGCAGCCTTATTCGGGTTAATGGCAGCACACTTTGTAATGATTCGTAAACAAGGTATTTCAGGTCCATTGTAAAAATACGATTACGATAATTTTGAAAAAGGAGGGGGAATCGCCCAATGCATCGTGGTAAAGGTATGAAATTCGTAGGTGACTCTCGTGTTCCTGCTGAACGTAAACCGAATATTCCGAAAGATTACTCGGAATACCCTGGAAAAACAGAGGCGTTCTGGCCGAACTTCCTATTAAAGGAATGGATGGTTGGTGCTGTTTTCTTAATCGGATTTTTATGTTTAACAATTGCACATGAACCACCGTTAGAAAAAATAGCTGATCCGAGTGATACAGCTTATATTCCGCTTCCAGACTGGTATTTCTTATTCTTATACCAATTGCTTAAGTATACTTATGCATCTGGACCATACAATGCAGTAGGTGCGTTTATTATTCCAGGTCTAGCATTTGGGGCTTTACTGTTAGCACCATTTATTGACCGTGGTCCTGAACGCAGACCATCTAAACGACCATTAGCAACTGGATTTATGCTTTTAGCTATTGCAGGTATTACATTCCTAACTTGGCAGTCTGTAGCTTATCATGACTGGGAAGCTGCTGCAAACCAAGGGAAAATCGTAGCAGAAGTTGATATTGATACTGAAGCAGAAGGCTATAAACTTCTGGAATCAAACAATTGCTTGTCATGTCACGGAGCTGAACTTACCGGTGGTGCAGGTTCACCTGCTCTTATCGACACTGGATTAACTCCAGAAGAAGTTTCAGAGATTGCGAAAAATGGTGTTGGCAGCATGCCTCCTGGTATGTTCAAAGGTACGGATGAAGAATTACAAGTACTTGCTGAATATATTTCAGGTTTAACAAGTAAATAAATAAAAAAAGCTGACGATTTCGCGTCAGCTTTTTTTTTATGCTCAAAAGCATAAAAAAACTTTCTAGCCGGCTATAATAAAATCTCTATGGTAAAATAATCAATATAGATAATTAAAATAGAAAAGAGGATCTTCATGAAGTGGATTTATCCTATCCTTGCTCACCGAGCCGTACTATGGCTGTTATTAATCGTGAATATAGCAGGGACCATTTACGGGTATATTTGGTATAAGTGGCAACTCGTTGAGACACCGCCCATTTTCTTGCCTTTTGTTCCAGACAGTCCAACAGCTAGTTTGTTTTTTGTTTTCGTATTGATTGCCTTTTTGCTTGGGAAAAACTGGCCCCTTTTTGAAGCATTGGCTATTGTAACACTCATTAAATATGGAGTATGGGCTGTAGTGATGAATTTGCTAGTTTTTAATGTAACAGGAGAATTGGATTTAGTTGCCCTCATGCTAATACTTTCTCATGGTGCCATGGCTGTTCAAGGTGTGCTGTATGCTCCATTTTATCGTATTAAAATTTGGCATTTAGTTGTTACAAGTATTTGGACATTACATAATGATGTAATAGATTATGTGTTTTTTATGCTTCCTCGTTACCCTATTTTAGACTTATATACGCCACAAATTGGTTATTTTACATTTTGGCTGAGCTTGTTCTCTATAGGCGTTACTGCTTTTTTTACATTAAGAAAAAATCGATTTACCTTAAAATTGAATTCTTATTGAATAGGTATAACCTTGTCCCATCTCTCATAGATATTTAATAGTAATTTGAGGGGGGACAAGAATGAAAGCTAGGTTTATTGTTACAGTCATTATATGTTTTCTATTATTGCCTATATCAGTTATCGCAAACGAAACCTCACCTGTAGATAGATTGGATCAATTATCGGATGAAGCATTGCAGATGGTTAAGCTTCATCGGTATGAAGATGCCAAAAAGCTTCTAGATTATTTCTCAGAACAATTTGTTTCAGTAACGGGAAAAGAAATCTCATTTACTGCGGATGAGTTGAGGATCTTAACGATTTCTCATGATGAGGCTGTACAGGCTACTGCCAACGCTACAATGAATCATGATGAGAAAATTAACCGCGTAACGAAGTTCAGGCTTGTTATGGATGCTATTACTTCACCATATCAACCGTTATGGACTGAAATGGAATCACCCATTATGACTGTTTTTTCAGAGGTAAAGGAAGCTGCTTACACTGGTGATAAACAGCAATTTCATAGTACATTGAATTCATTTTTATCATTGTATGACATGATTTATCCCAGTATAAAAATCAATGTGGATAGAGAACAGATACAAAGATTAGATGCAAAAATCGATTTTATTGATAAATATCGTCCTCAAGTATTAACGGAATCAGCCAGCCAAATGGAGCTCGAAGCATTAGAGGCAGATTTACAGCTATTATTTGATGAAATGACTGAAGACGAAGCAGATCCTTCCTTATGGTGGGTGATCATTTCAACAGGAAGCATCATTATTCTTACATTATCCTACGTTGGCTGGAGAAAATATAAGGGAGATAAGGAAAAGGAGAAATCCCTTTCCAGAAGGCAAAAAGATTGACGCCATCTTTCAGCAAAAATACAATAATATAATAAGCTTTACTTATTTTGAGGAGTGGGCTTATTTGTTCTACCAACATATTAGATGTTGCATCTGAGAAAAGCTGAATAAGGAGGGATAGCAATGGGTGGGTACCTTATATACTTTGCTATCATTATTTTGATTCCGCTATGGGCGCAAATGAGAGTGAAGGGCTCATATACAAAATTTTCAAAAGTCCCAGCCTCATCACATATGAGAGGTGCGGAGGTTGCAAGACGAATTCTGGACTCGAATGGATTATTCCATGTAAGTGTTGAGGAAGTAAGAGGTCATTTAACAGACCATTATGATCCGCGTTCTAAAACAGTAAGGCTGTCAACTGCAAATTTCCATGGTCACTCCGTAGCCGCTGCGGCAATTGCAGCCCATGAAGTCGGTCATGCCATACAGGATCAGCAGGAATACGCACCTTTACGTTTCCGCCATACGCTTGTTCCAGTCGCAAATATCGGTTCCAATTTTTCTTGGATCCTAATTATGATCGGTTTCTTTGCAGGTTTAAGCGGATTTGTGTTACTTGGCATTATTTTTATGGCGTCAGCTGTAGTCTTCCAACTTGTCACTCTTCCAGTTGAATTTAATGCATCCAACCGTGCGATGGATCAAATCGTATCACTTGGCATCATCAGAAACGATGAAGAAAGGGAAACGAGAAAGGTGCTAAATGCTGCAGCACTTACTTATGTAGCAGCAGCTGCAGTTGCCGTCTTAGAATTACTCCGCTTAATCCTTATTTATACTGGAATGCAAAGACAAGACTAAAACCAGCCATTTGGCTGGTTTTGTTATGTATTAATGTTCAATTGGCTTTTTATTTTCATCCAATGTAAAGCCTTCCCCTAACACATCGTGGACAACTGTAACCGAAACAAAGGCATGGGGATCAACAGAGTTAACAACATTTTTTAAACGGATTATCTCATTCTTTCCAACTACACAGTATAAAACTTCCCGATCCTTTTTAGTAAAGGATCCATATCCTCTAAGGACAGTCACGCCACGTTCCATTTCTGTCATAATCTTTTCGGCTATTTCATCATTTAAATCAGAAATAATCATTGCTCCTCTTGCGGAATAGGCGCCTTCCTGCATAAAATCAATTACTCTTGCTCCGACAAATACTGCAACAAGTGTATACATTGCCTCTTGATAGGATAAATAAAAAATTAATGATAGTGTAATGACAGCAGCATCAAATATGAACATTGTTCTCCCCATGCTTATGCCTGCGTATTTGTTCACTAATCTTGCGATAATATCAACTCCGCCAGTTGTTCCCCCAAAACGGAATATTATCCCTAGGCCTATACCGATAAAAACACCAGCAAATAATGCAGCAAGTGTTAGGTCTTCATTAAGGGGCATATGTATTTGATTACGCTGAAATATCCATAAAAAGACTGATACGCTGACAGTACCGAGAATTGTATAGAGGAATGACTGTTTTCCGAGTAATTTCCAGCCTATAAAAAATAGCGGGATATTTAACAATAAGTTTGTATACGAAGGATCCCATTTAAATAGGAAATATAAAAGAAGGGTAATTCCAGTAAATCCGCCTTCTGATAAATTATTTTGCATATTAAAATGAACGATGCCGAAAGAAAAGATAGCAGCTCCAAACAAGATAAAAAAACTATTTTTCAATTTCATATAAAATCCTCCGCTTCCAATTTCCTACATAAATTATTGTGCCCGTTTATCAAGGATAAAGTCAAGGGAGTTTGACAAACGGATCCACCTTATATTTAATAAAAAATATTTGTAAAAGAACTATCGTTTAGCTAACATGAAAGAAGGGAAATAGTAGGTTTACCTTTAAACATAAGAAGGGATGAAATTAAGCGTGCAAGAAAAAACAATGAAAGATTTGCAAGAAGAAGTGGATACATACATAAGCCAATTTAAAGAAGGGTATTTTAGTCCTCTTGCTATGTTGGCAAGGCTAACAGAGGAGCTAGGCGAGCTTGCAAGAGAGATCAATCATCAATACGGTGAGAAACCGAAAAAAGCTACCGAAACAGAAAAAGCGATTGAAGAAGAATTGGGGGATACGTTATTTGTCCTCATATGCCTAGCTAATTCATTAAATATTGATCTTGAAACTGCACATAATGGAGTAATGAATAAATTTAATACTCGTGATAAAGACCGTTGGACAAGAATTGAAGATCAGGGGGATAAATAACATGGAAAAAATCAAAATTGTCATTGCAGGAGCAAGAGGAAGAATGGGAAGAGAAGCCGTTCAGCTCGTGCAGGAAACTGATAATTATCAGCTCGTAGCAGTAGTTGATCACAAAAATGGAGGAGGCTTGCTCAGTAATTTTGATGGTTTTAGCGGAATTGATATTCCTATCTATACTGATATGTCTCAATGCTTCCAGGAAATTGATACAGATGTCCTTATCGATTTAACTACGCCTGAATATGGCATGCTCCATACGAAAACGGCATTAGCACATGG
The DNA here is from genome assembly GCF_032341175.1 of Bacillus sp. DTU_2020_1000418_1_SI_GHA_SEK_038. Lineage (NCBI taxonomy): Bacteria > Bacillati > Bacillota > Bacilli > Caryophanales > Bacillaceae > Bacillus > Bacillus sp. DTU_2020_1000418_1_SI_GHA_SEK_038. Next base: position 2,814,566 of record NZ_CP135435.1, on the reverse strand, counting down.
GGTTAGACCGGTTGTCGGAACAACAGGCTTCAGTAAAGAGGATCTTAACGAGCTTGAATCGCTATGTCGTGATAAGGAACTAGGTTGTATTATTGCGCCTAATTTTGCCATAGGTGCTATTTTAATGATGAAGTTTGCACAAATGGCGGGGAGATATTTCAATGATGTAGAAATTATTGAACTCCATCATGATCAAAAGCTGGACGCTCCGTCAGGAACAGCAGTAAAAACAGCGGAAATGATTGCAGCGGTCAGGGAGCCGAAAAAACAAGGTCATCCGAACGAAAAGGAAACAATTTCTGGTGCAAGAGGGGCAGATTTTGAAGGGATGCACATCCATTCAGTCAGATTGCCAGGTTTAATTGCCCATCAGCAAGTGATGTTTGGTTCAGAAGGACAAACCTTAACAATCCGGCATGACTCTTATAATCGTGCCTCCTTTATGTCAGGGGTAAAACATGCTGTAGATACTGTGTTAAAAATTGATACTTTAATTTATGGACTAGAAAACATCTTGGATTAGTAAGGGTGGGAATTAGATGAATATAGCTTTGATTGCACATGATAAAAAAAAGAATGATCTTGTACGTTTTGTAACAGCGTATAAAAATATTTTAGCTGAGCATACCCTTTTTGCCACAGGAACGACAGGCTCTAGATTAATTAATGAAACAGGCTTGAATATTCATAGATTTCAATCTGGCCCTTTTGGTGGAGATCAGGAAATTGGTGCATTAGTAGCAAATAATAAAATGGATATAGTGATATTCTTCAGGGATCCTTTAACAGCGCAGCCCCATGAGCCAGATGTGACTGCATTAATGCGCTTATGTGATGTATATTCAGTCCCGCTAGCTACAAATATGGGGACAGCAGAAATCCTGATTAAAGGACTTGAACGCGGGGATTTATCTTGGAGAACAATTGTCTACGGAAAAAGCGGTGGTCAGGATGTTTGAGATAATATTTGGTGAAAACGAATGAAAACAAAATTAAAAATTGGCATAACCTGTTATCCGACAGTAGGCGGATCTGGAGCTATAGCGACTGAATTAGGTAAAAAGCTTGCTGAAAGAGGGCATGAGATTCATTTCATAACCTCAAGCCTTCCGTTTCGATTAAATAGAATGCATTCAAATATTTTTTACCATCAAGTAGATGTAAATCAATATTCTGTTTTTCAATATCCTCCATATGATATTGCCCTTGCGAGTAAGATGGCTGAAGTCATTAAACGGGAAAATCTTGATTTGCTTCATGTCCATTATGCAATTCCACATGCTGTCTGTGCCATTCTCGCCAAGCAAATGAGTGAACGCGATATTAAAATTGTTACTACTTTACACGGAACGGATATTACCGTTCTTGGCTATGACCAGTCTTTAACGGGAGCAATCCGATTTGGAATAGAAAAATCTGATGCCGTTACGGCAGTTTCTAACTCCTTAACCGCACAAACATACGATGTCATCAAACCAGAAAAAAAGATTGAAGTAGTATATAACTTTATTGATGAGCGTGTATACCGTTTAATGGATTCTTCTTATTTACGGAAGGAATATGGGATTACAGAGGACGAAAAGGTTGTCATCCATGTTTCAAATTTCCGCGGGGTGAAAAGAGTTCAGGATGTAGTAAAAGCATTTGCCAAAATAGCTGAAAAAGTCCCTGCCAAGCTGATGCTTGTTGGTGATGGCCCTGAGATGACTGTCGTTTGCGGTCTAGTAAACCAATTGGACATTCATGAAAAGGTACTTTTATTAGGTAAGCAGGATAATCTAGAGGAGCTTTATTCCATAAGTGATTTAATGCTGTTGCTTTCGGAAAAAGAAAGCTTTGGTTTAGTTGCTCTAGAAGCGATGGCTTGTGGAGTACCTTGTATCGGAACAAATGTCGGAGGCATTCCAGAAGTGATTTCTAACGGGCAAAACGGCTATTTATGTGAGCTTGGCGATATTCCAGCAATTGCTGAAAAAGGCATCGCTATGCTAACTAATGAGGAACTCCACCAACGGTTTTCCAGAGAGGCCATAAACACTGCGTACCATAACTTTCGCTCAGAACTTATTGTCACTCAATATGAGAATATATATTACAACCTACTTAAAGAGGATGACGTGATGTGAAGGAATCTTTTCTAAAAGCAATTCCCCTTTTATCAAAAATTCAAGAGTCAGGCTATGAAGCTTATTTTGTAGGTGGATCGGTTAGAGATTATTTGTTAGAGAAGGAAATTGCAGATGTCGATATTGCTACCTCTGCAACACCTGATGAAATTAGAAATATTTTTCCGAAAACTGTTGATGTGGGAATTGAGCATGGGACCATTATAGTCCTATTTAATGGAATTCCATATGAAGTGACAACCTTTCGAACAGAAGCAGAGTATGTGGACTTTAGACGGCCGTCCGAGGTTCAATTTATCCGGTCATTACATGAAGATTTAAAACGCAGAGATTTTACGATGAATGCGATTGCGATGGACAAGGAAGGCAGGTTTATTGATCCGTTTCTAGGCAGACAGGCTATTAAGGAAAAAATGATAAAGACCGTTGGGAAGGCAGAGGATCGTTTTTCTGAGGATGCTTTAAGAATGATGCGTGCTGTCCGGTTCTATAGCCAGCTAGGCTTTCGAATTGAAGAGACCACCTATCAGGCCTTGAAAACTTCCGCTTCGTTACTTGCAAAGATCTCAACAGAGAGGAAACTAGCGGAGTTCGAAAAGCTTTTGGCTGGAAATAATCGAATCCAAGCATTGCTTGTACTAGCTGACACTGGCCTTTTAAACTATTTGCCAGGAATGAAACCACATATCGAAACAATAACAAATATAGCTAAGTATGATTGCAGCAAGCTTTCAGTTAATGAAATGTGGGGACTGCTACTTTATCTTTTTAAGATTGATTTACATAAAGTTAATGATTTTATGAAAAATTGGAAGCTGCCAGTGAAACAAATAAAAAAAATCCATCAATTATTATTTTGGCTGGATTTTAGAGAAAGAAGCAATTGGACAAATAAAGCAATGTTCGATGCAGGCGCTGAAATCATTGAGGGAACAGAAAAAATCTATAATGTATTACATAATCAGGATGTAATCATCGATATTGAAAGATTACTGTTAAGTTATCATTTATTGCCCATTAAACAGCGAGGTGAATTACAGGTTACAGGAACTGACCTGCAAGAGTGGTATCAGAAATCCCCTGGACCTTGGATAAAGGAAAAATTAGGAGAAGTTGAGGTCGCAGTTTTAAATAAGCAAATCAGTAATCGCAAAGATTCGTTAAAGGAGTGGCTGTTAGGGTGCAATCAGAGTTAAGGAAGAAACTGCTCGATGCTTTCACAATAAATGACGATGAATATTTGTCTGGCCAATATTTAGCCGATCTTTTAGGATGCTCAAGGACAGCGGTCTGGAAGCATATAGAAGAGTTGCGTAAGGACGGATTTGAACTCGAAGCTGTACGCAAGAAAGGTTATCGAATTACAAAGATTCCGGAAAGAATTACAGCTGATGAGATAAGATTAGGGCTAGTAACAAAGTCTTTTGGAAAAAATATTCATTATGAGGAAAGTGTTGACTCTACCCAAAAAATTGCCCATCGGCTTGCAAATGAAGATGCTCCAGAAGGAACAGTCATTATCGCAGAGGAGCAGGTTTTGGGCAGGGGAAGAATGGACCGGAAATGGCATTCTCCGAAATATACCGGAGTTTGGATGAGTGTAATTCTTCGACCAAATATACCTCCTCAAAAAGCCCCGCAGCTAACATTAATTGCGGCAGTTGCTGTTGTACAAGCCATAGAAGAGTTTACAAACCTAACCCCGCAAATAAAATGGCCGAATGACATTTTAATTAATGGGAAGAAAGTGACTGGAATATTAACTGAGCTTCAAGCTGATGCAGACCGAATCACTTCCATAATTATCGGGATTGGCATTAATGTAAATCAGCAGAAGGAAGATTATCCTGAGGAGCTGCATAATATAGCTACCTCGCTAGCTATCGAAAGCGGTAAAAAACTTCAAAGAGCAGAATTAGTAAAAATTCTGTTAAGCAAATTGGAGAATTTATATGCACTTTACTTAGAAAAAGGCTTCTATCCTATAAAGTTGCTTTGGGAAAGCTATGCCATCAGCATAGGTAAAATCATAACCGCTAGAACGATAACGGGAAGTATCCATGGAAAAGCAATGGGTATAACAGAAGATGGTGTTCTAATGATTGAAGATGAAAAGGGCAAGGTCCACCATGTTTACTCAGCAGACATTGAACTTAAATAAACTAAAAAGTTTTTGTAGTCAAATTAATTATTAATTTGTTATACTTAAGCTGTCTAGCGTAAGCTAAATGATTGGGCAGTATCCTCAAGTTGAACTGCACCGTGTATCGTTAGGTGATTTTTTTTCATCAATGGAAACATCTGGGAACACCTAAAAATTAAAGATATTCTGCCTAGATCCAAAAATGGACCGGGACAGAGGGATGAGACATAATAAAGAACGAAACGAATTCGGAATCCTTCTGCTTACAGAAGGATTTTTTTCTTTGTTTTTCACCCTCTTCCTTAATTAAAAGGAGGAATAAGGATGAAGCAAACGACTGATTTTTTGAAAATGAAGGAGAATGGTGAGAAGATTGCTGTTCTGACAGCTTACGATTTTCCGGCTGCTAAGCAAGCAGAAAAAGCCAGGGTTGATATGATTTTAGTCGGTGATTCACTTGGAATGGTTGTTTTAGGATATGATTCAACCATCCCTGTTACGGTAGAAGACATGATTCATCATGGAAAGGCTGTCAAAAGAGGAGCTGGGGACACCTTTATTGTAGTAGATATGCCATTCATGAGCTATCATCTGTCAGTTCGCGACACACTTATAAATGGTGCGCGCATTATTCAAGAAACAGGGGCACATGCCGTTAAAGTTGAAGGTGCAGATGAAGTGATTGACGGAATCGAAGCATTAACGAAGGCTGGTATACCTGTCATGGCTCATCTCGGACTAACACCACAATCTGTTGCAGTGCTTGGAGGCTATAAGGTTCAAGGCAAAAGTGCAGAAGCGGCACGTAAGCTGATCGAAGACGCGAAAAAATGCGAGCAGGCTGGTGCATTTGCCGTTGTATTAGAATGTGTTCCGAAGCAGCTGGCAAAGGAAGTTTCCGAATGCCTGACAATCCCGACAATTGGAATCGGTGCTGGCATTGATACGGATGGGCAAGTTCTTGTCTATCATGATGTACTTTCTTATGGTGTTGAAAGAGTACCAAAGTTTGTTAAGAAATATTCAAATATGAATGAGGTCATTGATCAAGGCATTACTGCCTATGTGACTGAAGTGAAACAAGGGGAATTTCCTAGAGAAGAGCATAGTTTCTCGATGAAAGAAACTGAGCTTTTAAGTTTGTACGGAGGAAAAGTATGAAAGTCATTACATCCATTAGCGACATGCAGCAAATAATGTTACAAGAGAAAATGTCAGGGAAATCAATTGGCTATGTCCCTACAATGGGTTATTTACATGAGGGCCATCTGACATTAATTGATCATGCAAGGCAAGAAAATGATTTAGTCGTATTAAGTATTTTCGTAAATCCGCTCCAATTCGGGCCAAGTGAAGATCTAAGTTCATATCCAAGAGATTTTGACCGTGATTCCACTTTAGCTGAAAAACATCAGGTTGACTATATTTTCAATCCATCCCCAGAGGAGATGTATCCCGCACCGTTATCGGTTACCGTAATCGCTAAAGATCGGACGGATGTATTATGCGGACAATCCCGACCTGGCCACTTTGATGGGGTTGTGACAGTTTTAACAAAGCTTTTTAATATAGTTCAGCCGAATAAAGCTTATTTTGGCAAAAAAGATGCTCAGCAGTTAGCCGTTGTGGAAGGACTTGTGAACGATTTTCATTTCCCCATCAAGATTGTGCCAGTGGACATTGTGAGAGAACATGATGGGCTAGCCAAAAGCTCAAGAAATGTTTATTTGCTCCCAGAAGAAAGAGAACAAGCACCTATTCTATACAAAAGTCTTCTCAAGGCAAAAGCCATGATTGAAGAGGGTGAAAGGAACTCTCAACTAATTATCTCGTCTATGAAAGAAATGATTTCCGAAAAGACGAGCGGGACAATCGATTATATTGAAATCTACTCTTATCCAGACCTTAAAGAGATAGAACGTATAGAAGGAAATATAATTATTGCTTTAGCCGTAAAGTTCTCCAAAGCCCGACTTATTGATAATTTAATATTAGCTATTTAAATAGGGGGAAACATCATGTTCCGCACCATGATGAATGGTAAAATTCATAGAGCAGTTGTGACAGAAGCTAATTTGAACTATGTTGGCAGCATTACAATTGATACAGATATTCTTGATGCAGTCGGAATGATTCCAAATGAAAAGGTGCAAATCGTTAATAATAACAATGGAGCAAGGTTTGAAACGTATATCATTCCTGGAGAAAGAGGCAGTGGTGTCATTTGTGTAAATGGTGCTGCAGCAAGACTTGTCCAAGAGGGAGATGTTGTTATTATTATTTCCTATGCGTTAGTTGCTGAGGATAAAATTTATATGCATCAGCCTAAAGTGGCTATAATGGACGAAAAAAATAGAATTAAGGAAATAATAAATAAGGAACCTGAAAAAACCATCATGATGTAATTGATTTCTTAATGTAAAAAGGCTGACCGGTTTATATAACCGAGTCGGCTTTTTTGTCCAATCCTCTTTTGAAAACATTGAAAATTGCCTAAAATATATAATGAATGGCATTAATTCTTTTTCTTTTTCCGTTTTTATGATACCGTTTGATTGACTGAATGTTAGAGGTGTGTAGTATGTGTAATAAATATGTTGTAATTGATTTAGAAACAACAGGGAACGCTCCAAAGAAGGGCGATAAAATGATCCAATTTGCAGCTGTTGTTATAGAAAACGGAAAAATAGTTGAAGAATATTCCTCACTTGTGAACCCGGGACAGTCAATCCCTCCATTTATTGAGGAGTTAACCGGTTTGGATGATGAGGCAGTCAAGGATGCCCCTGTTTTTTCTGAAATAGCACCAAAAGTCCTTACTTTATTAGAGGATGCTTATTTTGTTGCACATAATGTCCTTTTTGATCTTTCGTTCTTACAGGAGGAGCTCCTTCTGGCTGGGTATAATGGATTTTATGGACCAGTTTTGGATACAGTAGAGCTATCTCGAGTATTTATGCCGACAGCTGATAGCTTTCAATTATCAGAATTGGCTTACAGAGAAGGATTAAATCATGAGCGTCCACATCAGGCTGACAGTGATGCCTATGTAACGGCCGAGCTCCTGCTTCTCCTTCTAGACCGGATGGAACGGCTGCCGCTCTCCACAATCAAGCAAATTTATAAGCTATCTGGCGGATTAAAGAGCGATTTAGATTTACTCATAGATACCATCATTACCAAAAAAGAAGCTACGGTCGAAGTATTAGAAAACGATCTTGAAATTCACCAAGGCATAGCATTGAAAAGGTTCCATGAACAAGATGTTAATAATGAGCATGAGACATTGAATTATCCTAGTCAGCAAGAAGTGAAGGAGGAGCTGTTCAAAAAGGCTTTTACTAATTACGAAATTCGTTTAGGTCAATTTAAAATGATGGATTCAGTCTATCAAGCCTTTAAGCACAAACGGCATGCATTAATTGAGGCGGGCACAGGTGTCGGAAAATCATTAGCCTATTTAATTCCTGCTGCTATTTATGGAAAAGAAAGCGGTCAATCTGTCATTATAAGTACATATACAACACAGCTTCAGGAGCAGCTTCTTTCCAATGATATACCTAAATTAAAACAGATGCTTCCTTTTCCTATTAATGCGGTATTACTAAAGGGTAGAAGCCATTATTTAAGTTTGGCTAAATTTGAGCAATCTTTAAAGGATCTAGAAGACAATTACGATACTACCTTGACAAAAATGCAGATCCTCGTATGGCTGACAGAAACGTTCACTGGGGATATTGATGAAATAAATTTGTCCAGTGGCGGAATGATATTCTGGAATAAAATCAAAAATGATGAAACGATATTCCTTCAAAACAAGTCCTGGCTTTCGAGAGATTTTTATATGAAGGCTCGTAAATCAGCTTTAAAGGCTGATTTGATCATTACGAATCATTCTCTGTTGCTGACAGATCTAGTCTCAAACAACAAAATATTGCCAGAATATAGCCATATTGTCATTGATGAGGGCCATCATTTAGTGAAAGTCTCAGGCCAGTATTTTGGCTATTCCTTTGACTATTTAAAGACTCGATTTTTGCTTGGCCGTATCGGGCAATTGGAACAGAAGCAATTATTATATAAGCTTGAGCAAGTCCTAGAAAAAGCTGAAATCGAGAATAAGCAATTGATTCACTCCTTTGAAATGAATGTAATGGTGCAAGAGCTTAGTTTCGAAATGGACGAGCTGTTTAAAATTATTAGCATTTTCGCAAAAAAGAAATCGAAATCAAAAAAAGGATATAATCGGATTAGCAGCCGTTTTTCATTTGATGATTCGAGTAACGAACTTAGAGCAATGAAAACGAGCGCCGAGAGATTTTTATTTCTCCTTAAGGATTTCACTGCAGAAGTAGAGAAAAGATTAAATATGATAAGTCACCACAAGGAGAAATTGTCAGCTAAGGAAAAATCCTCATTGGAAGAGCTTGTTTCTGTGGTGGAAGAAATAAAAGAAATAACTTCTGGGATAAAACATATCTTTTTACAGCCATCTGATGAATTTGTCACATGGATTGAAATGGATATTAGGTCCATGCAAAATGCTACTACTGTTTATTCACAGCCTGTCAATGCAGGTCATTTATTAAAGGAAGAATTCTTCAGTAAAAAAGAATCAGCTGTTATCACTTCTGCTACCTTATCTGTAAAAAACTCATTTAACTATATGTTAAATGAACTGGGATTGAAATTAACAGACTGCACAGCAGAGCAAATTCAATCCCCTTTTGATTATAATGAACAAGTAAAGCTTGTTATTCCGGATGATCTTCCTGAAGTAAATTCTGTTTCATTGGATGAATATGTAATGGCTATAAGTGAACATATTATCTCCATAGCAGAAGCAACAAAGGGAAGAATGCTCATATTATTTACTTCTCATGAGATGCTCAAAAAAACATATGAGCTTATAAAAGAATCTGGGTTTCTAAATGATTATGCCATTATTGCCCAAGGTGTATCGAGCGGAAGCAGGTCAAGGTTAACTCGTAATTTTCAAAAATTCGAAAAGGCAATTCTATTAGGCACAAATAGTTTCTGGGAAGGAATAGACATTCCTGGAGAGGATTTAACTTGTTTAATTATCGTCAGGCTTCCTTTTTCACCACCGGATGAACCTTTTACAGAGGCGAAATGTGACCTAATTAAGCAAAAAGGTGGAAATCCATTTTCTGACTATTCCTTACCAGAAGCAATAATACGCTTTAAACAGGGATTTGGAAGACTTATCCGAACTAGAAGTGACAAAGGATTTATTTTTATTTTTGATCGCAGATTGCTTACAACCCAGTATGGAAAAGCTTTTTTAGATTCCATTCCGAAAATTCCTCATACCAAAAGCGATATCAATGGAATAGTCGAATTAATCAATAAGTCGATGTAATAAATTACTAAAAAAGAGCTGCGCCCATGTAAGGCGCAGCCAATGACGTTGGTGGATTAGAAGAAATAATAGAATTTTTTATTCAAGCCATAACATGTAGCTGTTATACTGATATTTAAAGGTTAAAATTGTTTCGTACATATAGCTTGTCCTATATTTGCATGCGTATTAGTTACAAATATTGTACTGCCTGAGGAGGAATTCCAGAATGGAAAGCAAAATTGAGGTCTTATCTACAGTGAAAATTCAGGCTAGCCCTGACCTCTATAAAGTTGTTGATGCTTTAAACAGAACTTTAAAGGAAAAAGATTTAATGTTTGGACTGGCACTTGATAAAGATGATCAAAATAAAGCTGTTTTTTCGATTTATCGTACATAAGAAGAGTGACAAATGTGAAAAAAATAATTATTATAAGTTTATTGATATTTTCAATTATATTGGGGTCTGGGATTATTGTTTATTTAAATGCAGTTGAGCCTGTAAAGGCAGCTGAAAAAGAAGCCATTGAAAGAGCGATGAAAGAAACAAGGCTTTCGAAGGCTGAAGATTTTCAACTTTATCATGGACTGGAAACTTATTATGTTATAAAAGGGAAAAATAGAGCTGGAAAAAGCATTTACGTCTGGGTACCTGAAAAAGAAGGACAGATTATTGTTAGACAGGTGACAGATGGAGTTTCCAAACAGGAAGCAATTAATAAGTTAAAAGAAGAAAAAAACCCGAAAAAGATTATTTCCGTTCGCCTCGGAATGGAAAAGAATATTCCGTTATGGGAAATTTATTACCGGACAGAGGGGAATTTAATAAATTATTATTATGTTGATTTCAAAACAGGTGAGTGGCTAAAGAAGATAGAGAATTTATGATCCCAGTTCTTAGTCTTCTTAAATGCCATTATTTGAGTGGAGGAAAAGGAAATGAACTTTCAATTAGCACAAAGAGTAAAAGCATTAACCCCATCGACAACACTTGCTATTACGGCAAAAGCAAAAGAGTTGAAGGAACAAGGCTATGATGTAATCGGCTTAGGAGCTGGAGAGCCTGACTTTAATACACCGCAGCATATTATTGATGCCGCAGTTAAATCGATGAATGAAGGACACACAAAATACACTCCATCTGCAGGTCTTCCTGCATTGAAAAAAGAGATCGTAAACAAGTTTAAAGCAGATCAGGGAATCGAGTATGAAGCCGCTCAAATTATCGTTGGAAGCGGTGCAAAGCATATACTTTATACATTATTTCAAGCTATTTTGGATGAAGGGGACGAGGTAATCATCCCTACTCCATACTGGGTCAGCTATCCTGAACAAGTAAAATTAGCAGATGGTGTTCCTGTCTACGTTGAAGGTAAAGAGGAAAACGAGTACAAAATTACGCCTGAACAATTAGCGAAAGCAATATCTGAAAAGACAAAAGCCGTTCTTATTAATTCACCAAGTAACCCGACTGGTATGCTTTATTCTGAAGAAGAGTTAAAGGCATTAGGCGAGGTTTGTTTGAAGCATAATATTCTAATCGTTTCAGATGAAATTTATGAAAAGTTAGTGTACGGAAACAATAAGCATGTTTCCATTGCTCAGCTTTCACCAGAGCTTAAAGAACAAACCATTCTTGTGAACGGTGTATCTAAGTCTCATTCTATGACAGGCTGGAGAATTGGATATGCGGCAGGAAATAAGGAAATAATTAAAGCCATGACAAATCTTGCGAGCCATAGTACATCGAATCCAACAACAACTGCACAATATGGAGCAATTGCTGCATATGCTGGATCACAAGAGATGCTTTCAGAAATGCAAAAGGCATTTGAACAACGCTTAAATATTATTTTCGATAAGCTGATCGCAATTCCTGGCTTTACCTGCATTAAACCACAAGGTGCTTTTTACCTTTTCCCTAATGTTAAGCAAGCAGCTGAATTAACGGGTTTTGCTAACGTTGACGATTTCTCACAAGCGCTGCTTGAAGAAGCAATGGTTGCTGTAATTCCTGGATCTGGCTTTGGTGCTCCAGATAATATTCGTTTATCGTATGCGACTTCTTTAGATTTACTGGAGAAGGCTGTAGAACGAATCCATCAATTTGTTGAAAAGAAAATAAAATAACAATAAGGCGGCGGCAGCTAGTATCACAGCTGCCGCTTTCCTTAGTGTCTAGCTCCTGCACCTAGCCCCTCGAGGTCATAAGCCAATCTGTCAAGAAGGTTAAAAGAACAACCTTCCTGCCAGCTTGTCTTATGCTTGTCGGGGCTGACCAAGGTGCATCCGCTTTTCTTAGTTGCTTGTCCCACAGCTAAAAAGGTATAATAGATAGGATGCAAAAGTGATTTGTTAGTTTTTGGAGGGAATATCATTGATAAAAACAACTATATCAGAAGTATACAAATATGTTGATCAAGAAGTGAAAATTGGCGCTTGGGTTGCAAATAAACGTTCAAGCGGAAAGATTGCTTTCCTACAGCTTCGTGATGGAACAGGATTCATCCAAGGTGTTGTGGTGAAAACGGATGTTCCGGAAGAAGTTTTTCAAGGGGCAAAATCTGTAACTCAAGAATCATCTATTTACATAACTGGAAAAATCCAAAAAGACGAGCGTTCACCATTTGGATATGAAATGCTTGTAACGGGATTAGAAGTAATCCAAGCAGCAGTCGATTATCCAATTACTCCGAAAGAGCATGGAACGGAATTTTTAATGGATCATCGTCATTTATGGCTTCGTTCTCGCCGCCAGCATGCAATCATGAAAATTAGAAATGAAATTATTCGCGCAACATATGAATTTTTTAATAATGAAGGATTCGTCAAAGTTGATCCTCCAATTTTAACGGGAAGCTCGGCTGAAGGCGGATCAGAATTATTTGCAACTAAATATTTCGATGAAGATGCTTATTTATCACAGAGCGGGCAATTACATTTAGAAGCAGCGGCAATGGCACTTGGAAAGGTATTCTCTTTCGGTCCAACTTTCCGTGCAGAAAAGTCTAAAACTCGCCGCCATTTAATTGAGTTCTGGATGATTGAGCCTGAGATGGCTTTCTATGACCATGAAGATAATTTAAAGGTTCAAGAGGAATATGTATCTTATATTGTTCAATCTGTCTTAAAAAATTGCGAATTGGAATTAAAAACTCTAGGCCGAGATATGTCTAAACTAGAGAATATTAAGGCACCATTCCCACGTATTACTTATGATGAAGCGATTAAGTTTTTACATGAAAAGGGCTTTGATGATGTCGAGTGGGGAGATGACCTTGGTGCTCCTCATGAAACAGCGATTGCTGAAAGCTATGATAAGCCAGTTTTTATTACCCATTATCCAACTTCCCTTAAAGCATTCTACATGCAGCCTGATCCGAATAGGGAGGAAGTTGTTCTATGTGCAGACTTAATTGCACCGGAAGGTTATGGAGAGATTATTGGCGGTTCAGAGCGTATTCATGATTATGATTTAATGAAACAGCGTTTAGAGGAAAATAATTTAGATATGGATACTTACAAATGGTATCTAGAGCTTCGTGAATATGGTTCAGTTCCTCACTCTGGGTTTGGGCTTGGACTAGAAAGAACAGTAGCCTGGATTAGCGGAGTGGAACACGTACGCGAAACCATTCCATTCCCGCGTCTGTTAAATCGTTTATATCCATAATTTTTTATTATTAGAGGAATCGTCGCAAAGGCGGTTCTTCTATTTAATTTAAAAATGCCAGAATTTATCAGTGACTGTCAAGGAAGTTTTGGAAAGAAAAGTTACCTGTTATTCTCCTTACTTCTAAGAGAAAGTTCATGATATACTGATATGGAGGTGTCAGGGATGTCGAAAACGAGTATATTAAAGTGGCTCCAGGAAGGAAATATTACTATACCTGGAGTTTTATTAACCCATTATAAAGAAATGAATTTAAATGAACATGATGTAGTATTAATTTTGCATGTGATCTCCTATATAGAGAAAGGAAATTCGTTTCCTACTCCAGTAGAAATATCTTCTAGTATGACGATCTCCGTTTCAGAATGTACAGCAATTTTAAGAAGGCTCATTCAAAAAGGTTATATTGAAATTAAAGATAATTATACCTCCGATGGAATTCGTTATGAAATGTATAATATTGACCCATTATGGGAAAAGCTTGTTGAACATTTTCTAATGAAAGAAAAGCTGGAATCAGCCCGGATATCACAGCAGAGTGAGACAGATTTATATACATGCTTTGAACAAGAATTTGGCCGCCCATTGTCTCCATTTGAATGTGAAACACTTGCACTGTGGATGGATGATGACCGCCATGATCCCCATATTATTAAAGCTGCACTTCGAGAAGCGGTTATTTCGGGTAAATTAAATTTCCGTTATATCGATAGAATTTTATTCGAATGGAAAAAGAATGGAATAAAAACGATTGAACAGGCAAAGAGCTACGGGAAAAAGTTCAGACAAAACCAGCAACAAAGAGGAAAGCTTAACGAAGCTTCTGAACAGCCTGGAAAAACCATTCCTTTTTATAATTGGCTAGAGCAATAATATTGTAGAAAAAATAAAGTGGTGAGAAAGTTGTTGAATAATAGTCAAATAAGACTCTGCCTTGATGAGATGGGCAAGATGTTTCCAGATGCACACTGTGAACTTAACCATTCAAACCCATTTGAACTTGTCATTGCAGTTGCATTATCTGCACAGTGCACAGATGTGCTTGTCAATAAAGTAACCAAGAATTTATTTCAGAAATATAAAACTCCTGAAGATTATTTAAATGTATCTTTGGAGGAGCTGCAAAACGATATTAGATCAATTGGTCTTTACAGAAACAAGGCTAAAAATATTCAAAAGCTGTGCAGGATGTTATTGGATGAGTACAATGGGGTTGTACCCCGTGATCGGGATGAACTGACTAAGCTTCCGGGAGTCGGCAGGAAAACAGCAAATGTAGTCGTCTCAGTTGCATTTGATGTTCCAGCGATTGCGGTTGACACACATGTTGAACGGGTAAGTAAGAGATTAGCTATTTGCCGTTGGAAAGATTCCGTGTTAGAAGTAGAAAAAACATTGATGAGGAAGGTTCCGATGGATGAATGGTCTGTTACGCATCATCGGATGATTTTCTTCGGAAGATACCACTGTAAAGCACAAAATCCTCAATGTGAGAGTTGCCCGTTACTGGAAATATGCAGAGAAGGAAAAAAAAGAATGAAGGGGAAGCTAGGGGAATGAGCAAGGAGATAACCCTATCAGTTCCTTTAGAGTTAGTTCATCCATTTTTCTTTGCAGAGAGCAAGGAATTAATTGTCGAAGAAGATGAACTGACATATATGAATGCATCCAAGCCTTTTCTTTATGAGGCCGCCTACTTTTCAGAGGTACAAGCAGTAAAACCATGGGAAATCCAGGAAGAAAGCATACCTGCTATAATGAAGGAATGGCAATCGGTAAAAGAATTACTAGAAACGCTTTTTGCCAAACGGGAAATCATTCATGTGCTGCCACCCATGAAAAAAGGGATTAGCCTCTTACTAGAATTCGTTTATTGGGGAAATGGGCTTCCCGTAGTTCTTTCAAACAGCTTGGACTTAAGTAAATTAGCTATTAAGCCTGTCAATATATCAGAACGGCTCGAATTTATTATGCAGAGACCATCCTTATATCACTCTTTTATTCAATTAACAGAACTAATAGGTGAAATGAATAAACAATATGTGAAACAACAAGTTATGAAAAAAGCGTCTAAGCATTAAGCTTAGGACGCTTTTTTTGTTAGTTAAATGGAATCGCGGATAGAAAAAATCCAGCCTACTGTCCGCCAGTTCCTGGTGGATTTACAATTGGAGGGATTATAGGATTAGAGTCAGACTGGTCATCATCACCACCGTCTCCATCACCATCTCCTTGTCCGTTACCGTTGCCTTGCCCATTGCCATTCCCGGTTCCATTATCGCCAGGAAGACCATCCTCGTACCCTTGGCCATTATCTTCTCCATAACCATCGTCAACTTCAGGTAAAGGAATTTCAACCTTTACGAGAGCAGGGTCACTTCTTTGGTCATCTCTGATTGCTGTTACCTTGAACTGATAAATGCCGCCTGGTACTGGAGCAGCAACCTTAATGCCTTTTTCAGTAATGACCTGTAATAGCTGGTCTGCCCCATCGTCTAATGCTGCAGTCACTTCAAACTGAACGTTCTCTATTTCTTCTGGATAATCCCAAGTTAATAGTATTTCATTGACCATTTCATCATAAGCTGCGTTTAGGTTTGAAGGAGAATCAAGCTTATCGAATTTCTCGGATACTTCTGTTGGTGCATTTCCTTTCACCGCATACTCATATATGATTTGATCTTTTGGTGTAAATTCACCTGCTAGCTTTGCTGGGATTGAGCCTTTTTCTATCGCAACTTTTTCTACACTGTTTGGAACAGGGAAGTCAGGTGTTTCTACTCCTGTAGAAACATGCGCCATTAAATTTTTGAAAAGAAGCATAGCAAGCTTTTGATCCTTTGGAGCTATTGAGTTTTTCTTTTCTTTATAACCAGTCCACACAGCAGCTGTATAGTTGGTCGTATATCCGGCAAACCATGCATCTGGAATGCCTCCATTTTGAATATCCCAATCCTTTATTTCTTGTGGAGTGTAATTAGTTGTACCTGTTTTACCTGCAACATGAAGGTTTGAAATATTAGCTAATTTACCCGTTCCATAAGAATCTTTCATAACACTTCTAAGCATATCTGAAATCATAAAGGCAGTGTAATCCTTCATGACTGGTTTTGAATCTGGAGCTACATCAATCTTTGAACCATCACGCATTTCAATGGCCGTGATGGAATGAGGTTCAGTGTAAATGCCGTTATTGCCAAATGCACTGTATGCTCCAGCCATTTGCATCGGTGAAACCTCGTATGCACCAATGGAATACGATTCGAAAACTTCCTTTATATCAAATCCGATGCTATTAGCAAATTGTTTTGCTTTATCAAGTCCAACCGCCTGTAATGTTTGCAGGGCGGGAATATTTCTTGAACGTGCTAAAGCCTCACGCGCTGACATCGGACCCATATGCTTTCGGTCCCAGTTATTTATTTTCGTCCCATTTGAATAAGTGTATGGTTTATCGTCAAGAGTATAGAAGGTGCCCCATTTTAAATATTCAATGGCTGGCCCATAATCAATAATTGGCTTAAACGTGGATCCGGCATGTCTCTTCGTATCTTGGGCAAAATTAAACCCACGCTTTACTTTAAGATTTCTTCCGCCGCCAATAGCTCGAATTTCACCAGTTTTAGTATCAAGCAAAGTAATCCCGGCTTGGAATTCCTCATCTGGGAAATCAATAATTTCATTTGTATTTAACATTTTTTCCATATAATCCTGTGCATTTGTATCTAATGTTGTATAAATCGTTAAGCCATCCGAAGAAATGTCAAGATCAGGATACTTTTTCTGAACCTCGTCAATTACGATATCCACAAAGGAATCATAAGGAGAATCGTTTTGTTTTCTTTCCTCTTCGGGAACGAGTGAGGATTCAACAGATACTGCCTTTGCTGCTTCCATTTCCTCTTTTGAAATGAAGCCATGCTGATTCATTAGGGAAAGAACGATATTCCTTCTTTTTTCTGCCCGGTCTGGATGTTTAAAAGGATTATAGTTTGCCGGACTTTGCGGCAAGCCTGCAAGCAAAGCAGCTTCGGGAAGTGTAAGTTCATCAAGGTTCTTTCCAAAGTAAACTTGAGAAGCTGTTAAAACCCCATGACTGCGATTTTCCATCCAGATCTTATTAACATACATCTCAAATATTTCTTGCTTCGTATATTTACGCTCAAGCTGAAAGGCCAGCCATGCTTCCTGAGCTTTTCTGCTTAATGTTTTATTATTATTTAGAAAAGAATTTTTCACTACCTGCTGGGTAATGGTACTGGCGCCTTCTGAACCAAAACCGCGGGTAAAGTTTGCCAGAACTGCCCCGGCTAAACGCTTTAAGTCCATTCCATGGTGCTTATAGAACCGGACATCCTCTGTTGCAAGGAAGGCGTCTTCCACTAATTTAGGAATATCCTCATATTCAACATATTCTCGTCGTTCAGAGCCAATTTCCGTAATAAGATTATTGTCTTTATCTAATAATTTTGAAGGAATAGGATCCCTTAATTGTTGTTCATCAAGTTTAGGTGCGTCCTTTACCATAAAAGCAAAGGTTCCAGCTCCAACAAGCATTCCTACAATACCAAGTGCAATTAGTGTTAGGAAGATACGTTTAAATAGGCTATTTGCCGGTTTCTTTCCTTTGTTATTTGATTTGGAAGCTTGCTGTTTACGGCGCTCCTCTCTCGATTGATATTTTTCTGACATATATGTTCATCCTTTCTGATGAGTAGAAGGTAGATAGAGATAATTATCCGAGGCTATAAAGATAATCGATTTTTTTAATATAGTCAATTCTAGGGTTATATCCTAATGGGATTTGGTGGCCAAGCGCTTCTATTTCATCCTTAGTAATAGATTTTCTGCCGCCATCCTTCATCCTTTTCCAAAACATAAGTAAATGCTCTGCCTCAAGCAGAAATATGTCCTCTGTTGAAGAAAACCTTAATAGAACGAAGCAGATTCCATCTTGCTTCAGAATTGTTTCCATATGCACAATTTGATGGTCATGGAAATTTTTTAATGGAAAGGAAGTTAGATTTTTTGTTTCCTTTGCCTCAAAATCAATATACCTGCCTTTGTATACTCCATTGTAATCTGTTGTTGAAGCTTGTTTAAAATACGCTTCTTTTATGACCGCCGCACTTCTTTTCGGGTAATCCACCTGGACGATTTGCACAGGTGTAGGCTTTTTATGAATGGAAGCAATGCCATTCGCTAAATAATACTCATTCGTTTCATTTATATCTTCCTCCAAAGTCATACCACGGTTGCTGTAGGACCATTTTTTTTCTTTATTGATATCCATGGATTTCTTTTTTACCGGTAGAAATTTCTTGCCGTTCGGATAATGGAAGTTCATTAAGTTCACCTCACAAGCTACTACTTATCATAACAAATCTTCGTAATTTATGGTTGAATAAAAAGTCCAGATTTGCAAATGTTAAGCCATATGCTTTTTTGGGAGGCAGTCAATTATGTTTTTTGAAAGGGCAAGTTATCTTAATGGGTTAAGTATAGAAGAATTAGAATTGATACGAAAAATAAAAAGTCGCACACAAAAATATAATGCCGATAATATATCCCGGACAAATGCCTATTTTCATTATTATAATCGAAATCCCGAAGTTATTTGGTCATTCCTTGCAAGTATGGTGTCCCGTAACGCTGGATGGAATATGTGTGACCTCGAAGGAAAGTGGTTTCCAAAAATAATAAATAAAAAATTTAGAAAAAAACTCTTTTTAACTTATGAGCGGGCCAACTGGCTTATTTTTCAAGATGCATTTCCGCAATTGCTGCTCTATCAATATTCAACGAAAATGAATCGTCCAATGTTTCATTTACTAAAATTTTTTCATGTATCTATATTTATGGAAAGGGAATGGCGGCTTTTTTGGGAACAAAAATGTATTAAAAGACTATTGATTTCACAAATAATTAATGAACAAAATATCATTCAGAAGCCAGTTCTTAAGCATCCAGCCTATAAGAATAAAGTCTTCCGATCTCCACAGTTTCTGCTTCAGGATTGGTTTCATTATAGCTCAGTTATCTTTCCGACCTGTGAAGGGCTACTATATGGTGCTAGTGTAAATGGTTTTAAATCTTTATCTAAGAGAATTGATCTAGGAAAGCGCCTTGCCGATATTCTATTTAATAAGGATTTATATCCATCCTTTTACCAATTTGCTAAACAGACAGTTCACACTGGCTCTAGGTATGATTATGAAATTTATTTTAAGAATCGGCCTAGTAGAACTACCCCATTTTTACGATGTACATTCCCATTAATAAAGCATAGAAAACTAAAAGCAGTAGACTGGTCTAAAAATAGAAGGTTAAAAAGAAAATGGTTTAAAGAAAATGTGGAGCATAATCATCCGATTGAATTGACAGAATGGTATATAAATAAACAAACCCAAATTAAGAAGGCTATTTCCTTAAAAGAAATAGTGGGAGTGAAATGATAGCTAAAAGTGGAAACCAACAATAATGCTGGCTTCCACTTTTTAGCTGGAAAATGCAAAAAAACCGTCCTGTTAAGTTGATGGGCGATTGGGTCCTTCGAGTTTTTTATTTCCATAACCGGTTTTAGTTTCTTCCTGCTTTTTTGGCTGATTTTTCGTATGTGTTTCATTTTTATTCAAAATACCGCACCTCCGCTTATTAGTGTGCACAATTATGGGTTTTCCATGCGAGAGGAAAATGTCGAAAGAAAGGAGAGATAAATAAAAATTTTTTCTTACTTTGACGAAACGCTTCTAGTTTTGTCAGCCGTGAAGGATTGGAATAAAGGAGAGCGAATAGAGTACATAACAGTATCTATAACAGGTGTTCTTATTCGAAGGAGGGCTTAGAAGATGAAGAAAAATGTTAGCGCAAAAGAGGAACTGATTAATATGCTTTCTGAAATTTATAATCAGCTTGAGGAATTAGAAACTGCTCTTGATTCAAACTTTTCTGGTATTAGGAACGCATTGCAAATGGATTGTTCAGATCACCTATCAAGCTGTACGGATAGAATGCAAGCATTGGAAACAGAGATCGCTTATTATCAGGCAAAGAGCGGCAAGGCCGATGGGAAGGAAAGTACTCAGCGTCAGCCAAGCATAAAGCTTGAATTAGGATATAAATTACACTAAAATTGGATCAATCTTTAGTAGCTGATTTTTATAAGCTACTTTTATTTTTGCAAAAAATTCTCCTGACAGCCATTTCTGTCTATAAATTAGGAGCTGATAATAGATGAATGAAAATGTAGAATTAAGCAATTTGTCGAATCAATTATTAAATTATATTTTCTTTTTGTCGGAAAGATATGACAAGGCAAGGGAGCTTCAGAAGTCTGGAGATTTTTATAAAGAAGTTAAACCATTCGCGGATGAAGTAAAAATTACAAATGATGAATGGAAAAAAAAAGCGGTACAATGGATTAAATTAAATCGACCGAAAAACCTATTTGTTCAGCAAATAGAGTCTACATATGAAAATATTGAAGCAATATCTGTACAGGCCTTTTATCCTGAAACGAGTAAGTCGAGGTTTACTAATTTAATTGTATCTTCACAATATGTACTAGACCGACTGCTTCAAACTGTAAAAGAAGAAATGGGCCCTCCTGCTACTTAAGGCGAGGGCCGTTCTAATTCTGAAATTTGCTGCTAAGAATGCATTTTTGATACAAATGATTGACTACTTGTACAATCTTTCTTTAAGTTGTTTCTTCATGTGGTTTAAAGGGATTCAGGAACTTCTGCTCCTTGAGCCTCGAGTTCACGAACAAGGTTACGATAGTCAGTGATGCAAATATCGTTATGAATATATGACTTTTTCGTAAAATCGAGTAATTCATTTACACTTTCAGGACTATAATTCCTCATTTGAAAAAACTTCATTGCTAGTTCGTGAACATTCATGCTAATTTCCCTCCTCTAATTTTATTTCGTACTCTGCTAAACTATGAAGTTCGTTCGCTAGCAAAATACGAAATTTTACTGTACAGCGTTTATTTCTTTTCAATATCCTATCATAAAAATAGTTGCATTCTTTATTTTTCAAATATTAAGACTTCCGACATGAATCCTCAACAATAGACAAAAAATGAAAACGTTTCCAGTGTAATCACAATATAGGCATACTTTTCATAAATTATAGTAATGATTTCTCAAGCAGGCTGAGATACTTTGTTAATGAAAGAGGAGGATGTCCCCATGTTTGGCCGAAGAGGAAATAGAGCCAGCCATTATATGTATCAATATCACCCAACATCTATAAATAATGTAGAGTACGGACTAAATCAAAATCAATGGAGACAGCAGCCCCCTTATTATCCTTCTCCTGCAGGGAATATGGGGTTCTACAATAGTCCACACAACCAACCGTTTCCATATGGAAGTGACATGATGTACCAAAATGGTTTTCCTTCCATGGCAAGCCAAAATTTAATGTATAGCCCGTTCCCAACCAATGGATATCCGATGAAGCAAAATGGGATGCAGATGGGGCAGGGTAATTTTTCACAGAGCATTTTCCAAAATCCATTAGATCCTGAAACAAACCAAAATAATTCGAACTCTTTTAATCCCTATTTCTCTAATTCTTATATGAACCCTTACCCGAAGCAGTCCTTTATTCCGAAACAGTCATCAGGTGTACAATCTCTCATGAATTCATTTAAGGCACAGGATGGCTCAATAGATATTAACAAAATGATGAATACGGCAGGACAAATGGTAAATGCTGTTAGTCAAGTTTCATCGCTTGTCAAAGGATTGGGCGGGATAATCAAGGTTTAATGAGAAAAATTTAACAAGGTATTCGCGAAGAATGTCATGCGAATACCTTGTTTTTTCATTAGATTTGAAGATTATGATTGACAATAAATAGAAACAGGTGAAAAAATAGAGAAATGAATATAGATGGGGGATGCAGATGTTACGTACATTACAGCAAATTGTTATCATATTCCTCTTAATACTTTCTCTTGCTGCCATACCAATGATAGTTGAAGTAAATCAGCATGAGAATCGGTTGAAATGGCATTTTGAGAAATTGCCTGGAATTTATGGGGATTTTATTAGTGAAATTAGTAATGGAAGCCTAGGTACATATCAATTAGGTTCACAGCATCGGGAAATTGCAGGGGACATAGGGAATAACTTTTTTACTAGTTTAAAAATCATGCTAATCGGAGTAAATGTTTCAATTATCATTAGCTTAATTTTTGGAATTTTCATAAGCCGTTTTCGATTAACGAAGCTCTTAAATTTCATTTTAAACGTTTTATCAGCGATACCTGATTTTATTATTATTATTCTATCTTTGATTTTAGCGGTGAAATTCTATAAGGTAACAGGGGTTAGAATCATTTCTTTACGTGCTGACGCGGGAGCGCTCAATCTTTGGTTTCCGACCTTGCTTGTAAGTATTGCACCGACAATATATATGTTTAAGCTTGTATCAGTGAGATATCTTCAAACGAGCAGTGAAGATTATATCAAGACAGCCGTAGCAAAGGGAATGCGTTTAAATTATATTAATTTCCAGCATGTTTATAAAAATGTTGAGCCCTTTATTAAAGCCGAGCTAATTAAAGTCATTTCCTTAAGCATCGGTAATCTATTTATAGTCGAGTACATTATGAATGTATCAGGTATCACGAAATTCATTTTTCAAAGTAATGAAATTCAGCCTATTGCAATTGGGCTTTTTTCGATGCTTTTGATTTCTGGAGTCGTCTTTTTATCGATTAGACTAGTACTTTACCTTTTTAAACGAGGATTTATTTATGAATAAATTATTTAACATCAATTATTCTTTATATGCAGGGAGCCTCTTCGTATCAATCATCCTTTTTCTTTGTGTATTTGGTCCAATTCTGGCTCCACACTCATTAACAGAGATGCTGGAAACGCAATATACGAATGGAAAGGTATTAGCCCCTCCAATTCAACCATTTATAAATGATAGCTACCCATTAGGCACAGATAAATGGGGCTATGATTTGATGACGATGATCCTATATGGAATTCGTTTTACGGTATTTGTAGCACTGGCTGTTACATGTATAAAGATGCTGCTTGGGACAGTAATGGGATTATATGCAGGCATGTGGAAAAAAACACCTAGCTGGGTTGGCGCTTTTGAAAATGCTTGGAGCTATATCCCTTTATTTCTCATTTTATATTTTTTTATGAGGCCAATCAGCTTTAATAGTCAGTTAAGTTCAAGCACTCTTATTGGATATTTTATTATGATAGCTTCTGTCATTAGTATCCCTAGTATTGTTTCCACCGTGAGACTAAAGACGGCTGAATTAAATAAATCTGTTTATATTGAGGCTGCAAATGTTCTTGGTGCCAGGAAAAACAGACTAATTTGGAAGCATATATTTCCGCAAATGAAGGAAACATTATTAGTTATGTTCATTTTGGAAATTGTTTATGTTATTACCATTATGGGCCAGTTGTCACTCATGAATATATTTATTGGCGGAACAACTGTTCGATTTGATCCGCTTATATATTTGTCAGTAACGAAGGAACTGTCTGGTTTAGTTGGACAAGCTAGAGGAAATATTAATGGTAATACTCATATTCTGATGACCCCCTTAATGGTTCTCTTATTTACAACTATTTCCTTTAGCTTATTGGCAAATGGTCTAAAAAATCGCTTTCAGGCAAACTACTCAAGAACGCCATGGATCCAAACAGGTCAGACACAAAGGATTAAACCAATCCGCAAACAATTAAATCAGAAAAGGAAGCGTTTACTCCCTAAAGGAGAAAGGCTTGCTTTCGCTTTCCTAGTCATGGTATTTATTGGAGCAGGAGTTTATGTCATAGCCACAAAGGATAAAGATGTAGGGGTAAAAAATGACAGTAAAGCCTACTATGATATGCATGTAGAAATGGATGCAAAGGGTGTCTTTCATACAACAGCAAATATTCAAATCAAAAATATATCAGATGATAATTGGGAAGACATCACCTTTTATTTTATTCCAAATGCTTTTATAAAAGGGCATCCCTATCAATCTGTTAAAGGGTATTCTACTGTACAAATGAACGAAATCATGATTAATGGCGATCAAGCAACATATAGCTTGGATAATGATAATTTAATAATTAGCATCCCTTCATCCATGCAGAAAAAGAAAAAGCATCAAGTTAAAATAGAGTATGCAATTACGATTCCAAATGAGGGGGTTCGCCTTTCAAAAGAAAAGGAAAATTATTATTTGGCTCACTGGTATCCAATGCTAGCAACCTATCAAAATGGAAAATGGAATAAAGAAGATTATGATGATGGAATGGAGACCTTCCATACAGATTTTGCTAATTTTGAAGTCACTTATAAAATTCCAGAAGGGTACTCCCTTATTTCTTCATCCGATAAAGACCCTCGAATAGAGGAAAGTGAAGGGAAAATCAAAGTAAAAAAAGTGAGGGATTTCTTCATTGGCATTGTTAAGGATATGGATATCCATGAAACGGAGGCTAATGACGGGGTCAAAATCCGATTGTTCACGAAGACGGATCATCAGAAAAATATTAAGGAAACTTTAGAGTTAGCAAGAGATGCTTTAAGTTTCTATCAGGAGAATATAGGGAAATATCCTCATAAGCAATTAGATATTATTTTGGATAATGGTCCATTTATGGAATATTCAGGGGTAGTAACGATTAATCCTTACATAGAGGATGTGTATTTTTACAAAAACGCCATAGTCCATGAAATCGCTCATCAGTATTTCTATGGTGTTGTTGCGAACGATCAATATCATCAGGCATGGGTTGATGAAGGCATGACTGAGTTTGCCACCTCTATGTATTTTTATGCTGGCAAAAATCAAAGCAGAAGAGAAGCATTTCGCATTCCATATAACCGAATAGAGCGTATAGAGGCTGCAAATCCTCCAATTGGCAGACAATATTCAAATGTTTCGTTAGATAAAGTAAAAAATACAGGCTTTATTTATGGACAGCCTGCCATTGAAATGTTAAAGATGATGGAGGATAAGTACAGATTAAAAGGAGACGATGTAAAGGAAGTAAGCATGCAATTCCTTTCTAGCTATTATGAGCATTTTAAATACAAAGAAGTAGATACGAAGGAGTTTATACGATTTACAAAGGATTATTTCAGTGTACCTACTGGTTATTTTAATAAATGGCTAGATACTTCAGAGCATTAACAAGCAGTTTATGAGACTGCTTGTTTTTTATTCAATTTCATCAATATTAATATGCTTTCCCTTTTGTTTAGGAACACGGATCTTTAAGAGCCCATTTTGGTATGATGCTTTAACTTTGCTTTCGGTGATTGTCTGTGGGAGAGGAATGGTTCTGCTTGATCTTTGCATTGATTGCCGCTTTTTTATCATTTTCTGATTCTCATCCTCTTCGGTTAATATTTCATGAGACTGAACGGAAATGGTTACGTAATTATCAAGGACATCGAGCTGAATCTGTTCACGCTTTACACCAGGCAGCTCTGCCGTAATAATATGCTCTTCCGCTGTTTCTCGGACATCAACGTGAAAAGGAGAATGAAAGGGGAATGGGTTCCTGAAGAACTCATCCATAGTTTGCAGAAAGCCCCGAACTGGCTTTTCATTAAAGAATTGATTCATCGATTTCATTAAATCTCCCATCTCATTTTTTCCCTTTTTGCTATCGTTGCTCAATTTTTTCAGCCCCTATCAATTAATGATGTTGGCATAGCCACAATATCTTATGAAGGATACTGGGTATTTGTTCTTGGTAAATAAAATATTGGTAATTTTTGAACAAATATTGACAATTGAAAAAGCGTGATTTGAATCACACTTTAACTTTGGAATTGAGGATATTCTGATCATGTTATGAAAAAGCGTGATTTGAATCACATTTTATCTTTGGTATTGAAAATATTCAGATCATGTTAATTTATTGGGAAAGTGGGAGATTTAAAGGATGTTTTGCTACCAGTGTGAACAAACTCCGAGTGGGGGATGTAAAGTTATCGGTGTTTGTGGAAAAGATGAAACCATTGCAAGCTTGCAAGATACAATTATTTTTGGATTAAAGGGGATTGCTGCCTACCGTACACATGCAAATCAGCTCGGATACACGGATCCATTTGTTGATGCAACGACTCATGAGGCACTGTATTTGACATTAACAAACTCAAATTTTAATGTACAGGAACATATTGAGATGGCGTTAAAGGTAGGACGTTCAGCTGTTAGGGTAATGGAAATGCTTGATGAGGCCCATACTACAAGACTAGGCGTTCCGCAGCCAATCCGTGTATCGCAAAACAAAATCGAAGGTAAATGTATTATCGTAACAGGACACAATTTATTTGCATTAGAGGAACTGCTTAAGCAGACAGAGGGAAAAGGAATTAATATTTATACACATTCAGAAATGCTTCCGGCTCATGGATATCCCCAATTGAAGAAGTATAGCCATTTAAAAGGAAATATCGGTAAAGCTTGGTATGACCAGCGCAGATTATTCGAAAAGTTCCCTGGCGCCATCTTGGCAACGACTAACTGTGTTATGCCAATAAAAGGTACATATGCAGATCGGATGTTTAGCTATGAGGTTGCAGGTCTAGAAAATGTGGAGAAAATAGTGAATGATGATTTCAGCCAGCTAATTAATCGGGCATTAGAGCTGCCAGAGGCAAATATTCAATCAGATGAAACATTACTAACAGGCTTCCACCATGAAACCGTACTAGGTCTTGCACCAGAGGTTATTGCAGCTGTTAAAGAAGGAAAAATAAAACGGTTCTTCGTCATCGCTGGCTGTGATGCCCCAGGAAAGGACGGAGAATACTACCGTGAACTTGCTACATCATTACCGCCTGAAGCAGTTATATTAACAACATCCTGTGGAAAATTCCGTTTCAATGATGTCGATTATGGGGTTGTTCCAGGAACAGAAATTCCAAGATATATTGATTTAGGACAATGCAATAACTCTGGGTCAACCGTGAAAATTGCAAAAGCTTTGGCAGATGCTTTTGAATGTGAAATTAATGAGCTGCCAGTAAGTATTGTATTATCTTGGTTCGAACAGAAGGCGGTTGCGATTTTACTAGGATTATTCAGTTTAGGAATTCAGGATATCCGTATTGGACCAAAGGCACCTGAATTTATTTCAGACGGCGTTTTGAATGTACTTCAAAATACTTTCAATCTAAAACTTATTGGAACGGTTCAAGAAGACTTGGAAGAAATGCTTCAATATAATTAATAGCTAATAAAGAAGAACCACCTTTTCAAAAAAGTGGTTCTTCTTTGTTAAGCTTACAAAATTTCTTCTAATAGACTTTCAGGGTCAATGATAATATTTCCGGATGCATCTGTTTCAATCAACTGGTCCTTTTTAAGCTTTGTCAATGTTCTGCTGACGGTTTCTCGAGTTGTACCGATCATATTGGCCAAATCCTTATTAGTGAATTCCGCTTTTAAGAGATATAAACCATCATCCATTTTCTGACCATGAATTTTGGCTAGACGAACAAGGAGTTTAATGATTTGTTCGTATGTATTATTTAGAATTTGAGATTCTAACCGTTCTTGCAGGTCAACAATTTTTTCTCCTAGTACTTTAAACACTTTAATGCAAAGTTCAGGATTTTCTAATAGCACCTTCTCAAATTGGTCAATTGGCACGACTACTAATGTGGAACTTTCAAGCACCTCAGAAAAGGCAGGATATCCACCTTTTCGGAAGAAACCGACATGTGGAAACATATCCCCATTTTTCGCAACTGCCACAATTTGTTCTCTGCCATTCACATCGCTTTTATAAATTTTTATGCGGCCACTTTGAATAAAGTATACATTTTCTAACGGATCATCCTGCATGAATACATGACTGCCTTTTTTCCATTCCCTAGAGATGGAGATTTCCACTATTTTATCAATCTCTGTATCACTAAGCTCTCTAAACAGAGTAAACTGTGAAAGTACCTTTTTAATATCGGAAAAATTCATCTTTTACACCTCTCAAGTAAAACCATTGTTACCAATATTGTAACAAAAAAGACACAGGATTGTAGCTTTTTTGGCTGGAAGTATTTGAACAATTTATGACGGGAAGTTTTCCTTTAAAAACGAACGCTTATTCGCTAGAATAATAGCTATGAGGTGAGTAAGATGAAAGTCCGGAAAAGCTTGCATGATTTAATGAAGCAAATGAAACATTTAGAAGAGTTCAAGCAAAATATCGTTCATTGGCACACAATTGAAGAGAAGGAAGCGCGAATTGATGATCTTCCCATTGATATAAGCCCAGAACTTAAAGAGGCATTACAAAGAAGAGGGATAACAAGTCTTTATACTCATCAGAAGTCGGCATATGAAACCGCTATAAATGGAAAAAGTCTTGTTGCTGTAACTCCAACTGCGTCAG
This sequence comes from Bacillus sp. DTU_2020_1000418_1_SI_GHA_SEK_038, assembly GCF_032341175.1. Lineage (NCBI taxonomy): Bacteria > Bacillati > Bacillota > Bacilli > Caryophanales > Bacillaceae > Bacillus > Bacillus sp. DTU_2020_1000418_1_SI_GHA_SEK_038. The sequence continues at coordinate 2,785,861 of NZ_CP135435.1, read as the reverse complement.
GGAAGACTCTATGCTACAATCTCCCTGTATTACAGACGATTATTAATAATCCTCATGCAAGAGCGCTATATATGTTTCCAACTAAAGCCCTTGCCCAAGATCAAAAAAGTGAAATTAATGAAATAATAAATGAAACAGGTTTAGCAATAAATAGCTATACATACGATGGTGATACCCCAGCTAATATTCGGCAGAAGGTCCGAAAAGCGGGGCATGTTGTCATTACTAATCCTGATATGCTTCATTCAGCCATCCTTCCGCATCATACAAAGTGGGTTTCCCTTTTTGAAAACCTAAAATTTGTTGTGATCGATGAACTTCATATTTACCGTGGTGTATTCGGAAGTCATGTCGCCAATGTTATCCGTCGATTACAAAGAATTTGCCGCTTCTATGGGAGTGACCCTATTTTTATTTGTACGTCTGCAACGATCGCCAATCCTATGGAATTGGCAGAGAAGTTAACTGAGAAAAGGGTTAAATTAATCGATAATAATGGGGCACCAAGCGGGAGAAAGCATTTCGTTTTTTATAATCCGCCAATTGTTAATAAGCCATTAAATATTAGAAGAAGTGCTACTTTAGAAGCAAGAAAGCTCGCTTCCATATTGTTAAAAAATAAAATACAAACGATTATTTTTGCCAGGAGCCGTGTCAGGGTCGAAATCTTGCTGACATATTTACAGGACCTTGTTAAACATAAATTAGGTCCAAAAGCGATCCGCGGCTATCGGGGCGGTTATTTGCCAACTGAGAGACGGGAAATAGAAAGAGGCCTGCGTTCTGGAGAAATATACGGTGTTGTCAGTACGAATGCTCTGGAACTGGGAGTGGACATTGGTCAGCTTCAGGTTTGTATAATGAATGGCTTCCCTGGAACAATTGCAAGCTCATGGCAGCAAGCTGGTCGTGCAGGAAGGAGGCATGATGAATCCCTTGTCATTATGGTTGCGAGCAGCAGCCCAATGGATCAATATGTCATTCAAAACCCTGATTACTTCTTCAAAAGAAGCCCTGAAAGGGCGAGAATTCATCCCGATAATTTAATAATATTAATAGATCATATCAAATGCGCAGCTTTCGAGCTCCCCTTTCATGCGGGTGAATCCTTCGGGTCATTTGAAACGGAAGAGGTCCTTGAATATTTAGCAGAAGAACGAGTTCTTTATGAAAAGGGCGGAAAATATTATTGGATGAATGATTCTTTTCCTGCTCATAATATTAGTTTGCGTTCAGCTTCGCAGGAAAATGTCGTTATAATTGATCAGTCTGACATTGCGAATGTGAAGGTAATTGGTGAAATGGATCAATTTTCTGCGATGACACTCCTGCATGAAGAGGCTATTTACCTTCACCAAGGAACGCAATTCCAAGTAGAACTACTAGACTGGGAGGAGAAAAAAGCCTTCGTTAGAGAAGTAGATGCAGATTACTTCACAGATGCTAATCTTGCCGTTGATCTAAAAGTTCTTGAACAAGATAAGCAGCGCATCTTACCTTCAGGGGAAATCGGCTATGGGGATGTAAGTGTTGTTGCGATGGCCACTATTTTTAAAAAGATAAAATTTGAAACACATGAAAATATTGGATCGGGGCCTATTAGCCTTCCGGAAGCCGAGCTTCATACGAGCTCTGCGTGGTTCTCTTTGAATGAAGACTCCTTACTAGACAAACAAGAGAGCTTAGAGCAAGGGCTTATAGGGGCAGCTCATGCATTAAGGCATATTGCCCCGCTATTTGTTATGTGTGACCCTCAGGATATTCATGTTGTCCCGCAAGTAAAAGCGGCACACAATGAGAAGCCAACGATATTTTTCTATGATCGTTATCCTGGCGGGGTTGGACTAAGCGAAAAGATATACGAAGGGTTTGAGCATGTTTTACATGAGGCAAGGGAAATGGTTGATAAATGTCAATGTGAACAAGGCTGTCCTTCCTGCATTGGGACTGAAACTGCTTCCAAGACTGCCAAATCAGATGTCCTTAAAATATTAACAAGCTTCACAACGAGAAATCAATTCTATGGTGAAAGCCATGTCCATTAAAAACAAGCTGAATCGATTAAAGCCACAACTTTCCCATAAAACCGGCAGTGAAAAGCTAGTTCCAAAAGCAGATGTCACCGACTTCCCTTATAGGGAGGTTTGGGAAAAAGCTGGGGTTTTTCCCTTTTATTTTGACGGAGACTTTTGCTTAATTAGAGAAAAGGAATATTCAATTAGTGAGAAACACGGCATTTATACGTTTGCCCAATTTTATCAGGCAGTAGAAGCATGGAATTCTGCAGAAATCAGTCATCCGTTGTCTGCTGCCGGGTTTCAGTCAGATCAATTCTTTTTCTTTGACACAGAAACAACTGGACTTGGCGGGGGAGTTGGAAACACAATCTTTATTCTAGGCCATGCAAGCCTTCAAGGAAACAAGGTTCATTTGAAACAACATATTTTACCTCATCCAGGAGCAGAGGTTCCATTATACAAAAGCTTTCTAGACAGTATAAATTATAAGATGATGGCGACCTATAATGGAAAATCATTTGATTGGCCGCAAGTGAAAACGAGACATACTCTTATTAGAGACCAAGTTCCTAAGCTGCCCCCATTTGGCCACTTCGATTTATATCATGCTTCTAGAAGGATGTGGAAGCATAAATTAGAACGAATTAAGCTATCAGTTGTTGAAAAAGAAGTATTAGGTGTAGAAAGAAAGGATGACCTTCCAGGTTTTTTAGCACCGATGATTTATTTTGATTATGTGGAAACAAAAAATCCAGAAGGAATGCTTGCAGTGTTAAAGCATAATGAACTTGATATATTATCCCTTATTAGCTTGTATACTCACCTTTCCTTTCAAATTCTTGGGATTGATAAGGGGCAGACTGCGCGGGAGAAATACGAAGTTGGCAGATGGTTTTCACAATTAGGAGAAACTGTATCAGCCAAGAAGGCATTCTCTAATATATCAGCAGGAAATGGTGCTGAAGCTCTTCAAGCCAAGCATGCACTTGCATTCGAATATAAAAAACAAAAGAATTGGCTTGAAGCCATTCAGCTTTGGAAAGACGTTGCTGAGCATAGCGAATTGGAAATTAAACTGGATGCCTGTATCGAACTTGCGAAAATTTTTGAACATCGTGAGAAAAATATCGAACAAGCTCTTAAATATACGGAAATGGCTGAATCCATCTATCGAGCAAATAAGGTTGAGAACTCTTCAGTTAAACATGAGGATCTTACTAAAAGGCTGCAACGACTGATGAGAAAGAAATAGTCATCTACTATCTTCTCAAATTAATAATAATAATGCGAAAAAACCACTATTTCCTAGTTGTAAGCCTATTGCAAAAGCTGTAGAATGTGTAATTGTGCAGTATTATTTAGGAATAGAGTGAGGCAGATAGTATGTATAAAGCAATATTATTTCTGTTTTTTTTCGTCATTATATTTGTAGCCGTTATTTTCTCCAACTTAAAGGGGAGTTTTTATAGTATGTTCTAAAAGGATCATACATATTTCTGAAACCCTGTTGCTATTGTTTCTATTTAGGCAGACGTACAATATAACTAAAATAGGTTTTTTCATTAGTACAAGATTCCCCCTATCTACATAGGCTGTTAATGTAAATAAATTATGTAGAAAGGGGATCTTTATATGTATTGTGGACCAAGGCCAACAAATGTTTTGCCAGCAACAGTATCGCCAACTAAATGCTGTGTAAATCATACTTTCCAAAATACAATCGTTCCACATATTCATCCAAGTCATACAACTACTGTGAACCATCATAATTTTCAGCATGTGCATTCTTTCCCGCATACGCAATCAGTAGTAAATGAAGTAACGCATCAACAGTTTGTAGCACCGCCAGGACCTGGAGTCGCTCCGTTTGGCGGACCAGGAGCATTTCCTCAAGCAGGATTTGGCGCACAACCTCAAGGACCATTTGGTGTTCCTAGACCAGGGATGTACGGTGCAGGACCATTCTTTAGGAAATAATAAAAACAAGGGCATATTCGGTTATGCCCTTGTTTTTATATATTTGGTGTATGATTGTATCAAATGAAAACATTATTATACATAGAAAGGCTAATGCTATGACTAAAGTTGCAATCGTATCTGGCTATAAACCATATGAAATTGGTATATTTAAAAATGAAGATCCGGCTGTCTATATCATTAAATTAGCTTTAAAAAACCAGCTTTTATCTCTGTTAGACGAAGGACTGGAATGGGTCATCATAAGCGGGCAGCTAGGTACGGAATTATGGGCTGCAGAAGTGGTCTTTGATCTTCAGCTCGAAGGCTTCCATAACCTTCAACTAGCCGTTATAACTCCTTTCTTAAATCAGGAAGATTCATGGAAGGAAGCAAATAAAGAATGGTATGAATCGGTATTGGCACAGGCTGATTATGTTGACTCTGTCTCTAGAAAGCCTTATGAAAAGCCTTGGCAATTTCGTTTGAAAAACCAATTTTTTATTGAAAAGAGTGATGTTCTGCTTTTGTTTTATGATACTGAGAAAGAGGGAAGCCCAAAATACTTATATGAAGAGGCGAAAAGGAAGCAGGAAAAGAGTCATTACGAAATTAGAATGATCAGTTTTGATGACTTACAAGTATTAGCTGAGGAAGAGCAAATGAAAGCTGGCTATGAATAAAAAATTAGTTCGAAAGAAAAATTGACAAAAATGCATATCTCTGAAAAAATAGATATGATGATGGTGAACTTTGAGGTGATTGTCATGTTATCCGATAAAGTGAAATTAACGGCAAAAGATATTTTGGAAAAAGAATTTAAAACAGCCATGCGTGGTTATAAACCAGAAGAAGTAGATAAATTTCTCGATTGGATCATAAAGGATTATGAAACTTTTCATCAGGAAATTGAAGATTTACAGCAAGAAAACATGAGATTAAAGAAGCAGCTTGAAGAGTCTTCCAGACGTCCAGCTGCACAAACGGCTGGAACAACGAATTTCGATATTCTAAAACGGCTATCCAATTTAGAAAAGCATGTATTTGGCAGTAAATTGTACGATTGACAGTTTTTTTCTTGATTTCAAATGAATTACCATTGCTATTCCACTAAAAGTTACATATAATAACTTTGTTAGCATTAATAACGTTCGGGTAATCGCTGCAATGAGCTTCTAGCGAATTGTAGAGGAAAGTCCATGCTCGCACAGGCTGCGATGCCTGTAGTGTTCGTGCCTAGCGAAAAAATAAGCTAGGGCAGTTAGGCTGATGCTTGCATTTGCTTGGCTGACGGCAGGGAAAATGCCTAAGTCCAATAGGATATGGCATGAATACCTTGAAAGTGCCACAGTGACGGAGCCTCTTCAGAAATGAAGAGGGTGGAACGAGGTAAACCCCACGAGTGAGAAACCCAAATTATGGTAGGGGCGCTTTCTCTGAGGAATTGAACGAGGAGAAGGACAGGGATATACCTGTAGATAGATGATTACCACCTTAGTACGAGACTTTGGGTCGTATGCAGTACAAAGGTACAAAACATGGCTTACAGAACGTTATTAGTGAAATGAATAGATGAAGCAAATGCTCTCCTTTTTAGGAGAGCTTTTCCTTTTGTATAAAGAATTTTGTCCTTTTTTCGACTTTTTTAGGAAAGCATTTTTATGAGGCTATTGCCAATATTGTATATTGAAGAGATTAACTATATGATAATAATAAATACTAAGAAAGAAAATAAATAGTAAATAAGGACGATTAATATGATATTATCTGAGGTCAGGGTCAGTCAAAAAATAAATCTCGCAGAGAAGATTCTTGAAAATACGAGTGAAGGAGTTATGATTACAGATGGGAAGTCTCGAATTATCTCTGTAAATCCAGCTTTTGAAATCGTGACTGGTTACATTAAAGAGGAGGTAGTTGGAAAAAACCCAAATATCCTTCAATCTGGAATTCATGATGCACAGTTCTATAATAATATGTGGAAGCAAATTTATGAAAATGGATACTGGAAAGGTGAAATTTGGAACAAACGCAAAAATGGAGATGTTTTTCTGGAATGGATCACCATTAGCTCCATTAAAGATGAAAATGGATACATAACGAATTTTGTTGCTGTATTTTCTGATATTACGGATCGTAAACATGCTGAGGATCAGCTGAGATATTTAGCACATAATGACTCTTTGACAGGAGTGGCAAATCGCTATAGTTTAAATAAGCGGCTTGAAGGCTTAATTCATACTGCCAAAAAATATAATCAGCAATTAGCTGTCCTTTTTCTAGATTTAGACCGGTTTAAACAAATTAATGATACTCTTGGCCATAATTATGGAGACATGCTCCTGAAGAAAGTGTCTGAAAGATTAAAAGGACTGCTGAAAAATAAAGATATGATCGCAAGGCTGGGCGGTGATGAGTTTGTCATCGTTTTGCCTAATCTCAAGCATCCAAAGGAAGCTGTCCATATTGCTCAGATGATCATTGAAAGTTTCACAAAATCCTTTCACCTTAACACGCAAGAAGTATACGTATCTACAAGTATTGGGATAAGTCTATATCCTTTTGACGGAACGGATATTGAAAAATTATTGAGAACCGCTGACAAGGCTATGTATGAGGCAAAAAACGGCGGAAGAAATCAATTTGAGCTATATCATAAAAAGATGCATCAAAATGAGCCAAGACAGATGAAAATGGAAAATGATTTGCGAAAAGCAATCGAGCGTAATGAATTATTTCTTGTTTATCATCCGATAATTGATGTGAAAACGAATAAAGTTGTTAGTTTGGAAGCATTGGTTAGGTGGAAACAAGAACAATTGGGCCTAGTGCCGCCTTCAGAATTTATTCCTCTAGCAGAAGAATCAGGCTTAATTATTCCAATAAGTGAATGGATCATTCAAAAAGCATGTGAAGATTTAAAAGCGATCCATTTACATGGGAATACTAAATTGAGAATGAGCGTAAATATTTCGGCGATTCATTTTAACCAAGAAAATTTCGTTAAATCCATAAGTGAGATTTTTCAAAGAACAAATGTAAATCCAAACTTTATTGATTTTGAATTAACAGAAAGCATGATTATGCCTAAAGCAAGTGAAACGGTTAATAAGCTTGTAAAGATAAAGCAGCTTGGCGTTAAATTATCAATAGATGATTTTGGGACAGGCTACTCATCGTTAAGCTATTTAAACCGTTTTCCGCTCGACACACTGAAAATTGATCAAAGCTTTATTAGCCGTTTAACACTATATGAGGAAGATAGCTCCATTGTGGAGGCTATTATTACGATGGCGCATCGGTTGCACTTAAAGGTTGTGGCAGAAGGTGTTGAAAACAAAAAACAATATGAATTTCTAAAAAAAGAGCAATGTGACCTTATTCAAGGTTTTTATATATCCGAACCGATTCCTTTACATAAGCTATTGACGTTTTTAACTAGCTGGGAAACGGAAATAATGAATTAGGGTGAAATTATGACAAAGTATGATCTGATTGCAACATCTGCCATGGGCTTAGAGGCCTTGGTCGCGAAGGAGGTACGCGCCCTAGGGTATGAATGTGAAGTTGAAAACGGAAGAATCAGCTATAAAGGGGACGCACTCGCGATTGCTAGATCGAATCTATGGCTTCGTACAGCTGATCGAATAAAAATAAAAATAGGGGAGTTTAAAGCTACCACCTTTGATGAACTTTTCGAAAAAACAAAGTCACTCCCTTGGGAAAATTATTTATCCGAGGATGCTGAGTTTCCCGTAACTGGAAAATCAGTTAAATCGAAGTTATTCAGTGTATCCGATTGTCAGGCAATCGTCAAAAAAGCAGTTGTTGAGAGATTAAGAAACCATTATAAAAAAACGGGCTGGTTCGAAGAAAATGGACCGTTATATAAAATAGAAGTGGCCATACATAAAGATATCGCCTTGCTAACAATTGATGCGAGCGGAAGCGGCTTGCATAAACGGGGATACCGTGCTGGTCAAGGAGAAGCTCCACTAAAGGAAACACTTGCCGCAGCACTTGTCATGCTTACGAACTGGAATGCAGAAAAACCGTTTGTTGATCCTTTTTGCGGTTCTGGAACCATTCCAATTGAAGCAGCTTTAATTGGCCAAAATATCGCTCCTGGATTTAATCGTGAATTTATTTCTGAATCGTGGGCATGGGTACCAGAAAAAGTTTGGGAAGAGGCAAGAATGGAGACGGAAGATCTCGCTAAATATGATCAGCCATTAGATATTACAGGCTCTGACATTGATCATCGAATGGTGAAAATTGCACAGGAAAATGCTTTTGAAGCAGGCTTTGGCGATTTAATCAGCTTTAAACAAATGCAGGTAAAGGATTTTACAACAACAAAGGATTACGGAGTCATTGCCTGCAATCCCCCATATGGCGAACGATTAGGAGAAAAAGAAGCAGTTCAGAAAATGTATGAAGATATGGGGAAGGCATTATCATACCTTGATACATGGTCAATATATGTCCTTACTTCTAACGAGGATTTTGAGAAATTCTATGGCAAACAAGCAACAAAGAAGCGGAAATTATTTAATGGTTTTATTAAAACAGACTACTATCAATATTGGGGGAAAAGACCTCAAAAATAAGAAAAGCGGAAGCGCCTTGCCCACCCCCGACAAGCACAAGACGAGCCTCTCGGAAAGGTGTTCTTTACCTTTCTGGGAGGATTGGCTTGTGACCTCGAGGGGGTAGGTGCTGAAGCTAGACAGTTCTCAAACTCAAGAAAAGTAATTCTACAGGAGTATAGAACATCCTGACCTTGAATACAATAGATGTATCATTTAAGGATCAGGGGGCCTAGCGGTAATGAAGAATTCCAATATTGATTTTAATAAAATCTCACAGGTGTTAATGAATACGATTGAAGCGATGAAGGGGGAACAGGATTTAACATCAGGGGCACTTGAACAGTTGCAAACTGCTCAAAATGAACTTCAGCAAGCAATGTCATTATCATTTTCATCTGTACATAAAAAGATCGGCTATTAATTTGGGACCTGGCTGAGATGAGTCAGGTTCTTTTCTTTTTATCTTGACACTTTCCTTATTTACGATACAATGATTGATGGTCTTTTGTTTAACAATGATGCAATGATGAGATAATGATACAGGTATGAAAATAAGCGTCTATAATCGGACGCTTAAATTTTTTCTATGTCGGAGGGGTAATATGCAAAGCAGGATGCCTTTTGCATTGTCCAAAAGCGAATCTTTTTTTGATAAATTAAGTGAATGGATCGGGGATGTTTTTTACGATATCCTTCCTGAATCAGGTTTTGAAATGCGAGATGAACAAATTTTCATGGCCTTTCAGCTTGAAAAGGCTTTTAAGGAAAAGAAGGTTATTTTCGCTGAAGCGGGAGTAGGTACAGGAAAGACTATCGTTTATTTGCTCTATAGCCTAGCTTATGCAAGATACTTGAACAAGCCAGCGATCATTGCCTGCGCAGATGAAACATTAATTGAACAGCTAGTGAAAAAAGAGGGCGATATTTCTAAGCTTGAAAGGGCTCTAAACTTAAATATTGATGTACGGCTAGCGAAGTCAAGGGACCAATATCTATGTTTAAATAAGCTCGACCAACTAGTTGCAAGTGATGATTTGGATACATATAACTCGGTTTACGATCAGCTTCCTGAATTTGTGCATTCCGGTTCTTCTATGCAAAGCTTTGAAAGATATGGTGATCGAAAGGAATTTCCGGAATTAACAGATGAAAAATGGAACCATATCGCATGGGATCCTTTTCAAGATTGCTTTACATGTGAAAAGCGCCACCGCTGTGGACAAACATTGAACCGTGACTTCTACCGAAACTCGAAAGATTTAATTATTTGTTCCCATGATTTTTATATGGAGCATATTTGGACAAAGGAATCCAGAAAGAGAGAAGGACAGCTTCCACTATTGCCGGACAGCTCATGTGTCGTTTTCGATGAAGGTCATTTACTGGAATATGCCTCACAGAAGGCATTAACGTATAGATTTACAGAGCAGATTCTTGAATCGCTTTTAACCCGATTAATGGCCAATGATGTAAGGGAAAAGACATTGCATATAATCGATGAAACGATTATTCAAAATGAGCGGTTTTTCTTTTCACTTGAAAATGCATCTTCTTTAGCAGAAGGTTCGGATAAAAAAACAATTCAAAAGTCTGACATTGTCATAAAAGAAGGTAAAAAACTTCTTCAATTTATTTGTTCACTCGAAGATGAACTTGTATTTGAAAGTGAAATGTATGTAATAAATGAATATGATTTAAAAATTGTTGAGGAATATTTAGAACAAATATCATATTCGTTATCCTTATTTCTAAAGGATTTGAAAGGTATCACTTGGTTTGAGGAAAATGCAGGGGAAAGAACACTCGTTATTATGCCCCGCATGGTTGAGGATATAATGAGAGAAGAAGTATTTTCACAACAGAAGCCATTTATTTTCTCTTCGGCGACACTTTCGGAAAATAAATCATTTGATTATATGGCAAAAAGCTTAGGAATCGACAACTATCTATCTTTCACTGTTTCTTCGCCATTTAATTATGACGAAAATATGGTTATTAACATGCCGACATTCAAAGAGGCTTCAATTGATGAGAAAATGCAATATGTCCAAGAGCAACTAGAAAAAGCTGATGGAAGAGCGTTAGTCCTTTTTACAGCAAAAGACGAGCTTACCAGCTTCAAAAAGTGGATTGCCGGTAAGATGAAATTCCCTGTTTATTTTGAAGGAGATGCCGAAATTAGTACGCTCGTATCCAATTTTCAAAATGAAGAGCAATCAGTACTTTGCTCTGTTCATTTATGGGAGGGATTGGATGTTCCTGGAAGAGCACTTGAAAATGTCTTTATTTTCTCATTGCCATTTCCTCCTCAAGATCCTGTTTTTAAAGCAAAACGTGAGGGTGCTTCTGACCCGTTCAAAGAGGTTGATTTGCCGTATATGCTATTACGGTTAAGACAAGGAATTGGAAGATTAATCAGAACACATGAGGACAAAGGGAGAGTTCATATTCTTATCAAGGAAGACGAAGATAAGGTAGTACTTGAACAAATCAAAAGTGTCCTTCCTACAACGGAAGGGTTAAATTAAAAAATTCCCCTCTCTGCTAGTGTAAAGCAGAGAGGGGATTTTAAAAGATAAAGTCTAACCTTTCACCAGTTTGAGTACTGTCTGGCTCCTGGTCAGGCGCTTCCGATTTTCTTATCTGCCTAATTGGTTTTTTCCTTCAGGAGTCATTCGGTCTGGTGTCCATGCAGGCTCCCAGACGAGTTCAACATCAACATGTTTTATTTCTTCCAATTCTTCAATACAATATTTTACCCCGCTGACAATGCTATCATGAAGAGGGCAGCCCGGGGTTGTTAATGTCATAGTTATCATAACGATTCCATCTTCTGGAATCTCGATGTCATATATTAATCCTAAATCTACCACATTGATATTAAGCTCAGGGTCCAAAACCCTTCGTAAGTTAGCCAGCACTGTATCTTTTAATTCCACAATAATCCCTCCTATTTTTTTACAACCTTTGCAATAGCAATTGAAAACATTAAACAGGCAAAAGTGAATATGATTTGACTCGGATAAAATAATGCCTTGCCCCCAATAGAGAGGGAAACCGCAACGCCGATTGCTCCAATCATGAGACAGGTGAACACCGGAGTAGCTGCTCGGTCATTGATCATATCCTTTAATGCGGGAACATCCTTTTTACCAATTTCCTTACTGTATTTAGCAGTCCACCATAGGAATGGGACAATTTTGTATAAATAGCCTATAATACTAAAGGCAATCCATAAGAACATGTATAGAAATAATAATGGCCCCGCTGCTTTATGAAATACTCCTAACAGCCCTGTTATAAATGCGGCAAGGTGAATAATTCCCCCGCTTATGATCGCGATGAGGGCGAATATAAAGGAATAGTCAAGCTTTTTCTTCACTCTTTTCTTTAAAATATTCGAAATATGGTACATGAAAATGATAAATCCGGCGAATAGAAAAAAGAGTGCTGCAGTTAAAAGTGCTTTTGATTCTATAAAAAATGAAATAGCTGCTGCAGCTAAACCAATTGTATAGACCGGGTAAACATAATTGGCCAGCTTCATCGTAAAACCATGAGATAATGAAAACATCGGCACCATTTTGTAAGAGAAACCGAATATAAGCAGTGTAAACCAGCCTGTCATTCCAAGCAGTAAATGACTCTTAAAAATAGCTTGATAGTAATGGCCTGCAAAACCCGTTTTCATGCTGAATAACATTGTAATACCTAGGATAATAGTAATTAATAGGCAAATTAAAGCTGTACCGACATATAGGGTTAATATATTTGGTTTTGCCTGTTTTCTTAAAGTCATAAACATTTGGAAGAGGAACATGAGAATCCCTATGAGTGTGATGATTCCAGGCACTAACGCTTTTTGCGGCTCATAAAATAGAAAATGCGCAAATGAGAATACTCCGATTACATATACCCCAAATTGAATAAAGCCAAATTTTTCACTCCAAATGGGGGTAAGGAAAGCAACGGGCACTAGTTGATACATAGCACCCATAGCAATCATCAGGGCCCACCCTAACAAAAATAAATGAGCTGCTGACCATATTCCCGGTACGCGAAATTGGCCACTAATCATGTAATCTCCATGGAACAGAAGTAAGATTTGTGATCCTATAATAGCAATAATACTGACAAGGATAAAAGAAAATGGCAGTTTAATATTTGTTTCATTTCCTGAAGAAGAGTTCATCTTCATCACCTGCTCTATTTCGTAATTTCAATTAAAAAGCTTCCATCTTCATTTGGTGTAGTTTCATATTTTAATCCTCTTTCTTCAAGCTGCTCATATAAGAACATCGGGCGGCGGTCATTAATAATCGACAGCGTTTCTCCTGGCTTTAAGCTCTCAAGAGCCTCTAACGTTCTCATCATGGGCTGAGGCGGCTCAAGTCCGCGATTATCTAATAACATGATGATCAGCTCCTCTTTGTAAATGTGATCTTCCAATGTTTCTTCTCAATCTCTTCTGCCTCATATTCAAAGCCTTTTCCTTTTAAAATAGGGAATAGGGGAGCAGGTTTAAAGGGAGCATGAAGGATAAATACATCTCCAGTACTTAGTTCTTTTACAGCCTGCATAATTTTTTGAAAAGGCTCAAGTTTATTTTTAATATCTTCTCTTACATCTAATTCAACCGTCTTATTTTCCATCTTCTAGCCACCTCATATTCTTTATTCTTTATACATAGTGTATCACCAGAAATTCTTCTCTTAAGTGACATGAATCATAGAATACTAAATTTATGATTATCATTCTCAATTAAAAAGAAAAAAGAAGAAATCCGTGTTCAATCTTCGGATATCTTCTTATTATCTGCACAATCTAAACATAAAGTTTCATTATTTTCTGTAAGAACACCATTGAAAAAACCATCTAAACAATATAGCTTCTTTCCACAATCGGCACATTTACTCACATATTCATTCATCTTAGTTCACTCCATACTTTCTGTAACTCCAGCTTTGCTTCTGAAATAAAGGAATGTCCACAAAGTATTTGCAAATAAAATACAAGCTGCAATAGAAAAACCTGTTGCAAACGATACGGCTAAAATTCCAGTTAAGGAGGAGCCGATGACAACACCTAATGAGAAAAAGGCGTAAAATAACCCGAAGGCTTTTCCTCTGGTTTCTAGATCAGTATGCTTTACAAGCATTGCAGAGATAGATGGAAAGAGAAATGCGAAACCAGTCCCGTAAATAACCATACAAATAAATAAGAATGACAATGTTGTGGACATGCTTAGGAAAATAAGTGCGATCCCAATAACACTCATCCCAGCCATCATTGTATTTTGGTGTTGATAGCGGTCAAATAATCGATTTGTTGGTAAGGCAAAAATTATTATCGCTGTTATCCCAAATGTACTAAGAAGAATTCCACTATATTGAGTCCCAAATTGCAGTGAGTCCACCTGCAAAGGCAGCATGTAGGCTAGTACACCTTGGGCAAACATTAAGGAAAACGCACCGCTAAAACTAATTGAAAGCATAGGATTTTTTAATAATGCTACAAGTGTTTTAACGGGAGGTTCAATTTTCCTTGTTATTTGTTTTGTTGTATCAGGAATAACAAAGGCTGACAATATAAAAATGACAAGCATAACAATTGCTATAGAAATGAACACCCAATTCACTCCATATTTAGAAGCGATAATTCCGCCAAAGGCTGGACCGATTATGGCAGATATGCCAACTGCCACCCCTGAAACAGCCATTGACTTTCCTTGTTTGCCTTCTTTTCCTCGATTCGCAATAACGGTAAAGGCTGCAGGTACAAGAAAGCCGCTGAATAACCCATGGAGGAATCTTACTGCTATTAATTGCCATGGTGTAAAAACAACTGTATATAGGAGAATAATTAAACCTGTAAGAAAAAAACCAGCCAGTAATACTTTCTTAGAGCCATGTTTATCAATCCAATACCCAGCGAGAATATTGCCGAACATATTCGTAAAGGAATACATACCAACAGCTAATCCAATTAATGCAGGTGTAGCCCCTAGTTCTTTGGCAAAGGGACTCATAATAGGGAGTTGTGCAAACATGTCGATAAAAGAAATTAAAACGATAATAAAAATAAATTGTTTCATAGTATCTCTTCCTATGATTTATAGTCTGTCTTTTTATTATAACTGTTTTTCCAGAAGAAAACGATTAATGTACCTATCAGTAGATGAAGTCTTATAGAATCATTCCTTTTAGTTAAAATAAAGTCTTTTCTTCACAGTGACGATGCTCACTATTGTACAAGTGATTATTTTATACAATACATTTGTAATTACAGTTAAGGAGGAGAAAAAATGATTGAGTTTGCACAAACCGTTATAGCACCGGATTTTCCGCCGAGAGAGAAGCATCCGACCATTTTTAGAGCATTTGATTCTTTAGAATCTGGAGAGTTTATGCTGCTTGTCAATGACCACGATCCAAAACCTCTGCAATATCAATTTATGATAGAAAGAGAAAATGATTTCACATGGGAGTATCTAGAAGAAGGACCTGATCTTTGGAAAGTGGCAATCGGAAAAAAATAAACATTTAATAATAACACCGATTAAAGAGATAACAGTAGATGCTGTTGTCTTTTTTTTACATAAAGAAAGAAATCCAATCCTTTTCTATTGGAGGAGTGTGTTAAAATAGAAAGAGTATTTAAACAATAGGGGGGACTGTCATGATGGAGGTATTACAGCAGGTAGAGAAAGACTTCTTAGATTATGTAAAGAAAATAGAAGCCTATAATGAAGCATTGTCATTAATTTATTGGGATTTGCGAACTGGGGCACCAAAACAAGGGGTTGAGCAGCGATCAGAAGTGATTGGAATGCTATCTTCGGATGTTTTTAATATGTCTACCTCCGAAGAGATGGCTGCATACATAGAAAAATTATCAGGAGAAAATAGATTATCGGACATAATGAAGGAGACATTGGCCCAATGTAAAAAGGAATATGACCGTAATAAAAAGATTCCTGCTTCTGAGTACAAGGAATTTGTTATTCTTCAAGCAAAGGCAGAAGGTATTTGGGAAGAGGCAAAGGCGAAATCAGATTTTGGGATGTTTGAGCCATACTTAGAGAAGCTTGTTGCAGTGACAAAGCGCTTTATCAATTACTGGGGCTATGAAGGAAATAAATATAATACTTTGCTTGATATGTATGAGCCTGGAATAACAGTTGAAGTATTAGATCAAGTTTTTGGAGAATTAAGAGAAAAAATCGTTCCACTTGTACAAAAAATTAATGACTCTTCCATTAAACCACATACTGAATTTTTATATGAGTACTTCCCTAAGGAGAATCAGCGTCGATTTAGTTTGGACATATTAGAGCAAATGGGCTATAACTTTAATGCGGGCAGACTTGATGAAACTGTTCATCCTTTCGCAACAGGATTAAATCCTGGTGATGTGCGCGTAACTACTAAATATGATGAAAATGATTTCCGGACGGCTGTGTTCGGTACGATTCATGAGGGTGGTCATGCGTTATATGAACAAAACATTTCACAGGAATTGATCGGTACTCCATTATGTGATGGCACGTCAATGGGTATTCATGAATCCCAGTCACTTTTTTATGAGAATTTTGTCGGGCGGCATCCATCCTTTTGGAAAAAGAATTTTGATTTATTAAAGAAATATTCGACAGGGCAATTTGATGAGGTTAAGCTGAATGATTTCTATTTAGCCATTAATGAATCAAAGCCATCACTTATTCGTATTGAAGCAGATGAGTTAACCTATCCATTGCATGTCATTATCCGATATGAAATTGAAAAAGGGTTATTTAATGATGAAATTCAAGTTAAAGATCTACCGAAAGTCTGGAATGATAAGTATGAAGAATATTTAGGTGTAAGACCTGATCATGATGGTAATGGTGTCCTTCAAGATGTCCATTGGTCAGGGGGGATGTTTGGATACTTTCCGTCTTACGCTCTAGGGTATATGTACGCTGCTCAGTTAAAGAACGCGATGCTGAAAGACCTGCCACATTTTGACCAGCTATTAGAAGAAGGAAACCTGCTTCCGATTAAGGAGTGGTTCACAGAGAAAGTCCACAAGTTTGGTAAGCTCAAAAAACCGCTTGAAATTCTTAAAGATGCTACAGGTGAAGGGTTAAATGCCCAGCATTTAATAAGCTATTTAGATGAAAAGTACAACAACGTTTATAAATTAAACTAGGTTGACGTAGGGGATGACGATAGTCATTCCCTTCCCTTAAGGAGAGAATATAATGAAGAGGCTTCTACCTTATTTCATGATTGCAGCGGGAGCCAGTCTCTGGGGAATTATTGCAATCTTCGTTAAAGGTTTAGCGGATTTTGGGTTTGCACCTATGGAAATTGTTGCAATTAGAGTCATTTATGCAGCCCTATTCTTACTATTAATTGGTGTATTTAAGTATCGAAACGAAATGAAGTTAAAAGAAAAGAAGGATGTAAGGCTGTTTATTGGCACAGGTATTTTAAGTGTCGTATTTTTTAATTTTTGTTATTTTACAACGATCAGTCAGATGAATATTTCAATTGCTGTCATACTATTATATACATCTCCAGCGTTTGTCACGATTTTATCCTTTTTATTTTTAAAGGAAAGCTTAAATCTAAATAAAATACTCGCTGTTATTGGTACCATCATTGGGTGTATTTTAATAGCGGGGGTTTCAGCAGGAGCAAGTAAGATTACCTTTATTGGCATATTAACTGGTTTAGGATCTGGACTTGGGTACGCATTGTATACGATATTTGGAAAATTTGCTTTAAGAAAATATCAGCCATTTACCGTTACGCTATATACTTTTATACTTGCTTCCCTTTTCTTATTGCCAATTACCCAACTATGGAACAGGCTTGATTTATTAATGGATCCTTATGTCCTTTTATATAGTATTGGCTTAGGGTTTATTCCATCCGTATTAGCGTATTTCATTTACACATGGGGTCTTGAGAAGACAGAGGGGAGTAAGGCGTCAGTTATTGCGACCGTAGAACCAGTAGTTGCAACTTTATTAGGTGTTATGCTTTACGGAGAGAGGTTGGGTCTTATCCAAATTGCAGGAGCTATCCTAATTCTTTGCTCTGTTATTATCGTGAATGTAACCTTCCGTAAAAGGGGAGCAAAGCCGTTGGAGCAGAAGATTTCATAAAAATAAGCACTCCGATTTTCGGAGTGCTTTATTATATATCAGTAAATTACCATAATTTAAATCCTTTAGCTCCCGGAGGCGCATTTTGGATTAAATCAATGAGTGGTAGTGTATAAGCGAAAAGAATCAATGCAGCTGTAATACCAACCCATAATTTCCAGTTGTCGAAAACCATTGGAGTCTTTTCTGCCTCATCTGCTACTTCGCCAACAGGGAATTCCTGATCTCCTTTAGGAGCGAAGAATGCAAGATTAACAAAAATGTAAAGCATAAGAATAATACCAATGAATAGGATAGATCCGCCAACTGCTTGTGCAATCTGATATGGAATCCATTCTAATGCTTGTGGAGCGCCACCGTATTCAGAGTAGGCTGAGCGGCGTGGTGCACCAAGCAGTCCAGCGGCATGCATAGCTCCAGACATAAATGTCATCCCAATCGTCCAAATTATCCCTTGAATCATTGCTAATTTATTCATTTTCTTCGTGAATACTCTGCCAGTTAAGTGTGGAATTAACCAGAAAGAAATGCCGAAGAATGTAAGCATAACTGCAGTAGCAGCTGTTAAATGGAAGTGACCTGTAACCCAAATTGTATTGTGAACAACTTGGTTCATTTGGTGAGAAGCGTTAACAATACCGCCAGCTCCGCCAGGGATAAATGATAGCATACCGATAAATGGAATCGTAAATCGTGCATCTCCCCATGGAAGCTTCTTAAACCAGCCAAATAGTCCTTTTGCACCTTTTGAACGTCCGAAGCTTTCGAAAGTAGCAAATAGAGAGAAAGCTGTCATCATCGATGGAATAACAACAAGGAATGTTAATACAACCTGTAAGAATTTCCAAGCTGGATCAATTCCTGGCTCCAACAACTGATGGTGGAAACCAACTGGGATAGAGAATAATAATAATAGAACAAATGACATCCGTGCTAATGAGTCAGAGAAAATTTTTCCGCCAATAATTTTCGGGATAATAACATACCAAGCCATATAAGCAGGTAATAACCAGAAGTATACAAGCGGGTGTCCGAAATACCAGAATAATGTACGGCTAACACCTATGTTTATTGTATCAACAAGGCCAAGAGACCAAGGTAATAATTGGAATAATACCATTACCGCTACACCAATTGTAGCAACATCCCACATGATAAATGTGATGACAGACATGAAGGTGAGAAGCGGGCTTGGCTGCCCAGGATTTGCTTTTTTCCATTCGCCATATTTCATGTAAATCATAGCACTATCAAACCACGTTCCGACAATGACCAATGTTAAGCCTAAGTAAAATAGAAAGTGTGCTTGAAGAGGTGCGTAAAAAGTAAATAATACTGTTGCTTCATTTAATAAAATCATTACTGCAGCCATAACTGTACCAATTGTCTTTGACCAATAACCGATCCAGCCAAGTGTACGCTGGCGACTAGTAAATGTTCCAGAAGTTTTGCTCACTGAAGAAACCATAAATCCAATAATAAAGAAAATAGTTAGAACAAGACCTAAAACAACGCCATGTACAGTTAGTATTTGGTAATATCCGATGCCAGCTGGCAAAACAAATTTCCCAGAACGGACTAATACTTGCAATAATCCTGCAAGCCCGCCAATTGCTAAAGCAATAAATGCCACATAAAAGTGGGCCATTGCTAATTTACCATCACGGCGGTCAACTTTTGTATTTTCTTGCTGTTTCAGCGTAATATTTGATTTTACCAATTTGCCGTCACGGCGGTCAGTTTTTGCAGTTGCTTCTTGTGTAAGCATTATTCAACCACCTCAATTTTCGAAGTCATCATGTGGTGACCAACCCCGCAATATTCATTACATAGGACTAAAAATTCACCAGCTTTATTAAAATTATAAACGTTTTCACTTATGTAGCCTGGCTCTAGCATCATATTTACGTTTGTACCGGCTACCTCAAAACCGTGAATTACATCCTTTGTTGTAGCTATAACTTTTACTTTTGCGCCTTTAGGAATTTGAACCTCACCTGGCTCATAATGGAAGGCAGATGCAACAAATACTAATTCGTAATCCCATTCCTTCCCTTCAACCTTTTTAAGACCAGGTTCATCAAATGGAGCAGTTGTATCAACTTTCTCTGGATCTATGACTGCTAGACAGCTTGGCGGCTGATTTCCAAGATAGAAAGCGCTAACTCCGATAACGGTTAAAAATACAAGCAGCGATCCTACACCAAAAATTAGCCAAATTTTTTCAAACTTATGCATATGCATGGCTTATTTTCCCCTTTCAACTATTAAGAACGATCTAAAAATAATGAATAAATGCTAACCCAAGTGACGATGAGGATTACTCCTAAAATCATTACGGATGCTAACGTCCCCTTTAATGAGGAACTATCTTCAATTTCGGTTTCTGGTTGTCTGCTTAGTTCTGGTTTCGCCATTTTCTTCACTCCTTTCGGAAATTTGGAAAAAGTAAATGATTACAATTCCATAATACTCCACTATTTATGAGAATCTAGATGGTTTTTCGGAGTTCACAAATTGTTCATTCGTTACTTTGTTACTATGGTAATAGTGATAAGTTGATAAATCAGTGATGTATATCACATTCGGGGGAGGGAAAATGTGAAGAAATTGTGAAGGTGGTTAAGAACCGTTTTGGATGTAAGTGGGCAGTTTATCCTAGCTTTACTATTGTTAAAGATCGGGGTTGTCTAAACACGAACATTAATTCTTTAAAACATTAAATAATTCGTGTTATCAGCATTGTTTTTGTTGATTTTCAATGAGTAGATGTTATAATACTTTTATTGCAAAATAATAATTTAATTGAATAAGCTTCACTCATATAATCGCAGGAATATGGCCTGTAAGTTTCTACCTGATTACCGTAAATAATCTGACTATGGGTGAGCAATGAATGAGGTACTTTATATCTCAATTCTTCGCTATTTTTATTATGTAAGCCTGAAGGTCATTGCTTCACTCATTATTATGATGTGAACATCGATTTTTAGGTTTTTTTCATACTTTAAAAAAGCATTTCGTATTCATCAAGGAGGAATAACATTGGAATTATTAAAGAATAAAATAAAAGAAGAGGGAATTGTGCTGTCAGAAAATGTTTTAAAGGTAGATTCTTTTCTCAATCACCAGATTGATCCTCAGTTAATGTATGAAATCGGAAAAGAATTCGCCAACCGTTTCCGTAATGAAGGAATCACTAAAATATTAACGCTCGAATCTTCTGGTATCGCGCCATCAGTCATGGCAGGTTTACAGCTTAACGTACCTGTTATCTTTGCTAGAAAACGTAAATCATTAACTTTAATAAATGAATTATATACTTCCACTGTTTATTCATTTACAAAGCAGGAATCGAATGAAATTTCTATATCAACAAAATATTTAGAAGCAGATGACCGAGTACTCATTATTGATGATTTCCTGGCAAATGGTCAAGCAGCTCTTGGACTTATTGATATGGTTAAGCAAGCAAATGCTAAAATTGCCGGAATTGGAATTGTCATTGAAAAAGGTTTCCAGGATGGAGGCAATAACCTTCGAAAAGATGGATATCGCGTAGAATCACTAGCAATAGTAAGCTCCTTGGGAAATGGAGAGGTAACTTTTACACAGGAATAAGTTGTAAAATTAAGCGATGAAATAACATCGATTTAAAAAATTTGCTTTATATTGAAGAAACCACCCGATGGGCGGTTTTTTCGTTTATTAGATTACCCTAATTTACCACGTATTTTTGTTTTCACACATCCATATTTATGAAAATATAATGGTCTAACCGAATTTTACAGGATGTGAACTTCAACGATGGAAAAATATTATTGCGATCATTGCCGACTTATCTATCATCAAGAGGGGCCTTGCAAAGTATGTGGGGCACTAGCAGGAAAAAAGATAATTATCGAGGTCCAAAAGCAAGATGATCCTACAAAAAAATAATACGCTGTCCTTAGAGCAATGGTGCCAGGCACCACGATTCAATATCTAGTGTCAAAATAGTTGAGTTGGCTCTAATTCTTACTAGTATTGTGGAGTCAGGCACCTTATAGATCAGCTTTTAATATCACTGTACTTATTATCCGATTTCCACCATTAAGACAATCATCAGGCTTCCTGCATCTGGAATGGTTACTGGCAGGCGAAAGGCTTTAGTGAAACCATAAACCTTTGTTTGACCGACCAAAACAGTTGGGGGAGTAATATCCATTTCAATTCCTCTTTGGGAGGCAAAGGTTGAAATACTTCCTGCGATCATATTACCGAGCTCACCAGCAAAGGATTCTAGCATTTCACCTTCAAGCACCATCCCAAACATGGCTTCGCCTATCCTGCCAAAGACCAATTCATCGCCATCAATGATAATTCGGCCTCTTGCATCACCTGTCATTCCAATTAAGACGCCAATGGAATGCTGAGTGAAGGGCTGGGTAAATAGAGCTGGCTTTTCTACAACAATCTCTAATGGAACAACTGCTTTAACAGCCTCTATTGTTCCATTTAAAATATCTGTTACACTTTTTGTGATCGACATACAGCATTCCCCCAAGAACATCAATAGTCCTATTTTAACATTTTATTAAAAAGAAAAATGTTAAAAATTGACGAAAAAAATAATTTTTTGTTACTTATTTCCTTGACAGCCTAAAAATCATATTCATTCTATTAACACATTTGGTAATGTTTTGGTGATGCTTCCTGAAGTAAAAGAATTTATAATAATAAGTGCACAGCAACTCCTTCAAAACGTTAGCTTCCTCAGTTAGAGGGAGCTTTTTTTTATTTATTTCTCTATGTTTGCTAATGCTTGGCACTTTTCTGATGGTGTAAATGAATATTATGCGTTTATTGGGAAAAATTAACGTTAAGCATAAAGAAGGAGAGAACGATATGCCATCTATTGTCTCTGTTGCAGAAGCGATACCCCCTTATACTCTCAAACAGGAAGAGGTTATGGATTTTGCAAGAGATCTATTTTCCGAAACCTTTTCTGATATTGAACGGTTATTAAGAGCTTTTCATAATGGTCAAATTGAAAAACGGCATTTTGTGAAAGAGCTGAAATGGTATAAAAAGGAAAATACATTTGGAGAAAGAAATGAAGCATACATAGAATGCGCAGTAGAACTAGGTACAGCAGCAATTGAAAATTGTTTAAAGAGTGGGTATTTCCTCAGCAGGGAATTATCATACGATGAAATTGACGCAATTTTTTTCATCTCGAGCACTGGGATCTCTACACCAAGTATTGAAGCAAGAATCATGAACAGGCTCACCTTTCAACCACATACGAAGAGAATTCCGATATGGGGATTAGGCTGTGCCGGTGGGGCTTCGGGATTGTCAAGGGCGTATGAATATTGCCTAGCTTTCCCAAAGGCAAAGGTTATCGTGCTGGCAATTGAATTATGCAGTCTGACCTTTCAAATGAATGATCGTTCAAAAAGCAACTTAATTGGTACTTCGCTTTTTGCCGATGGTGTTGCATGTGCACTCGTTGCGGGGGACGAGGCGGGTAGAAACACCTTCCAGAAGCTTGAATCAGTACCTGCCATTCTTCGTACGCAATCAACGTTCATGCAGGATTCATTAGATGTGATGGGCTGGGAGGTAAAGAGTAAAGGTCTTTATGTCGTATTTTCTAAAGACATACCCTCGATAATAGAAAACTGGCTCAAGCCTGTTGCTTTAAACTTTTTGGTGGAAGAACGAATGAAAATAGATGAAATTACTCATTTCATTGCACATCCCGGAGGAAAAAAAGTGATTGATGCTTACATCCAATCAATCGGTTTTGAACCAGAAATGACAAGGATTTCGCTCGATGTTCTTAAAGAATACGGAAATATGTCTTCAGCGACTATCTTATATGTATTAAAAAGGTTTATGGAAATTGGGAAGAAGGGTGAATACGGTCTTGCAACTGCTTTAGGGCCAGGATTTTGTTCGGAAATGCTGCTGCTGAGATGGGAGAATTAGCAAATGGTTTTTACTATTTTTATTGCCGTAATCATAATACAGAGAATAGCAGAATTATCTATTGCAAAGAAAAACGAACGTTTCATGAAAAGCCAAGGAGCCCTGGAGTTTGGACAATTACATTACCCGTTCATTGTAGCAGTACATAGTTTGTTTTTTGTATCCTATATAATGGAGGTAAGCTTGTTTGGCAGTGAACTTTCCTCCTATTGGCCAATCCTGCTCCCACTATTTTTGCTTACACAAGCAGGGAGAATTTGGGCACTTAAATCTCTTGGCCCATATTGGAATACAAAAATTATTGTTTTGCCTAATGCGAGGATCATTAGAAAGGGACCGTACCGTTACATCAAACATCCAAATTATGTAATTGTTGCTGCTGAATTTCTCATTATTCCACTTATGTTTGAAGCCTATTTAACAACGGCGCTCTTTACCATTCTGAATATCATCATTTTGGCGATTAGAATTCCCGCTGAAGAGAATGCATTAAAGAAATTAACGGCATACGAACAAGCTTTTTCACAGAGATCAAGCCTCTCAAAAATTTGAAATAATTTGTTGATCTTCTATTGAAAATGATTATCGTTAATGATAAAATTCTAATTGAATTTGAAAATTATTCTCATTAACAGAAGGGTGTTGTTACAGATGGTAGCGATTTTTATTGCGGGTACAGTAACAGCCTATGCGTTAGTTATGAAATATGTTTTAAATCATGTTGCAAGGCCACATACAAAAGTATAAATTCTTTTACTACATAACCAGGTGCACACCTGGTTTTATTTTTTTTATTTGGTAGCTAGTGGTCATAAAAATGTTAAGTTCCATATTCTAAATATAGGCATTATAAGAAAAATCATTTAGAATAGAAGGAAAATGATTGAACAAGGGGATAGGCATTCATGGTTCGAACGGTACCTCAACTAGAGACTGTTGATTTAATTAATAGGATAACGGCTTTATACGATTTTTTTAATGAAAATCAAGATATCCAAACAGCAGAAAGGGCTAAGGATTTAGCATTTAAGCTAGATAAACAAGAATATTCAATTGCCTTTTGCGGACACTTTTCTGCTGGGAAATCAAGCATGATCAATAAGATTATTGGTGAAAACTTATTGCCATCCAGTCCGATTCCAACAAGCGCTAATTTAGTGAAAATTAAATCTGGTGAAGACTATGCAAAGGTTATTTTCAAAGAGGAGCGCCCTAGATTATATCCAGCTCCCTATGATTATAATCAAGTAAAATCCTATTGTAAGGATGGAGATCAAATCCATTCAATAGAAATAAGCTACTCTGATACGAGCCTGCCGAAAAATGCAGTAATTATGGATACGCCTGGTATCGATTCAACGGATGATGCTCACCGAATTGCTACAGAGTCAGCCTTGCATCTCGCAGACCTTGTGTTTTATGTCATGGATTATAATCATGTCCAGTCAGAGCTGAACTTCTTATTCACAAAGGAACTGGCTGCTGCAGGTAAGCAGGTTTATTTAATTATTAATCAAATTGATAAGCATCGCGATGAAGAACTGAGTTTCGATCAATTTAAACAAAGTGTGAAAGATTCCTTTGCCTCTTGGGGGGTAACGCCAGAAAGAATATTTTACACTTCGCTAAAAAATGAAGACCACAAGGAAAATGAATTTCTAGCTTTACAAAAATTTATTGCTGATAAAATTGCCAATAGCGAATGGCTGCTTCCAGAGTCTGTTTATCATTCCTTGAAGAAGCTTTCAAGTGAACATTTGATTTATTTAGAAGAAAAAAGCTGGGCTGAAATTGAGAAATATGAGAAAAGATTAGAAGAACTGCCTTTAGGTGAAAGAGAAGCACTGTCTGAAAAGGTTACTGAAATAGAGGAAAAGCTTAAGGCGGGCCGAACTTTTCTAAAAACAACCGAAATTAACTTCATCAATAAAGTTGACGATGTTCTGGATAATGCTTACTTAATGCCCTTCCAAACGAGAGAGCTTGCAGAAAACTATATCGAGTCATGCCAGTCTGGCTTTAAGGTAGGACTCTTCTTCTCACGGCAGAAAACAGAACAGGAAAGAGCGAATCGTCTTGAGCTTTTTTTCCAAGACCTTTCTGAAAAAGTAAAGTCGCAAATTGACTGGCATATTAAGGAATTAATGATTAATGAACTAAAGCAGCTTGAGGTCCATGATTCCGATCTATTAGGGAAAGCACAGAACTATTCTGTTGACTTTAACAAGGATCTGCTGGGAAACACAGTGAAGGAAGGTGCACTCCTTTCTGGCGACTATGTTCTCCAATATACGAATGATCTAGCAGAATCGATTAAGAAATTGGCTAAAAATAGTTTGGCAGATTTTAAAGAATTGCTCTTAAATACTTTATCTTTAAAAACTCAGAAAGAGCAGAGCCTTATTGACAGTGAATGGAAACTGTACAAGGGATATAAAGATGACTTACAAATGCTAACTGAAATAAAGGAAAGCCTTCGCTCTGCGAAAGTCAACATGAATGATTTATTAGAAGGGAAGTTTTCTCAGGAAAAATATGAGGAAATGACAAAAAAACTACTTTCCCTGCCAACTGAGGAAGTTGAAATAATTCATCAAACAAATGAAACTGTGATTGATTTAAAAGAAGCAAGTAATGTATTACATGAAATAGACAACGACCTTCAAGAAGCAAGCGATAGAGTAGAAGAAAAAGCAGTAAATGCTTTAGTTGAAAAATTATATTTTACGGCTAATAGCATTCAAGACGTTCCTGGATTCAAAAATATGACTTCGGAATTGCTTCAAAAAGCAGAGCGTCTAAAAGATAAGCAATTTACAGTAGCACTTTTTGGTGCATTTAGTGCGGGGAAATCTTCATTTGCCAACGCATTAATAGGCCATAAGCTTCTTCCAGTATCGCCAAACCCGACAACTGCCGCTATTAATAAAATTATGCCGGTAAATGATCAGTTTGATCATGGAACGGTTTTAGTAAAGGTAAAGTCGGCAGAAATCTTATTTGACGATGTAAAAAGGTCATTAAAGGTTTTTAGTCAATCAGCTGCAGATTTCGATGATGCAATCGCGAAGATTAGAAAAGTAATGAGCAGCATCACAGATTTTGATGCCAATGAAAAGACCCACTTTGCCTTCCTTAATGCTTTTTTACGTGGATTTGATGCGTTTAGGGAAATACTCGGGACAACCGTTAGAACAGATCTAGAAGAATTTAAAGGCTATGTGGCTATAGAAGAAAAATCCTGTTTTGTTGACATGATTGAAGTGTACTATGATTGTGAGCTGACACGAAAGGGGATCACGCTTGTAGATACCCCTGGAGCCGATTCTATTAATGCGCGTCATACAGGTGTAGCCTTTGATTATATCAAGAATTCAGATGCAATCCTTTTTGTCACTTATTATAATCATGCCTTCTCAAAAGCAGACCGTGAATTCCTTATTCAATTGGGGCGTGTTAAGGATTCTTTTGAACTTGATAAAATGTTTTTTGTGGTTAATGCGATTGATCTTGCCAATAATGAAGAAGAAAAGGAATCCGTATTACAATATGTGGGCGAGCAGCTTGTCCAATATGGGATCCGCCGCCCTAATCTATTCGGTCTTTCTAGTCTTGAGGCTCTAACTGAAAAGCTAGAAAACAGGGAGGAAAAACATTCGAAAATTGATAGGTTTGAGGCAAGCTTTTATGCTTTTATAACAAATGAGCTTATGCAAATTTCGATTACTTCTGCCCAATTGGGCTGGAATCGTGTAATGGAGCAGCTTCGCTCCTTTATTCAGTCATCATACACGAATAAGGAATTAAAGGCTCAAAGACGTATCCAGCTCGAAGATGAATTAAGCACCATTCTTAACCTGTTCAAAAATCAGGATGCAGCGATTTTTACCCAAAGGCTAGAGCAAGAGGCTGATGAGCTTGTTTTTTATATTAAGCAAAGGGTGTTTCTGCGCTTTGGTGATTTCATTAAGGAGGCCTTTAACCCAGCTGCTCTTAAGGATGATGGCCGTAATTTAAAGAAAGCCCTGCAAGCTGCCCTTGAAGATTTCCTGCAAAGCTTTGGATTTGATTTTGCTCAGGAATTAAGAGCAACTACTTTAAGATTAGAAGCTTATATCGGTAAATTATGTAAGCAGGCTCAAGATATGCAGGGTCAAAAGGTTGCAGAGATTAATAAGGAATTAAGATTTAGCCAATATGAAACGAGAAAAATGGAAGGAATTGAGTTTGACACAGCTTTTATCAGTGAGAATCGAGCTCAGTTTTCAAAGGCATTAGCCCATTTCAAAAATCCAAAGTCATTTTTCGAAAAGAATGAAAGAAAGAATTTAAGCGATGAACTAGAGCAGCTAATAAATCCGCTATCTGAACATTATTTACAGACTGAAGGTGAAAGGCTGAAAAAACATTATGCTGCACTTCTGATCGAAGAATATTCACATATGCTTACGATTCTAGCTGAACAGGCGAATGAATATTATGAGGGGCTTTTGGCAGTTCTAAGAGATGACTTCCCAATTGAAGAGCTGGAGAAAACTGAGCAAGAAATTACTCACTTCTCACTTGAATCATAAATATAAAGGAGTTTTCATGAAGAAGCAGTCCTTTCATGCATGTGCAACTTGTATTCATTTTCAGGCTGAAAAATATGAAAAAGGTATATCTTATCGCTGCAAGCGTCTCGGTTATGAAACGAAACCAAATTACCAATTTCAATGCTGGACACCGAAAGAACATGTGCAAAAGCTGATGGAAAAAAGATTGAGGGAGATGAAGGAATGAAATTGACCGTTGAAAAGGAATGGCTGAAAGAGCGATTAAGTGATGGAGATATTCGAATAGCTGATTGCCGATATAATTTGGGCTCTTCAGAAGAAGGATTTGAATTATATGTTAAGGATCATATTCCAGGAGCTGTTTATTTTCATCTTGGAAAAGATTTATCAGGACCCGTTTCTTCTCATGGCGGCAGACATCCGTTACCCGAAATCGAGCAATTTAAGCAGACGCTTCAAAATGCCGGCATTCATAATAGAACAACTATCATAGCATATGACGGCGGCCAAGGATCATTCGCGGCCCGGCTCTTGTGGCTATTACATTATGTAGGCCATAAGAATGTGTTTGTATTAAATGGCGGATATAAAGCCTGGACAGAAGCCGGGTATCCAGTAGATCGTGCAATTCCTGAATTTCCAAAAACAGATTTTGAGATAAATATGGATGAAGACATTTTTGCTTCTTATGAAGAAGTTAAAAAAGCGGTTGATGGGATGAAACAAGAAACGGTCATTATTGATTCTAGAGAAAGTCAGAGATATTTAGGACTAGTAGAGCCAATTGATAAAAAAGCTGGCCATATCCCAGGCGCGATTAATAAAGTTTGGTTAGATGGCTATGAAAATGGCTCTTTCAAAAGTGGCGAAGAACAGGCAATGAGATTTTCTGAAATTGATAAAGATAAACAAATTATTGTTTATTGCGGTTCAGGAGTCACCGCCACTCCAAATTATATGGCACTAAAAGCTGCAGGGTACCAACATGTTAAACTATATGCCGGAAGCTTTAGTGATTGGATTTCGTATGATGAAAATGTAATAGAAACGGGAAAATAATTAAGAACGGGAGATGAAAAATTGGTAAACGAAAATAAGCCTTCATTTATGCTTGTCGATGGAATGGCATTATTATTTAGAGCCTATTTTGCTACTGCAGTGCACGGGCAATTTATGGTGAATTCCAAAGGTGTGCCAACGAATGGAGTATATGGATTTATTAAACATTTTTTAACGGCTGTGTCAAAATTCAATCCTTCACATGTCGCTGTTTGCTGGGATATGGGAAGTAAAACATTTCGAACAGAAATGTATGACGGGTATAAAGCAAATCGACCGGAAGCACCTATTGAACTAATTCCACAATTTGATCTTGTAAAGGAAGTTGTTGAAGCATTCGATGTACCTAATATTGGGTTGAAAGGCTATGAAGCAGACGATTGTATTGGAACGATTGCTAGTCAAGTAAAAAAGGATGCCTTAGTAAGCATTCTAACAGGTGACCAGGATATTTTGCAGCTTTTGGATGAACAGATATCCGTAGTGTTATTGCAAAAA
The DNA here is from genome assembly GCF_032341175.1 of Bacillus sp. DTU_2020_1000418_1_SI_GHA_SEK_038. Classification (NCBI taxonomy): domain Bacteria; kingdom Bacillati; phylum Bacillota; class Bacilli; order Caryophanales; family Bacillaceae; genus Bacillus; species Bacillus sp. DTU_2020_1000418_1_SI_GHA_SEK_038. Next base: position 2,756,052 of record NZ_CP135435.1, on the reverse strand, counting down.
GGGTATGGCAATTATTTAATTCATACGAAAGATACATTTTATGAAGAAAAAGGCATTCAACCAAGGCAAATGATCGACTTAAAAGCATTTATGGGCGATTCAAGTGATAATTATCCTGGGGTAAAAGGCATTGGCGAGAAAACAGCCTTAAAGCTATTACAGCAATTTGGACATATTGAAGGCGTACTTGAAAACTTGGATCAATTAACTAAAGCACAAAGGACTAAAATTGAACAAGATCTTGAAATGCTTCATTTAAGCAGACAGCTTGCTGAAATTAAATGTGATGTTCCAGTTGAGTGTGCATTAGACGAAGCAATGTTCCGCCTAAATCGAGACAAAGTGATAAATAAGTTTGATGAAATTGAATTTCGTGGGCTTGATCGACTTCTTGATATTAAAGAATATGCTTAACATGCAGGCTGTCCCGAATAAAGGGACAGCCGTTTTTTTATTTCGTATTCTTCTTCTTTGCAGCATTCTCTAACTTGCTTTTCGGATCCTCGGTAATATCCTGTCCATAGCCTTGTGGATTTACGCCAGAAGCAAGCTTTCCTCTGTTTCTCTCTCTTTTTCCCAACTTTTACACACCTCCCTAAAATTGTTTTCGTTGCTAGTATTTCCAAAAAGAATAATTACACTCATCTATCTTCACACTAAACATAGAGGTGAGTTCATAAATGAATAAAGGTGTTTATATTGCTTTATTAAGTATAGGGTTGGCTCAAGCTTTGAAAATCCCGATTCACTTTTTCAGGAAAAAGGAATTTCGGCCAGAATTATTTTTTCACACAGGTGGAATGCCGAGTTCACACTCTGCTGGAGTATCATCCTTAACCACATTTATAGCCTTAAAAAGAGGAATACCGACCATTGATTTCGCCCTCTCGCTAATTTATGGGCTAATAGTTATGTATGATGCACAAGGGATTCGAAGACAAACAGGAGAATTAACATTAAAAGTAAATAGCATGGGTGAATTAATCGAGAAAATTCACAAAGAAGAGTCTGTCGCATTTGAACAAGAAAAGACACCTAAGAAATTAAAGGAGATGCTTGGTCATCAGCCGGCGGAAGTAATCGGAGGTGCCTTGCTAGGGGTCGCGACAGGAGCGATTGGGTATTTACTCACAAAAAAAGGTAGATAATTGTCGAAATATAAGGTAAAATTTAGAGTGTTTGGGTTAAAAAGGGGAAAGGGATGACATGTTCTTGAAGACAGTGGAAGAATATTTGAGTTTTTTACAAAGTAAAGGCTTTCAGTTTCAAGAGGATGCGGTTGGCTTTATTTATTTTGGGAAGCATTACACGAATGCAACAGATGAACTGACAAACACAGCAATAGAACTAACCTTAAAGGCACAAAAATCATTTGACGGCAGCTTTTATGTATCATTGCTGGAAATGCTCATATCCAATAAGATTAGTACCCGCGTTGAGGCAATCCAGTTTGTAAAGGATAAAGAAATTATCTCAATCTAAGTCAATAAAATAGCACAATAAAAAAGGACGAGATGAAGTAGCATTATTTCGTCCTATTTTTATTTATTTTTTCGGATAGCTGCTCTTGCTAATTCATCTGCTGCCTTGTTTTCTGAACTAGGGACCCATTTCATGAAAAATAGATCCAGCTGCCTGCTTAAATGCAGAGCCGTTTCAAGTAATAAGGCATACCCCTTTTTGGCGTACTCTTTTTCAATGGCCCGATTAACAGCTTGGGAGTCAGTTCGGAAAGAAACTACTCTATAGCCTTTTTCAATACAGATCTCTAGCGCTTTAATTAATGCATGATATTCTGCTTCATGATTTTCCATATGACCAAGAGGGATGGAATATCTTTCAACGACGCCATTTCCTTTTATGAAAATTCCTGCACCGCTAAGACCGGGATTACCGGCACTCGCCCCATCAATATATACTTCAATCAAACAAGCTTCCTCCAAAATTAATAGAAATTTTTTATTCTAACCCACATCAGGGTAAGATAAAATAAGTGTACCAATAATGAGTAAGTTAAGAAAGGCTGAAAAAAGTGAAATATAAATTGGAATGGACTTATAAAATAAAAGGGAATGAAGGAGTGATCTTTCACTCTGATTGGTTAGATGGTGAAGCGGCATTAATAGTGGGAGAGGATATTGAAAAGAGCGGAAAAGGAAGAGATGTCCTCTATCATGATGAAATGGGGACATCATGGAATACGAAAGAAATGCGGAAGCTCCTGACCGAAATTGAGGAGGATCCACACGATTTAACTGTTTATTTCGATGGAGGGTTTAATAAAGCTGTTTATCAGGCTGGGCTTGGTGCTGTCATTTATTATAAGCAAGGAAAGAAGAAGTATCGTATTCGTGCAAATGAACTTTTTCATGAAATAGAAAATAATAATGAAGCTGAATATGCTGCCTTGTATTTTACTTTAAACTTGCTCGAGGAAATGGGTGTGCACCATATGATCTGTGAATTTAAAGGGGATTCCCAGGGGGTATTAATGCAGCTTAAAGGAGACTGGCCATGTTATGAAGATAATTTAAATCGTTGGCTTGATCGAATTGAAGAAAAAATGAAGAAGCTTTCCATTGAAGCAAGATACTCTCCAATTCCGAGAACAGAAAATAAAGAAGCAGATAAGCTTGCAACCCAAGCACTTGAAGGGAAAATAATTCATAGTAAAATGCAAGTCATATAGACCGATTAGATGAAAGGGGTGGGCGTGAATTGAAAAGAAAGCAAATATTTGACGAGGTAGAAGAGTTAATGATTACCTATTGTCAAGGTTGTTTACTGCATAAACATCATAAAGATGAAAAAGGTCGAAGATATGCCCACAGATTCTGCATAACAAAATGTACTGTAGGGGAACAAATAAAGCTTACCGGGAGCAAGCTTATTAAATCTTAGCGGCAAATCTCAAGAATAAATACAAATAAAGGCTGGCAAAATGATTGCCAGCCAGGTTATTTATAAGATTATAGTTTTACAACGTTTGCAGCTTGAGGTCCGCGGTTTCCTTCAACGATTTCGAAAGAAACTTCTTGGCCTTCTTCTAAAGATTTGAATCCGTCACCTGTAATAGCTGTGAAGTGTACGAATACATCGTCTCCGCCTTCTACTTCAATAAAACCGAATCCTTTTTCATTGTTGAACCATTTTACTTTACCATTTTGCATGTTAACTTTGCCTCCTAAGCCTTTCAAGACACTTTTGTGTCTAAGATAAATATTACCACCCAACAAAATACAAAGCAGATATTTCTAGAAATAACGGAAATATATTCTGTTAAATGATGATTTTAATATACACGAATGTACCGATTCAGTCAAGGAAAATAAGGATAATTTCATAAAAACTATCGAAAATTTGAAATATTTTTGAAATTAATAAATATTCTTATATTGCTTAAAGGGATTTTTTTAAAATCAAAAAAATTTTCATAATATCAATCTTTTATCATATCTATTATTAATTAAGCTATCTTTCAAAAGAGGGTGAGGTCATGTACCGATTTTCGATTGATAAAGATGATTGGATATTAAGATTCTCTCCTCATGTCCAAATAGAGCTGGATATTAAACAAATTATCGTTAGCTCTATTGTTCAACTAGGTAAACAGCTCCCATCTTTTCCTCACGGAGAGTCTTTCATCATTATGAATGACCAGATTGGATTGATTGTATTTAATGTAGAGAAAATCCCCTCTCTAATATTAACAGTATCCAATATTATTAGTAAAGATCGATGGTATATACAAGAAAATTATACATTAAAACCTTATAAGTAACAGTTAACTAAATCGGCGAAAGCCGATTTTTTGTTTTTTAATAAAGAAAGAGATTAACAAAGTTTTGATTGCGGTGAAAATAATTGCGCTGAGGAAACTTATACAAATCCTTTAGAAAGAAAAAATGGGAATGAAAGAGAGAATCAAATAATAAATCTGATTACCTGTTCAAGAAAGTAATTGAATATCTCGAATTCAAAATATTTAACTTGAATTAATATCAGTTGAGTGGTAAATTGATTATAAGGTACTAACGGAGCAATTAATGAATTGTTTTTTATATTTTTTTAAGTATTCACTTGATTAATCAAGTTAAAAAAGGAGGTACTGTTATGTATAAAATCTATGGACACCATCATATTTCGATGATTACAAAAAACGCTCATACCAATAATAAATTTTTTCAAAACGTGTTAGGTCTTCGGCGGGTGAAAAAGACCGTTAACCAAGATAAGCCTTCCATATATCATTTATTTTACGGAGATTTAACCGGAAGTGCAGGTACAGAACTATCCTTTTTTGAAATGCCGTTAGCGGGAAGAACGTATCGCGGAACAAATGCCATTACTGGAATCGGCTTACTCGTCCCATCATTGGAAAGTCTTGAGTATTGGAAAAAACGCTTTGAGCAATTTGAAGTTAAGCACAGTGAAATCACAACCTATGCTGGTCGAGCAGCACTTCAGTTTGAAGATTCAGAAGGTTTGCGACTTGTTTTATTAAATAATAATGGCGAAAAGATACCAGAATACTGGATGGCTTGGGAAGATTCAGCTGTGGAGCCAGAGCATCGTATTTTAGGAATGGGAACTGTAGAAATTACAGTGCGTTACTTGGAACGAACAGCTAAAACTTTATCAGAAATGTTTGGTTATATTGAAGTGACGCGCACAGAAGATAAAGCAATCTATCAGTCTGTTGCCGGTCAAGCATTTGGTGAAATTGTTGTTAAGCAGCAAGAGGGGCCAAGTGAAAAGCCGGGGCGTGGGAGTATTCATCATTTAGCCATTCGTGTAAAAAACGAGGAAGAACTCCTGTTTTGGAATGAAGAAGTGAAAAAACGTGGATTCTATTCATCAGGCATTGTTGATCGTTTTTATTTTCAAAGCTTATATTTCCGTGATTCTAATGGGATTTTATTCGAAATTGCAACAGATGGACCTGGATTTACAGCAGATTCTTCAATTGAAGATTTAGGACAAAATTTAGATTTACCGCCATTTTTAGAAGAGAAACGTGCAGAAATTGAAGCCAATTTAAAGCCGCTTGATTAAGGGGAGATAAGAAAATGGAAAAGTATCGTATCGATGCAAATAAAGGTCTAGAATTTGGATTATATTCAATTGGTGATCATTTGCTAAACCCGTATACAGGAAGTCGAATTAGTTCAGAACAACGCATTCGTGAATTAATAGAAGCAAGTAAGCTAGCGGATGAAGCGGGACTAGATGTCTTTGCTGTTGGTGAAAGTCATCAAACGCATTTTACAACCCAAGCACATACGGTCATTTTAGGTGCAATTGCACAAGCGACAAAAAATATTAAAATTGCGAGCTCGGCAACGGTGTTAAGTGTATCAGACCCGGTTCGTGTTTATGAGGATTTTGCGACTATTGATTTAATCTCAAATGGCCGGGCTGAAATTGTCGCTGGTCGAGGATCAAGGATTGGTGCTTATAGCTTGCTTGGGTATGATGTCCGAGATTATGAAGAGTTATTTGAGGAAAAATTGGAGCTGCTGTTGAAGATAAATAATGAAGAAAGAGTGACGTGGGAAGGGCAATTCCGTGCACCACTAGAAAATGCCTATATTCTTCCTCAGCCTCTTAATGGCCATATGCCGATTTGGCGTGCTGTTGGCGGTCCGTCTGCGAGTGCCATTAAAGCAGGCTATGCAGGAGTACCAATGATGCTAACGACACTTGGGGGCCCAGCGGAAAATTTTAAAATATCTGTAGATGCTTATCGTGAAGCTGCAGCGCAAAGCGGATTTGACTCAAGTGAGTTGCCTATTGCCACAACGAGCTTATTTTACACGGCAGAAAATTCACAGGATGCACTTCGTGAGTACTATCCACATGTGAATACAGGGATGCTGGCATTAAAAGGCGGCGGTTATCCGAAGCAGCAATTCGCTCAGGCTGTTGACTATCGCGATGCATTAATGATAGGCAGCCCACAGCAAATTATTGAAAAAATGCACTATCAATATGAACTATACAATCAGCAGAGATTCATGGCACAAGTTGACTTTGGTGGTGTGCCATTCGATAAAATTATGAAAAACATCGAATTGATTGCCACAGTAATTTTGCCAGCAGTTAGAAAATTTACAGTTAAAAATTAAGGGGGCAAAGAAGCAGGCTACGATTTTTACTGATAGCTTATCAATTGATGATTTATCATAGGAAACCAGTTTTTTGGTTATTCAAGACTATTAATTATGAGATGATCAACTTGATTTCTCATCATTTGAGTGGTAAAGTGAAAGCGAGGTTAAATTTGGGGAGGGAAATATATTGCGTAATAATACGATGGGGTCTTTAATATGGTTGCGCTTAATGCGTTTTACTAATCGCAGTAACCAGCTTTCGAATGATTTTTTAAAGCGTTTTGATATAACAACAGCACAATTTGATGTGCTCGTGCAAATACAAGTATATCAGCCACTCACGCAAATGGAGCTAGCTGATAAGGTAACAGTCACCCAAGGCGGTATTTCCCGAATGCTTGTACGGCTTGAAAAAGAAGGCTATATCATACGCAAGCAAGATTGGAAAACTAAAACGATCAGTCTCACTGAGAAGGGCGAAGCGATATTAGATGAGGCGATGCCAGCTCAACTTGCGTTTCAATCGTCATTTTTTGATGAGGTTTTAAACGAGGAAGAAAGGAAAACATTGTACATGCTGATAACTCGTGTCCATAAACATAGCCAAAAAAAAGAATTACCGCCGGTGTAATTTTTTTTGCACTATCGCTTGATTAATCAAGTTAAATAACGGATACCCAATTTATATTTAAATTAATTAAAACTTTCCTGTTGACCAATACCTTAGTTTAATATATTATTAATTCGAGATAATTAACTAAAAGACATCTAAAGGAGATTACAAAATAATGAATATTCTAGTAGTAAAAGCAAACAACCGCCCAGCATCAGAAGCAGTATCATCTAAAATGTATGAAGCTTTTATGAATAGCATTGAAGGTGTAAATGTAACTACTTACGATGTATTTGCAGAAGATATGCCTTACCTTGGCCAGGATTTATTCAGCGCTTTCGGTAAAGTAGCGTCTGGCGAAGAAATGACAGACGTTGAAAAGCGTATTTTGGCTGCTAAACAAAAAGCAATGGATGCAGTAACAGCTGCAGATGTAGTTGTATTCGCGTTCCCATTATGGAACTTAACAATTCCAGCGAAATTGCAATCTTTCATTGACTATATTTACCAAGCTGGATTTTCTTTCAAATATGATGAAAATGGAAATGCAGTACAATTATTAACTGATAAAAAATTCGTTGTTCTAAGTGCACGTGGAGGTAATTACTCATCACCAGAAGCGGCACCAATGGAAATGGCTGCAACTTATATTAAAAATGTATGCGGCGGAGTATTCGGTATGAAGCTTGTTGATGAAGTAATTATTGAAGGTCACGCTGCGGCGCCAGATCAAGCTGAAACAATTATTGCTGAAGGTCTAGCAAAAGTTGAAGCCGTTGCAAAAGGTTTATCTGCAGTAACTGTTTAATGATTAAATAAAAGCCAACTATATAAAATGGAGTAAAATCTTAAATTAGATTTTACTCCATTTTTTTATTTCATATTATTCTAGTATGAATTCAACGATCATAGAACCATTTTGCTTTTTCACCCCTTCAATAAGTAAGTATTTACTGGTCCTTAACGACTCTATTCAGTATGATTAAGATAGACTTTATGTATTTTTAATAAAATTGGAAGTGAACGATTCTATGAAACTAATACTAACTGAAAAGCCATCAGTTGCGAAGAATATTGCTGATGCATTGAAAATCAAAAATAGAAAAGACGGATATTTTGAAGGGGATGGCTATATCATTACGTGGGCGTTTGGACATTTGCTGCAACTCTACGATGCCAAGGATTACGATGAAAAAATGGCAAAATGGAATTTGGATAACTTTCCCTTTATCCCATCAGGGTTTCGATATAAGGTAAAAAGCGATGCACGAAATAAAGGCAAAGAAGACCTTGGTGCAAAAAAACAATTGAAAATAATTTATAGTTTAATAAAAAGAAATGATGTAGGACAGATCATCTCAGCTTGTGACTTTGACCGGGAAGGACAAGTTATTGGGGATACGATTATTTATAATCTCAAGACACAAAAACAGGTTTATCGTTTATTGCTTAACGAATGGACACCAGATGAAGTGTTAAAAGGACTAAAAAATATAAAACCAAATACAGAAATGAGACCTCTGCAAGATGCTGGTATTAGTCGTCAGTGGGCTGACTGGGTTATTGGTATTAATTTGACATCAGTGGCAACATTAAAGTATCAGAAAGGTGCAGGGAAGGCCTTAAATATTGGAAGAGTGCTATTACCTACATTAAAAGTCATTTATGATCGAGATAAGGCAATACAGAACTTTATTCCGGAAGATTACTTTAAACTATCAGCAATTTTTAAGACTAGGGATGAAAAAGAATACGAGGGAACATATGTTGAAGACGAAGAGGATAAATTTAAAAACAAAGAAACACTAGAATTAATAAAACAAGCTCTATCCAATCAAAAAGCAACTATAATAGACAAACAAGTTGAACGGAAAAGAGAGTATCCTCCCTACTTGTTTAATCTTTCAAATTTACAGGGTTTTATTACGAGCAAATACAAAGGATGGACTTCAGATAAAGTATTAAAGGTAGCCCAATCACTTTATGAGAAAAAATACATTACGTATCCCCGGACAGCTAGTGTTGTATTGGAAGAAAGTCTAGTAGGTAAGGCGGCGAAGGTACTAGAAATTTTAAAAAAGGGATTACCGTTTGAGAATGAAATTAAATTTACGAAGGCTAGACGTGTTTTTGATAATTCAAAAGTGGAGAGCCATAGTGCCATCGTCCCAACGTATTTAATTCCAAAGTCCTTAACGCAAGATGAGAACATCGTTTATAGGGCTATTAAAAATCGCTTTATTATGCAGTTCATGCCTGTCGCAGAGCACGAAGAAACGAAGATTATGACTAAAATCAATAATAGTGAAATAAAAGGAGTTTTTATTTCAAAGGGAAAGGTACAACTTGTTGAAGGCTGGAAAAAGGTAGAGAAAATTGAATCGAAGGATACCATTTTACCCTTTGTAAATATAAATGAAATGGTTAGCATTATGGATCATAAACTGACTTCACACGTCACAAAGCCTCCAAAACATCATACGGAAAAAACTTTACTAAGAGTGATGGAAACGTGTGGTAAAGGGCATGATGATCAGGAAAGCGAAGAAATAATGGCTGCTATTTTAAGTGGTTTTAGTATCGGAACCCCTGCAACGAGAGCTGAAACAATAAAAAAGTTAAAAGATGTCGGCTATATTACAGTTCAAAACAAAAATTTACTCTGCACAGAGCTTGGCAATAATCTTGTCGAGACGTTCCCGATCAAGGAATTATTTGATTTAGAATTTACAGGCCGTCTAGAAAAAACATTATCTGATATTGAGAAACAAAAATTCACGAAGCAAGAATTCCTCAATGCAATATTTGATTTTACTATTAAATCTGTTGAAAGAATAAAAAATGAAAAACAAGTCATCATCAATGAAGTGACGAGGGAAAAGAGGCAAATTGAAGTGTTGGGAAAATGCCCTCTTTGCGGAAGTGGAGTTATTGAAGGACAGAAAGGGTTTGGCTGCAGCAATTGGAAAAATGGATGTAAATTTGTTATATGGAAGAATGATAAATTTCTAGCTGCAATGAAGAAAAAGCCTTCTAAAACGATGGTGAAAACTCTATTAAAAAATGGGGAGGTAACGGTAAAAGGTTTAACAAGCAAAAAAGGAAATAAGTTTAATGCTAATATGAGATATGAAAAAAATGCCGATAACGAATTCTTTAATTGGAAGATGGAGTTTATGAAGTAGCATAGAAACTAAGTAATATATATTTTGAAAAATTGGAATTTGGTGTATAGTCATTCTAAGCGATTTTTTAATATAGTATAAATGAGTAAATTAAGAGAGTGAGCGAATTCGAATGATTTCAACTGAAAATGATGTCTTACACTTTACTGATGAATTAGTTAGGGTTGAAAGTATTGTAAATACGAAAGGGGAAATTGATATTGCGAATAAAATTCACAATATCATCTCAAGCTTTCCATATTTTAAGGAATATCCGAACCAGCTCATCAAACCTCAAACATCAGATGATGAAGCGAAGAGATTTAATGTTTTGGCCTTTGTAAAGGGTACGAAGGACATTGGCAATAATAAAACTGTTATATTAATGGGGCATATCGATACGGTCGGGATTGATGATTTTGCCCATTTAAAGGATGTTGCGTGTTCTCCAGCTGAATTGATGGAAAAACTTAAAGACGAATCTTTGCCTGAACTTGTAAAGAAGCAGCTCCATTCAGGCGAGTGGTATTTTGGGCGCGGTGTTCTAGATATGAAAAGCGGGGTTGCCAGCAACCTATATCTGCTGAAATATTATTCAGAGCATCCAGAAGAATTATCAGGAAATTTAGTTTTTATCGCTGAATGTGACGAAGAAGATGGCTCCCATGGCGTTTTGTCTAGTCTTAAAAATTTGAAAAGATGGAAGCAGGACCATGGCTTTGATTATATTGGACTTATAAATTCAGACTTTGTTACACCATTATATGATGGCGATGAAAATCGCTATATTTATAAAGGGACGGTAGGCAAGCTTCTTCCTTCATTTTTTATAACAGGTGCTGAAACACATGTTGGCTCTGCCTTTGAAGGCTTAGACCCAAACTTTCTTGCGGCAGAACTAACGAGGCAAATAAGTTATAACCCAGATTTAAGTGATAGTTATCTTGGTGAAACGCCAGCTCCGCCTGTTTCATTAAAGCAAACAGATTTAAAGCCAAATTATACGGTACAAACGGCTTTATCAGCTTACGTTTATTTTAATTTCTTTGTTCATTCATGGTCTCCTCGAGAAGTTTTGAACAAGCTTTCTGATCAGGCTGAAATCGCATTTGAAAATGCATTAGCTACATTAAATGAACGCTATGCAATTTTTAATAGTAAGTGCAATCAGCCGAGTCAGAACCTCCCATGGAAAACGAGAATTCTGCTTTATGAGGATATGAGAGCCATGCTTGAAAAAGAGCATGGAGAACCATTTATTAAACATATGGAAGATTTTAAAGCTCAATTACTGGTAGACAAAAGCATAGATACGAGAATGTTTGCTGCCAGGGTCGTTGAGGAAGAATGGGATTGGATGACGGATAAGAGTCCGGCTATCATTCTATTTTATTCATCCCTATATTCTCCTGCCCTCGATTTAACAGGGAAGAATCAGCGAGAAGCAGATCTGTTGGAAGCTTTAGATAAGGCGGTAGAAGCTGTCCAGCCACAGTATGCTCACCCGATTGTGACAAAAAATTTCTTCCCTTATATTTGTGATATGAGCTTTGTGGCATTAAGTGATGATGAAGAAGAGATTCGAGCAGTAATGGAAAATAATCCAGGCTGGGGCACAAAACATTATGTGAATTATGAAGATATTCGCGATATAAACGTTCCAGCTATTAATATCGGTCCATACGGCTATGATGGACATAAGAAATATGAAAGAATGGAAATTCAATATTCAACCGAAATCGTACCGAAAATAACAAAAGAAGTGATACGTCAATTAATTGGCTAAAAATAGAGTACTTGCCCATGATAGGGCAGGTACTTTTTTTGAGGTATGTGTATACCTTTTTACTATTGGATAAACTGGGATATAGAAAGTGCATATATGGAAAGGGTACGATTTTATGAAAAAGCCAACGGCTACTAACATGAATCATTTAGCCTGGTCAACTCGCTCTTCATTCATGAGACACAATCTATGGTCCGGCTTCCTATTTGGCCTAGGTTTTGTATCTTTTATAGATGAAGCTATTTTTCATCAACTTTTGCATTGGCACCATTTCTATGACAAATCCACAACGGAAATTGGTTTGGTCTCAGACGGTTTTTTTCATGCTTTTAGTTGGTTTGCAACAGTCGGTTCGTTATTTATGGTAGCTGACCTTCGCCGCAGAAATTTATTTTGGCTAAAAAGATGGTGGGGAGGCATGCAGATTGGAGGAGGGGCATTCCAGTTATATGATGGTACAATCCAACACAAGGTAATGAGAATACATCAGATTCGCTATGTAGAGAATGTACTTATCTATGATTTGATATGGAATTTAATTGCAATTGTAATGATAGTAATCGGTACATTTATCCTTATTCAAACACGGAAGGAACTCCAACTAGTGAGAAGGGAAGCAGCAAATGAACAATAATCACATTCATCATTTTAGTGGAAATTCCTTCGGGCCCGTCTTATTGTTACTGCTAATTATCGCATTGATTATTTATATACTGGCAGTGGTTATATCAAATCGCCGTTACAAACGGTGGCCGCTATACCGAACTGCCTTCTGGATTTCCGGAGTGATCTGTATAGCTGCGGCGGCTGTCGGCCCCGTAGCAAATCACGCTGATTTCACTGCACACATGCTTGGTCATTTACTTATTGGAATGCTTGCTCCACTTCTTCTAGCGTTAGCCGCACCTATGACTCTTTTCCTGCGAATCCTTAATGTGAAATTTGCGCGCCGTCTATCACGCATCTTGAAAAGTTTACCGGTAAAAGTTGTTAGCAATCCTGCTGTTGCGTCTCTTCTTAATGTTGGAGGGCTATGGGTACTTTATACAACCGAATTGTACGGGGCAATGCAGAAGAATATGATTTTACATGTATTAATACACATACATGTTTTTTTAGCTGGCTACCTCTTTACTATCTCTATGATTTATATTGATCCGACACCACATCGCACTAGCTTCGTCTATCGTGCGATTATATTTGTGATTGCACTGGCTGGTCACGGAATTCTATCAAAGTACATCTATATTCATCCACCTAGTAACGTTCCCTTAGAGCAGGCAGAAATCGGAGGCATGCTAATGTACTATGGCGGGGATGCGGTTGATATAATAATTATATTCATTCTTTGCTTGCAATGGTATAGAGCAAGCCGACCTCGAACAGCGGTACATGAATCGGTAAGCTTGTAAGCTTTAAACCAGTTTTAAAACCTGCCCCACCTTTATATACAAACACTTTACTTTGAATTGTTCTTAACTTCAGAGAACCCCTTAAGAAAGAAAGTTAGTCTTGGTTAACTTTCTTTCTATAGAGGGTTTGTTGCTGTTAAATTTCAATAATTATCGGAAGGATCATTGGCTTTCTCTTAGTATGTGTGTATAGATATTCGCCTATAGATTTTTTTATTGTTTTTTTAATAATATTCCATTGGTGTTTATCTCCTTTTTGTAAATCGTTAACGGTTTTTGTAATAAGTAGATTAACATTTCTTAGGAGTTCCTCTGATTTTCTGTTATACACAAATCCGCGGGAAACGGTGTCGGGTTCAGAAACCAATTTTCCGTCAGTTTTGTTCATCGTTAAAATGATCACGAGCATACCATCTTCAGAAAGTTGTTTACGGTCACGCAACACAATGTCCCCGACATCACCTACACCTTCCCCGTCAACATACGTATTGCCTGCCGGTATTTTCCGAGTTTGACGGGCAATAGAGTTTTCAATATCTACGACATCGCCATTATTCATAATAAACGTGTTTCCTTGGTCTACACCAACTGATTCAGCTAACAATCGGTGATGATGCAGCATTCGATATTCACCGTGAATCGGAATAAAATATGTTGGTTTCATTAATGTAAGCATCAGTTTTAAATCTTCTTGATAGCCATGGCCAGAAACATGCATTCCTGATGAACTTCCCGTTCCATAAATTACATTGGCTCCAAGTGTATATAAGTTGTCTACGATCCGTGTGACATTCCGTTCATTCCCGGGGATTGGACCTGCGGCAAGGATAACTGTATCTTCAGGAAAAATCTCTACACCTCTATAGTTTCCGGTTGATAGACGAGAAAGAGCAGCTAATGGTTCACCTTGACTGCCTGTACATAAAATAGCGACTTTTTCGGGAGCCATTTCATTGATTGCATGAGGTTCAATTAACATTCCATCAGGAACTGTTAAGTAACCCCGTTCCATGGCAACATCCACTACATTGACCATGCTTCGTCCAAGCAAGGCAATCTTTCGATTTGTTTTTTGTGCAGCATCCACGACTTGCTGAACGCGGCTAATATTTGAAGCGAAGGTTGAAAGAATAACTTTGCGTTCTGCTCTTATGAAAGCTTCTTCAATATGTTTACCTACCATTTTCTCTGTTGGGGTAGAACCTGGACGTTCTGCGTTTGTGCTTTCTGACAATAGAAGGAGGACACCTCTCCTGCCGATTTCAGCCATTTTATGAATATCTGAATGCTCATTATTTGCAGGAGTCAAGTCAAACTTGAAGTCTCCAGTATGCACGATATTACCTTCAGGTGTATTGAAAACAATACCTAAACAATCGGGAATACTATGATTCACTTTGAAAAAGCTTACACTTATTTCTTCGAATTTTAAATTTGAATTTGAGTTAATTTCAATCAATTCAGTTTCTCTTAAGAGTTTATGTTCTCTTAATTTTAATTCGATTAAACCTAATGTAAAACGTGTTGAATAAACTGGTACATTTAATTTCTTTAGGAGGTATGGAATCCCTCCGATATGATCTTCATGTCCATGAGTAACAATCAGCGCTCTGATTTTATCTTTATTTTCGAGTAAGTATGAAATATCAGGAATAATCAAATCAATTCCTAATAAACTTTCATCCGGAAACTTATTACCACAATCGATGATCAAAATATCGTTTGCATACTCGATTGCATACATATTTTTCCCGATTTCATTCAATCCACCTAAGGCAAAAATGGATAATGTATTCTTTCCTGTGCTCAAGGTCATATCCTCCCAAATTCATTAAGTTATTAGTAGTATTTCCTACGGGAGACCTATTTATAAGAGAGGCTGCTCCGTTAATCTCATTAATCGTGAAGACTTGCATTTAAATTAATGTAATTAGAAGGGTTGAATAAGAAAGTGGGAGCAATGGGATAATATTTGAAATGTAAAAGGCTTATTTTATTTAAAATGGAGGATAATATGGAGCTTTCTTTATTGTTAGAGTATGGCTGGGTTTTACTTATTTTGATTCTATTGGAGGGTTTATTATCTGCAGATAATGCTCTTGTTTTAGCAATTATGGCAAAGCATTTGCCGGAAGAACAACAAAAGAAAGCAATTAATATTGGTTTGCTATTAGCATTTATATTTAGAATCGGTGCAATTTTTATTATTTCGTTCCTCTTCCATGTTTGGCAAGTTCAAGCGATTGGAGCTGCTTATTTAATCTTCATCGCTTTAAAACACTTGCTAGGAAGAAACAGCGAAGATAAAAATAAAAAAGGGAAAAGCTATCGAATGACCGTTGCCCAAATTGCACTTGCGGATATCGCATTCGCAGTTGACTCTATTTTAGCAGCAGTTGCTCTTGTCATTGACTTACCTGATACGCCTATGAGGGAAATAGGCGGTATGGATGGCGCTAAATTTATTGTTATTATCCTTGGTGCAATTGCAGGCTTAATTGTTATTCGATATGCAGCAGGTTTGTTTGTTCATTTATTGACAAAACGCCCTAGCCTTGAAAAAGCTGCAATGTTATTAGTTGGCTGGGTTGGGGTTAAGCTATTGATGCATACTCTTGCTCATCCTTCAGTGCACATTATTTCTCATGATTTTGTCGAAGGAGTAGTCTGGAAGTCAATCTTTTGGTCAGTTATGCTCCTTATTGCTTTAGGTGGTTGGTTTTTATCTAAAGAGAAAACGAACTGATAAAAAATTGTAAGTATATTTCTAACTATTAGAAGACGAGGTTTCATTGCCCGTGAAGAGTGAAAAGAGTGGTTCCCCGCTAAATAGAAGAGGTATCATTCCCCGATTAAATGGTAAACATCCACCCCAAAGGCTATATTCGCAAAATCAAATTGATTCTTATCCGCTTCACTATCCTTGTCTCTCTTATACAAATGTAGTAAACTTTTAGAGGACTTACGAATTTTAGATAAAAACACGCATTGTAGGTGTGTACATATCATAAAAAGAGAAACGCGTTTGTCTAGTTCATATGGGGGGTGCGAGATGCCAACACCTAGTATGGAGGACTATATCGAACAGATTTATATTTTAATTGCTGAGAAAACATATGCCCGTGTTTCAGATATAGCAGAAGCTCTTTCTGTACATCCCTCCTCTGTAACAAAAATGGTTCAGAAGCTTGATAAAGATGGGTATCTAGTTTATGAAAAATACAGAGGCTTAAGTCTGACTTCAAAAGGTAATAAGATTGGAAAAAGGCTTGTATTTCGGCATGATTTGCTGGAACAGATGCTTCGGATAATCGGGGTAAAAGAAGAAAATATTTATGATGATGTTGAAGGGATTGAACATCATTTAAGCTGGGATGCAATCGACAGAATTGCTGATCTTGTGCAGTTTTTTGAAGAGGATTCCGAGCGGATTGAAGCATTAAGAGAGATTCAAAGACAAAACGAAGAGCAAGAACAATGATAGGGACCTGCAAATGTAGCAGGTCCTTTAATTTTATTTCTGGTATACCATTTAGAAGTAAGCTGTTTTTTTAAAAGGATTCCATATTTTTTTAGAGAAATAATAATGGGGTTGAAGTATACATTGGCTACATAGAGAGCGAGGGGAATAATGGAAAAGTTTGAATGGAGTAAAGAAGCTGAGAAGCAATGGGATGAGAAATCTGCTAGCT
Organism: Bacillus sp. DTU_2020_1000418_1_SI_GHA_SEK_038; assembly: GCF_032341175.1. NCBI lineage: Bacteria > Bacillati > Bacillota > Bacilli > Caryophanales > Bacillaceae > Bacillus > Bacillus sp. DTU_2020_1000418_1_SI_GHA_SEK_038. The sequence goes on along the minus strand of NZ_CP135435.1, from coordinate 2,739,272 downwards.
GGAATTCAATGAGCAAAGAAATGTGGGAAAGTGGAAGCAGGAAAGATATTGCACCATTTTTTTCTGAAAATGTCCCATCTGGAAGCACGGTCTGTGATCTTGGATGTGGAGATGGTTTTGGGTCATTAAAGTTAGCTGAGGCTGGATATATTGTGACAGGGATTGATGTTTCAGAGGAAATGATTGAGAAGGCAAAAGAAATAAATCAAAATAATCGTTCACAATTTATAAAGGGTGATATTTCTTCAGTTCCCTTTGACGAAGATAGCTTTGATGCTGTCATGGCGATAAACTCTTTTGAGTGGACCGAGGATCCGCTTAAAGCTCTAATCGAAGCACAAAGAATTGTAAAGCCTGGAGGATATGCATGCATCGGTATTCTAGGGCCAACAGCAGCTCCGAGAGTAAATAGCTATCGGAGACTATATCAGGAAAAGGTTATTTGTAACACGATGATGCCTTGGGAGTTTGAGAAACTGGCAGAAGAGAATAATTGGCATAAAGTCGGCGAACTAGGCGTATATAAGCGTGGAGCAGCCCAGCTTCCTATAGGGTCATTATCACTAGAATTAAGACATTCACTTTCATTTATGTGGGTTTTTATGTTGAAAAATGGTAAGCAAGATAAGGAGGATGACCATTGAGCCGTTATTCAATTCATGATTTTGTACAGTCGACTCAGCAGCAGGATAAAGGGGAAGGTTTATTTGAGCTTGAAACGCCTAGAATATTAGAAATTAATTTAACTAATCAAATATGGGCAAAGACTGGGGCTATGATATCATACCGCGGCAATATTAAGTTTGAGCGTGAGGGTATTCTTGAACATGGGCTTGGGAAACTGTTTAAAAAAGCATTAACTGGTGAAGGCACTTCTTTAATGAAAGCGACTGGGAATGGAAAATTGTATTTAGCCGACCAAGGGAAAAAGATCTCCATCCTACATTTACAGGGGGATTCAATTTATGTGAATGGCAATGATTTACTTGCGTTCGAGCCTTCAATCAGCTGGGATATTAAATTAATGAGACGAGTGGCTGGAATGCTTTCAGGCGGGCTTTTCAATGTTCGTCTAGAAGGGAAGGGCATGGTTGCGATAACTTCACATTATGAGCCATTAACCTTGCTCGTTACTCCCGATAATCCTGTTTATACAGATCCAAATGCAACTGTTGCTTGGTCAGGGACCTTGCAGCCTGAGTTTGTAACTGATATTTCTTTCAAAACCCTCCTGGGAAGAGGAAGTGGAGAATCCATTCAAATGAAATTTTCTGGAAATGGATTTGTTGTAGTTCAGCCTTTTGAGGAAGTGTATTATTCGCAGCAATCATAATTAAGTGAGGCAGACCGTATTGATCTGCCTCCTCCTTTTAATCCCACTCATAAGGAGTTTCTTGGTATACATAATAATTTAGCCAATTAGAAAATAATAAATGTGCATGGGAGCGCCATCTGTTTAATGGCTGCTTCGATGGGTCATCATTTGGAAAATAATGCAAAGGAATTTGAATATCCAATCCCTTTTGAACATCTCTTCGATATTCTTCAGCTAATGTATCCGCTTCATACTCTAAATGTCCTGTTATCATAATTTGTTTCCCATTATTTGCACTCAAAATAAATGGACCAGCTTCTTCAGACGTAGAAAGTAACTTTAATGTTGGATGTTTTTCCAGCTCTTCTATGAATATATCAGTATATCTGGAATGTGGAGCTAGAAAGGCATCGTCAAATCCCCTAAGTAATTTTTCCGAACGATCAAGGACTTGATGGGTGTAGACACCAGAGCATTTTCCTGCTAGCTCGTATTTTTTTATGCCGAAATGGTGGAACAATGCGGCTTGGGCACCCCAGCAAATATGTAAGGTGGAGGTTACATGGCTCTTCGTCCAATCCATAATTGCAGATAGCTCCTCCCAATAATCTACTTTTTCAAATGGGAGCAATTCAATAGGAGCTCCTGTTATAATCATGCCATCAAATTTGCGGTGCTTGATGTCAGAAAAGGTAGTATAAAACTGCTCGAGATGCAATGGGCTTGTGTTCTTTGATTCATGTGTAGCTGTCCTCAGAAAAGAAATATTGACTTGTAGTGGTGTATTCCCTAAAAGCCTTAATAGCTGTGTTTCTGTTTTTTCTTTTTCAGGCATTAAATTTAAAATAAGTATATTTAAAGGTCGAATATCCTGCATCAGTGCACGATCATCATCCATAACGAATATATTTTCTTGTTCTAAAATTTCTCTTGCCGGCAGAAGCTGTGGAATCTTAATAGGCAAATCATCATCCCCTTGTTAGAAAATTCAATTAAAATCTATTATAATGATGAAAAACGTCTGTAGCAATGATTAAGAAGTTCGAAAATAAAAAAACTTTTTATTCATACTCTACTAGTAATAAAATAAATGGTACAATGAAAAGGTAGGAAACGTTTACATAATTGTGATGCATAGGGGGATAAAAAATGAATGTTAAACCAATTGTAAAGTCAGACATTGAAATCGCTCAACAATCACCAATGAAGCCAATCACAGAAATTGCGGAAAAAATCGGTCTTCAAGAAGATGACCTGGAGCTTTTTGGAAAACACAAAGCGAAATTATCAACAGCCGCATTAAAAAAGCTTGAAACAAAACAAAGTGGAAAAATCATTCTTGTTACTTCTATAAATCCTACTCCTGCTGGAGAAGGGAAATCAACTGTAACCGTTGGCTTAGGGGATGCCTTTACTAAAATTGGCAAAAAAGCAATCATTGCGATGCGTGAACCTTCACTTGGTCCGACAATGGGTGTAAAGGGCGGTGCAACAGGAGGAGGTTACTCCCAAGTTCTGCCGATGGAAGATATTAACCTGCATTTCACTGGTGATCTTCACGCCATTACGACTGCTAATAACGCTCTTGCAGCATTCATTGATAATCATCTTCAGCAAGGTAATCAGCTTGGCATTGACCCGCGAAGAATTGTTTGGAAACGGACTCTTGATATGAATGACCGGGCTCTAAGAAAAGTGGTAATCGGATTAGGAGGTCCTGTTCAAGGTGTTCCTCGTGAAGATGGCTTTGATATCACAGTAGCATCAGAAATCATGGCTGTACTATGTCTTTCTACTGATTTGAAAAATTTGAAAGATAGACTTGCGCGTATGGTCATTGCCTATAATTACGATAAGCAGCCTGTAACAGTAGCTGACCTCGGTGTTCAAGGGGCATTAACAATGCTGCTGAAAGAAGCAGTTAAGCCAAATCTTGTTCAGACAATTGAGCATACACCTGCCTTTATTCATGGAGGCCCATTTGCTAATATTGCACATGGCTGTAATAGTGTAATCGCAACAAAAGCTGCTTCAAAACTTGCTGATTTTGTCGTTACGGAGGGTGGATTTGGCGCTGATCTAGGTGCTGAGAAATTCCTGCACATTAAATCTAGGAGTGCCGGAATTAAACCAGAAGCAGTTGTTATTGTAGCGACGATTAGAGCATTAAAAATGCATGGCGGCGTTCCAAAAACTGAGCTAGGAAAAGAAAATGTACAAGCCCTTACAAAAGGCTTTGCGAATCTAAAGAAGCATATCGAAACAATTGAAAGCTTTGGTCTGCCATTTGTTGTAGCGGTTAATAAATTTATTACAGATACTGAGGATGAAGTAAAGGCGTTAATGGATCTTTGCAGTCAGTCTAGTATTCCTGTATCATTAACTGAAGTTTGGGAAAAAGGCGGAGAAGGCGGCGTAGACCTTGCAAACAAGCTTCTTGAAGTTATTGAAAAGCAAGAAAACAACTTCGAGCCTTTATATGATCTTTCAGACACACTAGAAAATAAAATCCTTACAATTGCACAAAAGGTTTATGGTGCTGAAAAGGTTGAATTCTCATCAAAAGCGAAGAAGCAGCTTCAAGATTTCGAAAGCTTTGGATGGGGCAGCTTGCCAATCTGTATGGCTAAAACTCAGTATTCCCTTTCAGATGATCCTGCCAAGCTTGGCCGTCCAACTGGCTTCTCCATTACGATTAGAGAACTAAAGCCATCTGTTGGTGCTGGATTCATTGTTGCACTTACAGGAGATGTGATGACAATGCCAGGATTGCCTAAATTGCCAGCGGCGCTCAAAATGGACGTAGATGAAAATGGCAATGCAATGGGATTATTTTAATAACTATTTAGATGTTTGATCCGACAGCGTTTGAAAATATGAAGGTAGTGATTGAGGGAGCGCTTTATGATCGTGATTTAGCTGGGGATATTATCATAATTGATCGTAATGACCTTATTAATACCGCAAAGCTATCCAGGCGGTATGAAGTTACTTTTTCTAAACAACATGATGTTGAACATATCCATTGTTCTATCATCATGGAAGCTGGCCTTGAAAACTTGGCTGCTGAGCTTTTGCCAGCAGTCCAATCTGATCGATTGTCCGGCTCTCACCTCTTTGTAAGGTTCTTAACTATGCATTTGAATGAACTTAAGATTTTTCAAGAGATTGAAGAAGGACTTAAAGATATTTGGGGCAACGATCGAACAATAAGGCAGTCAATCATTCTTAATCCCTTCTTAAACGAAAAATTTATAAAGAATGAAACGGTCATAAGCTTCAACAGGTTAGTCTCTGAGGAGCAAATGGATGATTTAGTGACAATGACGGATTATATGATCGATAGTCTGGATAGATTGAGGAATATAATAAAATAGCCTTTTTTAAGCTCTGCCTTTTCTTAGGCAGAGCTTTTTTAAGGAAAGTTCAAAATTATCTTTACATTATTATATTGAGCTAATACGATTAATAAAAATGGGATTCGTTTGGACTAGTAAATAGTACCTAGAATAAAATTTGAGAAAAGGTATATGAATAAAGAATCATTTCAAGTAAACTATGTGCAGAAGGTAAAAAATTAAAAGAAGTTAAGCTTTATTTTCTATGCTCAAACAAATCTAGCAAACTCTTTTTTGAGTCAGAATTATCAAGTTGAATTTCAGCTAAAGAGGGAGTTAATATGAAAATTATTGATGCACATATTCACTTTTCAGATATTTTATCTTTTCATCAAACAGCAAGAGAGCAATCTTTTGTTGATTACTCATATAATGGCTATATAGAAGAATTTAATAAAGCTAATGTCGTTCTTAGTATTGCGATGGGGGTTACGGAAACGCCTGAAATGGGTTTTCCTGATTATCACGCGCAGACGCCAATGGGACTTGATCTAGCAAGGTCTCTTCCTAATCAAATCGTCTATTGTCCAGGAATTAACCCATATGATCTCAATAAAGAGGCCATATTAAGACTTGAGTCAGAGATTCAGAAGCCAAGTGTTGTTGGGATGAAAATTTATTTAGGCTACTATCCTTTTTATGCGGATGATGAAGTGTATAAGCCTGTTTATCGTTTGGCAGAAAAATATAGTCTGCCAATTGTATTTCATACTGGCGACACTTATTCGGAAAGAGGACTATTAAAGTATGCCCATCCTTTAACGATTGATGAAGTTGCTGTAATGCATCGCAATGTTACGTTTATGATGGCTCATTTTGGTGATCCTTGGACATTAACAGGGGCAGAGATCATTTATAAAAATCCAAATGTTTATGCCGATTTATCTGGTCTCCTTGTTGGTCCAGAAGAGGAACTTATAAGCAAAAGTGAAGGCAGGTTTTTAGATCATTTAAGACATGCGCTTACTTTTTCCGATTCCTATCATAAATTGCTGTTTGGGACAGATTGGCCGCTCGTTCCCGTTGGACCATATATTGAATTTATAAAAAAACTGATCCCGGAAGAGCATCATGAGGACGTGTTTTATAATACAGCAATAAAGGTTTTTCCAAAAATCAAACCATTTTTGCTGCAATCAAGTTTAGCTCAGAAGGTCTGATTTTGAATGAAGCCCAAGGTTTTCGTGAAAGGGGCTGGTGTTTTAGCCAACCTCTTTCAACTTTTTACATAAATAAAAATTAGGGGGAAAAATATTGGCTAAAATAGCATGGGTTACAGACAGTACTGCCTATTTAGAAAAGCAGCTGCTTAATCATCCTGATGTTTACGCGATACCGGTTACAATTTTACTAGACGAGGAAGAATTTTTAGAGGTGGATTTAACGCCTGCCCAGTTATATGAACGTTTAAAAACATTAAAAAATCCGCCAAAAACATCACAGCCTTCAATTGGCGCATTTAAAGATTTATATGAAAAGCTTGGTGAAAAGTATGATGTGATTTTCTCTGTTCATATTTCTAGCAAACTGAGCGGAACTGCTTCTTCAAGTGAACAGGCTGCACAGCTTGTTGATGCAAAGGTAATAACAATTGATTCGAAGGTGCTTACTTATCCATTAACCCGTATTGTGAAAAAGGGGATTGAGTTAGCCGAATCAGGTATGGAGCCAGAAGAAATCAAATTACGCTTGGAAAGTTTACGTGAAACAAATGAGACTTATGTACGAATCGGCAGTCTCGAACAGCTTCATAGAAGCGGCAGAATGTCTGGAGTGCAATTTTTTCTTGGAAGTATGCTGAATATTATTCCAATCATTGCAATCGTTGATGGGGCACTTAGCACAAATGAAAAGGTAAGAAGTGACAGAAAAGCGAAGGATAAAATGATTCAGCTTTTAAGAAAATCTCATCAGCAAAAACCAATTAAAGAAGCTTACTTGCTGTATGGATTACACGAATCAGAAGCGGTAAAGTGGAAGGATGAGCTAATTGTAGAGTTCCCTGAAATTGCATTTGAGCCGTATCCACTTGGTGCTGCCATTGGTGTACATGCAGGAGAAAACACGCTTGGTATTAGCTGGTTTAATGGATTAGATTTTGATTAAATAAAAAGCTGGCCCAGAGAAGGAGCAATTACTCTCGGGTCAGCTTTTTTTATGAAAATTATTGTTTTCCTAAATTTTGAAGATGTGATAAATTTATCAGCCCATCAATATTGTTGCTCGGAATATAGCCAGCTTCTTTGCTGATGTCGGCCATTTCTTGAATTACTTGTTCGTTCACATTAGTCGTTACTTGCAGTCTACTGAAAGCGGCAGCTGTTTCTTCCTTATTAATCTCTTTCCCTGTTAAATCTTTAATATGCTTGATGACTAATTCTTGTGCTTTTTCTGGGTTATCTTGAATAAACGCAACCGCTTTTTTATGTGCATTTAAATAAGCTTGAACTAGCTCTTTATTTTCTAAAAATTCGTTAGTTACTGCGACAACTGTATTTGTTGACTCTTTGCCCCAAGCAAACTGGTCCCAGTTAAGCAATAGCTTTCCATTTGCCTGCGTTTCTAGAAAATAACCCCACGGTTCTTGAGTTGCTGCGGCATCTACAGAATTTTGGACGAATAGTGTAGCTGTATCTGCTGGAGCAGCTGCAAAGAGTTCAACTGTTCCGCCGTTGGTTGTTGTATTCAGGTTAACTTCCTTCAGTGCCTTTCTTAACATGACATCCTGTGTACTTCCAATGACCGGAATAGCTACTCTTTTTCCATCAAGGTCTGAAAGCTTCTCGATACCGCTTCCTTCATTGGCTACAAGCACTGCTCCGCCATTTACAGCACCGGATATAATATGGAATTTAGGGTTTTTTACATAAAAGTTAAGAAGAGGACCAGGTCCAACCGTTCCTACATCGATTGCTTTTGTTGTCATGGCTTCCATAAACAAACCGCCATTGCTTACTGTTTTCGTTTCAATATTGACATTCTCTCCAAACTCTTCATTAAAGTATTGATTTTCAAGAGCAACGATTGTAGCAATATGAGTCAAATTAGGGAAGTAGCCAATTTTGACAGTCTGATCTTCGGAATTTGTATTTGCTTCTTTTCCGTTCTGTGTGCATGCACTTAGTAGACCTATTAATAAAAAGGTGCTTACAGCAATAATAATTTTCTTCAACTCATTCCAACCCCTTATTCTCAATTTAGTTGTTAATTCATTCCCCATTTTGTCTGCACCGATCGTTCTAGACGGACAAATACAATGTTATCCATGATCGTTCCAATAATAGCAATCACAATCATAACTGATATTACAAGGTCCATTTGTCCAAGGGACCTTCCTGTTTCTAAAAGTTTTCCAAGTCCACCGCCTGCTCCAAGCAATTCTCCAGCCATTAATGCTCTCCAGGAAAAAGCCCATGCAATTCGTAGTCCTGAAAGTAACTGAGGAACAGAGGCAGGCAAGATGACCGTCCGGATAAAATGAAAGCCTGATGATCCAAATGTTCTAGCCACTCGCTGATATAGCTTTGGCACATTTTTAAAACCGCTTGTCGCACTGATCGTCATTGTCCATGTTGCACCAATTGTAACAATGAATAGAATGGCAAAATCATTGAGTCCGAACCAGATAATAGCAAGCGGAAACCATACGATGCTTGGGATCGACTGAAGCGCCGTCACTAAAAAACCAAGTGTATCTTCAACAATTTTAAACTTCCAGATTAAATAACCCATTGTTGTTCCTAAAATAATGGCAATCAAGAAGCCAACTAAAATTCTGCTGATACTTACGCCAACGGCAGCAGTAATTTGACCATTAATAATTCCGCTAATCAATGTTTCGAAAATTTGCGTAAGCGGTGGAAACATAAATGCGGGGAGACCTGAAAATCTAGATGTGATTTCCCAAATCGCCGCTATGATCGCGATGAAGCCGATCCGCCTTAAAGCTGTAGTCATCACCCATTTCCTCCTTCAGCACTTTTTCTATTTCCTCTTCTAAAATCGATAAGATTCTTTGTTCGGAATGTAATGTTACACTGTCTGGCATGACTCCATCTTTAGCCGACTGAACCGTAATGATTTCTTTTACTTTTCCCGGTCGTGTGGCAAACACGATGACTTTTTCCGAAAGTAATACAGCTTCGCGAATATTATGAGTGATAAAAAGAATCGTCACTTTTGTTTTACGCCAGATGTCAAGCAGTTCCTTATGAAGGACCATCCTCGTTTGTTCATCAAGAGCGGAAAAAGGTTCATCCATTAGTAATATATCAGGCTCCATCACGAGTGCGCGTGCAATAGCAACTCTTTGCTTCATCCCGCCGGAAAGCTGATGGGGATAGGAATCGGTATAGCGGCTCAAATGAACCATTTTTAATATTGCAAGTGCCTTCGCTTCTGCTTGTTTTTTCGGGATTTTTTTTAGAAGCAAACCGTAAGTTACGTTTTCTAGTACGGTCAGCCATGGAAATAAACCAGCCTCTTGAAAAACAACTACTCTGTCCGGTCCAGGAAGATTTACATTTTTTCCATCCATTTTGATTTCACCATCATCTGCTTGTTCCAGCCCTGCAATTAAATAAAGCAATGTTGATTTTCCACAGCCAGAAGGACCTACAATCGAATTAAAACTTCCTTTTTCAATCTTTAAATCTATGTTATCTAAAACTTTGATTTTATCATTCTTTTCATTAGTAAAACTTTTACTAATGTTATCGATTGTTAAGTACATGACTTCACCTCAACTTATCATAATTATTCGCATGAAATTAATCGGATTTAGGTGTAAAGAAAATAGGATGAACAGTACATCCTATTATTAAAAATCAAAGAGGTCACTTGATAAATATCGTTCACCTGTATCTGGAGCGATACAAACAACGGTTTCTGCTGGTGTTAATCTTTCTGCAACCTTAAGGGCTGAAAATACGGATGCGCCGCCTGAGGGACCAAGTAATATCCCTTCTAGGGCAGCAAGCTTTCTTACCGTTTCATATGCTTCTTCATCTTTTATCTGAAAAATTTCATCGTACACTGACGTATTTAAAATGGGAGGAACGAAGCCTGGGCTCGTGCCAACTAGCTTATGTTTGCCAGGTTCTCCCCCTGACAATACTGGAGACCCCGCGGGCTCTACAACATGTACCGTTATAGAAGGATCATATTTTTTTAATTCCTCACCTGTACCTGTAATCGTTCCACCCGTCCCCGAAGTTCCAATAAACGCTGCCAGCTTCTTCCCGTTTTCTTCCATGGCCTTAATGATTTCGATTGCAGTTGTCCTTCGGTGAATATTAGGGTTTGCTTCGTTTTCAAACTGCATCGGAACAAAGCTGTTAGGAGTGAAAGCGGCAATTTCTCGAGCTTTTTTAATAGCCCCTGGCATTTTTTCATCACTAGGTGTAAGTACCACTTCAGCTCCGTAAGCTTTTAGAATATTAATTCTCTCTGCAGTCGCTGAGTCTGGCATAACAATAACCGACCGATAACCTCTGGCAGCCGCGTTCATCGCAAGACCGATTCCTGTATTTCCTGAAGTCGGCTCAATAATGGTTGCACCTCTTTTCAGCAGCCCAGCATTTTCTGCTTCGACAATCATATTGTAAGCTGCCCGGTCTTTTACGCTGCGGCTTGGATTGAAATACTCGAGTTTTACATAAACCTCTGCCCCATCTTTGGAAGGCAGTCTATTTAATCTAACTAACGGGGTTTCTCCAATTAATTCGGCTATATTCTTTACGACCTTCATCGTTTCACCTTCATTCGTATTTTGAATATTATCATTTTTTATATATTACCAGATTAATATCTCATTAACCATACCTTTTTACTGAGAATTAAGCAATATTGTTTTATTGTATGCTGGGCTGCGTAATTTTTTAACTATCTCATTCCTTCATGGTAAAATGGTTCTTGATGATAATTGAAGGTGGAGTTGTTATGGAGGCTGTTATACAAAAAACAGAACACTTTGTAAGAGATCTTCTTGGTGATGACTGTACAGGTCATGATTGGTTTCATATTGAAAGGGTTCGCAGAAATGCTTTATATATATGTGAAAAGGAAAATATTGGTGACCGATTTATTATTGAAATGGCTGCCTTGCTTCATGACGTTCCTGATGAGAAACTAAACTCTTCTAAAGAAGAAGGAGAGAGGAAGCTATTTGAATTTCTTAGATCACTTGAATTTGAACAAAATATGCGAGATCAAATGATTGAGATTATTGGTTCAATTTCTTTTAAAGGCGGAAAAAAAACAGAATTAACAAGTGTTGAAGCTAAAATTGTGCAGGATGCCGACAGATTAGATGCAATTGGCGCAATTGGAATTGCAAGAACCTTTGCCTTCGGTGGGAAAAAGGGTCAGCTAATCTATTCTCCGGATATTCAGGTAAGAGAGGCAATGACAGAAGAGGAATATCGAAAAGGGAAGTCAACGTCCATTCATCATTTTTACGAAAAGCTGTTAAAGCTGAAAGATTTGATGAACACGGAAACAGCAAAGGAAATAGCGGAAAAACGTCATCAATTGATGGAAATCTATCTTGAAGAATTTTTTAATGAATGGAATGGTCAATCATGAAAATGATTTCAGTTGAAAATATAACTAAAACATACGGTGAAAAGGAGCTTTTTAACGATATCTCATTTACAATTTCGGAAAAAGACAGAGTTGGTTTAATAGGTGTAAATGGGACAGGGAAGTCATCCTTGCTGAAAATTGTAGCAGGAGTGGATTTGTCCGATTCTGGAGAAATTATGGCACCGAAGGATTATACGATCTCTTATTCTGAACAAGAACCTAATTTGGATCCCCATATGACTGTTTTAGATCAAGTTTTTGCAGGGGATGCGCCAGTTCTTGTATTGTTACGGGAATATGAGCAGGCACTAATTCAAATGAACAGAGAACCCGAGAATCAGGGATATCAAGAAAAGCTATTCCAGCTGCAAAAACGAATGGATGCGTTGAATGCTTGGGACGCTAACACAAATGCAAAATCTATTTTAACAAAGCTTGGAATTGAAGATTTTAATAAAAAAATTGGCGAGCTATCTGGCGGACAGAAGAAAAGGGTAGCCCTTGCGCAAAGCTTAATTCAATCACCGGATTTGCTTATTCTCGATGAACCGACAAATCATCTTGATTATGATTCCGTTAAATGGCTAGAGGAATATTTAGGCAGATATCAAGGTGCCTTATTGTTAGTTACCCATGATCGCTATTTTCTCGACCGGGTGACGAACAGAATGTTTGAGCTAGAGGGCGGAAAACTATATAGCTATAAAGGGAATTATGCGGCTTTTTTAGAAGCGAAAGCGATTCGCGAAGAAAATGAGGCTGCAACAATTGAAAAGCAAAAAAATCTTTATAGAAGAGAATTAGAATGGATAAGAAGGGGAGCAAAGGCAAGAACAACGAAGCAAAAGGCGAGAATTCAAAGATTTGAGAGCTTAGATAATGAGCTTGCGTCTGTTAAATCATCCGAAAAGCTCGATATGTCATTAAGCGGCAGCAGACTGGGGAAGCAGGTCTTTGAATTAAAATCTGCTTCTAAGAAATATGGAAATCAAATCATTTTAGATGATTTTGATTTGCTAGTGAAGCCGGGAGATCGGATCGGAATCATCGGAAAAAATGGCTCTGGAAAATCAACGCTTATGAATGTTTTAGCTGGAAAAATCCCATTGGATTCTGGTGAGGTTATTATCGGCCAGACTGTGAAAATCGCTTATTATACACAGGAAAGCGAAGACATGGATGAAAATAAGCGAATGATTGAATATTTAAAGGAAACTGCGCAGGTTGTCGAAACATCGGACGGGAAGACCATCTCCGCGGCACAAATGCTGGAAAGATTTTTATTTCCTTCATATACTCACGGGACACCAATCAGAAAGCTCTCTGGTGGAGAAAAACGCCGGCTTTATTTATTGAAAATATTAATGTCTGAGCCGAATGTATTGCTTCTCGATGAACCGACAAATAATTTGGATACACAAACTTTAACGGTTTTAGAGGATTATCTCGAAGATTTTCCTGGTGTTGTTATTACCGTATCCCATGATCGTTATTTTCTCGACAAAGTAGCTGATCAGCTTCTCATCTTAAATGGGAATGGGCTTATTGGTTCCTTCTATGGGAACTACTCCGAATATCTGGAAAAGGAAGCTGAGAAAAGCAATATTCAAGAAAAATCGGCTACCCCAGTACAGAAGGAAAGGGAAAAACCGAAAAAGAAAAAGCTAAGCTATAATGAGCAAAGAGAATGGGACGGAATTGAAGACACGATTGCTGGGGTTGAAGCCCGATTAGAGGAAATTGCTGAAGAAATGGCTAACACGGGCAGCGATTTTGAAAAAGCTCAAAAGCTGATGGACGAGGAAGCAGAATTAAATGAAAAACTTGAACATTTGATTGAGCGGTGGACTTATCTTTCTGAGCTTGTAGACTAATAGATAATAATGAACAAATAGGTAGTACGCAGTCGAAGCTTGAAAATACTGCTTTTTCACCACTTTATGTTAATATAAGTGTAGTTAACATGCTGATTATAGTGTAAAGGGTGATTTTGCCGTGAAAATATTATCAATTGAACCAACTCCAAGTCCGAATACGATGAAGGTTATTTTGGATGAAGAGCTGCCAATGGGGAAAAGCAATAATTATAAAAAAGAAAAATATGAAGGCGCGCCAAAAGTGATTGAAGATATCCTGAAGATAGATGGAGTAAAAGGTGTTTATCACGTAGCTGATTTTTTAGCCGTAGAAAGAAATGCTAAATTTGATTGGAAAGAAATACTTCCTCAAGTTAGAATGGCTTTCGGTGAATCTGCGGAAGCGGAAAATAATGATGGACCGAAGACGAATGACCACTTTGGTGAAATCAAAGTATTTGTGCAAAAATATAAAGAGATCCCAATGCAAGTGAAGCTGACAGATGGAACGGAAGAAAGACGCTTTGGATTGCCTGATTTGTTTATGAAGGCCCTTTCGGGAGCACAGTCAAAAGAGGATAATGTTGTATTAGTCCGTAAATGGGTAGAAGTCGGAGTTCGTTACGGCGAATTTGATCAAGTTGGGAAAGAGGTTGTTGAAGAGTTAATGGCAGCCTATCCCGATAGCCGGCTTAACCTGTTAGTTGAGCAAGCTAAAAATCCTGAAAAAAGCAATCAAAAGCTTGTTCGCAATCTAATTAAAATTAATCTTAAAGATTTAGAGGATCCTGATTGGCGCACTCGTTACCAAAAGCTTGAGCAAATGGATGATCCTGAACTTTCTGATTTGCCAGTTTTGGAAAAAGCATTACAGGATGAAAAGGCTTCAATTAGAAGATTAGCAACCGTTTATTTAGGAATGATTGAAGATAAACAAGTCCTTCCGTTGCTCTATAAAGCATTAAAAGACAAAACTGTCACTGTAAGAAGAACAGCAGGTGACTGTCTTTCTGATTTAGGCTTTAAAGAAGCCATGCCTGAAATGATGGAAGCTTTAACGGATAGCAGTAAACTTGTTCGCTGGCGTGCAGCGATGTTCCTTTATGAGGTTGGAGATGAAACGGCTCTCCCTGCACTAAATGCAGCTGAAAATGATTCGGAATTTGAGGTCAGTATGCAAATTAAGCTAGCTATCGAAAGAATTGAGCAAGGAGAAGAAGCGAAGGGTTCTGTTTGGAAGCAAATGACAGAATCGAGAAAGAATTAATTTTATTTATTAGTTCTTTTTGAAAAATAGCATAGATTATAGTATCGTATTCATATTAAATGATGAACGGGAGATGTTTATAAGATGTCAATGGCTTATGAAGAATATATGAAGCAAATGGTAAAACCGATGAGACAAGAGCTTGTACAGGCAGGATTCAAAGAATTATTGTCAGCTGAAGAGGTTGAACAATTCATAGAAAATGTTGAAGGAACGACACTTGTCGTAGTCAACTCTGTTTGCGGCTGTGCAGCGGGTCTTGCCCGTCCAGCAGCAACTCAAGCTGTGCTAAGAACGGAGAAAAGGCCTGATCATTTAATAACTGTTTTCGCTGGCCAGGAAAAAGATGCGACTGCAAAAATGAGAGAATACTTTGAAGGCTTAGAGCCATCTTCTCCATCTATGGCTTTATTAAAGGGAAAAGAAGTCGTTCACTTTATTCATCGTCATGATATTGAGGATCATTCCATGGAAACGATTATGGAAAACCTTCTTTCAGCATTTGAAGCCAATTGTTAAATATGGATTGACTAGGATGTCTTTTGACGTCCTTTTCTTTTTAGATACAGGTGACTAAAATGATAATTACAACAGCCGGAAGAACAAATGAATATATGACAGCTTACGCAATCAACATAGCAAGCGAACTGGAGAGTAAGTATGTGGAAAGAAAAAAGCGTTCAGTCTCGGCTATTCAAGAGATTGAAGAGGGTGATTGTATCGTAGTTGGGAAGGAAAGGCTTGAACTTTATCCATATGGTGAGAAGGAGCCTTTCTTTTTTCATCCAAATTCAGCCATGTTCCGAATTAAGCGGATAATGAAAGGAGAGCCTGATCCTTTTATTGAGGCAGCGTCCATTTATTCAGGGAAAACAGTTCTCGACTGTACACTAGGACTTGCATCAGATAGTATCGTAGCAAGCTTCGTTGCAGGGGAGGAAGGAAAAGTAACAGGAATAGAAGCAAATCCTTTTTTGGCATATATGGTTAATAAGGGGCTGAAATCTTGGGATTCGGAAATACCGATAATGAACGAAGCTATGAACCGAATAGAGGTTGTGAATATGTCCTCCCTCTCTTATCTTGAAAGTCTTCCTGACAATTGCTATGACATCGTTTATTTCGATCCGATGTTTGAAGAGCATATTCTAGAATCGGATGGCATAAAGGCTTTAAGCCGATTTGCAGTCTATGAGGATATTACACAGAAATTAATAGATGAAGCTCTAAGAGTGGCAAAAGATCGAATAGTGTTGAAGGATCATTTTAGAAGCTCAAGATTCGAAAAGTTTAATTTTGATGTAATAATAAGAAAATCATCCAAGTTTCATTTTGGAGTGATAAAAAAGCTTGATGATCAACAAAAAGGAAGGAGTATTTAATAAATCTACTCCTTCCTCTTTATTCTGTCATTAATCTGCGATAGCTAAATAAACGAAATACCCTAACATAATAAAAATTATGAATGTGATTACAAGAGACAAATCCATAGGAGTATCCCCTTTCACTATTATTACATTAAGTTATATGTATTTTTCAGTAAACTATACCCGCAAATACAAATGTTGAAAAAACCCAGCTAATGTGCAAATAACCTAAAAATCGTACATAATTCTGGATTATTGTGCAAACTATCCACGAATCGTGCATCTTGCAGAAGTTAAATGCATCTCTCGGAATTCTAGTTTATTTAGAAATAATTCAATCCAACTATCAAAAAAAAATAAAAAAGTGAAACCATTTTTTCCTTTTCATCGTAAAAGAAAGTATAATAGAATAATAGCATTGATACCGTATAAATAGAGAGGGAACGAAGATGAAAATAACAATGGCAGAGAGAATGAATTCTTTTCAGGAAAGTATCTTTTCTGAATTAGCTTATTATAAGAAATTAAAGCTTTCCGAAGGACAGGAAATGGTTGATTTAAGTGTGGGAAGTCCGGATACACCGCCACCTGCAATTGTGACGGAAACGATTGCTGAGTTAGCGAAGAACCCAAATTTATATGGTTATTCGATGAAAGGGACAGATGATTTTCACAAAGCAGTGTGTACTTATTATGACCGACGCTTTCGTGTATCGCTTGATCCTAATCTAGAGGTTTCGCTTTTAATGGGGTCTCAAGACGGCTTAGTCCATTTTCCAATGGTGCTTTGTAATCCAGGAGACTATGTACTCGTACCCGACCCAGGTTACACTGCATATGAAACTGGGGTGAGTATGGCAGGAGCAAAATTATATCCGATGCCATTAAAAAAGGAAAATCAATTTCTTCCTGATTTTTCTGAAATTCCAGAGGAGATCAGTGAAAAAGCAAAATTAATGATCTTGAATTTTCCAGGAAACCCTGTTCCGGCAATGGGGACGCAAGCTTTCTTTGAAGAGGCCATTGCCTATGCAAAAAAATACAATATCGTTATTTTGCATGATTTTGCCTATTCTGAGCTTTATTATGAAGAGCAGCCAATCAGCTTTTTATCAGTTGACGGGGCAATGGAAGTCGGCATTGAGATGAATTCATTATCAAAAAGCTTTAATATGGCTGGCTGCAGAATTGCCTATGCAGCTGGAAATCGAGAAATTATTTCTATGCTTGCTAATTTTAAATCCAATGTGGATTACGGTGTATTTTTTCCGATCCAAGCTGCGGCTGCAAAGGCATTAAGGGATGAATCTCAGTTCTTAAGTGATCTTCGTGCGATCTATAAGAATAGAAGAGATGTTCTTGTGAACGGCTTACGTGAAATTGGCTGGAATGTAAGTGAGCCTAAAGCATCCATGTTTGTCTGGGCAGAAGTTCCTTCATCCTTTACATCTAAGGACTTTGCTATTGAATTAATCAATCGTGCAAATGTCGTTGTGACTCCTGGAAACGCATTTGGGTCTTGGGGAGAGGGCTATGTGCGAATTGCACTCGTACAATCAGAAGATATGTTAAAGAGAGCAGTAAGCAATATTAAGCAGTCAGGGATATTAGAAGCAGTAACGAATTAGTAACGGTTGGAGGGTTTAATCTATGCCTAATTGGCTTCGTAAATCACTCGTTGTCATGGTAACCATTTTAACATTTGGTTTGGTTACACCATCACAAGCTTTTCTTTATGAACATTCCAATGCAGTAAAAACGCCAAAAAAGGATATTTTTGATGCCTTATCAGAAAATAAAAATGTAATAAATAATCCGGCATTGGCTGATGAGCATGTTGGGTATATTAGTAAAGAGGATTTTATTAGGCAGATGCTTATGGAAGCTGAAGCTCAATCCTTTACGAAGTTCGGGGCACGGATTAAACCAGTCATCGAAAATGAATTTACTGAAGTAATATTACCTAATATTGAAAAGGCTATTCAAAACGTTGCAGAACAGTATCCTGAAGAAGAGTTAGCCTATTTAACAGTAACTGAAAGGCCAGGTAAAGGCCACTCAGAAAAGATTTTTAATATTACTAATGATAAAACTAACGAAGATGTTATCCGTTTTCATGTTAGAAGAGATCAGCCACCCCAACAAGGCTACTGGTTTAACTTTCATTACCACACACATCATGACCAATTTCAAGCACATCATGAGCTCGGGAGTATTTATTGGGATAAAAATACCCCGCCAAAATGGATGAGTTGAAAAAACACAAAAACTTTATAGTTAATTGAAACCTTTTTGCAAAAGCAACGTAAATAAAACATATTCTATTTATCGGAGGTATTAAAATTATGGCAGTAAGTTTATCAAAAGGGCAAAAAGTAGATTTAACAAAAACAAATCCTGGACTATCAAAGGTAGTTGTAGGCTTAGGATGGGATGTAAATAAATATGACGGCGGCAATGACTTTGACCTGGACACTTCAGTTTTCCTGCTTGGGGATAATGGAAAAGTAGCATCTGATAGTGATTTTATTTTTTATAACAATACGACTGGCGGAAATGGTTCTGTTGTACATACAGGTGATAACCGTACAGGTGATGGCGATGGAGACGATGAGCAGGTAAAAATTAATTTAGCCAGTGTGCCGGCTAATGTTCAGCGCATCACATTCACCATTACTATCCATGATGGGGAAGCACGCAATCAAAACTTTGGGCAAGTTTCCAACGCCTATGCTCGGATAATAAGCGAAGATTCAGGTGAGGAGCTTATCCGCTATGATTTAGGAGAAGACTTCTCAATTGAAACTGCCCTTGTTGTAGGTGAACTATACAGACATAATGGCGAGTGGAAATTCAATGCAATTGGAAGCGGCTATCAAGGCGGTCTTGCTGCATTAGCAAAAGATTTCGGCTTACAGGTTGGCTAGAAAAGCGGAACCTCGAACCCCTAGGCGCTATAGCTAGACATTGAAAAATAAAAACTCCATTGAAATATTTACCAATGGATATGCTGGTAGTTCATTCCTTTTGTTAAAAGGCTGTATACTGCATATCCTTTAATAAGATAAAATATGTATAATCCTACACATAAAAACTAGACATTTTCAGGAGGAACAATCAAGAATGACGATATTAGAAGGTATTCTACACACCTATTCCCAGTTTTTCAATTGGGAAATGTGGGTTGAAGTTTTATCAAATCCAGTAAGCTGGGGATTAATTGGAACACTTGTTATTTTAGAAGGGCTTTTATCTGCAGATAATGCACTAGTACTTGCTGTAATGGTAAAGCATTTACCAGAAAAGCAACGTAAGAAAGCACTTTTTTACGGATTACTTGGGGCTTATATTTTTCGCTTTATCGCAATTGGAATCGGAGTTTTCCTCATCAAGCTATGGTGGGTAAAAATATTAGGTGCCGGATATCTTGCTTGGTTGGCCATTAAATACTTTATAGATAAAAAGAAAGAAGCTGAGTCAGAGGAAGATGAAATTGAAGGAATGAACCAGAGCGGTTTATTAATTCGTCTCTTCGGTACATTCTGGGGTACTGTAATTGCTGTCGAATTAATGGATATTGCTTTCTCCGTTGACAGTGTATTAGCAGCCTTCGGAGTCAGCCAGGAAATCTGGGTTTTATTATTAGGTGGAATGCTTGGTGTTTTAATGATGCGTGGGATCGCAGGAGTATTCCTAAAGCTTATTGATCGAGTGCCAGAATTGGAAACATCAGCTTATGTTCTTATATTGATTATCTCTGTGAAAATGCTATTGGGTGTTGCTGGCATTCACATTGATCATATTTATTTCTTTATTATTTTACTTATTACATTTGCGGCTACTTTCGTTGTTCATTTTATGAATAAGAAGAAAGAAGCAGCAGCTGGAGAAAAATAAATTACTATATATACTAAAGGGAACTGACTATTGTCCGCTCCCTTTCTTTTTACCTATTTTATTTTTGTTAATTTATTGGAAACGGAGTAAACAGGATGAGATTATTTTCAAACCTAAGTGATGTTAATTGCGATGAAATTTTCTATAAAAAGCCGCAGGAGTTCTCGAAAAATTCCGGGAAAGAAATCTTATCTTACGCGCTTGGGGCCACGCTATATATGCCTGCAACCCGACCGAATATTCATCAGGATTTGCTGTCAAAAAAACATTCCGGGCTTACATCCATGGTGATATGCCTGGAGGATGCAATTGGTGATGAGGAAGTTGAGATAGCTGAATTCATGCTCGTACAGGAACTAAAAAATTTAAAGGAAGATATTGAGAATGGTCTCTTAATGGAGGAAGACCTTCCATTAATGTTTATTCGCATAAGGAATTATGATCAGCTAAAGCGACTAAAAAACCGGATCCAAAAAGGTCTCGACTTATTAACAGGCATTGTCATTCCAAAATTTTCTCCTGATAAAGATTCGCTAGTTTTAGAGGAAATTAGAACACTAAATAATGAGGGTTTTAGACTTTTTGCACTTCCCATATTAGAGACAAAAAAGGTCATTGAAAAGGAAACACGACTAGATGAGTTAATGGCTATAAAAAATTTAGTTGACCAATATGAAGATCTCATTCTTAACATTCGAATCGGGGCAACAGATTTTTGCGGATTATATGGCATCCGCAGAAATTCGGATACGACTGTATATGATATTGCGGTTATTCGCGATTGTATCTCTGATATCGTTAATATGTTCTTACGTTCCGATCATCCATATGTTATTTCCGGTCCTGTTTGGGAGTATTTTTCCTCTAAGGAAAGAATGCTAAAACCGCAGCTTAGACAGACGCCTTTTCGCGAAAGATTTGGTCAGGAGGGAATTCATTTCCGGTCAGAATTAATTGATAAACATATGGACGGGCTGATTAGGGAAATAATGATGGATATTACAAATGGTTTAACCGGAAAGACGATCATTCACCCTACTCATATAAGGCCTGTACAAGCTTTAAATACGGTATCTTTTGAGGAATATCTGGATGCCAAAAGTATTATTGATAAGTCTAATGGAAAAATCGGCGTCATGAAAAGTGAATTCTCCAATAAAATGAATGAAATCAAGCCTCATTATTATTGGGCACAAAAAATTCTATTAAAATCTGAAGTTTACGGGGTGCTAAATGAAGAATACACATACATTGACTTGCTCACCAACGAAATGTACGCTTCCAATCCTCAACCAGTTAAAAGTTGAAATTGAAATTACAGAAAATCCATACGGGCTTCCTATCGACCAATTATTTACCATGGCTGCACGAATTAATAAAAAGAGATCATTTTTATTTGTAAGCAGGGTTTTAGGAAAGCATATCCCTATTGAACCTAGGATGGGAATATTAACAGGTGCTTTGCTGGCAAATCGTTATTTAGAGACGGTTTGTAGTGAAAGAGCAAGATTAACGGAAAAGCTAATATCCTTGTTTCATAATGGTGCTGATAGCTTTACCGAACAGCCTTTTGTTGATGAACAAATAAATCCAGTCATTATCGGTTTTGCAGAGACGGCAACAGCACTCGGACATGCCTTTTATCAATTTTTTAATAAGGCAGATTTCTTCCATACAACGAGAGAAAAGCTAGTTGGAATAGAACCAGTGATAACCTTTGAGGAGGAGCATTCCCATGCCACCTCTCACCGGTGTTATGTCAATGAATCCCTATTAAATAATCAGCGTGAGATTATTTTAGTTGATGATGAAATGACAACGGGAAAGACGGCGATAAATATTATTCGCTCCATTCAAAAACAGTTTCCACGAAATAAGTATACAGTGGTGTCCATTTTGGATTGGCGTTCGGAGGGGGACCAGCTTTTATACAAAGAGCTTGAAGAAGAGCTTAATATTACGATTCAATCAGTAAGTTTGCTAAAGGGGTTCATGAAGGCAATTGGTTCCCCGGATATTGAAAGTCCAATACCTTCACCACCAAGTGTCACATCCGTTGTCCAAACTGTAGAAAAGATTACGCTTCATGATGTCTTCCCGGAACATACAACCGCTGTCCATTATCCATCCCTTTCATTAGAAGGAACAACAAAGAGTATTCCTTATGTAAAAGAAACTGGCAGATTTGGATTAAATTCCGCGGCTAATAATGAATGGAAACAATCGATGGAGGAAGTGGGAAATTACTTAAAGACATATAGATCAGGGGAAAGGACTCTTTGCCTTGGAACAGGCGAATTTATGTATATGCCGATGAAGATCGCATCGTATATGGGAAAAGGAGTCAGCTACCAGTCTACTACTAGAAGCCCTATTTACGTCGAGAATCGGGAATCATATGGAGCCTTATTTGGTCTATCATTCCCTAATCCAGATGATTGGAAAGTCGACCAATTTGTTTATAATATCCCCCCAAATGAATACGATGATCTGTTTGTATTTTTTGAAAGAGCGGTATCGGAGGAAGAACTGCAGCCATTCCTTAATGAATTGAAAAAGACAAACATTAAAGACATAAAAATAGTATTCTTTAATGGAGGTTTACGAGATGAATAGTTCAATAAATAATATAACGAAATTTGGATCATATGCTGAAAATGACGTGATTTTTCTTTTGAAAGATTTAAGCCATTTTCAGTTGGAGGGTTCAATTGATAATCGAGAAAAGCAGATTCAGTTAGGGCAGCATTATAGTGAAACTTTGCCGATCGAATATCAGCCGCCAGCTAATTATATGGAATTGTTTCGCGAAACATTGATTGAATATAAGCAAAAAGTGGCTTTATGCACGGGGATTGTTGCCGAACAAATTTACGGACTAAAGGGTGAAAATACCGTTCTAGTTTCATTAGCACGGGCCGGAACTCCGATCGGAATCTTAATCAAACGCTATATTAAGGAAAAATACCATGCGGATTTACCTCATTACAGTGTCTCAATAATTCGTGATAAAGGGTTGGACGAAAATGCAATTTCATTTATTTTAGAGAAACACCCGGGAAAAACAATTCAATTTATTGATGGATGGACAGGCAAAGGCGCAATTTCAATTGAATTAACAAAGGCTTGTAAGGAAATTTCAGAGAAATATGGTATTGTGCTTGATGATAGCCTCGCTGTACTTGCAGATCCTGGGCATTGTACGACTCTTTATGGAACTAGGGAGGATTTCTTAATTCCTAGTGCTTGTTTAAACTCAACGGTTTCTGGATTAGTAAGCCGCACTGTACTAAATAAAGAACTTATAGGTCCCGATGATTTTCATGGGGCAAAATATTATCACAATTTAGCCGAATCTGATGTTTCCAATGAGTATTTAGATGTAATTACTAATGAATTTCCTGCTATTTTTGAGGAGGCAGCTAAATCTGCGGCATACCTGCTCCAGTACCATGAAGAGGCAACGTTTCAAGGTATGCAAGATGTGCAAAAAATAAAAGGGGAATATAATATCGAAAATACGAATTATATTAAGCCAGGTGTTGGAGAAACGACTAGGGTTTTATTAAGAAGAGTACCGTGGAAAATTCTCATGAAGGACATGGAAAGTCCATATGTCAGACATATATTAATGCTCGCTAAAGAAAGAAATGTGGAAGTTATTCATTATCCAAATATGAGCTATACATGCTGTGGACTTATTAAAAAGGTAGGAAAGAAATAATGAAAATGTTTGCGTCAGATTTAGATCGTACACTCATCTATTCAGAGCGGGCTCTGGCAGACTTTAAACAAACAGGAGTAAATGATCTAATCGGAGTGGAGAAAAAAGCGGATCGGGAAGTTGCGTTTATGACAAGACGGTCTGCAGAAGCTCTTTGCCAAATTGCAGACCATATGCTGTTTGTACCCGTAACGACTAGAACATGGGAGCAATTTAAACGAATCTTCATATTTTCGAACTACATTCCATTAACATATGCAATAACGTCAAATGGTGCCAATATCACTTATAAGGGGAACTCCCTAATCGAATGGCAAGGATTAATTCATGAGCGTCTAAGGTCTGAATGCAATCCGATCGATGGAATGGAAGCGGAATTAAGGGAATTAAAAATACCAGGGACAATAAAAAGGGCAGAAGGCTTATTCTTATACTATATTCTTGATGTGAACTTGAGCAAGGAAGAAATCATGATAGTTAAATCAAAAGCGACTGAATTTGGCTGGAGAGTTTCACTGCAGGGAAGGAAGCTATATTTTATGCCAAACCCAATTAGCAAAGGAGAGGCTGTTAGGTTTATAAAAGAGCGTGAGGGAATATCAACCGTTTACGGGGCTGGTGATTCTCTGCTTGATCATGATTTCTTAAAAGATTGTGATTTTCCATTTGTTCCATCACATGGGGAATTGGCCAATGAGTTTAATGAAGACTATCATTATACTTTAACTAATACAAGAGGAGTAATGGCAGGGGAAGAAATTCTAGCTGAAATATTCAAGACTGTAACAAATAAACCATTATAGGCTATTCCCCAAGCCACTTTCTTAAAATAAAGAATAGGCCGCCTCCAAACAGGTATGAAGCAACAAAAATGATAGAACCCCATAAAAATGAGAAATGCAAAGACATCGTCAAAAAAGTAATCAGTAAAGACCAAAAAAACAAATCTACTAATATAAAGTAGCCTGAACCTAGAATTGCTTCGACAGACTGCAAATCTGATTCTTGTAAATGGTATTTCGCCTTTCTAAAAAGGAACCTCATTTTAATCACCTTCTATAATTCAACGTACTTAACATTATGCTGGGACAAGAAAGAAGGTGAAAGATTGAAAATAAGAAGCATTTCATTGGAAGTTTTTTTGCAATATTAATGGAATCGTTTTAGAAAACTTCTTCAGGTGTGATATGATGGTAATAACTTTACATATGCATAAATTAATACATGCCATTACCATCTTTCGCTTGCAAAGGGAAGGGAAAATAAAATGAATCATTCATATAATCAAATAAAAACACATTTATTGCCGGTATCAAATGATAACTGGTTTAGTACTTTGAAAAAGCTGCTGAGGGAAAGGCCGCAATTTTCTATTGAGGATGGTACCATTCATTTTGGACAGGTTGTTGTCCGCTTTTTAGGTGTTCCTTTGGATGAAGATGAGTATTATAATCGTCTTTATGATTTAATTCATACAGAGAAAGCAGACCTCATTCTAATTAGTGAAGAGGCGCTTGATAAATCAATCGATAATCATCACTTTCAAGCCATCCAAAAGGTGTTAAATATTAACAGGGATCAAAAGTTATCTATTAACCGATTTGTGGCATTCCTTGACGGCGAACTGCTATTATTAAAATCCAATATCCCTTCTCTTCACCGGAAAACAAGGGAAGCAATGATTTCGGTATTGCAGCTGTTTTCAACAGAGGAGCCAGAAGGGTTAAACAGTCAAGAATTGAGAAGAGTGCTAGTCGATGTAATTAAATGGTCTTTTAACCATCTCGGCCAGATTTGGAATAATATCGAACTGGAAAAAGCGATGCCGAAATTTTTATGGTACGGGGAAACAAATAAGAGCCATAAATACTTCCTTTATTATTTAATGAATTTAGGATGTGATCTAGTTTCTTTCTCGCCATCAGGGAGTGATTGGCTAGCCGGCTGGAATGAGGGGCAAGAAGGAACCTTTGTTCACAGCTATCCTGAGCGGAAGCAACCCGAGCGGTTTCCAACTGAAAAGAGCAGACGCTCAGCTACCGTTGCCTACCGGGCATCAAGAGAGATTGAATCCATATTAAACCATGAAGGATCAGGTCTTTATAAGCCTTGGCAGCTCAGGGACTACACGCCTCTATCTGTCACGCTTAAAACAACCTATGATGAGCTCTTTATCTTAATTAAAGAAAAGGCAATGGTACGACCAAACTTTGAAGTGAAAAACGGACAAGTCAAAATTCCCTCCATTTTTGCCAAGGTACAAGGTGTAAGCAAAAATCGGAAAGAGTATTGGGACCGCTTACAATCCATTTCAGAGTACGATCATAGTCTTTTAATTAGAAGATTCCCATTTACAAATAATGTGAATAATGATTTTCGGTTTCACTATCGCAATGCCCTCGGTAATGATGGATTGCTTGATACTCATAAAATGGTGACGGCCCACTACTGGAAATACCAGCACTTGCCAACCGGATTACAAAATGGTATAGCGACAGCGATTCGAAATATATGTTATCGACCATATATTAAACCAATCCATCACGAAGGTATGGAGGAATTGAAAACCTACTTGTTTACACAAGGCATGCAGATTCCAGCTAGTGTTTTACAGCTGCTGCAAAAATTTGACTATTCACAGGATGTACCAAAGCTCATTCTCTATAACAATGAACTAAATGGTACAATGACAAGGACAGATGCAGCATTATTATTGCTGTTAAATCAATTTGGCATTGACATTGTATTATATAATCCGCCAGGACATAATGATCTAGAAAACTTTATAGAGGACGGTTTATATGATGTGCATTGGCTGGAGGATGTTGTATTTGAACAGGAATTTAAAGAACCTTCCATATTAAAAAAAGTAAAAGGAATATTAAAAAATTTAAGGGGAGACTGAGGTTATGAATCAAATGCAGCAGACAAATTTAGACCTTACTTTAAATAAAACTCAAGAGGATAAGCTTACAGAAGCATCTGCATCGGAAATCAAATTAGCTCTTAGAAATGATCCTGAAGTCCAAAATTTAGCGCGTTCAATTGATGAGAGAGATCAAATCCAAATTCTTGAATTTGGGAAGGAGCCAGCTACTCAAATTTCACGCTTCTCCGATCAAATATTAAGTAATATGAGATCAACAAAAGTTGAGGATTCTGGGGAATTATTAAAGCAACTCGGCAGAATCATGGATAAGTTTGATAAGAAAGACTTTGAAAAGACATCCGGCGGTTTGTTTGGAAAGCTCTTCAAAAAGGGCGAAAAGCTTATTGATAAGCTCTTTGGCAAATACCAGACGATGGGCCAAGAAATAGATAAAGTATATGTAGAAATATCAAAATATCAAGGTGAAATGGTTGACTCTACTACAATGCTTGATCAAATGTACGAGCAAAACTATCAATACTACTTAACACTGGAAAAATACGCTGTAGCAGGACAAATGAAGATTGACGATCTTAAAGCGAATCAGCTTCCTCAGCTGGAAGCTAGAACAGCAGCTGGAGATCAAATGGCTTCCATGCAGCTAGATACATTAAGAAATGCCATTGATTTAATGGAACAAAGAGTGTACGACTTGGAGATGGCAAAAATGGTGTCACTCCAAACAGCACCTCAAATTCGTTTATTACAAAGAGGAAATACAAAGCTTATCGGGAAGATTAACTCTGCTTTTGTTACAACGATTCCAATCTTTAAAAACGGTTTAATTCAAGCAGTCGCTGCTAAACGGCAAAAGCTAGTAGCAGATTCTATGAATGAGCTTGATAGAAGAACAAATGAGATGCTCCTTCGCAATGCCCAAAATATTTCCTCGCAAAGCGCAGATATTGCTAGACTTGCTGGGGCACCAAGCATTAAGATTGAAACGATAGAGGAATCATGGAATATTATTATTAAAGGAATGCAGGAAACAAAGGCGATCGAAGAAGAAAACAAACGTATGCGTGAAGAAGGAACAAGAAGATTAGAACAGCTTCAAGATAATTTTAAAAAAATTAAGCACCAAGGAAGCTAATCGATAAGCAATTCCCTTAACATGTGCAGTATGAAAAAGCTAAAATAAAAAAGTAATGGTAAAGATCTATTAAAGGATCAAAAAACTAATGAGGTGAAAATATGGCTATTAATTTACAAAAAGGTCAACGAGTTGATTTAACAAAAGGAAATCCAGGATTATCAAAAATTTTAGTAGGACTTGGCTGGGACCCAGTACAGAGTCGCGGCGGCGGTGGATTATTAGGTTCACTATTCGGAGGCGGCGGTGGAGCTAATATCGACTGTGATGCGTCCGTAATCATGTTAGATGAAAATGATAAAATCAGAAATAACAGTGACGTCATTTACTTTGGAAATTTAAAAAGCAAAGACGGAAGTATTCAGCATACAGGTGATAACTTGACGGGTGACGGTGATGGAGACGATGAGCAAATCTTAATCGATTTAAGCCGTGTTCCAGCACAAGTTCAAAAGCTTGTATTCGTTGTTAATATTTATGACTGTGTAAAACGTAAACAGCATTTTGGAATGATCCAAAACGCATTTATTCGTATTGTGAATTCTGCAAACAACCAAGAAATGATTCATTACAATTTGACAGATAATTACAGCGGAAAAACTTGTTTAGTTGTAGGCGAAATTTACCGCCACGGTGCAGATTGGAAATTTGCTGCAGTTGGGACTGGCACTTCTTCACCAGGCTTAGCAGATGTTGTTCGTTCCTACAGTTAAGTCAATAGTAATTAGTCGAGCTCTGGCAAATTTGTCAGGGCTTTTTCACGTTTAGCCCCTCTTTGAAACAGAGTTTCCAAGTTTTTGCTAGACTTCGATTATATAAAGCTATTTTTTCATATGTTATAATTTAATTATTATTTCATAATTCTTTACTTTATTAAGTTTTTCATTGGAACTGCGGGGGAGGGGAGTCTATGATGAAAAGATTGATGGCTTTGACAATATTAATGACTCTAACCCTTTCATTAATGGGCAGTTCACAAGCTGCAATGGGGGGGATTCAACTGAAGAATTATCCTTACAATTCTCTTCTGCACCAATCCCTTGATCTCCAATCTCCAAGTTTAATAGGAAGTATTATCATACTTCCGATAGATCCATTTGATGAGCTGAAAGCAGCCGAGATCATCGAAAGGATTGACCGCTTACCATATTTCCTATTGGAAAAAATAGCTAGAGAAGATATTAAACTGAAGCTGTTTGTTGGAAAATTAACGGATAATCCTACAGCACAGTACTTATCGGGAATAATTCCGAGAGGATACAAAAGTCAAACTACATGGGATGATGTTCCAGGAATCGGCGGATCCAAAACCGTTTTAGTGAAAATAGGTTTTAGTGAAAAAGGAAAAGGGCATGGTTCTATTAATTTAGAGCTGCATGAGATTGCCCATTCGATTGATAAATATGTTTATAATGGGATCCGTTACAATCAAAAATTTCTTTCTGTTTGGAAGCATGAAAGTTCTAAATTATTTCCTAATCAAGACTATTTTCTAACCTTTCCTGAGGAGTATTTTGCTGAGGCTTTTGCTTATTTTTATCTGAATAGCGAATCAAATATGCTATTAAAAAATAAAGCACCGGAAACCTATCATTTTATTAAAAATTTAAATTAAGGAAATGTTAGCCGTTTTGGTATAGAATATTAACCATGTATGAATAGAAAAGGTTGGATGTAAATGAAACAGTATTTAGAGCTTTGTCAGCATGTCTTGGAAAATGGCGTGAAAAAAGAGGACAGAACAGGAACAGGCACAATCAGTACATTTGGCTATCAAATGCGCTTTAATCTTCAGGAGGGGTTCCCGGTTATAACAACAAAAAAACTGCACTTAAGATCCATTATTTATGAGTTGCTCTGGTTTTTACAAGGAGATACAAATATTAAATACCTCCAGGATAACGGTGTTAGAATCTGGAATGAATGGGCAGATGAGGAAGGCAATTTAGGCCCTGTTTACGGTCATCAATGGAGATCATGGACAGGAGCAGACGGAAATACAATTGATCAGATCAGCGAATTAATCCATCTGCTAAAGACAAATCCTGATTCTAGACGGATGGTTGTGAATGCATGGAATGTTGGAGATATTGAGAAGATGGCACTTCCTCCGTGCCATTGCATGTTCCAATTTTACGTTGCTGAAGGGAAATTATCTTGTCAGCTTTACCAAAGATCAGCCGATGTGTTCTTAGGGGTGCCATTTAATATCGCTTCCTATGCTCTTCTCACCCTCATGATTGCACAGGTTTGTGACTTGGAGCCAGGAGAATTCATTCATACCTTCGGGGATACTCATATTTATTTAAATCATTTAGATCAAGTGAAACTCCAGCTTACCCGTGAGCCAATGGCGTTGCCGAAAATGAAAATCAATCCTGAAGTAAAGGATATTTTCTCATTTAAGTTTGAGGATTTTGAATTAGTCAATTATGAGGCCCATCCTCATATTAAGGGGGAGGTAAGTATATGATTTCTTTAATATGGGCAATGGACGAGAATCAAGTCATCGGCAAAAATAATCAGCTGCCATGGCATCTTCCTGAAGACTTGAAGTTTTTCAAAAGAACAACCATTGGACATCCGATTGCAATGGGGAGAAAAACCATGGATTCAATTGGGAAGCCTCTTCCCGGCAGAGAGAATATTGTGATAACACGTAACCATGATTTCACAAAAGAAGGGTTTACAATATTTCACTCAGTTGAGGAATTTATTCAATATAGTAATGAGAAGGAAGATGAAATATTTGTTATTGGCGGTGCTGAAATATTTAAAGTATTTCTTCCCGTTGCAGATCGTCTTTATATAACCCGGATTCATGCACAATTTGAAGGGGATACGTTTTTCCCAGAACTGAAGATGGAAGAATGGGAGCTAATTACAAAGGAAAAAGGCATCAAGGATGAGAAAAATCCATACGACTACGAATTTGAAATTTATCGCAGATTAACGGGCTGTAAGACCCCACTTCAAGAAGTTGAGTAAAACAAAAATTCTTAGTGAGGATCAACAGCCCGTAAAGGCCCGATTGGTTCAACTATCAATCAATGGGGGATGATAGGAAACCCCCACTGATTGAAGTTTCACTTTATGATAGAAAATAGAAAAGACTCCTGCGCGGAGTCTTTTCTTATTAACCATTAGGATTAACTAAATAGTCCGTCAACTTTTTGACCATTGCATGAAATTCCATTGGGTCACAAAATTCATCAGCTGAGAAATTACTTCTAACCCATTGAATGAGCTCGTGGGGAGTATTGAAAAATTCCCCGCTCGAATCGCTTTTCCTGATCATGTACCGGCCGTTATCCTCATCTAATGTTACTTCTACTGGCAATGCACAATCAAGACTGCATAATGAAAACTCCATTTGCCCCACCCCCATTTAATCATACAAAATAATCGTCCCATTTGATCATTTCAGCTAATAGCCAGAGTAAATTCATCTTAAAATTAGAAAAATTTAACTTTGCTTATTATATGATGAAATCTTAGATTGCTATTCAATGAATATCGGAAAAATAAAAATTTTTAATTTATAAGGTTGAAATCAGGTATACAAATGGTATAATAGAAAAATTAAATCGTAATAAGTGAAGGTGACAATATGGAACAGAAAGTATTGAAGAAAAAATGGGTGCAACTGGAGGATATTCTGATTGCATACCAACAGCTGAAGGATATCGTCGCCCATACACCGTTGCAAAGAAATGAGCTTCTTTCTGAAAAATATGAGTGTAATGTGTTTTTGAAAAGGGAAGATCTACAGCATATCCGATCCTTTAAGCTTAGAGGTGCCTACTATTCAGTCAAGTCACTAAGTGAAGATGAAACAAGAAATGGCGTTGTGTGTGCAAGTGCGGGCAATCATGCTCAAGGTGTAGCATACGCATGCAGACATTTAGGTGTTCAAGGGAAAATATTCATGCCAACAACGACTCCACGACAAAAGGTAAGCCAGGTTGAAATGTTTGGCCGCGGCTTTGTTGATATTATATTAGTTGGTGATACGTTTGATGATTCCTATGCTGAGGCCAATAAATGTGCAGAAGATGAGAAGCGGGCGTTTATCCATCCATTTGACGATGAAAGGGTCATTGCAGGACAAGGGACCGTGGCGGTTGAAATATTGAATGACTGTGAGGAGCCGATTGATTTTGTTTTCGCTAGTATTGGCGGGGGCGGGTTGATGTCTGGGTTAAGTACTTACATTAAAAGTATTTCACCAAAAACGAAAATGATTGGTGTTGAGCCTGCCGGTGCAGCATCGATGAGCGAATCTGTAAAGTATAAATCTGTAACTCTACTAGAAAATATTGATAAATTTGTTGATGGAGCTGCAGTCAAAGGTGTCGGAGAAAAAACTTTTGACATATGCGAAGAACTTGTTGATGATATTCTACTCGTGCCTGAAGGAAAGGTATGTACGACAATCCTAGAATTATATAATGAACATGCAATTATTGCAGAACCTGCAGGGGCTTTGCCAATTGCTTCACTTGATTTTTATAAAGAAGAAATTAAAGGGAAGAATATCGTTTGTGTTATTAGCGGTGGAAATAATGATTTCGGCAGAATGCAGGAGATGAAGGAAAGATCCTTATTGTATGAAGGGCTTTTATATTACTTTATTGTTAACTTTCCACAGCGTGCTGGTGCATTGCGAGAGTTCCTCGATGAGGTTCTCGGGCCAAACGATGATATTACGAGATTTGAATATACAAAAAAGAATAATAAGGATAATGGTCCGGCATTAGTGGGTATTGAGCTGAAGAATAAAGAGGATTACCCTGGTTTAATCCAAAGATTGAATAAAAAGGGTTTTGCTTATCAGGACATTAATAAAGACAGTAATCTCTTCCATTTGCTTGTTTAAAATAACATCCAATATTATAATGATAAGGATAAACAGATTTATTAGCTTATTATAGTGGCAGGAAGGTATAAGTTTTGTGAACTAAATATGAACTTTCTTGAACTTTCGCCACAAGCGGGGTTAAAAGCACTATAATTAAATCAAGGTTTATCAGTAAGCAATTTTAAGGAGGATGTTTATGCTATCAAACATCGGATTTCCTGGATTATTTCTAATTCTTATCTTGGCATTAATAATATTTGGTCCAAAAAAATTACCTGAGATCGGCCGGGCTTTCGGTCAAACACTTAGGGAATTTAAGAAGTCTACTCGTGATTTAACAAGTGACGTGATGGAAGAAATAGAGGATGACAACAAGAAAAAAACGATTAAATAAGGCGGCAAGATTTCATGTCTTGCCTTTTTTTTATCTTTTTTCTGTTATGCCAAATATAGTATTTTCAGGAGAAGAAAATGGAAGATAAAGAACTGAACTTAGTTGAGCATTTGGATGAATTAAGGAAAAGGCTTATTATTTCAATAGCAGCTTTCTTAGTTTTCTTTGTGGCAGGTTTCATGTATGTGGAAGAAATTTATCATTGGGTTGTCCGCGACCTTGATGTGAAACTTATTGTACTTGGTCCAAGTGATATTATCTGGGTTTACTTTATGATTGCATCTGTTATTGCCATTGCAGCGACAATCCCGGTTTTAGCTGTGCAAATATGGCTATTTGTTAAACCAGCTCTAAGTCCAGTAGAAAGAAAAATTTCACTCTCATATATTCCTGCATTATTTATTTTATTTATCGTTGGTCTTTGTTTCGGCTATTTTGTTATTTTCCCGACTGTGTTGGGCTTTCTGGTTGATTTAGGCGGGCAGATGCTGGAAACGAATTTCACTGCGGAAAAGTATTTCCGGTTTATTTTGCATATGACCATGCCATTTGGAGTATTGTTTGAATTGCCGGTCGTTGTCATGTTCTTGACATCGTTAGGAATACTTAACCCGTATGCCCTTGCAAAAATTCGAAAATATGCATATTTTGTTCTTATTGTTATTGCAATTGTCATTTCCCCGCCTGACTTTATGTCAGATTTCCTTGTTGCCATTCCATTATTATTCTTATATGAAATTAGCATCAACCTATCAAAAATCGTCTATAAGCGTAAATTAAAGAAGGAACAGCAATGGGAAGAACAGAATGACTATGAGCCTTTAGATGAAAACTAATTGTATTGAAGTGAACTATACAAGCTTGTTAGGTAAAAGATTTAACAAAAAATATTTTTATATACACATATTTAGACACCTTTCGATAGCGATTTCATGTATAATATAATCAAACGGGTAAAAAAGAGGATTGATATTTTGCTATTTAAAAGCCTAGAGTTCAAAAATGCTGTTGGACAGAAGGTTAAGATTACGGAAATTCCTGTACTAGAGAGAAATAGCCCATTTTACTTCATGATTCAAGTCCGTTTGCAAGCTTTCATGACATTCCTTTATAAGGATTCCAAGAAAGTTATGAAAAATCACTCCTTTAGAGAGTATTTAAAAAGAGTTCTGAAATGGCCAGTGTATGAAGAGCTATTTAAGACTCCTGAATTAAAGAATAACGCTTGAACTAATTTTGAGTATCAGCTTAGCAGCTGGTACTCTTTTTATTTTGCAAAAAAACACCTAAGCGATTGATTTCGCTTAGGTTGTGATTAGCTTGGAAATGGGGTTGGAGTTGGTTCTGCGTAGCCTTCTTTGTACTTATTATCAATGTATTGGCGAATCTCTTTAATGGATTTTCCATCTTTGTATTGAATAATGCTTTCAGCAGCTGTATCTAAGCAGACGCCACAGCGTGTTCCGTGGTCATCCCAAACAACGCCACCCGATTGTTTATTTTCATATACGAAACAATCGTAATTATCTTTATGATCTCCTGATTCACTGCATCCGCAATAACATGGAATGGCTTCCAACAGATTCTTGTGCTGAGCTGCTGCCCCGTATATGATCTGCATTTGCTCGGGCTTTTCATTTAGAAAATCCGGAAGCACCTCATTAGAATTTGTTAATTCGCGCAAGTCTCCATTTTCTGCATGGTAAGTATGAATATCCTCATCCTTATTTGAATTGGCTGATTCTTCTAATTTGGAGGAACAAGCCGATAATAGAGAAAGGATGCCGATAACTGTAAGGAAATAAGCAAATAATTTTATTCTCATCAAATCACCTAAATTCTAATAGTTTTATCGGAAATGATCAATTCAACTATATCATAATTTATTTAATAAATTTAAAATGATAGCCACGATTCATTAATTTGTCATATATAATAGGAGGTGAGACGCAAATATTGTAACATTTACTAGACATTAAAGGAATTATGCTCATCTTTGTCGAAAAGATTAAATGTTTGAGAATATAAATGATTCGGGGACTGATTTATGAAGGATCATATTAATAATTTACCTTTGCCCAGAAAAGTTTTTCTATTCTCGTTTTTTATAAGTTTAATTCTAGTTTCTATTACAGCTGGAATAAGTTTAATCCTACAAACGAACCAGATGGAAAAACAGATGAAATATCGGGTTGTTGAAATGTCATCATTATGGAGTACCACATTCGATGCAAAAGATATTAAGAGGATAAATGAAGATAGAAATGCAGAACATCCTGCATTTCAAAATATTACTGAAAAGCTGACACTTGTAAATGAGAAATCACCTTATACAAATGCCGTCCTACTTTCTACAGATGTTACTAATGAAGATGAAATTTTTATTCTGGTCAGTTCCAAAAGCTATAAAAAGATCGGATTGCATCCATTTTCTAATTATGAAGCTGGTAAGGTGTATTTAGAAGGTTATAAGAAAGCTATTTCGACAAAAAATATTATATCTACTGAAATGTACGAGGATAAGTATGGGCCTTGGATATCTGCCTTTGTTCCGATTCTTGGACAAGACAGTGAAGTTGTCGGCGTTATCAGCTTTGATATAAATGCAGAACTGGTCACGGAAAACCGAAATAAGATTTCAGCCTACATAATTGCTATTTTTCTTCTGATGACAGTAAGTGGTTATTTTATGCTTAAAAGAGGCTTGAAAAAAGTATTGTATCCGGTTAATGAAATAATCGTAGGCTTTAATGAAGTGAGTAATGGAAATTTCGATGTGAAATTAAAGTCCGTAAATCAGGCTGATTTGGGCATTTTAGCCGAACGATTTAATAATATGACCAGTAAGCTATCCTTGCTTTTTGATCGCTTATCCGCAACATCTGTGGAGTTTGGGACAAATCATAAAAATCCTGTTTCCATGCACAGATTTGAAGAAGCTATAGATGAAATGGAACAAATCTTACATAAAACAAAAATTCTGCGAGAACTTCAAAGAGCAGAAAAAATGAACGCAATTGGACAGCTGGCAGCCTCTGTTGCCCACGAAATTAGAAATCCAATGACTGTTGTTAAAGGATTCCTGCAAATCTTTTTGGCAAAAGACCAAATGAGTGATGAAGAGCGTATGTATATTCGATTGATGATTGAAGAAATGAAACGTGCCGAAACAATCATCAATGATTATCTTTCTTTGGCGAAGCCGGATATTGAACAATCCGAAAAGGTGGATGCAGGTGAAACAGCATCAAAGGTGCTTGACCTGATGAATTCATATGCCATGATGTCAAAAAATATCATGGTCGTTCCTAATTTGAGTGAAGGGGTTATTATTCAAGGCAATAGCAGTGAGCTAAAGCAAGTACTGATAAATATATTAAAAAACGGGATAGAAGCAATGAAAGTCGGGGGTACGCTAAGTATTTCGGTTTATAAAGATGAAAAGTATGGAGTTTTTGAAATAAGTGATACAGGAATTGGAATGAGTGCAGAGGAATTAGAACGGTTGGGAACGGCATTTTATTCCTTAAAGGAAAAAGGAACTGGAATCGGATTAATGGTGTGTTACCAAATCATTGAAAGGATGAAAGGGAAGATTGAAGTTCAAAGTCAAAATGGAAAGGGAACAACCTTCAAGATTTTTGTTCCATTAACAGATGATAATGTGGAATATCTTTAAAAATAAATTGACATCAGTGTACTGTCACAAGTTTGCCATAGTTTTTTCTTTCTTCTTTCGTTTCTGTCTGCTAGAATAGGTTCGAATATATAGAGGAGCGGATAAAGAAATGAAATTTAGATTTATGACAATCATCCTATCGATTTTAACAGTCTTAATACTTTCAGCTTGTGGCCAAAGTGAAATAAAAGATGCAAAAAACTGGCCAGTTGCCGATTTTACTTTTACAGATCAAAATAATAAATCCCTTGGATTATCCGATTTAAAAGGTAAGGTTTGGGTTGCTGATTTTATCTACACGAACTGTCCTGATGTTTGCTTGCCAATGACTTTTAATATGGCTAAATTACAGGATTTAGCGAAGAAAGAGGAAATTGAGAATATTGAGTTTGTCTCATTCAGTATAGATCCGGAAATCGATAGCCCAGAAGTTTTAACGGCCTATGCGGGTCATTTTGATGTAGATTTTAATAATTGGCACTTTTTAACTGGATATAAACAAGAGGAAATTGAGAAATTTGCAATGGATAATTTTAAAACTCTTGTAAAAAAGCCTGAAAATGACCCTAATGTCATTCATCAGACCTATTTTTATTTAGTAAATGGAGAAGGCAAGATCATGAAATTATATTCTGGTCT
Source organism: Bacillus sp. DTU_2020_1000418_1_SI_GHA_SEK_038 (assembly GCF_032341175.1). NCBI lineage: Bacteria > Bacillati > Bacillota > Bacilli > Caryophanales > Bacillaceae > Bacillus > Bacillus sp. DTU_2020_1000418_1_SI_GHA_SEK_038. Next base: position 2,702,268 of record NZ_CP135435.1, on the reverse strand, counting down.
TGATGACATCCCTTTTGAAGAAATTATTAATGATATCAAGACATTACAATAGACCCTTCCATAGGTCTATTTTTTTTGTCATTAATAAAGACCAACGTGTTATAATAACCTATACGGTAAATAACGTGCCCCACCTCTAGGATTTCTACGTTTTAATAAAGGCGGGTGATTACATGAAGATTAAATTCCTCTTTTTCATTGTAAGCATACTCATTCTTGCTTCATGCAATATTCTTTCCTCTTCTGAAGTTGGGAAACTAAATAAATCAAAACAAACCGTACTAACGGCAAAAAATATGCCGGAAGATGATTTTATTCCCCATGACATCACAATTGTTTCTGCTGGAGACTCACTAACTGAGGGTGTGGGGGATAGTACAAATAGAGGTGGGTATATTCCATACTTAAAAGAAAAGTTAGAAAATGACAAGGGAATTGCTGATGCCTATTTTTATAATTTTGGTGTCAAAGGAAATCGTTCAGATCAGCTCTTAAAGAGACTTGACTCAAGTAAGATAAAGTCTGCAATTGGCGAAGCAGATATAGTCATTGTAACGATTGGCGGCAATGATATGATGAAGGTCGTCCGTGAAAATTTTACAAGTTTAAATTTGAAGGCCTTTCAAAAACAAAAACAAATATTTAAAGATAATTTAGATGATTCGCTCGTAAAAATTCGAGAGGATAATCCAAATAGCCTTGTTGTTTTAGTTGGATTATATAATCCATTTATATCTTGGTTTGCTAATATTAATGAAATTAATGTGATTGTTGATGAATGGAATTCTACGAGCAAGGAAATCCTTGAAAAATATCCAAATACGTTTTTTGTAGAAATTGATGATATTTTTCAAAAGAATGCGGAGGATTTGCTCTTTACAGATTTTTTCCACCCAAATGATAAAGGGTATGAACTTATTGCTGGCCGGGTTTATGATACATTGAAAGAGGAAGCATTAACTAAGCTATCAGAGAGATTCTACACAGTGGGGATTGGAGAGAATTGAAATTGAAGGAACAGAAGTGGAAAAAGCTCTTTTTCCTTTTACTAGCGATCAACATAATCGTCATTGCGGTGTTAGTAGTGATTGTCAAGACCCCCGGTGAAGATGATTATTACTCACCACAAAACATTGATTTAAATGAACATGTACCATTTAGAATTCAAACAGATAAGGCTGACTTAAATCAGGTAATTAACCATTATCTAGACAAAGAAGGTTTAACAGGACCAATTGATTACCGAATTAATTTAGACAAAGAAGTGGAGTTATATGGTACTGTCCCTGTATTTAGTCAAGAAATTCAAATGAAGCTAGCATTTGAACCGATAGCATTAGATAATGGAGATATTCTTCTTCAGCAGAAATCAATTTCAGTCGGTCAGCTTCAATTGCCAGTATCATATGTTTTAAAGTTTGTGAGAGATAAATATAAAGTACCCAATTGGGTTACTATACAGCCAAACGAGGAAAGAATTTATGTTTCATTACAAAAAATGAAATTAAAAAGCGATATTCATGTAAAGGTTGATGAATTCGATTTGAAAAATGATGATATTCGATTCACACTGCTCGTACCGATCAAGTAATTTAAATCGTTCAAAAAGTATAATGCAAAGGCCAGGCTACCTTTGCATTATGCTTTTTTAATTTTTGATGAAAACAACTTCTAGCCCTTGCTCGCTCGTAATGGAACCAACGATAAGGATGGTGTATGCTTTGTTTGGCTTCAGTTGTATTTGTGGTAATGGCAGGGCAATATTGGAGGACCCTGCAATTCTTGCTTCCAGGTCCACTGTCATGGGGGACAGTCCAAGATAGCTTGTATGTTTACGGAAGGATAAATTAGAAAAAATAACATCTCTGCCCTTAACAGCAATATCTAAGGCAGGTGCATCAGGAGAAAGATTAATGAATCTAATCTTTGATTCACCACTAGGCACACGAGGGTCATCCTCAAGGGCAAGCCACTTCAGATTCTTTACATGCCCAGTTGGGATTAGGGTATAATGTTTTCCTTGTTCAATTATTACTTTTCGGCTTAGGACAGTCGATACCATATTTCCTGTTGGATAAATATCTACTTGATGTTTGCCAGGGGGCAAAGAAAGGTAATTGCTCGTCTCTTTATAAGAAAAATCTTTTAATATTCTTGTGCCATCAATATATATATCTACATTAGGGGCATCTGTGGAAGCATGTATAAAACGCACCCTTCCAGAACTGATTTGATCTTGTTGATTGGGCATTGTATGAGTGCGCATCATTTGAACTGCCATATTTATATATTGCAAATGTTTTTGATAATAGGCTATATGGCTGGCGGGATTTGTATATTTATAGTAATTTGCTAGCAGGTCATATTTACTAGCTTTTTGTAAAAAATCATGATAATTTTGATTTCGGGACATACCCCTCGCTCCTATCTAGATGGTGTTTACGTCAATAACATATGCAAATGGGCATAGGTTGGTGTCACATACCTTTTGCCATTCATTAGACACAACTGTTCCAGCTGAAAAAACACTTTACAAATGGATAGGAGTTCCATATAATAAATTCATTAGATGAAAGGCGGGTGAAGTGCAATGACAAAATTATTAATTGTAAATAATCTCATTGTTGATAATATTTGCACAGCCCAATCTAATTCTGTTTAATGTGATAGGAATGTTCTTTTTCTATGCTTATTAAACCATGGGCTGTGGTGCCTATGGTTTTTTTATATTTTATTTGCATGGAGGAAGAAAAATTGAATTTAAATATGATTGGCTATAATGAATTTTTTGAAAAAGAATTTGAAGCATACGAAGCGGATGGCTTTACAGTAGGCCGCGTTTCACTTGAACATAAAAGAATGTATCGGGTTTGGACTGAGGAAGGCGAAATATTATGTGAAGTTTCCGGGAAGTTTTCTTATGTAGCCACTGCTAGAGAAGATTATCCGGCAGTAGGTGATTGGGTTGTAATAAAGGCTCGCCAAGCTGAAGGTCGCGGCACTATTCATAAGGTGCTCCCGAGAAAAAGCAAATTTTCTAGAAAAGCAGCTGGCGAAAATACAGAAGAGCAAATTGTCGCCACGAATGTAGATACGATCTTTCTAGTTAATTCTTTAAATGACGATTTAAACTTGCGCAGAATCGAAAGATATTTACTTTTATCGTGGGAAAGCGGTGCAAATCCAGTTATTGTTTTAACAAAAGCTGATTTATGTGATGATGTAGAAGGAAAGTTATCTGAAGTAGAAGGTATAGCAATGGGTGTACCGATTGTTTCGGTCAGTGTCCTAGAGGAAAAAGGGCTTGAAGGTTTAAAGCCATATCTTCACCCAGGAAAATCAATTGCTCTCCTCGGTTCATCAGGTGTAGGGAAATCAACCTTAACGAATTATCTGTTAGGTGCTGAGAAGCAAAAGGTGCAGGATATTCGTGAAGATGATGATAAGGGACGCCATACGACAACCCATCGAGAGCTAATTCTGCTGCCAGGGGGAACAGTGCTAATCGATACCCCGGGAATGAGGGAGCTTCAGCTTTGGGACAGTGCTGAAGGATTAATGGATAGCTTTACAGATATTGAAGAGATAGCGAAGCAATGCAAGTATAGAGACTGTAGCCACACTCAAGAGCCAGGCTGTGCTGTTGCACTCGCTATTAATAATGGCTTGCTCGATAGCAATCGTCTTGTGAGCTACAAGAAGCTGCAAAGGGAATTGGCTTATTTAGAAAGAAAGCAAGATCAGAGGGCGCAGCTCGAAGAGAAGAAACGATGGAAAAGCATGAACATAAGCATGAAAAATATAAATAAGAAACTGTATTAAGGTTTATTTGATGAGATCTCTATTGAAGAGGTCTCTTTTGCATATAGGAGTCATTTCTTTCATACATATTTTTAACTTTGGGAAAATAGGCGAATACCCGTACAGGGCAAGCTCCCATTTCATAAGGTAATATGGAAAATGCCTTAAAAAAGATGAGGAGTGAAGGAATATGTATTATGGACATTGTCATCCAGTAGCCGGTGCGTTTGATCCATGCTATCCTGGACATGGTTATCCAGTTGCTGGCGTTCATGCAGGACATGGATTCGGTGGTTTTGCTTTAATCGTTGTATTGTTTATTCTGTTGATTATTATCGGTGCAAGCTGTTGTGGGGATTGGTAATATTCCCCGTTATACTTGAGGCTGTCTTTGTTTAAAAAGGCAGTCTTTTTTATTTTGTCTTAAGTGTGTATTCCAGCTTGGATATTTTCGCTATTATCCATGAAAGATTCAAACATTCTTCTCATATAATCTAGTATTGTCCTAAAGTAAGAATTTGCTTTCTCAAGTGGATGGAGGGGGAGGGCTTATGAATAAGTCCAATTTAATTAAACCAGTGCTGGAAAGTGAATATCCAGTGATTGATTATGGCAAAGGAATATACTTATACGATCAAGATGGGAAGGAATATTTGGATGCATCATCTGGGGCCATTACAGCCAATATCGGTCATGGGGTAAAGGAAATTATTGATGCCATGCATGAGCAGGCTAAACGGGTTTCATTTGTCTATCGGTCACAGTTTACGAGTGATGCAGCCGAAAATCTTGCACGAAAAATTGCCGAGCAGACGATTGGAGACTTAAACTGGTGTTTTTTTGTAAATAGCGGTTCAGAAGCAACGGAAACTGCGATGAAAATTGCTATTCAGTATTGGCAGGAAAAAGGAGTGCAGACAAAGACAAAAGTATTATCGAGATGGATGAGCTACCATGGGATTACATTAGGTGCACTCTCCATGTCTGGGCATACAGGCAGAAGGGCAAGATTTATTCCACTTCTTGAAGATTTTCCGGTTATTCATCCTCCCTATTGTTACCGCTGTCCATATAATCGAGAGGCGCCAGATTGTGGGTATGTCTGTGCACAGGAGCTTGATACAGTGATAAAGCGGATCGGTGCCGAATATATTGCAGCTTTTATTGCGGAACCGATCATTGGTGCTTCTGGTGCAGCCATTACCCCTCCTAAGGGCTACTACAAGGTCATTAAAGAAATTTGTGATAAAAACAGAATTCTTTTTATTGCGGATGAAGTGATGACTGGCTTTGGAAGAACAGGTGCCATGTTAGCCTGTGAGCATTGGGGCATCGAGCCAGATATTGTTGCATTAGGAAAAGGAATGGGGGCTGGGTATGCCCCAATTGCAGCTGCTTTAGTAAGCGAACGGGTGATGGAACCCATCCTCTCAGGTTCAAAAATCGTCATGAGCGGGCATACTTTAAGTGCAAACCCCCAGTCATGTGCAGTTTCCCTAGCTGTTCTTGAATACTTAGATAAAAACGAAATTATTAAAGAGGTTGATCAAAAGGGGCATTATTTAATTGAAAAACTTGTGAAATTGCAAGAGAAGTTCCCGTTTATTGGAGATATTCGTGGAAAAGGGCTAATGATCGGGTTAGAATTTGTCCAAAATCATGAAGAAAAAACGCCTTTCCCGCGATCCCTTCTTTTTACGCAAAAATTAATACTGCTTGCACAAAGCTATGGGTTGATTATTTATCCTGCAGGTGCAGGTATTGATGGCATGAATGGGGATGCGGTTTTAATTGCACCTCCTCTTACGATTACTTTCCAAGAAATAGATGAATTACTAAAGCGTTTGCAAATGACTTTTGAATCGTTTGCTGAAAAATATTTATCAACTGAGGAGGGTTGCAAGTAATGGAAAACTCCTTCAAAAAAATAATATCGATTGATGCAGCACTAGAGTATTTCACTGATGGAATGACCATCTTGTTTGGCGGCTTTGGAGGAATAGGCTCTCCTCCAACGATTATCGATGGGATTCTTGAGAAGGGAATACGAAATCTTACATTGATTGGGAATGATACTGGATTTCCTCATATTGGGATAGGTAAAATTGTTAGCCAAGGGAGAGCTCGGAAAATTATTGCTTCTCATATTGGATCAAATCCTGTTGCTGGACAATTAATGACAGAAGGAAAACTAGAGGTTGAGTTTTCTCCACAAGGAATTCTTGCAGAGAGAATAAGAGCTGGTGGAGTGGGATTAGGTGGAATTCTATCAGATATTGGGATGGATAATGAAATGGTTTCCTGCAATAAGCAGAAAATCATTATCGGCAATAAACAATATCTAGTCGAAACAGCTTTAACAGGTGATGTATCCATCGTATTTGCAAAGAAAGCCGACTCGTTCGGAAATCTTATGTACGATAAAAGTGCCCGTAATACTAATCCTCTTGTGGCAATGGCAGGGGATATTACCATTGCAGAGGTAGAGGAAATTGTCCCTGTTGGAAGCCTAGATCCGGATGAAGTGGTAACACCAGGAGTTTTTGTTGATTATATTGTTCCTTCTAAAGGGGTGAATTGGAAATGGGCATGGGAATAGATATACGCAATAGAATTGCCAAGCGTGCAGCAGAGGAGATTAAAGATGGAATGGTCGTGAATCTAGGTATTGGCATTCCTTCACTTGTCCCTAATTATTTGCCAGAGCAAATGAACGTTATTTTTCATGCGGAAAATGGCATCACTGGTATGGGTCCAAGCCCAATGAAAGGTGAGGAGGATGAAAATCTTTGCAATGCAGGCGGGTTTCCTGTGACCGTTATCGAAGGTGCATCCTATTGTGATAGCGCCATTTCCTTTGGCATGATCAGGCGGGGAAGAGTGGATATGACCGTTCTTGGATCACTAGAAGTAAGCGAAAAAGGCGATTTAGCCAATTGGATCGTTCCAGGTAAGAAAGTTCCTGGAATGGGCGGAGCGATGGAGCTCGCTCAAAAGGCAAAAATAGTGATTGTCGTCATGAGTCATACGGATAAGCATGGAAAAGCGAAAATAGTGAGTGAATGCTCTCTTCCTTTAACCTCCTCAAGCTGTGTGAACATCATTATTACAGAGATGGCAGCCTTTCAAGTGACGACAGAGGGGCTAGTGTTAACCGAAATATTCACACCACATACAATTGAAGAAATAAAAGCGAAAACTGGCTGTGAATTTCAAATAAGCGATCTACTTAGAATCATAGATTAAGAAAAATTAGCAATATTCTGGTAGCATAGAGAGGAGTGGTCGGATGCAATGGGGAATAAAGGATTGGCTAAACAGGAATCGAAGAAAGGGGATACATCTTCTCCAAAGACTTGTTCAGGAAGGCAGCATTCGCGGAAATGAAAGCAGTGCACAGGCTATAATTATTGAAAAGTGCAGGGAACTCGGTCTTTGTGTAGATATTTGGGAAATAGGTGAGCAACAGCTTATCAACCACCCTAAATTCTGTTCAGATCGAAAGGACTTTACAGGAAATCCAAATGTTATTGGGGTCCTTAAAGGATCAGGCGGGGGAAGGTCACTCATATTAAATGGACATATAGATGTAGTGCCGGAAGGGGACCGGGACGATTGGAAACATGATCCTTTTAGTGGACATATTGAAAATGGAAAATTATATGGCCGAGGGTCAACAGATATGAAAGGGGGCTCTGTGGCCCTGCTTCTCGCCATAGAGGCCATAATCAATCTAGGGATACAGCTTAAAGGGGATGTTATCTTCCAAAGTGTTATTGAAGAAGAAAGCGGCGGTGCTGGAACACTGGCTGCCGTATTAAGAGGGTATAAGGCAGATGGTGCCATTATCCCTGAACCAACAAATATGAAGCTGTTTCCAAAACAGCAAGGTTCTATGTGGTTTCGCATTACAGTAAAGGGACGTTCAGCACACGGCGGAACAAGGTACGAAGGGGTTAGTGCCATCGAGAAAATGGTGCATGTCATTCAACAATTACAAAAATTGGAGAAAAGAAGAAATGAGAAAATATCAGATCCTCTTTATCAACATATCCCAATCCCAATTCCTATTAATATCGGAAAAATTCACAGCGGGGATTGGCCATCCTCTGTCCCCGATATAGCTGTCATCGAAGGAAGAATGGGCGTAGCCCCTCATGAAAAAATGGAAGAGGCAGAACAAGAATTGGAAGCTGCCTTGGCTGAAGTAGCTCGAAAAGATGATTGGCTCAGTGAGAATCCACCGAAAATTGAATGGTTTGGCGGAAGATGGCTGCCAGGAAATTTAGAAGAAAATCATTCTCTAATGGAAACAATTTCAGAAGCATTTGAAAGAGTAACAACGACTAAGCCGATTATCGAGGCATCACCGTGGGGGACAGATGGCGGAATCCTTTCTGTTGTAGGAAATACACCGGTTGTTGTTTTTGGCCCTGGAGTTACCGCGGCTGCCCATGATGCAAATGAGTATATTACTATTGATGAGATGTTTGAAGCTGCGGAAATCATTGCCTTATCGATCATTAGTTGGTGCGGAGTTAATGAGGAAATAAAATAAAAAAGGGGCCCTAGCGCCCCTTTATGAAAATGAGGGATGGATTATGGAATCAATTGCAGCTGTGCAATTGATAAAAAATGAGAACTATACGATGAAGGTTTATATTGATTCGTTTAATAAACGAATTCGAGTAGATGATTTATATGGAGATGTTTCACAAGGAATGGAAAAAGCTGAAAAAATAGCAAAAGAGCTGCAAGCGGAAAAATTGATTCTTAAAGGAAGAATAGAACAATTTCCCTTGCTGATTAAGAACGGCTTTACGTGTGAAGCGATGATTGAGCGATATTTTTTAGGCTCTGATATGTATTTTTTCTGCAAATATTATACAACTGAGAGAAGGACAAGCAGTCAATGGCTTAAAGAAGATTCCATTACAGAAAACGTTTTAAAGCTTGAACCATACTTAAAGTCCATAAAACCGCCACTAGAATATATTTTTAAGAAGCTCACCCAAGAAGATGCAGATAGCTTAGCAGCACTTTATCAAGAGGTGTTTCAAATTTATCCAACTCCACTCAATGATCCACATTATATTAAGGAAACTATGAACGAAGGTACAATCTATTATGGCTTCCAATACAATGGCCAGATTGTTAGTGCAGCCTCTGCTGAAGTGAATACCTTTTACAAAAATGCAGAATTAACCGATTGTGCTACATTGCCCCAGCATAGAAAGCATGGTCTAATGAAAATTTTATTAGAAAAGCTTGAGTCAGAATTGAAGACAACTGGGGTGTACTGTGCCTATTCGATTGCAAGATCTTTATCTTTCGGAATGAATGCAGCACTTCATCAGCTTGGCTATAGCTATAGGGGCAGACTTACAAATAATTGCTTTATTTTCGACAAGCTTGAGGATATGAATGTATGGGTGAAGGATCTTTCTCAAAAATGATGAGTTTCTTTTAGATTCTCGGGTTAGCTTTAGTTATCAGTTTTTATTGTAAATGCCAGTTTTTGGGCAGCAAAAAGACTAATTTTCGGCAGTTGAACATATATATTATTAGGGAGGGGATGAGGATCACTGAAATACATGTGAAATCAAGAGAGGTTCTCTCTGCAATATTGAAAGGGATAGATGAGGGAATTCATGTAGTTGATATAAATGGGAAGACCATTTATTATAATGAAATTGCCGCCAAGCATGATGGAATGAATGTCGATGAAGTATTAGGCAAGCCGCTCGTAACAGCATTTCCTTCATTAGATGAACAAACAAGTACACTATTAAAAGTAATTAAAACAAATAAGCCTATTTATAATCAATCACAGTCATATGTCAATGTACATGGTCACCAAATCGAGACTATAAATACAACATTGCCTATTAGAGTAAATGGGAAAACGGTTGGTGCAGTTGAAATTGCAAAGGATTATTCCAGACTAAAGCTCCTTTCTGAAAGCTTGCTAGATTTACAGAAAAAGATGAAGTCTGCAAAGAAGAGTAAAAGAAGATCATCCAGCAATACGCAATATACGCTAGACAGTCTTTTAACTGTTAGCCCTGAGTTCATTGAAGTTAAGAATGAGGCTAAGAAACTGGCAAAATCAGACTCTCCTATCATGGTATTTGGTGAAAGCGGATGCGGGAAGGAATTATTTGTACAAGGAATTCACCATGCTTCTTTAAGAGCAAAAGGTCCATTTATTGCTCAAAACTGTGCTGCGATTCCAGAATCATTGCTAGAAAGCATTTTATTTGGTACATCTAAAGGCAGTTATACAGGAGCAGTTGATCGTCCTGGTCTGTTTGAGGTAGCAGATGGGGGCACACTTTTTTTAGATGAAATTCATACAATGCCTATTGAACTGCAAGCAAAGCTTCTCCGTGTTTTGGAGGACGGTCATGTAAGGAGGGTAGGAAGTACGGAGAGTACCTTTGTGAATGTTCGAATTATTGCAGCGATGAATATACATCCCCAAAAAGCAATGGAAAATCAGCAAATAAGGGATGATCTTTTTTATCGATTAAATGTATTAACTTTTAGATTGCTTCCATTAAGAGAGAGAAAGGAAGATATCGGGTATTTGCTCGACCATTTTGTTTCATCTTTTAATAAAGTATTAAAGAAAACAGTTAAAGGTGCTGACAATCATGTTCTGGAACGATTCCTTGCCTATAAATGGCCGGGTAATGTTCGAGAATTAAAGCATACCATTGAATATATGATGAATGTCTGTGAGGAAGAATTGCTGACCACGGATGATCTCCCTGTGATGATGAAGCAAAATTTCAGTATGTTTAAAATAGAGGATAACAAATCTAAACTTTCCTTAAGAGAGAATATGCAGAAGCTAGAGGAAACCCTTATTCTGAACGCTCTAAAGCAATCAGACGGAAATGTTAAAAAGGCTGCAGAGCTCTTGGAAATTCCTCGGCAGACCCTGCAATACAAGTTGCAGAAGCTCGAAAATAATAAAGTCTACCAGGCTTAAGTATCTCTTTTACGAATGCCGAACAATCGGCATTTTTTTCTTGCCTTCGATGTTGAAAAATTACCCCTCAAAAAAATTTAACTGGCATAAAGTCTTAATAATACAGGACATTTTAAGTGGATTAGGCATAAAATGTATTGGAAATTAGGATTTTGGCACAGTACTTGCATGTATCTTTAATAAGAAAATTTTTGAGGAGGAATATTATGAAATCATATTTGTATAAGCCTAATCGTCATTGGAAGGATATTGAGCTTTGGAAGGATGTTACTGACGAACAATGGAACGATTGGTTATGGCAATTAACAAATACCGTCCGTACGGTTGATGATTTAAAGAAAGTTATTAATCTTACACCTGAAGAAGAAGAAGGTGTGAGAATTTCCACAAAGACTATTCCCTTGAATATTACTCCCTACTATGCTTCTTTAATGAATCCGGATGATCCCCGCTGTCCAATTCGGATGCAATCAGTGCCCATTTCACAGGAGATTTACAAGACAAAATATGATCTGGAGGATCCGCTCCATGAAGATGAGGACTCCCCCGTCCCTGGATTAACGCATCGTTACCCAGATCGTGTTCTCTTTCTTGTAACCAATCAATGCTCCATGTATTGCCGCTATTGTACGAGACGCCGTTTTTCTGGACAGATTGGAATGGGTGTCCCTAAGAAACAACTTGATGCCGCGATAGACTATATTAGAAATACCCCGCAGGTAAGAGATGTTCTCATATCCGGCGGTGACGGGCTTCTGATTAATGATAATATATTGGAATATATTTTAAGAAAACTTCGGGAAATTGATCATGTCGAAATTATTCGAATTGGAACAAGAGCGCCGGTCGTGTTTCCGCAAAGAATTACCGAAAACCTCTGCAATATTTTGAAAAAATACCATCCAATTTGGCTAAATACTCATTTCAACACATCAATTGAAATAACAGAAGAATCGAAAAGAGCTTGTGAAATGCTCGCCAATGCTGGTGTGCCAGTTGGCAATCAATCTGTAATTCTCGCAGGAATAAATGACAGTGTTCCTATTATGAAGAGACTGATGCATGACCTCGTTAAAATTAGAGTGCGTCCATATTATATTTACCAATGTGACCTATCTGAAGGAATTGGCCATTTCCGCGCACCAGTATCAAAGGGGCTGGAGATTATTGAAGGACTTCGCGGGCATACATCAGGCTATGCAGTTCCAACATTTGTCGTTGATGCTCCTGGAGGCGGTGGAAAAATAGCTCTTCAGCCTAACTATTTAATTTCGCAAAGTGCTAATAAGGTAGTTCTTCGTAACTTTGAAGGGGTTATAACGACTTATCCTGAACCTGAGAACTATGTATCAGGGCGTGCGGAAGGTTACTTCAAGGAAATCTATCCTGATATGGAAGTGAAACAATCGAACGTTGGGATCGCTGGATTAATGAATGACCAGAAATTTAACCTTGTTCCTGAAGGATTAGTACGCCTTGAGCGCCGAGAAATATATGAGCATGATCCATCACACATATCGTTAAAGGATAAACGAGAAAAACGGGATCAGCTAAAAGAGAAGAAGTTCATGGCTCAGCAAGTGAAGCAAAAACCTAATGATTTAGATATAAAAGCAATTGCGAGTGAATAAGGGGGTTCATTTAAGTGAAGGAAACATGTGCTTGGTGTGAGAGTGAAAAGATTAAAACCGGAATCGGGGATGTTTATTGGGAACTGCCCGATGGGTCAAGGGCGATAAAAATAAGTGAAGTCCCTACCACCTTTTGTCACAATTGTCAGATGGAATATCAAACAGATAGGCTAGTGAAAGAAATTGATGACCAATTATTTCTAATCAATACGAAGGAGATCGGGCAAGAAACGACCTATACAAATTTAATGGGGCAGCCAAAACTTTTGAAAAGAAATTATTTCGATTTTACAACGTGATGTGATATATCTCATAGTTCACAAAGTATTCACGTTTTTTTCACAAACTCCTATTCTCCACTCTTTATAATGAATATAGGGGATATTCATATACTAGGGAGGAAGAATGATGGAACTAACTTTAATGATTATGCTTGCAGTTGCTATGTTTGCTTTATTTTTATGTGGATTTTATGCAGGTGTAATTAAAGAAAAGTATGGGAAAAACTGGCTTCAGGCTGTTCCAATTACAGTGGCGATTTTAATGTTTAACATTATTTGGATTCTTACTGAATTAGCTAAATCATCACGCTATCAGTAATTAAATTTCTAATTGGAATGTCAAAAGCTCTTATATAATTTGAAAAAAGCAACCTAAAAATTGGGTTGCTTTTTTCTATGGACGAAAACTCAGTTTTTCGCGTATAGTATGTATACGATATTAAAGCAAAAATTGAACTTTTCATTAAATTTCCAAAGAGGCGGTCATTATGGCAAAAACTTTTTATCATTTTTTAATGAAATATCGGCATCCTTCACCAAAGGATAGGATTAGCCGTTTTGCAAATCATGCATATTTAGATCATGACTTTCCGAAAACATCATCAGATTATCATGAAATTAGCTTATATTTAGAATTAAATGGATCATATATGGAAAGTATGGCAGTCTTTGATGAAGCGTGGGAATTATATATAATATCAGAAGGATAGGCAGGGTGACTCTTTTGGAGTTGCCCTTTTTTTATGTCCGCCTTCAATTTGTTTGACATTTCCGCTTTCTATTCATTTTTAATCAGTTTTTCTATATACGGACCGATTTTTCCTATCCTTGCATATAATATCTTAATCAAATTTCACGACTCACACCTGGAAGGATGGAGGAAATGAGCGATAGGAAAAAATCAAAATATAATATCGGTGATACAGTCGTGATCACTATATATGGAACTGTTGGGAAGATTACAGATGTAAAATGGCTAGACGGGATGTATGTATATGAGGTGAATAAAAGTGAAGGTCTTTTTATGGAATCCAGTCTCAAAATGCTCTCCGAGTTTGAAGGGGAAATCATCGAGAAGGAGCATATTGATATAGAGTATAAGTACTTTTTTGGTGATTTAGTACAAGTAAAAGGCTATGGATCTGATCTGTTTAAAGTAGTAGGATTTCGGACAGAGATTTGGCGCTATAAGGAAGATGCCTGGGAGGATATCATTTATGAACTCACAAGAATTAGCGATGGTGAATGGCTTGAGGCAGGGGAAGAGGAATTAACCATTGTTGCCGATGCGGAAAGCGCGGATGCTTTCATCCAAAAGCTAGGACTATTATATTTGCTGAATAAAAAAGAAAAACTGCCTAAACTAATTGAAAAGAAGGGCGGGGCCCCCAATTTCAGAAAAGCCGAGAAAGAAATATTAGATAGTATACGTGAAAGAAAATTATTGATTGATGGTTTATTAGATATATATAATGATTACCGAATTCTATATGAGATGTTTCGTGATGAGGAATATAAACATATTATGCGGATTATTGTCAGAAAACTAAAGCAGATTTCCAGCAATGATGGAAAGAGTACTGTTTAGCCTTTTTGGCCAAACATGAATAGCAGATAGGCAATATAGGGAACACCCAAAAACAGAATGATCTTAAACATGCCTTTTAATACTAGACCGTAAAAATTAATAATGATACTATCCTCATTGTTTACATCCTTTTTTATGGCTGAAGCTAATGTAGAAATATTCATGAATTTTTCTCCTCCAATATTAGATTTATCCACCAATACAGTTTCTTAAGGATATTTATATGCTTGTCAGTGAGAAAAATGTCAGGAGAAAAAATTAATTTAAAGGAAAAGCTTACTTGAAAATGACTAATTTTAGCATGAATGTTAGGAGAACGTCATACATTCTCTAAAAAGGGGGCGGCGCTGTGAGAGAAATTGAGGTTATTATTGATACGGAGGAAATTGCAGATTTTTTCTTTCATGAGCTAACAAGAAGAGGTTTTGTGCCTGCTGAAAATGAATTAGAGGAACTAGCAGATATCGTTTTTGATTATTTATTGCAAAAGTGCATTATCGATGAAGAAGTTGACCATGATTAATATAGAAAGAGGCAGTCCAATATGATGCCTGGCACCTTTGCTCTAGGACAGCCTCTTAGCTAAAATTGATATTACATATGAACGATTTATTCTCTTGTTTTATACGCCTCTTGATTGACAAGATTAGGAGGCTTCTTTCCTTGTAATCCATCTGTTAAGTTTCTTGCGGCAAGCTCCCACATCTTTGTTCTCGTCTGAATACTGGCACTGCCGATATGGGGAAGAGTGACAACATTAGTGAACTGCAATAGGGGATGATCAGTAGGAATGGGCTCCTGTTCAAAAACATCCAGTCCCGCACCCCAAATTATTCCCTCTGATAATGCTTGTACAAGATCTGCTTCATTTACAATGCCGCCTCTCGCTGTATTGATTAGTATGGCGGTCTTTTTCATTTGTTTCAATTCTTTTAATGTGATCATGTTCCGCGTTTGCTTAGTAAAGGGGGTAAGTACACAGACAAAATCTGATGTTTGCAATAAAGTATCGAGGTCAGCATATTGAATATCAAGCTCGGCTTCTAATAATGGCTTAGGAGTTCTGCTATTATATAATATTTTCATATTAAAGCCTTTCGCTCTTCTAGCTACTGCAGCTCCAATTTCTCCTAAACCTATGATCCCTAATGTTGATCCATGTACGTCCATTCCAGTCAAAAACATTGGTGACCATGTTTTCCAATTCCCTTCACGTAAGCTATTTGAAGCTTCAATCAATCTTCTAGAAGTTCCAAGTAAAAGCGCAAATGTAAGATCAGCTGTCGTTTCAGTCAATACACCAGGTGTATTCGTAATCATGATTCCACGAAGACTAGCTTCCTCTATCTGAATATTATTATAGCCTACAGCTAAATTGCTAATTACCTTAAGATTGCTTCCTTGATCCAGGACTTCCTTATCGATATTTTCAGTAAGTAAACAAAGTAAACCATCATATTGATGGACAATATCAAGTAATTTCTCCCTTGGTACTTCCTCATCCTCAGAATCCCAAAAATCAACTTGAAAGTTTTCCTTTAGATAATCTAACACATGCTGAGGCGGCTTTCGGGTAATAAATAGCTTCATAGTAATAAAAATTCATCCCCTATCTACAATGGAATTTGTTGAAAAATTCGTTCAATTATCTGTATTGTAACATTACCAAGTAAAAGCATATAGGCTGAAAAAAGTTTTTTATTTATGAAACCTTTAAATTAATTGATTCGTAGTATCTTTGATTAAGGAAAATAATAAAGGAGGAGTATGGAATGTCGTTTTTTAATAAAGTCTTGGCAAGTGTTGGAATTGGGGCTGCAAAAGTGGATACGAAACTAGTTCAGGATACAGTTACTCCAGGCGGGGAAATTAGAGGGGTTGTTGAAATTCGGGGAGGAAATGTAGAACAAAAGATTGATGCGATCTACTTGTCACTTAACACAACGTATTTGAAGGAATCAGATGATAAAAAGTACACAGTTACAGGCTTAATTGACAGTTTTCGAATCGCTGAATCATTTAATCTCCTAGCCAATGAACGTAAAGAAATTCCGTTTTCCTTCATCATTCCATCGGATACTCCACTTTCTATCGGGAAGACAAAGGTATGGGTTTCGACAGGTCTTGATATTAAAAATGCTGTTGATCCTACAGATAAAGATTATCTTCGAGTTGTACCTAATGAACTTATGGAATCCGTATTCCAAGCAATAAATGGTCTAGGCTTTCGGTTAAGGGAAGCAGAATGTGAGTATGCATCTAGCCGTCTCCGCAGCAGATTGCCATTTATTCAGGAATTTGAATTTGTCCCATCTTCTGGTCCATTCCGTGGCCGTTTAGATGAATTAGAAATTACCTTTTTCCCAATTTCAAGCAATGAAATTGAAATATTAATGCAGGTTGATAGAAAAGTAAGAGGATTAGGAAGCCTGTTTTCCGAAGCACTCAATTTAGATGAATCACATGTACGATTCTCTGTAAACCGAGCAGATATGCCGCAAATGCAGCATAGAATTCAATCCATCATTCAGCAATACTCATAATTTGATACAAAAAAATGAGCCCTTTGATCCAGATAAGGGCTTATTTTTTCGAAAAAATATTTTACTCCTTAATAACAGGAGAAATAAAACTAGTAAACTTATAACTTGGCTTTCTAAATTCTTCGTCAGATATGATGCCGTGTACGCCTAACCGTTGCATAATTGGGAATTGGTACTGCTTCTTAATTGTCCAGGAAAAAATATCAAAACCTAATAATTGTGCCTTATTAATAAAGGCTTTCGTTAATAATTGGTGATGAATGGACAGGAAAGAGGCATAAGGCCTATACGAAGCCAATTGAAGTAAATCTAAAGGCTTGTTTAACAATAGTCCGGTTGCGATGTCAGGTACATGTTCCTTTAAACGTTTCAGCTCGTTAATGTTAAAGGATTGGACCTTTACGAATTCCGGATCCATCCCATTTTCAATATGGCTTATTAATATATTTGATAAAATATCAATCATTCCTGGCTGTTTTTCAGGAGACTTTACATCAATTAATATACCAATTTTCTTTCCAAAGAGATAGAGTACTTCCTCAAGGAGTGGAATCCTTTCATCGCTGAAATCTTTAGAAAACCAAGAGCCAGCATCAAGCATTTTCAATTCCATCACAGTCAAATCACTGATAAATCCGGTCCCGTTAGTTGTCCTTAAAACATCTTCATCATGAATAACAACTAGCTGCTCATCTTTGCTAAGTCTTACATCAAGCTCAATATAATCAAACCCAAGATCAACAGCTTTTTGAAAGGAAGCAATTGTATTTTCAGGAGCATAATAGGAGGCTCCCCGATGAGCAATAGACTTGAATGGATGCAGCGGCTGCAGATAATAAAAAATGTTGGAAATCACTAACCAAAGACCAAGAAAGATGCAGGTTAAAACAGGTCTTTTAATGGGCGATGTTATGATCATTTCTAGCCTCCTTATATTATTTTTATATTATATGAAACTACTTCCTCGAATGTAAGCGCTTTCTTTGTAAATAATCCTTTGTTCGACAAAAGTAGTAGTTTTTTGATGAAGGAAACGACAAAGGGAGTATCTAATAGAAGGTGTAAGCTTATCTGAAATATTTGAATATTTAATTATATTTTACTTAATATATTCCATCTTATCAAGACATGGGAAATAATTTATTTCTTAAGGGGGAATTATGATGCTAAAGGAATTAACTAGGGTTAAAAGGAAGGAATATGATGTAACGATTTTCCAAACTCCTGAATTTCGACAAAACAAAGGATATCGGCAAGTTTATCGATTAACTGTGGAGGCGTCTGACCATGATGAATGCATATATTCGGTCTTTTCGACATTTAATGTTCATGACCGGATCCCTAATGACTTTAATGGAAGATTCATTTCTACAGGGGATATTTTGTATATTGATGAAGGACGGAAAGGGCAATATTATTTTCAATTAAAACCGGGAGGCTGGCAGGAGATTAACCGCATTCATATTAGATAGAAAGAGGAGAGCTATAGGCTCTCCTTATTCAATATTCGAACCAGGTCCATTTTTCCGTTTTTGGGCAGTAAATTCCTTACCGTGAGCCTCTTGTTCAGCGATAATTGCCTCTTTCGGAATGTGATTATTTTTTTTTGGTGAATTGATTCGATTTCGATGTTTTTTACCCATTTGCAGCCTCCGTTTTAATTCTTACTGATCGTTTTCACTGTTTTAGAAGTATTAGGCTCTGTATTTGATCTAGATGTTGGGTTTGTTTCATTAGCGTGCTGAACAGCCTGCCTAAGTTTTTTACTCATTTTTTCCTGTGCCACTAATCAACACCTCCTGATTTGGCTATAGATAGCTTTCCCGTAAGCCTTAAAAACATGCTGAATGAATGGAACGTTTTAAAGCTGGGATATATTATGATATAGTGAGGGAGGGCAGTTACCCTTGAGAAAATTTGGGAGGCTAAATGAATGAGTATACATATTGGTGCCAAAGAAAATGAGGTTGCTGAAACAGTCCTTTTACCAGGGGATCCGTTGCGTGCAAAATATATTGCGCAAAACTTTCTAGAAAATGCAAAATGCTATAATGAAGTTCGAAGTATGTTTGGGTATACAGGTACATACAAGGGCCATCCAATCTCTGTTCAAGGAACAGGTATGGGTGTACCATCTATTTCTATCTATATTAATGAACTCATGCAAAGCTATAATGTTCAAAATTTAATCCGTGTTGGTACTTGTGGGGCTATTCAAAAGGATGTAAAGGTACGGGATGTGATCCTGGCCATGGCCGCTTCAACAGATTCACAAATGAATAGGATTACATTTGGCGGAGTCGATTATGCTCCGACAGCTAATTTTGATTTACTTAAACGTGCTTATGAAGCAGGAGTACAAAAAGGACTTCAGCTTAAAGTCGGAAATGTATTTACTGCTGATATGTTCTACAACGATAATTCAGAATTAGAAAAATGGGCAAAATATCAAATTTTGGCTATTGAGATGGAAACATCAGCTCTTTATACGTTAGCGGCGAAATTTGATCGCAAGGCATTATCTGTCTTAACAGTTAGTGACCATATTTTAACCGGTGAGGAAACAACTGCCGAAGAAAGACAAACAACCTTCAATGAAATGATCGAAGTGGCTCTTGAAGCGGCGATAAAAGAATAAAAAATGAATCGAACTGGTTTGATTTATGAACCGGTTCTTTTTTATTATTATTGGAACAAAACAAACTTCTGAAAAAAGTTCTTTTTCATGTTAAAATAATAGGCGGTAAAAGTAATCAAAGATAGGTGAAAAAATGAAAAAGATTGTTGCATTAACCGCTATATTGTCTATTATGCTTACAGGCTGTAATCAGCTTCAGCCATATTTAGAGAAGATTCCTTTTTTACAAAAGGAAGAGTCTGCTAAAGAGCAATTGGATGAAAACAAACAGCCACAAGAAGTTTCAGCTAAGGAAGAGGACAGCGGAACTGCCAAGAATAACGACAGCCCGGAAAATGATATTCCTTCCCTTGAAGCGAATTATTTTAATGAAATTATGACAGTAGATGGAAAGCGAATTATTCAAAATCCAACGAATCATATGGTTTTAGTAAATAAACAATTTGCTCTTCCAGACGGGTATGCCCCTGAAGATTTGATAAGACCAGCAGTTTTGTTTTCGTTTGGCGAACAGGATATAGAAAAAGCCTATTTACGGGACGAAGCGGCTAAAGCCCTTGAAGCGATGTTTACGGAAGCAAAGAAGCAAGAGATTCATTTATTTGCCGTATCCGGATATCGTTCATTTGATAGACAGAGAGCCGTATTTGATGCAGAAGTAAGCAAATATGGCGAGGATAAGGCAATACAGGCTGTAGCCTTTCCGGGCAGCAGCGAGCATCAAACTGGATTAGCCATGGATATTTCCAGTCAAAGTGCTAATTTTGAGTTATCAGAGGAATTTGGTGAAACGCCAGAAGGAAAATGGGCCGCAGAAAATGCCCATCGATTTGGTTTTATTCTTCGTTACCCTAAAGGAAAAGAAGAAATCACTGGGTATAAATTTGAACCTTGGCATTTCCGGTATGTTGGTAAAGAAGCAGCAGCTGTTATATTTGAAAAACAGCTTACTTTAGAAGAATATTTTGAAATTGTGAAGAAAATATAGGAGGGGTCAGAATATGTCTGGCCTCTTTTCTTTTACATGATTTTTTTCGGTTTAGGTATTTTCTTTGTGCTTTTTATGATAGAAATGGTATTCTATTCATTAAGGATTTCACAGAGGAATTTTTGGTTATGAAAGTGGTGAGAGGTTTTGCAAGAGAAAGATGTCAATCAAGAACCACCGGTTAAACAAGCGGGCTTTATTCGTATGAAAAACTTCCATTTTGTTATGCTCGTGTTATTTATTGTGTTTTTATCAGTAGGGATCACAGGATTTGCACTAGCTTTTGGCGATGAAAAGGCTGTAGATATGGGTACCCGTGACCGAAAGGAATTTGAAAAACTATATGCGGCATTTGATACGTTGAACAACGCCTATTTTCAGGAGGTTGACCAGGAAAAATTAATCAATGGCGCCATAAATGGCATGGTTGACGCACTAGATGATCCATATTCGGATTATATGACTGTAGATGAGGCAAAAAGCTTTCATCAAAGCATTTCTTCTTCCTTTGAAGGAATCGGTGCAGAAATACAAGAGCAAGGCGGATTCATTGTCATAGTGACCCCAATTAAGGGCTCTCCAGCTGAAAAGGCTGGATTAAAACCAAATGATAAGGTGCTTTCCGTTGATGGGAAAAGTATTCAGGGAATGAGTGCCACAGAGGCAGTTACCTTAATTAGAGGGAAAAAAGGGACAAAGGTTGAACTGTCAATTCAAAGACCAGGTATGGAGGAAGCACTAACAGTTCCGATTATTCGTGATACGATTCCGATTGAGACAGTTTATGGAGAGATGCTAGAGAATGGCATTGCAAAGGTCCAAATCACTTCTTTTTCAGAGAACACGACAAAGGAATTAATCGAAACCTTAAATGAATTACAAGGTCAAGGGATGAAGGGGATTGTACTTGATTTAAGACATAATCCCGGCGGTCTTTTAGAGCGGGCAATCGAGATTTCTAGTCTTTTTGTTCCGGAAGGGAAAACGATCTTCCAAATCGAGGATCGAAATGGAAATCGAGAGGAAGTTAAATCTAAAGGATCAAAAAGTCCCAATATTCCTCTAGTTGTTGTCATTGATAAAGGAAGCGCCAGTGCTTCAGAAATTCTTGCTGGTGCTGTTAAAGAATCAGCAAATGTATCCTTAGTCGGCGAAAAGTCATTTGGTAAAGGGACTGTACAGCGTGCAGAGGATTTTGTAGATGGCTCCAATTTAAAGTTTACAACCGAAAAATGGTTGACTCCAAATGGCAATTGGATACATAAAAAAGGAATTAACCCTGATTATGAGGTTACACTTCCTGAGTATGCATCATTGCCTGTTATTGATCCAGATCAGGAATTAAAGCTTAGCTCTTCATCTGCACAGGTAAAAGTTGCTCAGCAAATGCTTAAGGCTATTGGCTATGACTCAGGAAGAGAAGATGGATTCTTTGATGAACAAACAAAGGATGCAGTCGAAAAATTCCAGGCGGCTGAAAAACTTGAGGTTAACGGTGTTTTAACTGGAGATTCAACTATAAAATTAATGGAAAAGGTAAGAGAAAAACTAAATCAAAATGATACGCAAATTCAAAAAGCCGCGGAAATTTTGAAACAACAGCTAGAATCTTGATCATTAATGTAGAAAAGCACTTTCAGCTGAGAGTGCTTTTTTGCATTAGCAAAACACACCGGGTATAGAAACACCTCTACTTTCCAACAATGAAGTTAAGGCAGTCTTAGATTTTATTGAAAAACAAAAAAGCTTTATTAAAAAGCTTTTCCACATAAAGAGGTGATGTGTTTGATTAAACGATGGATCATTCTATGTTTCATTTGTGCTGGGTTAAGTGCCTGTACATCCTTCTCCTCTGAAAGAAACCTTAAAGAAGATGATCATTCCAAATCGATGACTGTTATTGAAAAAGTGATTGAAAGAAACATTCCTCCTATTCCATCAGAGCCGTTAAAAATGGCAAAAGAGCCAAAGAATTTTTTATTAATTGGTGTTGATAGCAGGGGAGAAGAAAATTCACGTTCGGATACCATTATGCTTGCACGATATGAGCCAGCTGATAAAAAGATTAAGCTTGTATCTCTCATGAGAGATAGTTACGTTAAAATTCCAAATCATCCATTGAACTATAGTAAACTCAATCATGCCTATTATTTAGGAGGAAAGGATTTGTTGAAACAAACAGTTGAACAAAATTTTGGAGTAACCATTGATCATATTGCCGTCATTGACTTTAAAGGATTTATCAGCATGATGAACACGATTGCTCCTAATGGCCTTGAGGTTGAGGTTTCTCAAATAATGATTGATGATATGAATTTAAGTGTAAAACCGGGAAAGCAAAAACTTCAAGGTGAAGACCTCTTGTCATTCGTAAGATTTAGGCATGATGATATGAATGATTTTGGAAGGGTTAATAGGCAGCAGGAGGTTCTCATTTCACTGAAAGATCAGACAATTAAACAATTTGCAACAATTGATGGAATTGCAAGGTTTCCGGAAATGATCAAGCATACTATGCAGAACGTAGAAACGGATCTGAAGTTTGACGAAGCCTTTTCTCTTGGTGCCAGCTTTCTCTTAAATCCTGTTAATGACGTCCAAACATTAAGAGTACCCATTTCTAATAGCTTTGAAAACAAACATTATCAGCATGCAGGATCTGTTTTGCAATTGGATTTTATGGAAAATGAAGAAGCGATTAAGGATTTTTTACACGAAAAATAAGAAGCGGGCTTATGCCCGCTTTATGTATTCTCGGGTCTTTACAATTGTAACTAACAAGGTAATGGGATAAAATGTGTCTTTAGGCATAGTGTGATGAGGTGATTTCTTGAAACAAATTGTTCACCTTAATGAACAAATAAGACAAGAGGTAGCTACGGTTGAAAACGAGTGTGAAGAGCTAGGAAAAATACTTCAAGGCAAGTATGAAAACAATTTTAGTATGCTGACGGAAAAGTTAATAATCGAGCTATTACGTGAAAAAAAAGGAAAGTCTGCAACACAGGAAGATCTATTTTCAGATAGCTATAAGTCCTATTTAGAAATAGGGGTAGAAATAAATGGGATATATTATCCTAATGGATATATTCCTATATGGAAATGCAAGATGGAAATGTTTCATACAGTAGGCTATCTAATAAATTTAAACCTGAATTCTTTAGAGAAAAAATTACAAAAAATGATCGAAGAAATTTATGAAGATCATAGGAGAGAGCGGGAAGTTACATGATATTGACAGAAATATATGTGTTGGCGGGGTTTTTAGGCAGCGGAAAAACAACCTTATTAAAGCAGCTGTTAATAGAGGAAAAAAAGCAAAATCGAAGAGTCGCTGTCATGATGAATGAGCTTGGAAAGGTATCAATTGATTCAGACGCAATTGAAGAGGATGTCCCACTTAAAGAACTGCTGGATGGATGTATTTGCTGCAGCATTCAAGATAAATTAGAGGCACAGCTTCAGGGGCTGCTCATGATTGAAAAACCAGAAGTCATTTATATAGAAGCAACTGGTGCGGCCCATCCAGTTGAGGTGCTAGATGCAGTACTTTCACCTTTATTCGCAGATAAAATCCATGTCAAGGGTATCATATCGGTGGTTGACGGATTTAGATGGCTTAACCGGAAAACATTGAGCCCTCAAGTACAGCAGCTTTTAATAGAACAGGTTCGACATGCTGATTTAATCCTTTTAAACAAAACCGATGAATTATCTGAGGAAGAGCAAGCTAAACTATCTATGGAAATACAGGGACTAAATTCCCGTGCTTTTTCCGTTTTAACCGCATTCTCAAAAGTACCTGTTGAGTATATAAAGAAATTATCATTTAGTACAAAAGAAAGAACGGTCCTTTCGCATGTGAAAAAGGATTTAAAGTTAAGTTCTTATGTTTATAAGTTTGAAAAGCAAGTTGAACAGGAAGAGTTTGAAGACTTTTTAAGGAATCTACCTGATACGATGTACAGGATAAAAGGGTATATAAAATTTTCATATTCGAATTTTCCTTTTCTTTTTCAATTTTCTTACGGCATGCCAATCTATCTGCAGGAAAATATGAATATGCCCCTTAATTTAGTTTTTATCGGAGAAAATATCAACTGGCAGGAGATAGAAAGGCAGCTTAAAGTATTAGAGAAAAAAGAACCAAGCTTTTAATGAAATCGTGTAGTCAGCACGATTTTTTGTTTAAAAATGAATACATGTATCGGTTTTTTGGAAGACTTTCATAGAGGAACTAAGAAATTATACGAAGAAATTGAGTGGAGAAAATGAAATTTTTCATTGCTTTTCTACTGTTTATCACTACATTTATCCATGATACTAATGTTCAAGCTAGTGAAAGCTTGGTGGGACATGAAATTGAAATGCTGCCATGGGAACAGGTTAATAAAATTTTGCCCAAATTCTCAAAATTCACCGTCATGGATGTGGAAACAGGTAAAAAGTTTAAAGTACAAAGAAGAGCTGGCAGTCACCATGCTGATGTTCAGCCCTTAACATTAACAGAAACTAAAATAATGAAGGAAATCTATGATGGAAAATGGAGCTGGAAGAGGAGAGCGATTATCGTTATCCATAAAGGAAAATGGCTTGCAGCCTCCATGCATGGGATGCCCCACGGAGCTGGTGCCTTGCAGAATAATTTTCCCGGGCATTTTTGTATTCATTTTCATGGAAGTACAACACATCGTACTAACTTTATGGATCTATCCCATAAATTAATGATATTAAAAGCTGCAGGAAAGCTTAAGGAATACGCTGGCAGTGCCGATCCTTATGAAATAATCAGTGCTTATATTACAGGGTATAAACAGCAGGATGCTAGCATTGTTTCCTCCTTTTCACTGCAAGAAATGAAAGGGAAAGGCAATCTAAAGAAGATTGAAAATATTAATTTGAATCGTATGGCCATTTTACCTGTTGAAGATCTATCCAATGAATTAAGTATAGAAGTACCTGTTGAAATAGATATGACTATTCGAAATGCAGGAAGAAAAAGCTTTAATGAAAGCATATATTTAGTCCGTTTTTCATATGCAGACCCATGGAAAGTAGATACCGTTCGTTTCTTGCAGGATATACACAAAAAAACTTGAGATTGCCTCAAGTTTTTTTGTTTTTGCTATTTTTTGCTATCTCTCACCAAATTTAATAAATGTTCTTTCATCTTCTACTAACCCGCAGGAACCGCATTGAACTTTAATTTCCGGTCCTTTATATGCCATATGGAACGGGCTTAAATTTTCGTTCGTAAATTCTTCCACAAGATCTCCTGTGTGAGGGTCAAGTTTAACGGATTGCGGAACCTGTCTAATAATATTAAAGCGGCTCCTATTAGTTTTACAATTCGGACAGCAATATGGGGTACCCATCAAGTTTATCTCCCTTCAGCATTATTTTATCTATTTTTTGCATATCCCATTTTATTTATGTAAAAATGGAATAATAAAGGCCTATCAAAAAAATAAGATGGTGAGAGAAATATGGATTATCAAAATTTATTAGATGAATATCGAAAGCTCTGGAAAAATCGTTCCCTATCAGCTGATGAGTCTGCAGAATTTATATTAAAAGAAGCTATTGTAAGAGAGCTGAAAGATGAAAATGCTCATCCAAGAGTTCGAAAAACATTAATGGAGAAGTATTATATGGCAACAAAAAGAATCATCGAATCAGAGTTGTCTGAACGAAGTAAACTAGCTTTAATCGAATTGCATGTAGTGCTGATGGAGTTCACAAAATAGCATACAATCATTAAAATGGACTTCACAGATTAAACACATATAGGCCATATAATATGGAAAAAAGATTAAAAGAGGAGAATTCAGTGCCCATATTAGTCCGATTGTTGATTATATTTGTGATAGCAATATTATTATCCTCATGCACCAATCAGAAGTATCTGCCCATACAAGAAGATCTTTCTATTGCTGCAACGGTTAATATTAAGGATATGACTGTTTCTTTTATTGATATCAAAAATATGAAAAAGCTTCATGATTGGGACCTTAAGAAGCCCTATACAGGTGCCGTTATTCTCCCAGATGGAGATACACTATTATTATTTGGGAAACAAGTAGAGACAGTTGACTTATTTTCTTTAAAAGGCGGAAAAATGATTAGCAGCTGGAAGACCGGTAAAGGAATTGTTAATGGCAAGCTGCTTAACACCAATTCCAATATAGCTTTAGCCGATCAAAATCTTGGGAAAATCAGATTTTTTAATTTTGATGGAGAAGAGATAGCCCAAATTAAAACGGCGAGTAATCCATTAACGATACTGGAATCTGTTAAAGAAAAAAAGCTGTATGTATTGAGCTTTAGTAAAGAAAAGCTCACTGTAATTGATTTAAATGGTACAAAAAAAGTATCGGAATATGATATACATCCAGCTGCTGCAGGTGCATGGCTTAATGAAGGTGGAAATGAACTCTGGATTGGAGGACATGGTGCCGGTGCAGAGGTGGAAAAGGATATCCATGTGTACAATTCAGATACAGGTGAATTAACATACAAAATTCCGGCTCCATCGATGCCCGTAAACTTTTTGGAATTTAACCATCAAGTTTTTGTACTCAGTCACGGATCTAGTATGCTTTATCAATTAAATGTTGAGGGGAAAGTGATCAATTCGAAAACTATCGGTGCAAATCCCTTTGAAATAGCAATATTCGATCAATATTTAATAATAGCAGGCTATGATAGCAATGATATTCATATTGTAAATCCTGCCACCCTAGAAATAATCAAAACAATACCAGTAGGAAAGGGTCCATTTCGAATTGTGTTAAGGGAGAGAAAGTAATGGAGAAACAAAATATTCTTATCATTGATGATGAGGAGGACATGAGACATCTTGTAGAAATGTATCTGGAGAATTCCGGGTTTCATTGTTTATCTGCAGCTAATGGGCAGGAAGGATATGCTATCCTCAAGGAATCATATATTAATTTAATTATTCTTGATATTATGATGCCTGATGAGGATGGGTATGAAGTGTGTAAGAAGGTTAGAGAAAAATATAATACTCCGATCATCTTTCTATCAGCTAAAGGGGAAGAATGGGACAAAGTGAAGGCCCTTCAGCTTGGCGGTGATGATTATCTAGTCAAACCATTTAGTCCAGGAGAGCTTGTTGCAAGAATTAATGCGGTCCTGCGGAGAAGCGGTCTGACGAAAACGGACACTCATATCCAAATTGGAAAAATAATCATTGACCGTTTGGCTAGAAATGTTAACGTAGCTGGAGAAAATATATCTTTAACACTTAAGGAGTTTGAACTTCTGCTTTGCTTCGTAGATCATCAATCACACGCATTAAGTAGAGAACAGCTTCTTGATTTGGTTTGGGGAATTGATTATATAGGAAGTCTTCGAACGGTCGATACACATATTAAAACACTAAGAATGAAGCTTGGTGCAGGGGATTATATACAGACTGTATGGGGGATTGGTTATAAATTCGAGGTGCCGCACAATGAAGGATAAATTCACCAATAGTCTAACAAAAAAACTATGGCTTACCATAACAGCGGCCATCTTAGTTACGATTATTTATTCCTATTTCCTCTCCTATCTATTTTATGAAAAACTATATGTTAATAATGTAGAGACTTCATTAATAGAGGAAGGAAATCGTTTGGCTAGTGAATATGATGGGGGTCCTTTAAGTGAGGAATTAAAAGATAAAATTGAATGGTATGGAACTAAATCGGAAGCGGAAATTTTTATTGTCAGCAATCCTAGGGAGCTAAGTGCCTGTTTACCTTTTGATATCGATTATGAGGCATTAATAAGCGGAAAGGAAAGAGAACAGCTGCTTAAAGGTGAATCGGTACATAAAGTTGGTTTTGAGGAGCGTTTTGATCGGCAAATTATGGCTGTCGTTATTCCACTTTTAGATGAAACTAGACTTGAGGGAATTATTTATTTATATTTACCGCTAGCAAAAATTTCTGAGGTCACGACAGACTTTGCTTATTTATGGATGATTGCGGCATTTCTATTTTTAATTATTGCAATTTCTTTCGGAACGATCCTTGTCCGCAGGCTGACAAAACCTTTACTTGAGATGAAGGCTGCTGCTGAGCGTGTATCAGAGGGGGAGTATTCAATAAAGATCGACAATCATTCTACAGATGAAATTGGTCAGCTTGCACATGCATTTAATCATATGGCTTCATCTATTCAGCGTGAAGATGAAAGGAAAAAAGAGTTTCTCGCCAATGTCTCTCATGAACTAAGAACCCCGTTAAGTTATGTAAAAGGGTACAGTGAAGCATTAATTTCTGGGATTGCAAAAAAGGAAGACCATGAACGATATGTACATATCATTCATCGGGAAGCAGGAAGAATGGAACGGCTTGTTGGTGATCTTCTTGATCTTTCACGTCTGGATTCGGAAGAATTTAAGTTGGAAAAAATGCCGCTTCCACTTGCTCAAATTATTGAAAACTCTTTGCAAAAGTACGGACCAATCATAAAGAATAAGAATATAGACCTCCATTATCAGCTCGATCCGGATATTATTATAAATGGAGATGAAGGCCGGATTGAACAGATAGTCCAAAATATAATGGACAATTCAATTCGATACACTGACAACGGAAAAATCAGCCTAGAGCTTTATAAAATAAAGGAAGGCTGCTGTATTGAAATGAAGGATACCGGAATAGGAATTCCACCAGAAGATATTGATAAAATAAAGCAGCGATTTTACAGAGTTAATAAGGCGAGGACAAGAAAGGATGGGGGAACAGGTTTGGGGCTTGCGATTGTCGAAAAGATTATTAATCTCCATGGCGGAAAGCTAATGATCACGAGCAACCTTGGTATGGGGACGACTGTTAGGATTATTCTTCCAGTTATCGATCTTTAGTTATAAAGCCATCATATGTGTAATGATTTTGTAACAATAGTAAAACAAGCTCCCTCTATAAAAACTTGTCAACACCGAATTCTTAGTAATATTATGGAGCACCTTTAGGGCCGCTTCCTCAAAAGGGTTATTTATCCAAGTGAATATCATCCAGTCTATTTTTTATAAACCTACTAAATAAAGGGGTTTTACTAGATTCATGTGATGATTCTAGTTTAATTTGTTTCATGTACAACGTAATTGTTAAATCCCCCCAGAAATATTACGAAAAACCATGTGTTATGATGATTGTGCAAGCAAGACAGCACTTAAATAACTCACATCAGGGAGGATACAATAGATGAATAAAAAAATGTTATTTTCAGTAGCAGCAGCGGCAGCTTTACTAGTTTCTAATCCAGTGGTGAATAAGGCAGAAGCAGCATCCAATTGCCCAACACCACAACAAGTTAAAGTTTATTACTCACAACCTGCTAATATAAATTCCGATCAAGTTAATAGCATTCTGCAAAAATACCTTAAGAATTACAATATTCAATTGGATATGAATGAATTAACTAAACAATTTGTTCAACAACCAGTACAACAAAAACCAGTGCAGCAGAAGCCAGTTCAGCAACAACCAGTACAGCAAAAGCCTGTACAACAACAACCAGCAGTACAAAAGCCTGTACAAAAGCCAGTTCAACAGCAGCCAGTACAGCAACAGCCAGCTAAAGCTCCAACAGCACCAGCTTCTTCATCTGTAAGTGCTTTTGAGCAAAAAGTGGTTGAATTAACAAATCAACAGCGTGCTAAATACGGCGTACCAGCTCTTCAGCTTGATGTAAACTTGAGCAAGGTTGCTCGTGCAAAATCAAGTGATATGAAAGCAAAAGGTTACTTTGATCATAATAGCCCAACTTACGGATCACCATTTGATATGATGAAATCATTCGGCATCACTTACCGTACAGCAGGTGAAAACATCGCTATGGGACAACGTTCTCCTGAAGAAGTTGTTAACGCATGGATGAATAGTGAAGGCCACCGTAAAAATATCTTAAATGCAAACTTTACTCATATTGGTGTTGGCCATGTAGCAGAAGGAAACTACTGGACACAAATGTTTATTGGAAAATAATTAATAAAACATTTTAAAAAGAGCAGTGTAACGCTGCTCTTTTTACTGTTATATTATTTTATCCCTGATACTTTATAAAGTTTCAGTAACATCAATTTCAGAATATTGCATGTCGATATTTTTAGGAATTTTCAATTCAAGCGTTCCGTCCTTATATAGAGCGGTTGCCCCCTTTTTTCTCACAAGGGCGGGGAGAATAATGGTATGCTTATCCTCATGTTCAGGTATATGCTCAATAATTATTTGATTAGACGTATGATAAATCCTCATATCCTTCAACCACTGCTCATTTTTTATGGGTATTCTAACAAAAACATCATCATGAGTTTCAAAAACAGAAGAGGGAAGTGAATTCAATTTTTGGCTCTGCCCGTTTCCGTTATTAAATCCGGGCATGATATTTTGCGGATTCATCATACCTTGCATTTGCTGAGGCATCATCTGGTCCATAATGCTTTGTACATATTTGTTAACCTCATCTGGCTTCATCTGCTTCATCATATTCTTCATATCCTTATTAAATGGGAATGAGGACCAAGGAAACATAGGGCACATCCTCCTTTCAAGCAGCTAGAACATTCGTATGGTTTAAGGTATGCAGAAACACGCCTATTCGTTAATAAAATATGTCTTTCATTTGCATATAATAGATGTTCTTAATAGTATATTGATTATATAGGATAAAAAAATAAATGGTATTGCGAGGTATTTCTGTGGGAGGAAAAACAGCTTTAATAACAGGGGGAGCAACAGGCATTGGCAAAAGAACAGCTTATCAGCTGGCTGAAAATGATGTTCATCTTGTGATCAATTACAGAAAAAGCAAAGTGGAAGCTGTCTCACTTGCCGAGGAACTATCAAAAAATTTTGGAACGAAAAATATCGCCATCGGCGGCGATATCACAACTTTAGAAGAATGTCAGAGAGCTATAGATGAGGCTTTGGCCGTTTTTTCAAATATAGATATATTAGTCCATAATGCAGGGCCTTATATGCATGAAAGGAAAGTATTAACCGAATATTCATTTGGCGAGTGGAATTACATCATTAACGGGAATTTAAATGCACTATTTTATTTAAGCAAATTATTGCTGCCTCGAATGAGGGAAAAAGGGTGGGGCCGAATTATTACAATTGGCTTTGACCGGGTTGAGACTGTTCCAGGCTGGATATACAGATCTGCATTTGCTGCCGCAAAATGCGGAGCTGCCTCTTTAACTAAAACAATTGCACTAGAAGAAGCAAAACATCAAATTACAGCTAATATGGTTTGTCCTGGTGACATTACAGAAGATTGGAAGGAAAAAGAGATATTTCAAGCTGTGGAAGTAATAAATGACGACACCCCAATTGGCAGACCTGGGACTGGGGAGGATATTGCAAGAGTGATTTCGTTTCTTATCGATGAAAAATCCGACTTTATTACAGGAAGCATCATACCAGTAACCGGAGGAAAAGATGTATTAGGAAAGGTATTCAGAGATTGATAGATAAAAAAAGATGGGGAATCTGAAAATTCCCCATCTCTAGTTTTCTTAAGCCCTTTGTTGCATAAGTGGTTTCCTTTGAATTAGAACAAGCCTGCTTGATAAACATATCGCCCCAGCAGCTAAGCCGGTAATTAAGCCAATCCAATAGCCGTATGCTCCCCAGTTCGTGTAATTTGCCAGAAAATATCCAAAGGGAAGGGCAATAACCCAATAGGATATTAAGGTCATTATTAGGGTAATATTGACATCTTTATATCCCCTCAATACGCCTTGTACTGGTGCTTGAATGGCGTCTGAAAGCTGGAAGAAGATTGCATAGATTAAGAATTGAGCGGTAAGATTTATTACTTCAGGGTCATTCGAATATATTCCAGCGACCTCTGAACGAGTAAAAAATAATAATATTCCGCATAGGGAAGCCATAATTACTGCAATGGTTATACCAATCCAGCTATATTCTTTAGCATCCTTATATCGCTTAGCTCCAACTTCAAATCCTATGACAATAGTTAAGGCCATTGAAACGCTTAGTGGAACCATATAAAGGAGAGAAGCAAAATTTAATGCTGCCTGATGGGCGGCAATGGTTGCGGTAGTAAACTTACTCATGAACAAGGTAACCGCAGCAAATATACTCGTTTCAAAGAAGATGGCGAAGCCAATAGGAATTCCGATAACAAGGATTTCTTTCCATTTTGCAAAAGATACAGAATAAAACTTTCGAAAAATCCCAAACGATGAAAAGGGAACCGCTTTATGGACAATGAAAAAGGCAATAATGGTAATCAGCCAATAGGTTATAGCCGTTGCATAGCCTGCTCCTACACCGCCAAGCTCAGGAAACCCCAGTTTCCCATAAATTAGCAAGTAATTAAAGATGACATTTATAGGTAAAGCCATTAGTGTAATTAACATTGTTACACGAGTTTTCCCTAGCGCATCGATAAATGAACGCAAAACATTGTATACGAATAGCGGAACGATCCCAAAGCCTAAGGCAACTAAATAGCCATACGCCTTCAAATGAACAATTTCCTCTAAATCCATTGCGTGCAAAATCGGGTTTAGTGCAAAACCGCCACATATTAACACAATAATCGAGATGATCACAGCAAGATAGACCCCTTGAAGGACAGAAAAGGCTACTTCCCCTTTTTTTCTTCCCCCAATAAGCTGTGCAACAATAGGAGTAATCGATAAAAGAATCCCGCTTAGCCCCGTAAAAACAGGCATCCAAAGCGAAGAACCGATTGCAACGCCGGCTAAATCCTCAGAACTATAATGCCCTGACATCATCGTGTCGAAAAAACTCATAGAATACATAGCGAGCTGTGTGATCAAAATCGGAATTAATATTGTTAATAGCTGCTTTAATTTTTCCTTTTTCGTGTATGTTTCATTCATGTTTTATTCCTCTTCCAATTTTAATTCGAAAAAGAAATTATATCATATCCTATTTATTTATACCCATAAAACAAGTTGAATGCGAATTGTCATGATTTCGACAAAATGATTTTTCAATTATGTGAAATTTTAAAAATCATGAATGAAAAAGTATTATTTTGCGAAATATATATGATAAAGAAACTTTTAATCATGGATAAAGGAGTGGGAAAATATGAGCTTTCATTTAAACAGAATTAATCCTAATCAGACACAGGTATTGTTTCATGATGGTCGTTTTGAAACACTCACGAATGAAGAATTAGAGGAATTAATGGGACAAATGGGGATAAGTGAAAAACATGATGAAATGGATTCAACAATCACAGACTAAACTCATAAGCATTAAAAAGCAAAAAGCCAACGATACTCGTTTGGCTTTTTGCTCTTATTATGCTTCCATTAAATGTGTTGAACCTTGAAGTGAAGAAGTTCGATGCCGAAGAACTTCAAATGTATATAAATCTTTAGGAATCTCATACAAATTATAGATAAATCCATTTGCATTCAACTGTTCATAGACTGATTTTCTTGATTCATTGGCAAGAATCACATAGGGAAGCTTTTCGGCCGCCTTTTGTGAACGAATATTTTCTTTTCTAATCCGCATAAAGATCGTTTCAATCCCAATTTCATAAAAGAGCTCATCAAAAAATGCATCCTTGGCTAATTTATTATAGCCCATGCCATGGTATGGCTTTCCTAGCCAAGTACCTAAAAAGCCTGCATTTTCTTCGATATCAAATAAATTAATTGTCCCAATTGGAGCACCCCACTCATCAAGAATGGTACGTGATATTAGTTCACCACGTTCTTCAGCCTCTATCGTTTGTTTTGTAATAAAGACAAACTCATCATAGGAATTGGCTTTTTGGCGCACAAAAGGGAAGACATCAGGATGCGTCATTAAATCATACAAATCATGGCATTCATGAAAATCACGTTTCTTGAGCAAGGTTATCCCTCCAGTTTGAGGACAGTCCTTCTCCATGCCAAATAGAGATTACGGTCCACCCTCGAAATTTTTTGTATGTTGCTAAAAAATTTCGGGGTGGGAATCGAACCCACTAGAACCAGTTTTACTGGTGGCGCACCATTTGCCTTCCCTATTCTATCGTTTCCGATATTTGAATTATAATAAAAAAATATTTTACTATCGTATAATACTAAAAAAAAATAAAAAAGGAAATAGGTTTTTTGTGAATTTTTTTCAACAAGTTTCAACAGCAAAATCCTACAATTTTCTTATGACTCTGTGTATTCAAAAACTCCGTTTATCATTGTCCATTTTGGTTTTGCGAGATAATGAAAGGGGTGATGGCTCCAAAGAACTAAATCAGCATCCTTCCCGGTTTCAATACTGCCCAGCTGTTTGTCAATGCGCAGATTTTTCGCTGGGAGAATGGTAATTCCCTCTAAAGCTTTTTGCTCTGATAAGCCTTCACGTACGGCGATAGCAGCACATAAGTTCAAATATTGAATAGGTGTATAGGGATGGTCTGTTGTTATTGATACCTCCACACCTTGGTTCGTAAGTTCTTGATATGTTTTCCATGTTTTATTCTTAAGCTCTACTTTCGAACGTCTTGTTAAAGTTGGGCCGACTGATACCTTTAAGTTGAGATTGGCTAATTCCTCAGCAATGAGATGACCTTCAGTACAGTGCTCAATCCGTAAATCGAGATTAAATTCCTCTGCAAATCGGACAGCAGATATTATATCATCTGCACGATGAGCATGAATCCGAACAGGGATTTCTCGATTGAGAGCTTGAATAATGGGAACGGTTCGTAATGATTCAGGCTGATTTGACTGTATAGCCTCATAGAATACTTCACGAAGCTTTCCCATAATTCCCATTCTGGTGATCGAGTCTTTATTCCCTTGGCTGTGAATTTGCTTTGGATTTTCGCCAAGAGCGATTTTCAATCCTGCGGTTTCCTGGACAAGCATTTTCTTAATATTCTTTCCAGCCGTTTTGATAACAGACGTTGTTCCGCCAATTACATTTGCGCTGCCAGGCATAATGTGAGCGGTCGTAATTCCGTATTTTACTGCATCAGAAAATGCTGGATCTAGAGGGTAGACACCATCCATTGCTCGTACATGAGGTGACATGAGCTCAGCTGTTTCATTGGCATCATTTCCTGCCCAGCCTGTTCCTTCATCGTACAGCCCGAGATGTGTATGAACATCGATAAATCCAGGCAGTAAATAACGGCTATGACATTCGATGACATATATATCTGGACCTGAAACATCTATTTTTCCAGTTCCGGCAATTTTCCCGTTTTCCACTAAAACATCGCCAAAAAACGGAGATTCTGTAACTGGGTAAACATTGGCGTTTTTCAATAATATTTTTGTCATGGTATTCCTTTCTGGTATTAACTTTTTTGTTTCTATTTTAACTAATACGATAATAATAAGAAATATAATTTAATAGAAAAAGCCGCAATAAGCGGCGGAGAGAGATTATATTTTTTCTTGGCGTTTTTTATAATAGAAATAAATTCCGATCGACACAAAAGCCAAAATGATAATTGGCATCAGAAATGGCTTTGCATAGTTTTTAATATCCCTCCAATGATCACCTAACTCCATGCCTAATAATAAAAATAATACGGTCCATGGAATCATGGCTGCTATCGTATATAAAGTGAAAGTGGATAACGGCATTTTGGCAATGCCAGCTGGAATGGAAATCGCATGGCGAATGACAGGGACAAATCGTGCCGTAAATATGACTCCTGTCCCATATTTCTTAAACCATTCCTCTGAAGCATCCAAATGGGATTTTTTGATTAATAAAAATTTCCCGTACTTATCAAGGACTGGCCTTCCGCCATAAACCCCGAGCCAATATAGGAATAGCTGAGCAAAGGTTCCCCCAACAACTCCTGCGATAAGGGCACCCCAGAAATGAATTTGTCCAGTGCTAATTAAATAGCCTCCATAGCTTAAAACAATTTCACTAGGTATCACTTCCACCATCAGGCCAATAGCAATACCAAAATAGCCAAGCTGTGATAAAATGTCAAAAACAGAAAGAATAAACTCTTTCATCTTGTATAACCCCTTTTAATCTCAAATCGGGACCATTAGAATATCCCTGTCATTTGAAGGATGATGATCGATATGCCAAGAACCCAAACATAAACGGCAAAAATTTTCAGTGATTTCCTTTTTAGAAAATTAATCATCCAGACAACTGCCATATATCCAAAAATTGCAGAAGAAAGGGTAGCGACAAACAGACTTCCTAAGGAAATGGCTTCGGTGCGGCCTGATAGCATCTCGCCAAATTGAAGAACAATCCCTCCCGCTATCGCTGGAATTGACAATAAAAATGAGAAATAGGCGGCTGTCTCCCTATCAAGTTTTCTAAATAATCCTGCCGCTATCGTAAGGCCGGACCTTGAAACAGCTGGGAATATGGCTGCTGCCTGAAAAGTACCAATAAATAATGCATCCCCATAGGAAATACTCTCCATTTTCTTTGCCCCATTACGAATTCGATCGGCAAACCAAAGAATCATCCCAGTCACTAAAAATTCCCAGCCAATCGTAACCCCTGTTTTTGAGATTGAGTCAAATAGGTCACTAAATAACAAGCCAACGATAACTGCCGGAATCGTTCCAATGACTAGCAGCATCGAAAGCTTGCCTAATGGGTTTTTCAGAACTTGTAGAAGTTCGTTTTTGTATACGACAAGCACGGCAAGTAATGTACCGACATGCAGCATCGTATCTAGAAAAAGACCCGCTTCATCCAGACCGAATAAGTGTCTCCCTAAATACAAATGCCCCGTACTTGAAATAGGCAAAAATTCGGTAAGCCCCTGAATGATTCCGAGTATAAATGCTTCAAGCTTTGACATCAAATGGCATCACCCTCTGTAAAAAATCTTCTAACCTCTTGGATGAAATATGTAAGTCGTTTTCCAAATAGAGGTTGTCTTTACAAATTGTATTCATCTTGTCCTAAACAAGAACCGAAATTGGCATATAGTGTAAGGCAAATAAAAATGTGTGAAATTTTATGAAACATTTTAGCTTTTAAGACGTAAATAGTAACGTAAGAGGAATTATTTATAAGTTATCGAAAAAAGGAATTGGGGGAATGAAACATGCCATCACAGGATGAAAGAATGCTGGCAGCAGCCATATATGTAACAAGTTTTTTTACAACCATCGTTGGGCCGCTAATTATTTGGCTATTAAAGAAAAACGATTCACCATTTATTGATCAACACGGCAAGGAATATTTTAATTTTGTGATCTCTTATGGAGTGTATGCT
Source organism: Bacillus sp. DTU_2020_1000418_1_SI_GHA_SEK_038 (assembly GCF_032341175.1). NCBI lineage: Bacteria > Bacillati > Bacillota > Bacilli > Caryophanales > Bacillaceae > Bacillus > Bacillus sp. DTU_2020_1000418_1_SI_GHA_SEK_038. Next base: position 2,664,563 of record NZ_CP135435.1, on the reverse strand, counting down.
TTGATCAGTGGAATCTTAATGATCGTTCTAATCGGTTTCGTCACAATATGGATTGTAGGGGCACTTGGATTTATTTTTACGATTATTGCTGCGATAAAAGCGTACGAAGGAAAGGAATACCATATTCCGTTAGTGTTTAGGATTCTTAGATAAAGCTTTAAGTCTAGGGGATTATTAATCTCTTAGACTTTTTTTATTTTTTTTGAACGATTTCTGAACTGAGACGTCTAATAGCTGTAAACAAATTAATGATTACTTAGGAGGTTATATAAAATGGAATTATTACAAAGCATCAATTGGGCAATCCTTGCTCCCATTATTGTTATACAGCTCATTTTATTAGTCATTGCAGTTATTGATTTAGTCCGTATTGAAAAAACCAATGGGCCAAAGTGGTTGTGGGCAATCATTATCTTATTTGTAAATCTCGTCGGCCCGATCCTGTATTTTGTTGTTGGAAGGAGAAATCATTAATGTCTGTAGTTGTCAATGTCAAAGGACTTAAAAAAGCCTTTAAAAACCTTGAAGTAATTAAAGGGTTGGATTTTACTCTAACGAAAGAAAAGTGTATCGCCTTACTTGGAGCAAATGGAGCTGGAAAAACAACGACCTTGCAAATGCTTTCAGGTCTAATGATGCCAACCTCGGGCAGCATTGAATTTGTAGATATGGAAAAGGGGGCAGACTTTCGAAAATGGATCGGTTATCTTCCGCAGCATCCGGTGTTCTATGAATGGATGACGGGCAAGGAATTTCTAGAATACGCAGGGCAATTAGCTGGTTTACAGAAAAGTGAATCAAAAAAACGGACAGATGAGCTTCTTGAATTAGTAGGGATTGCTGATGCGAAGAACCGCCGCATTGGAAAGTATTCAGGCGGAATGAAGCAGAGGCTCGGAATTGCTCAGGCAATCATTCACAAGCCAAAATTAGTTATGCTGGATGAACCTGTGTCCGCTCTTGACCCGTTTGGCCGGAGAGAAGTTCTCGAGCTTCTTGAAAAGTTGAAAAAAGAAACAACTATTCTTTTTTCCACACATATTTTAAATGATGCTGAGGAGGTTTGTGATGAAATCCTGTTTCTGCATAATGGGGAAATAATAGAATCAGGATCAATGGAAGAGCTTCGTGAAAAACATCAGCACGCTAAGATTGAGCTAGTATTCCGGGGGAAAGCAGACGAGTTTGCTGAAAATTTTTCAAGCTTATCATTACCAGTCTCAGTAGACGGGAATATTATCAGGATTGCAGCCAGTGATGTTGAAATGGCAAAAGGAGCTGTTCTTAAAAAAATAGTTGAAAAAAACTTGCCAATACTTAAGTTTGAGATTAGCAGAACAAGTCTAGAGGATGTATTTATGAAGGTGGTGCAAAAATGAGCCAATGGTTGACTCTTTTTAATAAAGAAATGGTTGAAATGTCGAGAAATTTTAAATGGGTTTGGGTTCCACTTGTCTTTATTTTGCTTTCGGTAAAAGAACCATTAACACTGTATTACATGCCTCAGATCCTTGATGCTGTCGGAGGATTGCCAGAAGGGGCTGTCATTCAGCTTCCAGTCCCATCTGCATCAGAGGTTATGGTTGCAATCCTTAGTCAATTTAATACTTTAGGCGTTTTAATTATTGCTTTAACTTCAATGGGCATCATTGCCGGAGAAAGAAAAAGTGGTGTCGCAGGTCTCATTTTGGTAAAGCCTGTATCTTATACATCTTTTATTACAGCAAAATGGGCCGGTGCCTTGCTGTTATTATGGGCTTCTTATTTCGCAGGCTATCTTGCATCATGGTATTATGTCGTTATTTTGTTTGAAGCAGTTCCTTTCGCTGACTTTATCCAGTCTTTCCTTTTAAATGGTATCTGGCTGTCATTTGTTTTAACGGTTACGTTTCTTTTTAATACAATCTTCAAATCTCCTGGAGCTGTAGGTTTTGTCTCGCTAACAGCTATTATTCTATTAAGTATTATCAATAGTATATTTGCAAATTGGTTAGATTGGAGTCCAGTTCAGCTTCCGGCATATACAAGTCAATTACTGTTTTACGGGGGAGCCCCGAAAGAAACCTTACCAGCTTTAATCGTTTCAATTGTTAGCATTTTTATAATGCTTGCAGGAAGCATTCATATATTTCGGAAAAAAGAACTTGCTTAAGAATCCATGGTTTTGGATTCTTTTTTTATTTTTTTTACAGAAAAAATCATGTTTGAAGAAAATAGTTAATAGATATAGGAAAGAGACTCTATTAATTTAGTATATAAACACATTACTGGGAATGAATTTCCTATTTAGTATGTTAGGAGATTTGGTTATGAATATTCAAGAATATTATAAGAAGTCAGCTATGATATCTTTAAATGCCAGCCTAGCCTCATTATTTCCTCCATTTTTGTTTATCCTTTATGGAATAATTATTGCCCCAAACATAAGTTTTGTTCTAGTGATTATTCCTTTTTTACTTTATAGCCTTATTTGCTATCACTATTATTTATTAAACGATCAGCGTTCTAAGGAAATTTCGATTTTGCAAAATCAATTAGATAATGGTCTTTTATTAGACAAAGATCAGGTGATTCTTACTTTTTTGCCGTCCCCTACTTTAAGAATGCAAATCTTTGATATAAATGGTAAGCTTCTCGGAGAGATTAGGGATATGCAATTTTGGAAGTTTCGATGGTTTTTACCTTATTTCCTTGATAGGTTTTTTGAGAAAAGGTATGGCTTTTATGATGAAACCAACCAATTACTTAGATGCTTTACATTAAAGAAAAAACAAATAGAAATAACCGATGCTAATTCAAACGTTCTTACAACAATTTTTTGCGAGCCAACCAATAAAAGCTTTACATTCACTTATGATAATGAAAGTAATACAATTATAGTTAAGCGATCCTTTCAATTTATGGATATTAGATTTTTCCATACTAATTTAACACCGATAGGCAGGCTGCGAAAAGGCTGGATGCCTTTGGAATGGGGAAACAGATTTAAAGATCCGAATATGCCAGTTCTTACATTTGGGCAATCAATTTTGGCAGAGGACAAGCTGTTGATGTATGCTATCATAACTAAATTATTTCAGTCGTCAAATCACTAATTTAAAAGATAGACTCGTTCATGCAGATAAATGGTTTCTTAAAGGCTAATATAGTATATTAATCAATAGAGATTTTGCATCAAGATATTAGTGATGAGGTGTAGCATGAAAAAGTTTTTGCTGATTGTGGGCGTAATCGTTCTGTGTTTATTTATGGTCGATAAAATGATTCTCCAGGATAAAGGTATTGTAAACAACCTCAATCAGAAATACGATCGGATAGAAAATCCTGAAACGATTCAAATTGGGATCGAGGAAGGCAGAAGGGCACCTGATTTTACCCTTGCGGATTTGAATGGGAATATAGTAAAGCTCAGTGACTATAAGGGGAAAAAGGTCCTGCTAAATTTTTGGGCAACTTGGTGCCCTCCTTGTAAGGCTGAAATGCCGCATATGGAAAAGCTGTATCAAAAATATAAAAAGGATGGGTTTGAAATCCTTGGAGTAAATGTGACAACATCGGAAAAAAACAGAAATCATGTTGATCAATTTGTAGAAGATTATCAATTAACCTTTACAATCCCGCTTGATGAAAAAGGAAAGGCATTTAGTGATTATAGCATTATGGTCTATCCAACGAGCTTTTTTATTGACTCAGATGGTATTATTCGTAAAAAAGTGTTAGGGGCAGTAGATGAAGACGCAATGGAAAAACTAATTCAACGTTTACCTTAATAAGAGATAGAATGACAAAAAACCTGTCTGGCTAATCTATTCATTGGCCAGGCAGGTTTTTTTCCTTATTTTTTGAATCAGCTTCTAATTTCTCTTTAATTCTTCGTTTTCGATAGAGCATCATTCCAGCCTCGGCAATATCATTAACTGCTGAGCGATTGATAAAGGCTCCAAATAAAAGACCGGCAATAGGGATCATTTGAAAAAGCTTCTTCCAGCCGATTTGATCTCTATATGTAAAAACCACCTCACGCCATCCTTGAATCTCTGAAATAACCTCTCTGTTAGCACTATCATTTGGCGAATCGATTAAGGAAAGCTGCTGCAGAATCGCTTTTTTCCCAACGATATCAGAAGAAACGAATTGCAGGACTTTCACCATATACATTCTTTCTCTCTTATCTTTTGGATCATATCCGTAGCAAATAGCGATGTCCTGAAGTGTTTTTAACTGGATCCCAAGAAGAAGTGGAATGTCTAGTGATAAGGTTAGAATGCCGCCAACTCCTGTACTGGCACCTTGGAGCGTAGCGAGTCGTTTCCGGTTTCCTGTCAGTTTAGTAACAGCAGCATCCATTTCATTAATAGGTATGGAATAAACTTCCTCTAAATTATTAATATACTTATCGGGATAATATGATTTTAAAGAAGAAACAGAGCTTAAATATCTTCCGCCAGATTGAATATATTGGCCAAGTTCATCAAGGATAACCCCAATTTTCTTTTGTAAAAAAGCAGGTGTGAACTTGTCCAAAAGCTTAAATGGCAGTCTGCCAAGCTTTTCCCAAAACCATAAGTCATTTTGCGCCTTTTCCCAGTCCTCACTCTTTTTTAATTCCAGCAGTAATTGTTCTTTTGTCTCCATTTCAGCATATTCCTTCCCGTTTTAGATACATACATATACGCTATATAGACTAAAAAGTTTCAATTAGTTAACAGCCAAGTGAATTTAATTGTTTATTTATAAAACTCATGATACTATTTTTACTAATCGAATAAGAATCCTTCGGGGCAGGGTGAAATTCCCAACCGGCGGTGATGAGGAGAAAAATCCTCTTAGTCCGTGACCCGGTTTCAATGTTGAAAACGGTGGATTTGGTGTAATTCCAAAGCCGACAGTTAAAGTCTGGATGGGAGAAGGAATGGACAAGCTTGCGTAAAAAAGTCTTTTTTCTTTACGCTTATTTAGCTATGTTATTATGCCCCGTACATTTATTTGTACGGGTTTTTTTCTGAAGAATTTCAAATGAAGGGAGGAAATTATATGTTCACAGGAATTATTGAGGAATTAGGGATAGTAGAACGAACCGCCCAGATTGGAAATTCGATTAAATTAACGATTAAAGCCTCAAAGATTCTCCATGATCTAAAGCTTGGTGACAGTATTTCTGTCAATGGTGTCTGTTTGACTGTTACAGAGTTTAATCAGGACGGCTTTTCCGCAGATGTTATGCCGGAGACGTTTAAAAGCACCTCTTTGTCATCTTTAAAGGAAAGGGCAAAGGTCAACCTGGAAAGAGCTATGGCTGCAAATGGCCGTTTTGGAGGCCATTTCGTAACAGGTCATGTGGATGGTACAGGTAAAATACTTAAAAAGACCGCAAATGAAAATGCTATATATATTGAAATATCAGTGCCAAGTTCCTTTAATCACCTCCAATTAATGAAAGGGTCCATCGCCATTGATGGCACCTCGTTAACTATTTTTGGGGTTACAGAACAATCAGTGACAGTTTCGATTATCCCACATACTGCTAAGGAATCGGTAATAGGACTTAAGCAAGTTGGGGAGATTGTCAATCTTGAGTTTGATATGCTGGCTAAATATCTGTATTCATTCATAACAAAGGAACAAAATAATAAGACTGAGAATCCAGGTATTTCTGAAGGCTTTTTAAAAGAAAATGGTTTTCTTTAATTTTTAAAAAACTATGTTGGCACCAGGAGGGAAAGCATGTTCAGTGAAATAGAGGCAGCATTAGAAGATTTGAAAGCAGGGAAAGTCATCATTGTTTGTGATGATGAAGACAGGGAAAACGAAGGCGATTTTCTTTCTATTGCCGAGCTTGTGACTCCAGAGACAGTTAACTTTATGGCGAAAGAAGGAAGAGGACTCATTTGTACACCCATTTCTGAAGGGCTGGCCAAAAAATTAGATCTTCTTCCAATGGTGAAAAATAATACAGACAGTCGCGGCACAGCATTCACTGTATCAATCGATCACAAAGAAACAACGACTGGAATAAGTGCTTTTGAGAGGGCGTTTACGATCGAAAGAATGCTGAAGGATGATGCACATCCGGATGAATTTAATCGCCCTGGACATATATTCCCTTTAATTGCAAAGGAAGGCGGCGTATTAAGAAGAGCAGGACATACGGAAGCAGCTGTCGACTTGGCACGTCTTGCCGGTGCGAAGCCAGCGGGCATCATCTGTGAAATTATGAAGGATGATGGAACAATGGCCCGTGTAAAGGATTTAGAGATCATAGCCAAAAAATTTGATCTAAAAATGATTACCATTCAACAGCTCATTGAATATCGGCTTGAACATGATTCTCTTGTAAAAAGAGAGGCTGATATTAAGCTTCCGACCCAATACGGATTGTTTAGAGCTGTTGGATATACGAGTAAATTGGATGACAAAGAGCATGTTGCTTTAGTAAAAGGAGAAATTACCGAAGACGAGCCCGTCCTATTAAGAGTCCATTCGGAATGTCTAACAGGAGATGTTTTCGGTTCAAACAGATGCGATTGTGGACCTCAGCTGGAAGCTGCATTAGCCCAAATTGAAAAGGAAGGGAGAGGCATTCTTCTGTATATGAGACAGGAAGGCAGAGGAATTGGCCTCATCAACAAAATGAAGGCTTACGAGCTTCAAGAAGAAGGGTACGACACAGTTGAGGCAAACCATAAGCTTGGATTTGGCGATGATTTACGTGATTACGGAGTAGGTGCACAAATATTACGAGATTTAGGTGTGAAAAAAATGCGGCTCTTAACAAACAATCCGAGAAAAATTGCTAGTTTGGCTGGCTATGGGTTAGAGGTCTCAGAACGCGTTGCATTGCAAATGCCGGCAAAGAGTGAAAATGAAGCCTATTTAAAAACGAAAAAAACAAAGCTTGGACATTTATTAAAATTATAATGGGAGAGATGAATAATGAAAAAAGTAATCGAAGGGCATTTAGTTGGATCAGGATTGAAAATTGGTATTGTTGTGGCACGATTCAATGAATTTATTACTGGGAAATTATTAACCGGGGCAGAAGATGCTCTTAAACGCCACGGTGTAAGTGAAGAGGATGTAACCGTTGTTTGGGTGCCAGGAGCTTTTGAAATCCCATTAGTAGCCAAAAAGCTCGCTGAAGCCGGAGGGTATGACGCGATTATTACACTAGGAACTGTCATAAGAGGTGCAACGCCACATTTTGATTTCGTCAGTAATGAGGTTGCAAAAGGGGTTGCTTCAACCGGAATGCAGAGCGGAATCCCCATTATCTTTGGCGTGTTAACGACAGATACGATTGAACAGGCAATTGAACGCGCAGGCACAAAGGCTGGAAATAAAGGCTGGGATGCAGCGGTAGGAGCTATTGAGATGGGTAATTTATATAAACAGATTTCCAAATAAGAATGGTTGCTGATTTCCGATTGTCTCTGTAAAATTGCATAGAATAGATAATTTTTTCAATTATTGCATATTTCGACAAACTTAATTAAGTTTATTGTATACAATAGGGACTATCATTATATGCAGTATTTTTCGGAGGTAATGTATGGAGGTTTTTGTAGCGAGGCAGCCGATTCTTAATGCTAATGAAGATGTATTCGGATACGAGCTTCTTTACCGCAAGAATCAGAAAGTAAATGCCTTTCCTGATATTGATGGTGATCAAGCGACAACAGAACTTATAGTTAATAGTTTTTTAAATATTGGGATTGATAAGCTCTCTAACGGTAAGCCTTGTTTTATTAATTTTACCGAAAAACTGCTAAAGCTTAAGCTTCCAACTTATTTTCGACCGCGTGAAATAGTTGTTGAAATTTTGGAATCCATTGATCCTAATGCTGAATTGGTAGAAATCTGCAAAGAGCTGAAGGGGCTTGGTTACCAAATAGCGCTAGATGATTATGTTTTCAATAAAGAGAATAAGTATTCATATGAGCTTCTTAAAAATGCGGATTTTGTTAAAGTTGATTTTCTCTCAACTACAGCCGAAATGAGAGAGGAAATTGAATGGGTTGTCAAGTCAATGAATCTGAAATTAGTTGCTGAGAAGGTTGAAACTAGAGAGGCATTTGAAGAGGCGAGGAAACGAGGGTATCACTATTTCCAAGGATACTTCTTTGCTAAGCCAAGTATACTCTCAACTCGTGACATACCAGCTTACTTCCACTCCTACTATGAAATGATCAAAAACTTTGCAACAAATGAACCAAGTATTGATCGAATTACTGAACTGATTGAAAGGGATATTTCCTTATCATACAAATTATTGAAATTGATAAATTCTCCTGCTTTTAGACCTAAGCAAAAGATAAATTCAATTAAACAAGCAGTAGTCTTGCTCGGTTTAATTGAATTAGAAAAATGGATATATGTATTAGCTGTCCGGGAATCAACAATTGAGAAAAGGAATATATCTCAAGAAACCATTCAAATTAGTCTCACAAGAGCAAAATTGTGTGAAGAAATTGCAAAAATGAAAGTGAAAAGGTCACCTTCTCCAAGCTATTTTATGACAGGGATGTTTTCCATCATGGATTCGATTTTATCTATGCCAATGAACATGATACTAAATGAACTTCCTCTTGAAGAAGATATTTGTGATGCTTTAAATGGGCAGCCAAATCAATTGAAGGATGTTCTTGATCTCGTTCTTGCAGTGGAAACTGCTCAGTGGGGTGTCATAAGTGAAAAATGCAAAGAAATAAACATCGATGAAAAAGACTTATTCAAGTTGTATGCAGAATCATTAAACTGGTCTAATGAGCTTGTGTTAGAAGAAAAATTCACATATTAAATATGAAGAGGCTGTCCTTTAGGGCAGCCCCTTTTTATCCTTTAAAAATTGCAATATAGGTTCAAAGTTTTGCTTATCTTTCGTTTCAAAATAGGTTTTAAAAGGGTCGCCTAGCTGATTGACGCGTTTAATAATTTCTGGAATTTGAAAGTCCTCAACTCTTAATGTTTTCTCTACCTCCTCCCAAAAAAGGGGTGCTGCAACCGTTGCCTCTTTTGTCCCTCGCGGTGAATAAGGACAAACAATTGTTTTTCCTTCTGCATGCTGAATATAATCAACATAGAGCCGTTTTCCTCTATTTTTTTTCATACGCTCTATTGTAAAAGAATCGGGATCTTTCGATATTAAATATTCAGCTATAAATGAGGTAAATAATCTTGTGTCCTCATAAGAATATGTATTTTCTGGCAATGGAATATAGATTTGCAACCCTTTATTCCCTGATATTTTCACAAAGCTAAGCAATTTAAGTTGTTCTAGCACCTCTTTTATTAAAAGAGCGGCTCTAATTGCCAGTCCAAATTCGTCTCTTGATGGCGGGTCCAAGTCAAAAACAATTTCACTTGGTCCTTTACTGTAAATCGTTTGAAAGGGGATATGAAATTCAAATGAAAGCTGATTCCCTAGCCAGAGCAACGTTTTTAAATGGTTACACACGATATAATTAATTCCTTCAGACATGTTTGTTTCCACAAACTCAGGTGCATAATCAGGACAATTCTTCTGATAAAAGGGGTCTCCGAAAATGCCATGAGGGTAGCGGATCACTGTTAGAAGGCGATTTTTGAGAAAAGGGAGCATATACGGAGAAATCTCTCTTAAATAATGAATATAATCGATTTTCTGTATAGGCGGATCTTCCCATAATGGTTTATCAGGATGTGTCACTTCAATATCGGAAGGTAAATTTTTCTGCTGCTGAATAAATTGCTCATACTTACAATCATCAGGCTTCAGATCAAAGCGGAACGTGTGAAAGTGCGGTTCTCTAATCTGCCCTTCATAAATTTCTAAGTATTTCACTTCAACACATATTCCTGGCTCGACATAAATAAATTGGGCATCTTCATTCGTTTTGTTAGCTTTAATAATTTCAAAAAGGGCCTTTTTTTCGTCTGGCTTTAATCCAAATAGAAATTGTCCAATAGGAAAAACTTGATTATTTTGATAAACAGCAGCATAATAATAGCCGTTTGTTTTTTCATAAGCGGTAATGAAACAGGAAACGTATTTCCAATTTTTATATTTGATCCATAATGTTGTTCTTTTCCCTTCCTCCCATTTATTCAATTCCTGTTTTGCGACAATTCCTTCACCATCATAAAGGGTAACCTTGTCCCAAATCTCTTGAAACGTATGGTAAAATGGAATTAGCTGCATGAGTTGATTGCTGTTTTCATTTGGCTGGAGAGGGAGTGAGCAATGTTTAAATACCTCAGCTAATTTCTTTTTTCTTGATAGATAATCAACATCCTTTAATGATTCTCCTTTTAGTTCCAATATATCGAAAATTAATAGATGACACGGTGAGCTGTTTGCTTTTTTAGCAATTCTGTTTTCTGCCCTCATCCTCCCCCTCACTTGGATCTGTCCAAAATGAGCTTTATATGCATTTTCTAGAAAAACGAGTTCACCATCTAATGTAATTGGGAGAAAGGGTCGAAATGAATCTATATTTTTATCAAGAAAGAATTTGATTTCCGGAAAAATCTCTAGTAATGATTTGCCGTTTCTACTCTTTAAGGACAATTCAGATTGACTCCAATGTAAAATGGCCCGAAACCCATCATACTTCACTTCATAAAGCCAATCCTTTCCATTAGGGGCTTCAAAAGATAAACTGGGCAGCATTGGTTTGATCATTATCGAACATCCTTTCCTCACATCCAAACATGTTAGTGCTAATAGAATTCCCTTTTTATTATTCTCTACTCCATTTCCAAAAGTTTAAGGGAATGAGTTCTCGCATTTCACACAAATTAAAGAAAAAGAAGAATGGAGTACACCTATGCATACAATGTGGAAAGGAAGTATAAGCTTTGGTTTAGTCAATATCCCAATTAAGCTGCATACAGCAACAGAGGATAAGGATATTAAGCTGCGGAATCTTCATAAAGAATGTCATTCTCCTATTAAATACGAAAAAAAATGCACGATCTGTGATGTTGAAATAAAGAATGAGGATATTGTTAAAGCATATGAGTATACAAAAGGAAAGTTTGTTGTTCTTGAGGCTGATGATTTAGAAAAGCTAAAGAAGGAAAATGAGGATAAAGCTGTTGAAATCATGGACTTTGTTATGATGGAGCAAATTGATCCTATCTATTATGATCGAACTTATTATATGTCCCCAGGTGATGGAGGAGGCAAAGCATATTCTTTACTTCGCAAGGCATTGGAAGATTCTCAAAAGGTTGGCTTAGCAAAAATCATCATTCGCTCCAAGGAACAGCTAGCCGTTATTCGGGTTTACGAAAATACACTAGTCATGGAAACGATTCATTATCCGGATGAGGTTCGAAAAGCCGAGGATGTCCCTAATGTGCCAGCGGAAGATAAAGTGACAAAAAAAGAAATTGATACGGCCATTCTTCTAATCGATCAGCTAACAACAGAATTTGAACCGGAAAAATATACAGACGAATACCGAACAGCCCTATTGGAACTAATTGAATCGAAGAGAACAGGAAAAGAAATAGTTACCCCTATAGAGAAAGAGCCAGTATCGAATGTGACAGACTTGATGGCGGCTTTACAAGCATCGATTGATAAAACAAAGCCTAATAAACCGGCTCCCAAGAAAAAGCGTGTGGCGACAAAAGCAAAGAAAGAAGCCTAGCCAAGAAAAGTGGAAGCGCCTTGGTCACCCCCGACAAGCACAAGACGAGCCTCTCGGAAAGGTGAACTTTACCTTTCTGGGAGGATTGGCTTGTGACCTCGAGGGGGTAGGCGCTGAAGCTAGACAGTTCTCAAACTTCAAAAGCTAAACTTTCTTTATATTGAATTTGACCGATTTTGTAATTTAGCAAAATCGGCTTTTTTAATCGCAAATTAAATGTTTTTGCTAATATAGTAATAATAAGGAAAAAAGCCGCAGATTTTTTCAATGGGGAGAGATGAAAGTGGAAAAGTATATATTATCTCTAGATCAGGGAACGACAAGCTCCCGCGCAATTATTTTTGACCGAAAAGGTGCCGTTGTCCATATTGCGCAAAAAGAATTTAAGCAATACTTTCCGAACCCAGGGTGGGTTGAGCATAACCCAAATGAAATTTGGGGGTCCATCCTAGCGGTTATTGCTGCAGTTCTATCAGAAACAAGAATAAAACCCCAACAAATTGCTGGAATTGGGATAACGAATCAGAGGGAAACGACCGTTGTGTGGAATAAAGAAACGGGCAATCCGGTTTATAATGCAATTGTATGGCAATCCAGACAGACGAGTGAAATTTGTGAACAATTAATAGCGCAAGGATATAATGATCTTTTTCGTGAAAAGACTGGTTTATTAATTGATGCTTATTTCTCAGGTACAAAGGTTAAATGGATATTGGATCATGTAGAAGGTGCAAAGGAAGATGCAAAGCAAGGGAAATTAATGTTTGGCACGATGGATACTTGGCTTATCTGGAAGCTTACAGGCGGAAAATGTCACATAACAGATTTCTCGAATGCTTCACGGACCCTTATGTTTAATATTTATGATTTAAAATGGGATGAAGAGCTGCTTCAAATTCTGGAGATACCAAATACTATGCTTCCTGAAGTTAGACAATCATCTGAAATATATGGCCATACATCAGAGTATCACTTTTTTGGCAGGGAGGTACCGATTGCTGGCACTGCAGGAGATCAGCAGGCAGCCCTCTTCGGACAGGCTTGCTTTGAAAAAGGCATGGCAAAAAATACGTATGGCACTGGCTGTTTTATGCTAATGAATACAGGTGAAAAAGCTGTTCGTTCTCAACATGGACTTTTAACGACAATTGCTTGGGGCTTAAATGGAAAAGTGGAATATGCTTTAGAAGGAAGTATTTTTGTCGCGGGGTCTGCCATACAATGGCTCCGAGATGGATTAAGGTTGCTTAGGAGTGCTAATGATAGTGAGTTATATGCGAAAAAGGTTGTTTCAACTGAAGGGGTATATGTTGTTCCTGCTTTTGTTGGTCTAGGAACTCCGTATTGGGATAGCGATGTTCGTGGAGCTGTATTTGGTTTAACAAGGGGATCATCGAAGGAGCATTTTATCCGCGCAACTTTAGAGTCTCTAGCGTATCAAACAAAGGATGTCTTATCCGCAATGGAAGCTGATTCGGGTATTACCTTAAAAAAACTGCGGGTAGATGGAGGAGCAGTGAAAAATAATTTTCTCATGGAATTTCAATCAGATATATTGAATGTCCCTGTTGATCGTCCAATTATTAATGAAACGACAGCACTTGGTGTTGCTTATCTGGCAGGACTTGCAGTCGGATTTTGGAGTAGTCAGGAGGAAATTGCTGAAAAGTGGGCGATTGATTGTACTTTTAACCCCAATATGGAGGAAGAGAATCGGAATAATCTATACAACGGCTGGAAGAAAGCAGTTCATGCAGCAATGGCATTTAAATAAAATTTCTTACATCCTCTAGTAATATGGAAAAATAGCCACTTTTGAAAAGGAGGATGCAATATTGTTATTTTCAAACAAAAACCGCCACGAATTGATTAACATTCTGCAAAAGCAACAATTTGATGTTTTGATTATAGGAGGGGGAATTACTGGCGCAGGGATCGCTTTCGATGCCTCATCGAGAGGAATGAAAACCTCTTTAGTTGAAATGCAGGATTTTGCTTCAGGCACATCCAGCCGTTCAACTAAGCTAGTCCATGGCGGTCTTCGCTATTTGAAAAACTTTGAAGTTAAACTGGTTTCAGAAGTTGGGAAGGAACGAGCCCTTGTTTATGAGAACGGGCCGCATATCACGACACCTGAATGGATGCTTCTGCCCATTCATAAAGGTGGAACGTTTGGAAGGCTTAGCACTTCAGTTGGCCTTAGGGCCTATGATTATTTAGCAGGTGTAAATAGAGAAGAAAGAAGAAGGATGCTGGATGTTCAAGAAACGATAGAGAAGGTCCCTCTTATTAAAAAGGAAGGTCTTCAGGGTGCTGGATATTATGTTGAATATCGTACAGATGATGCTCGTTTATCAATTGAAGTAATGAAAGCAGCCTATGAAAAAGGGGCTGTACCTATAAATTACACGAAGGCCGTTAAGCTCCTTTATAAAAATAATAAAGTAGCTGGCGTATTAGTTGTTGATGAGTTAACTGGAGAGGAGTACGAAATTAAAGCACATAAAATTGTCAATGCGGCTGGTCCGTGGGTTGACTACATTAGGGAAATGGACAGTTCAAAAAAAGGGAAAACGATGCAACTGACAAAAGGTGTCCATATTGTTATTGATCAATCCAAGTTCCCATTGAAGCAAGCTGTGTACTTTGATACGTCAGATAATCGTATGATCTTCGCGATTCCGAGAAATGGAAAAACCTATGTAGGGACAACGGATACTTTTTACAATCAAAATCCTCAAAATCCAAAAATAACGAATGAAGATAGACATTATCTCATCCAAGCAATAAACGATATGTTCCCAGAAGCAGGGGTGAGAGAAACAGATATCGAATCAAGCTGGGCAGGAGTTCGCCCATTAATCTGGGAAGAGGGGAAGGACCCTTCTGAAATTTCAAGGAAAGATGAAATATGGGAATCTTCATCTGGTCTCATTACTATAGCTGGCGGTAAATTAACCGGATACCGTAAAATGGCTGAGACCATTGTTAATATGCTTGCAAATAAATTTAAAGTAGAAAACAATCGGGAATTTCCTCCCTGCACGACAAAGACTTTACCTATTTCAGGTGGAGATGTGGGTGGTTCTAGGAACTTTAATGCCTTTATCGAGAGTAAATCTAGGAATGGGATAGAAATGGGGTTAACTAAAGAAGAGTCTTTTCATCTCATTTCGATGTACGGTTCAAATACTTCAATATTATTAACAATGATTGAAGCAAATGGCAGAAATGAAGCGGAAAAATATGAAATGCCACTTACATTATGGGTGAAGCTCAAATACGCACTTGAATATGAAATGGCTGCGACACCCTCCGATTTTTTTACAAGAAGAACAGGTGACCTATTATTTGATATTAAATCAGTATGGAGATACCGAAAACAGGTACAAAAATATATGTCAGATTACTTTAGATGGAGTGAAGAGAGGGAATACCAATTTATTATGGAGCTGGAGCAGGAGTTAAGCGATGCAACAAATCCTGAGGAATAGTAATGGGACCCTAAGACCCCCTGGGTCCCCTAATTTTAATTTGGAGATTCGATTGACATCTAGTGGGAATTTTGATATTATAAATACTTGCTTATTTGAGGTTTAATCGTTGAGTAGTGGATTTTGATGTAACCCAATACATTATTCGTTTTTTTAAGGTGCGGAATAATAATATAATTACTGATTAATTTATCAACTTATATTGCAGTTTCTTCTTAAATCTTCTTCTGAATACCCGGAACATCTACACTTCAGTTTTAAATTCTTCAAAATATAAAATCACAAAAATGTTATTAAATTCGATAATTATCTGATTTTCTGTAATACCTGATTCCCGCTGGCACGGTCAAGGAGCCGTAAGGATGGAAGAGAGGTAGGGCTTTCATTGTCTTAGGTGTTAAACAAGTTTATGCGCTGAAGCACGACATTATAAAGCCTCGAATAGGCCATAAGGTGTAAAAGTTTTTAGTTATCCTTTTAGTATTGACATTATTAGGATTCCCGGTTATTATAAGGTTAACGCTGTAATGTTCGTTATATATATTTTTGGATAAGTGGTCGTAGCTACAATAAATTGTGGACGATTTTATTCCTCATTTATTGTGGCTGCGATCTTTTTATGTTAAAGCCTATATATTAAAGACTTATAGTGAAACATATTTTTGGAGGTAATAACATGAACACAGGTAAAGTAAAATGGTTTAATGCAGAAAAAGGATTTGGATTCATCGAGTCTTCAGAAGGTCAAGACGTATTCGTACACTTCTCTGCAATCCAAACTGATGGTTTCAAAACTTTAGAAGAAGGTCAAGCTGTAACTTTCGAAATCGTTGAAGGTAACCGTGGACCTCAAGCTTCTAACGTAAACAAAGCATAATATTGCTAGAAATGGGGTGGTGCATGTCATTCATGCATCACTTTTTGCTGTCTAGCGAAAGCGCCTACCCCCAACGTACAGGACGTACTAGTGTCGACAATGGGACAGGACGTCCCGCTTTTGTCGACCTTGAGGTCACAAGCCAATCCTCCCAGAAAGGAAAAAACACCTTTCCGGGAGGCTTGTCTTGTGCTTGTCGGGGGTGGGCGAGGCGCTTTCGCTTTTCTATTTACGTTATTTTTTCTCCACTTTGTATAATCTTCATCCATTCCTCAAAAGAGAATCCATCCAACTTGCTTTTTAGGAATAATACTTTTCCTCACGTAATTGGAAAATACTATAAAGATCATTTTTTATAATGGGAAAATAAATTCTCATTATAAAAATGTAAAAAAGAGATGCAAACTGGAAAACCTATTAACGTAGTTATTGTTTAATATAAGATTAAAAAGTGTAGTTATATTAAGGAGGAACAAATATTTTGACAACATTCTCAGATTTTAGCTTAAGTAATGAAATAGTAAAAGCATTATCAAATATGGGATTCGAGGAACCAACACCAATACAAGCCCAAGCAATACCTATTGGTCTTGAGGGTAGAGACATGATTGGGCAGGCCCAAACCGGAACAGGAAAAACAACTGCATTCGGCGTTCCGCTTCTGGAACAAATTAATATTGAAGAAGGCATTCAAGGTCTTGTTCTTGCTCCTACTCGTGAGCTGGCTGTTCAAGTAGCAGAGGAATTAAACCGAATTGGTCAAGTTAAAGGTGTGAAAACTTTACCAATATATGGCGGTCAGGATATTAATCGCCAAATTCGTGCTTTAAAAAATAGACCACATATCATTGCGGCCACTCCTGGAAGACTAATTGACCATATTGAAAGAAAAACGATTCGTCTTAGCAATATAAAAATGGTTGTACTTGATGAAGCGGATGAAATGTTAAATATGGGCTTTATTGAAGATATCGAAAGAATTTTGAGTGAAATTAAAGGGGAGCGTCAAACCCTCCTATTTTCTGCCACAATGCCAAGAAGAATTCAAACCCTTGCTGAAAAGTTCATGAAGGAACCGGCACTAGTAAAAGTGAAAGCAAAAGAAATGACTGTGGAAAATATCGAACAGCATTATATGGAAGTTCATGAGAAACAGAAATTTGATGTGCTTTGCAGTCTGCTTGATATTCAATCTCCAGACCTTGCGATTGTATTTGGACGTACAAAAAAACGTGTTGATGAAGTGGTAGAAGGATTAATTAAACGCGGCTATTCAGCTGAAGGAATTCATGGTGATATCCCTCAGGCGAAGCGTGACCAAGTGATTCGTCGTTTTAAAGAGCAAACGATCGATATCATGGTTGCTACAGATGTGGCAGCAAGGGGCCTTGATATTAGCGGAGTTTCCCATGTATATAACTTTGATATTCCGCAGGATCCTGAGAGCTATGTTCATCGAATTGGACGAACAGGCCGTGCCGGAAAGAAAGGACTTGCAGTAACATTTGTATCACCAAGAGAAATTGATCATTTGAAGATCATTGAAAACGTAACGAAGAGCAAAATGGCGAAAAAGCAAGTCCCATCTTTTAAAGATGTACTTGCAGGCAATCAGCAGGCTACCATTAATCGTTTAATGGCTGTTATTGAGAAAAATGACCATAATGATTATAAGCGTGCAGCCGAAAATTTACTCGAAGACACTGACTCTGTTTCCTTATTAGCAGCGGCATTAAAATTATTAACTAAGGATATTGATGTTACTCCAGTTAAATTAACAGCTGTTGAACCGATTCGTGTTAGAAAGCCGCGAACAGATAGAGGCGGGGATAGAAAACGCTATAATGACCGTGGCAGAAGCTCAGGAAGTGGCGGAAGAGATAGAAGAGATGGCAGGGAAAGAAGAAGAAACCGGACGACCAATAAATAATCAGCAGGGTTTACAGCCCCTAAATTTGTGATTAATTGGTAAATCTTTATTTTTCCATGTATTTCTTCAAGAGAATTTGGTTAAAATCCTAAATAATTACCCATAATAAGATTTGCAGGGTAATATATTCTGTCACTGATTGATATTTAGGAGGATTAAAATGGCAACAGGTAAAGTAAAATGGTTTAACGCAGAAAAAGGTTTTGGTTTTATTGAGGTTGAAGGTGGAGAGGATGTATTTGTACACTATTCAGCTATCCAAAGTGAAGGCTTCAAAAGTCTTGATGAAGGCCAAGAAGTTAATTTTGACATAGAAGAGGGACAACGCGGACCTCAAGCAGTGAATGTAACTAAAGCTTAACAAATGTAAAAGAGCCATATTTATTATAGGCTCTTTTATTATTTTTTGTCTTTAGCAGGATAATTGGTCATAATAAAATGGAGTACGAAAGTAGGGGGAAGAGCTGTGAAGGAATTTACTGTTCAATTTCATAAGGAAGATCAAGTTGAAGCAATGAAAGTTCAGAAATTAAGTGAAGAAGATTTTGAAAGATTAACCGAGGGTGGAACAAGACATTTATTTGAATTGGACACGAATATTGGATTCTTTATTTTCTTCGATGCCATTGATGACAGTGGGAAAGAATCGTATATGGTCCTTCAATACGAGGACGAGAATGAAGATCCAAGTGCATGCTATGCTTTTGAATTAAAAGATTTTTATCAATTTGCTGCATTACACTTAAATGATTTAGAGTTCCAGGAAGAGAATGAAAGCGATGAAGACGAAGACGAATATAGTCCAATTCACCATTTAGCGCATTTAATGTATCATATTGCTGAAGACGGGAAAGGAATTGAAGTTTAGAAAATAATTAGGCTGTCCTATAAGTGCCTGGCACTTTACGGGACAGCCGATTACTTAATTATCCTCTGCTTCTATGTAGTGATCCATGCAAAACTTTGAGATTAGTTTCTCTTCATCCTCTTCTAATGCAAAGTCTAATATTTGATCTGAACTTAGAAAATGATAATTAAGAATTCGAAAATCATCCTCTTTTTTATAAAACAAAACTCGAAGCTGTAATCCGTTTTCAGAGTACAAATCATCATCTTCATTCACTGCAATATCTAAAAAGAATTCAAAACGATCTCCTAATAAAATTCCTGTAGGGTCTTTTAGCTGCTCCACTGTATAACTTGTTATTTCCATAGGCTTCACCCTTTCTTAATCAAACCAAAATCTAGTTAACGAGAACATTATACACCTTACCCGATAAAAAGAAATAGTATTACTTTTTCTTTAAAAAAGTTTCTATTTTCGATTTTTTAAAAAATTAGGTTTATGTACTAAAAGAAAGTTATTTGACCTTTTGACTGTTAAGGGAAATTATGTTATACTATTTAAAGAGTTTAATGTATGTACAGAGTTTCCCATAAATCACTTGTTATTTAGAGTTGGTGAGTTTTTCCCTTTATTTAACAAGTTTTTTTATTTTAGGGAAAAATAGGGTTCTACCCTTTGGGAGGTGCCTTAATATGGCAATGGGATTTGGGCGAAAAAACACAGAAGAGATCAAAATGGAAGAAGTAAAGGTTTGGGAATGCACATCAGATTCATGTAATTGCTGGGTCCGAGATAATTTTAAGAGCAGTCAACAGCATTCTTGTCCAATTTGTAAGAGTGAAATGAAAGAAGCAATAAGGGAGCTTCAAGTAGTGAATAACAATAGTATTTATTCCAATAATTAATATAAAGAGGGCGATCTTTGATCGCCCTCTTTCTTTTTGTATAGCTTATCATAACATGAACAAAATAATGGAAACTAAATAATTTGGAAGTGAATGGTGTTGCCAAACTCTTTTTGGTATTTGTCCTTAGTTTTCATTAGTCTAATCGTCTTCATATTAGTATATATAAAATCAAATCATTTTCGAAAGGATTTAGCTGTTTATATTTTTGCTGCCGGTCTTTCTTTTTTCGGGGAAGTTATCGTGCTTATCCTT
Organism: Bacillus sp. DTU_2020_1000418_1_SI_GHA_SEK_038; assembly: GCF_032341175.1. Lineage (NCBI taxonomy): Bacteria > Bacillati > Bacillota > Bacilli > Caryophanales > Bacillaceae > Bacillus > Bacillus sp. DTU_2020_1000418_1_SI_GHA_SEK_038. The sequence goes on along the minus strand of NZ_CP135435.1, from coordinate 2,644,619 downwards.
TTTCAAGCGTACGATTATTATCCTCATTTTCTCAAAGAGCATTGGTCGGATAATATCGTTGGAGCTTTGATTTCTCAGGGCTTCATTATCCCTATCGCGTTAATGGCAATAGGGGCTTTTCAATTAAGGGAAAAATGGGTAATACTAATCATTTTTGTAATCATACTAATTGAAGAACTATTTTTACGGCTAGGAATTTACGAACATAATTGGTGGCTAACATGGTACACATTTGGTCTTCTTTTGTTCGCTTCCTACATCATGAAGTGGTGGAGAAGAAAATTAAATAATCCTTCCATTTGGATGCAATTTATCACTATATATATGTTATTTACGATAATTCTGCATACGATAACTTTTTTTCTGTCTGCTGTTCTCAAACTTAGCTGGTATTCAATGGACTTGTTTGAATCGATATATAAAGATCACACAATTCTAAAAACAATGATAAATATCATTTTGACCATCCCATTAACAGCCATCGTTCTATTTTCATATAAGTATGTAACGTTAATTGCTCTCTTTATTTTTACGGTCATTTTTAATACTGTACTAATAAAATTGGGGATACTTTATGTGATTGATTTCAAAGTAGTCATTGTCATTGCCTTCATTCATTTGTTTATAGTTTTTATTGTTAAAAGGTTTAATGATTACCTTTTTCCAGGGGAAAAGGATTTCGTTTAGGAAGCATAATTTTCTCCTCCTAACAAAAAATATAATGATTAATATGAAGGAGTGAACACAAATGGATGTTAAACGCGTTAAACAAATCCTTTCTTCATCAGCAGATATCGAAGTGACGTACAATGGTGCATCTGTGTGGATTGATCAGTTAAATGAAGATGGAAAAACAGCTACCGTTCATCTAAGAGGTCCACTTGAAGAAAGATCGACTGTAGATATAACGGAGCTTCAAGAAAGGTAATATAGCAGCCACCCTAAAAAATTAGGGTGGTTGTTTTAATATTAGGCTAATATTAAATACAATATCATTGGTTTTAACAGCGTGGTTTATTAAAATAGAGGAGATCCAGCAGAAAGAAGGTGGAATCAAATGAAAACGATCCTTGTTGCAGATGATGATGTGCATATTCGGTATTTAGTTAAAAAGCTATTAATGAAAGAAGGGTTTCAGGTTATTGAAGCGGCAGATGGTGCAGAGGCGTTGAAGTTGCTTCATAATCAAATTTGCGATTTAGCAATCGTTGATATCATGATGCCTGTAATGGATGGGTATAAATTAACAGTGGAAATTCGAGAAAATTTTGATATTCCAGTTGTGTTATTGACTGCAAAAAGTCAAATAGAAGATAAGGAAAAAGGCTATCTTTCAGGTACGGATGATTATTTAGTAAAGCCTTTTGAGCCGAAAGAGTTAATATTTAGGGTAAACGCCCTTTTAAGAAGATATGGAAAAGTAATGGAATCTAATATTAGAATTGGATCGATGTTTATAAATAAAAAAAGCTATGAAGTTGAACTAAATGGAAAAACATACATATTGCCGCTAAAAGAATTTGAACTATTGTATTATTTAGCCTCTAATCCAAATCAAGTTTTTAGCAGAGGGCAATTAATTGAACAAGTGTGGGGAATGGATTATGAGGGGGATGAAAGGACAGTAGATGTCCATATTAAACGTTTAAGGGAACGCTTTTCAAAAACATCAGGTGATTTTTCAATAAAAACCTTTAGAGGAATTGGGTATTCGCTGGAGGTTCAAAAATGAAATCTCTTTATTCCAAGTTTGCAATAACTACAATTCTAATCATGCTCGCAAGCGGAATCATTTCCTTTTTAATCTCTAACATCTATTATCAATCTTATTTAAAAAACCAAAATGATCTTAAAATGACAAATATTGCATTGGAGATTTCTGAGTATATTCATTTGCAAAATCAAATAAATTTGAAGGAATATTTTGAGCATCTTGGCTCGATTGGCTATCAAATTCTCATAATCGATGGAAACGAGAATAGGAAATTTTTCGGTGCAGCATTTAGAGTTGAAAATCTTTCGAAAGTGCCCGTACAAAGGGTGCTAAATGGGGAAGTTTTTCATGGCATTGCTGATTTTCCTCACAAAACTTTCGTGACAGGTTTCTTTGCTAATGAACTAAGAAATACAGTTGGGGTTCCTTTTGAATATAAAAATGAAAGATATGCTTTATTTCTTCGGCCGGATATAAAACTCTTATTTAATGAAATGCATCGGATGTTTGGATGGCTTGTAGTAGGTATGGTTGTCTTTAGTATGCTTTTAGTATTAATCAGCACGAAGTATCTCATAAAGCCTATTTCCAAATTGAATAAAGCGACGAGTTTAATAGCAGAGGGGAATTTTGGCATTAAGCTGAATATTAACAGGCAGGATGAAATAGGGGAACTCGCTTCTAGTTTCCAAACGATGGCAGGCAGATTGGAACAGGCAAATGATATACGCAAAGAGTTTATTTCGAATATTTCACATGATATTCAATCTCCGCTATCAAATATTAAAGGTTATTTAAAGCTGTTAAAGAGTGCTGAATTAACGGCTCAGCATAAAGAATATTTTGATGTTGTTGATTCGGAAGTGAATCGGCTATCTTATTTAACTAAGCAGCTGTTGTTGCTATCATCGCTTGATAGCCAAAGGGATTTGCTTGATAAAAAAGAATTTAATTTAAGTGAACAATTAAAGACAGTTATACGTCAGTACCAGTGGATTTTAAGTGAAAAAGGATTGATGATAAGCTACTCATTCCCTGAAGTTTATGTGCATGGAGATCCTTCTTTGTTATATTCCGTTTGGGAAAACCTTTTAACAAATGCCATTAAATATAGCGAGGAAAACAGTGAGATTGACATTACATTAAATGACCAGCCAGACTCGATCGAGGTAAGCTTTAAAGATCATGGGATTGGCTTAAACTCTAAAGAACTTGAAAGGATTTATGACCGTTTTTATCGGGCTGATACTTCAAGGACTCGTACTATAGAAGGAACAGGACTTGGACTATCAATTGTTCAATCTATTTTGGACATGCATGATGGCGAAATTAAAGTGGGGAGCAAGAAAGGGGAGGGGTCTATGTTTACGGTGAAATTACCAAAGGGATAGAGATACATTGACAAAGTGCTATGAGGAGCAGTGAAGCCTATAGCACCTTGTCATTTTTTATAATAATATCTTACTTTAACATGTAGCAGCCTTTTCCGTAACAAAATCAATTTCAAAGCCGAGATCCTTTAACATTTGATGGTCAGCCGATCCTTCCTGCCCGGCAGTTGTCAGATAATCTCCAACAAAAATAGAATTTGCCGGATAAAGTCCTAATGGCTGAAGACTTCTCAAATTTACTTCACGTCCGCCGGAAATGCGAATTTCCTTTGTTGGATTAATAAGTCGCATTAAACATAATACTTTAAGGCAGTATCTCGGATTTAATTCCTTCGTTCCTTCAAGTGGAGTTCCGTCAATTGCATGAAGAAAATTAACAGGGATGGAATCTGCATCTAAAGCATTCAAGCTTCTGGCCATTGAAACGACATCTTCCTTTGTTTCGCGCATGCCTATAATTACACCCGAGCAAGGAGAAATACCGTATTCTTTAACTAATTCAACGGTGTTGACCCGGTCTTCATATGTGTGTGAAGTTGTTATGGATTCATGGTGATTTTCGGATGTGTTAATATTATGGTTATAGCGGTCAACGCCGGCTTCTTTAAGCATGGAAGCCTGTTCTGGCTTCAACAATCCAAGACATGCACATACAGTGAGATTGTATTTATCTTTAATTTCTTTAACAGCGGAAACGACTTGGTCAATTTCTTTATTGCTCGGACCTCTTCCGCTAGCAACAATGCAATAAGTGCCAACATTCATATTAAATGCTTGCTGGGCACCTTTAACGATGGAATCCTTATCCATCATGCGATATTTTTCAATTGGTGCAGTTGATACACTTGATTGTGAACAGTAGCCGCAGTTTTCAGGGCAAAGCCCAGATTTCGTATTTATGATCATATTAAGCTTTACTTTATTTCCATAATAATGGCGGCGGATTTTATATGAGCTATGTAATAGCGCTAGAAGATCATCATCAGGGCAATTTAATACGCTAAGAGCTTCTTCATTCGTAAGCTCATACCCTTCTAATACTTTTTCAGCAAGACTTTGCCAGTTCCCCATCGCTTTCTCCTCCTTTTGAAATAATAATTAGGAAGCTCGTTGGATTTTTCTAAATTGACTGCGGGCAAAAACCTTATGCTCAAGTCGATTTGCCATGATCCCAGCACAAACGGCAAGAACAATATCCTTTGGCAATGGCACAACCATCCACATCCAAGCCATTTTATAAGTAAATCCATCCGGAGCAGCTGCCCAAAGCTTATAGGCAAAATACATCCAGTTTGTGCCAATAACATAATTAATAACCATTCCAATTAAAGCTGCACTAATATAAACGGGGATACTCTTTTTCATTTCGATGATTTTTCCAGTTACATAGGCTGTAAGAATGTAAGAGAGAATAAAGCCAAAAGTCGGGCTAATTAAGGATGACATACCTCCGCCAAATTTAGCAAATACTGGCGCACCTGCAAGACCGACAAAGGCATAAACGGCCATTGAAATGGCTCCTAGCCGGCTGCCTAAAATAGCTCCAGATAATATGGCAACAAATGTTTGCAACGTAATCGGTACACCGCCTATAACCATAAAGGGAACAAATGTAGTTATATTTGCTCCTACACACATCAAAGCTACAAACATACCAGCAAGCGTTAAATCAATGGTTCTTAATCTCTTTTTCATTTCCCTATCCTCCAAACATTATTAGTAAATATAAATCAAGGATAATGGCTAACCTAAGTATATGTCAACTTATTTTATTTTTAGTTAACATATAAAACTATCATAGGGAGATTTCCAATTTGTAAAAGGATGTTCATCTTCTGTTCATATTAGAAGCTTATTATAAGAAAATGAGGGGGAAAACTTCAAAGCTCTTATTGATGTTAGCCTTTCCTAATATATAGAACCCGTTGTATATTATAAATTGGGATTTGATTTAGAATGAATCGGAAAAAATACAAATTGGAGATGGAAAATATGAACAATTATAGTAAGCTATTATTAAGACTTTCAGCACTATTTGGATTTATTGGCGCTTTCTTAGGGTCACATATGGCTGGGGCAGGGGATTATGCGTTCAGACCTATTCACGCCCATATACTTGTTGTTGGCTGGTTAACACTATTTGCATGGGCAGTATACTATAAAGTATTTTCCCCGAAAATTGGAATCTTAGCAAAGCTTCATGTATATACTGCTATTATCGGTTCTATCGGATTAACAGGGGGCATGGCTCTCTATATATTTAAACCTGCATTTCTTCCAAGTGCCGTCAACACGATTCTCTACATTGTTGGTGGGTCCATCTTATTGCTAAGCTTCTTATTATTTTTCTTTTTAACTTTTACAAAGGAAGAAAAAAAGGCAAGGCAAGCTATCTAATAGCTTGCCTTGCCCTGCAACCATAGACTAGGATGATGCGATTTCTGATCTAGTAGATTTTCCTTTCATTTGGTTTCTGATAATAGGAATAATGTAGCGGTCTATTCCGATTTTCCCAGCATTATATCCGGCGATTAAAATGAATATTGTTAATAATATCATTTGCGGGTTTGTACTTATTGTTCCTGAAAACATAAAGGCAAAGTTCATAATGATTCCAAAAAATGCAGCAGCAGTCGTTAAGCAGCCAAGAATTAAACCTAATCCTACTAATAGTTCTCCCCATGCAACTAAAAAGCTAAATAGACCTGCATTTGGAAGGGCAAATCCTTCTAAAAAGCTAGCCCACCATCCTTGTACCGTTGGATTCTCCCCTGAGGCTTTCGCGATGGCTCCTTGTAAATATCCAGAAGCATCAAATCCATCTGTAACTTTATGGTATCCCGCCCTGATCCAAGAATAACCAAGATACAATCGAATAATAGTCAAAAATCCAGCAGATAATTGATTTTCTCTTAACCAATTAACAAACATACATATCTCTCCCAACTTTTTGATGAATACATGAATATAGTAGCAAAAATATCCCTATATTTAACATTTCTGTGATCCATTTCACGTAAATGTAAATAAAATGTGAAAATTTCAAGAAAAATGTTTATTTATAGAGGGGATTGGTTTGTCAAGAAATATTAATGCTTAATTTTGACTAATTTATGAAATTTTTATTGAAGGCTGACAGCTTTTAAATTATAATTATTATTATAAATATATTTAAATTTTGTGTATAAAAGATCGATAGAAGGTGTGATAGAAATGGTTCGTACGGCAATTGCAGGGATCGGTGGATTTATTTTAGTTTTCATTGAATCTTATATTGTTATGGTGTTAAAAGGGTATTATTCAATTGATTTTGGCGGTATGGCGCCTTTTATTTCTGTATGGGCAATGAATGCATTTCTAGTTTTCGCAATCCTCACACATCTTAAGCTATGGTATGAAAATAGGGAATCAGCAGTTGAGAAGCTTCAATAGATAATCAAATCCCAGAAAACAGTGTCCAATAGGGGCATTTTTTTTTGCTTATAAATAAATCCGTGAATTAATTATTTTGAAATAGGAAGCAGTGGACATTCTATACTATAAAAATACTGAATTTTTAAAGTTTTTCCTTTACATTATGCAAGATATAGTGTTAAATTATAATATTATTTAGGATAATTAAATAATATTTATCAATTAAAATATGTATAAAATTTGAAAAAGAAATGTGGAGGGATTAAACGTGGCAGATCTACGCAGTAATATGATAAAACAAGGATTTGATCGTGCGCCTCACAGAAGCTTACTTCGTGCAGCAGGTGTTAAAGAAGAGGACTTTGGAAAGCCGTTTATTGCGGTAGTCAATTCATATATTGATATAGTTCCAGGACATATTCACTTACAAGAATTCGGTAAAATTGTGAAAGATGCTATCCGTGAAGCAGGTGGAGTTCCGTTTGAAATGAACACGATCGGTGTCGATGATGGGATTGCGATGGGGCATATTGGAATGAGATATTCTTTGCCAAGCCGTGAAATCATTGCAGATTCTGTTGAAACAGTTGTTGCAGCACATTGGTTCGATGGAATGGTATGTATTCCTAACTGTGACAAAATTACTCCTGGAATGATGATGGCGGCACTTCGCCTCAATATCCCAACAATCTTCGTCAGCGGCGGACCGATGAAGGCAGGAACAGACAGTGCAGGTAATCCGCTCGACTTAACATCTGTATTTGAAGGGGTAGGAGCTTTCCAATCAGGTAAAATTGATGAAGCAAGATTACTAGAAATTGAGCAACTCGCCTGTCCTACTTGCGGGTCATGCTCAGGGATGTTTACTGCAAACTCCATGAACTGTTTAGCGGAAGGGCTTGGCCTTGCACTTCCTGGTAATGGTACGATTCTAGCTGTCGCAGAGGAACGTAAAGAGTTTGTTAAACAATCTGCTAAGCAATTAATGGAACTCATTGAGAGAGATATTAAACCTCGTGATATCGTAACAATCGATGCAATCGACAACGCATTTGCTTTAGATATGGCGATGGGCGGCTCTACAAACACAGTTCTTCATACTCTAGCCTTGGCACATGAAGCAGAAATTGAGTATTCATTAGAGCGTATTAATGAAATTGCAACCCGTGTACCGCATTTAGCGAAAATCGCTCCAGCTTCAGATTATCATATTGAAGATGTGCATAATGCAGGAGGGGTTAGCGCAATTATCAATGAGCTTCTTAAGAAGCCAGGTGCCTTTAATGGTGATTGTTTAACGGTATCAGGAAAAACAATTCGCGAAAATGTTGCGGGCAGTGATATTTTGGACAAGAATGTTATCCGGCCATTAGATAATCCACATTCCGAGCAGGGAGGACTAGCTGTATTATTCGGAAACCTAGCTCCGGACGGCTCGATTATTAAAGTAGGTGCAGTTGATGAATCGGTTGGCGGCTACCATAGAGGACCAGCGATTTGCTTTGATTCTCAAGAAGACGCACTTTCTGGCATCATTACGGGTAAAGTACAAGAAGGGCATGTCGTGGTTATTCGCTATGAAGGGCCAAAAGGTGGTCCTGGTATGCCAGAAATGCTTGCACCTACTTCACAAATCGTAGGAAGAGGGCTTGGAGCAAAAGTTGGATTAATTACAGACGGACGTTTCTCAGGTGCATCAAGAGGAATCTCAATCGGCCATATTTCTCCTGAAGCTGCTGAGGGAGGCCCAATCGCATTTGTAGAAGATGGCGATATCATTGAGCTTGATTTAAAGAAACGGACTATCCAGCTGGAAATTTCTGATGAGGAAATGGAAAGAAGAAAAGCAAACTGGAAGGGCTTTGAACCGAAAGTGAAAAAAGGCTACTTAGCAAGATATTCGAAGCTTGTGACATCAGCAAATACTGGCGGAGTAATGAAGTATTAATAATTAGCAAAGACCTATGAATAGTCACATTGGACTTTTCATAGGTCTTTATATGTAATAGCAAGCACATCTTATAAGGTGGAAAAGTCTGTAATTAACACCTACATAACACTTTCGCCATTATCATAATTATATTGCCAGACAATGCCGAATTTATCTGTAACTTGGCCATACAGTTTGGTCCAGAAGGTTTCCTGAAGCTCCACACCTACTTGTCCGCCCTCTTTTAATTTGTTAAACTGAGATTTCATTTCATCAAGATTTGTACTGACGACTGCAAGGCTAATATTATTTCCTTCAATAAAAGGCATGCCTGGAAAAACGTCAGAAAACATAACATTACTTCCGCTTATATTCAGTCTCGTATGCATGACAAGATTTTTTGCTTCCTCTGGCAGAGGATAATCTGGGTTTGGAGGATTTTCTCCAAACGTCATAATTTTAGGTTTTTCTGTTTCAAAAACGTCAGCATAATATTCAACCGCTTCTCGGCAATTTCCATTAAAGTTAAGATATACATTAACAGCCATTTGCAACACTCCTTGATATTTTTATTTTTGCCAACTATTGCTATTACATTTTATCATCTATCAATGCGATATCAAATTTTCAAGGCGTGCTAAAATTAAATCAACGAATTTTTCGCATCTTGTTAAGTCTTGATTTTGGGGCAATAATTCAACTTTTAAAGTAACCGATAAATCTGTTCTTACTTTCAATAGGTCTCTAAACATATCGACCGCTCCACAGTAGTGAAGATAAAAACTGTCCCCAGTCCCGAATATGCCAGTGACCATATTACTTCTATTGATTTTCTCAAACTCCCGATAAAGATACATCATTTCTTCCGGAATTTCCCCATTACCCCAGGTGTAAGTACCAACAACAACCGCATCAAATTCATCTAACCGATTACAGGTAAATTGTTCAATGGTATATAAATAAACATCTAAATTTCTTTTCTTGAACTGATCATATAATATTAAGGCCAATTCCTTTGTATTTCCGCTAATCGAGGTATAAATTAAGCCGATTCTCATAGCTCATCAAAACCGTTGTCTTGAGAAACCTTTGTATACGTACGAGACTTTTGTTCAAAGAAATCAGACTTCGTTTCATTCATCATTTCATCGCTAAAAACATGGATCCAAGGCATCGGATTTTCCCGTCCCTCATATAGGTTTTCAAGGCCTAATTGCCGAAGCCGTTTATTCGCGAGGTATTCAACATAGCCCTCAAATTCCTCTAAATTGATTCCTTGAATATCCTTCAATATATAATGAGCCCATTCTTTTTCAAGCTTGACTGCTTTTTGGATAGTATTATAGACATATTGAATATTTTGCTCTGAGTTTAATTCAGGATTTTCAGTAAGAAGAATACGGATAAATTGCGCAATGAAGTATGCATGCTGCATTTCATCACGTTGAATATAACTAATCATGGAACTCGTTTTAAGCATTTTTTGCTGACGGGCCAAGTTATAGAAAAAGGCAAAGCCTGCATAGAAATAAATTCCTTCTAAATTAATCGAGTTAATTCCAAGCTCGAATAAATTTTGCAGGTTTGGGCTATTTCTGAACTTTTCATACGATTCTAGAATTAATTGATTACGCTTTCGTACAATTGGATCATCCTTCGCTTGGTCAAAACGGGCTATTTGCTCCTGAATAGGAATAAGAGAACTTAATATATAAGAATAAGATTCATTATGAACCGCCTCCTGCTGCGAAATAACTGCAAATATAGCTTTAAAGCTTGGGTCTGTTACATAATCCATCACTTGTGTCATCATAGGCGTTTGTAAACTATCAAGTGAGGCCAGTTGCGTGTTAATTCGTAAAAAAACATCTTGTTCAATGGTGCTCAAGGAGTCCCACTGTTTAATATCATCCTGCATATTGATTTCTTGGGCCTTCCAAAAGTTAGATAATAAGGTCTGATACATTCGATACATTTGTGGATATCTAATGTCATTCCAATTTAGGATCCCTGATGCTTGACCGTTTATCAGATTAGTAGATTTATTAGGGAACTCAGGATTTAGCAATTTGATTTTTGTTAATAATTGTTGGTGTGACATAGAATCGCTCCTTTTAAAAATGGTTTTCAACTTATTCCGGGTAGTCGCTGATATACCCGGAAAGTCGCTGAAATATCAAAAAAGTCACCGATATAATCGGAAAATAGGCTGATATATTAACTATGGCAAGCTTCGCAATCTTCAATTTCAGTTTGTGAAGTACTGCGTACATAATAGGTCGTTTTTAAACCGTGCTTCCAGGCTTCTAAATGAAGCTGCAATAAATCTCTTGCTTTTATATCATGGCGAACATAAAGATTGAAGCTAATTGACTGATCAATATGCCGTTGTCGTGCTGCATTCTGCTTGATGCTCCATAATTGGTCTAACTCATGCCTTACACGGCGATAATAGTTGTATGTGTTATGATCTAAATCAGGTGCAGTAACTTTGAATTTGAAGTTTTTCTTTTCTTCTGCATATTCGATCGCATATAGTGGATCGATGCCATCGGTTGATCCTCCAATTTTTGCCGTTGAAGAGTTTGGAGCAACAGCCATCATCCAGCCATTTCTGACTCCGTTAATTTGGATATCTTTTTGTAAATACTTCCATCGTTCAGATGAATAATCTTTTCGTTTAAAATATTCTCCTGATTGCCACTCAGAGTCTTTGAATAATTTGTATGCACCTTTTTCTTTTGCAAGCTCCATTGAGGCATTTATTGCAAGATAAGCGATATCCTCATATAAATTATCTGCGTACTCAACCGCTTCGATAGATTCCCAATGAATTCCCTTAATAGCCAAGAGATGATGCCAGCCAAATGTTCCTAATCCAACTGCTCTATATTTCTGGTTCGTCCATTTTGCTTGTCCAACGGAGATTTGATTAATGTCGATTGTATTATCAAGCATTCTCATTTGGATTCGAATTAGGCGTTCCAATACATCTGCCTTCACCGCATTTGGCAAATGAATAGAAGATAAATTACATACAACAAAATCTCCAGGCTTCCGAACAATAATAATATTTCCATCCTCATCTTGATATTCATTCTGAATAACAGTCGCTGACATGTTCTGCATAATTTCTGTGCATAAATTGCTGCAATAAATAGAAGTTCTTCCATTTCCTTTTACATGTTTATTTGGATTTTGGCGGTTAACCTCATCTCGATAAAACATATAAGGTGTACCAGCTTCCAATTGTGAAACCATCATTCTTGCCATAATATCCATTGCGCGGTATGTTTTTCTAGGAAGAAGGGGATGGTTAACTGCTTCTTCGTATTTTCTCGTAAAGTGTTTTTCCTCGACCTCATCATAATAATCCTCAAGTCCCAATGGGTTTCCATTCTCATCCTTCCATCCCATAACCTGTTTAACTTGATGCGGACAAAAGGTGTGCCACTCGCCAATGCTTTTACCAGTTTCATCAACTTCTTCAAGTTTCTTCATGAATAGGTCTGGAATCGCTACTCCTGTAAATATGTCATGGGCTTTCCGGCGCTCATCCCCATTATTTGTCTTTAAATCTAAAAACCCATTCATAATATCCTTGTGAAAAACATCTAAATAAATGGCTATGGCTCCTTGTCTTTGCCCTAACTGATCGACACTGACAGCCGTATCATTAACAAGTCTAATCCAGGGAATAACACCAGAAGAATTGCCCTTAAATCTCTTTATATCTGACCCTAAAGCCCGAACCTTCCCATAGTAAATGCCTATTCCACCGCCATCCTTGCTTAATCTGGCAATATCCCAATTATTTAAATAGATGCTGTCTAAGGAATCATCTACCGTATCGATAAAACAAGAAGAAAGCTGTCCATAGCTTTTTCCGGCATTAGAAAGTGTTGGGGTTGCAACAGTCATATATAGATTGCTTAATGCCCAATAAGCTTCTTTGACAAATGATAATCGTTTTGACTTATCTTCATTTTTCATTAATGTCATCGCGATGATCATGAATCGTTCCTGTGGCAGCTCAAATATTTTTTTCTCATAATCCTTGGCAAGGTAACGATCAGCAAGAAGAAAAAGGCCAACATAGTTAAATAAATAATCTTTCTCAGGATCTATATACTTTTCAATTTCCTTGATTTCCTCTTTTGAATAGTAAGCTAGTAGATCTTCCGAATAGATCCCAATAGTCGTGAGTTCTTTTACAAGATGATAAAAGTCACCATATTTTAGACTTTCGTTATAGTCTCTATTTTTTGCAGCCTTTACATACAATTCATTTAAATATAAATGAGCTGCTAGAAAGGTCCAGTTAGGCTGTTCCATAGATATATTATTCAGTGAATAAAGAAGTGCATGCTGATTTAAAGATGACTCGGTTCTTTGCAGTTCTTTCAACTGATGTTTTAGTGGTTCCACGTTTATCTTATAAGTGTTTGAAGCTCTGTCTAACTCCGCTAATACTGAATCTAATTCCGTTACAATAGATGTATTCATTATCAAGTCCCCTTTACTTTTTTAAAAATACAAAAAACCCATCTCTCAAGACGAGGATGGGTAAGTAAAACGCTGATATGATAATAGAATATAAAAAAAATAGTCTATCAAAATACCCTCGTTTTACCTTCCCAACTCCCGAAGAAGATAACACGTTATAAATATGGCAGGTCTCCTGACTTGTGCTTTAGCCTACTTTAAGTCCTTCCCATCTTAAAAAAAGACAGTGGTTTCTACTTATTTCGATAGCACTTACAGTTGCGGGAACAGTTCTGGATTTTCACCAGATTCCCTATTAAGTCCATAAAGGGACACCATATTTATTGGTTTATCACTGTATATTGTGTTATTGAACAAAAATAAACACTATATATATGTAACTTTTTCGATTATAAGTCAAATGCGTTATTTTGACAACCTTTTTAAAATAGAGGGAATATTTAATATTTTTCTTTTTGATAAATTCTTTATTTTGGTGCCACCATTCAAGAAGCGCACAAAATTAATATTAGCATTTTCTTAATAAATATTTTCTAGTCAGAAATAGAAGAAGGGACAAATATCTACTCACCATATTTGGAATAGGATAGGGTGTGTGCACTATTTAATAATGGAGGATAAGAAATGAATTATGATATTCGAAAAACGTTAGCCTGGCATGAAACCCTTGAAATTCATGAGTTAGTCGGTTTTCAATCAATTGGATTAATGAAATTGAAAATGGCATTTAAAAAAGCAAGTGACAATGAACTTAAAGTTATTTATCGGAAATCCATAAAAGATATGGAAAAAAACCTAAATGAACTAATCCGATATTACCCCTCAGCCCCGATTCCACCAGGAAGAAATGAACCAGTAGGGGACGATATTGCTTTTTATGCCGGTGACCTTTTGGTGCTGCTAAAAACGGCCGTCCGTAATTATGCAGTTGCCATAACAGAAACAGCTACCCCTGAGTTAAGAAAAGTTTTAGTAAACCAAATGATCAGAGTGATTAATGGCCATGAAAGTATTTACCTTTATATGTATCGGAAGGGTTACTATCCTTCATATGATTTCGGGCAGCTTTTGCAAAATGATCTTAATAATGCACAAAAAGCGTTGAATATGAAGTATGAATGAAAATAAATATGTTATGTAAATTGAACAGTAAGAAGGACTTTTCCAACTTTGAGAAAAGTCCTTTTTGTATGTATTAACCTTTAATTCCATGCAGCCATTCCTGGTAACAATCAGGACAAAGAATTTCATCTTTGTCCTTATCCGATACTTGAAAAGTGACGTGATGTATTTCTTTTTCCCCGGTTTCAATCCTGCAATAAAAACAATGATTATCCATTTTAATCCCTCCTTGGATCTTATTTTTAAACGTTTCGTGATGAATTATTCTTTATGGTTAGACCGCTTCAAGATACATATTTAAGGACAAAGCACAAATAATAATTTGGAGTTTAAGGGAGGGATTTACATGGAGATACCTGCTCGTGCTGGTGACAAAGGGGATAAAAGCGAAGAAGGAAAAAAATTAGCTTGGTGGCAGCTGTCTTTAATCGGTGTTGGCTGCATTATTGGAACAGGGTATTTTGTTGGATCAGGAATTGGTGTTAGAATGACAGGTCCCGCTATTTTAATAGCCTTTATTCTAGCTGCGATCGGCACTTACACCGTTTTTGACGCCTTAGGAAAAATGTCCGCAAAAGACCCGCAAAAAGGGGCATTTCGTTCGTACGCGAAAAAAGCATATGGACGTTGGGCAGGATTTAGCAGCGGCTGGGTCTATTGGTTTTCTGAAATGCTGATAACCGGAAGCCAGTTGACTGCACTATCATTACTGACACGCTTCTGGTTCCCAGATGTGCCGCTTTGGGTTTTTTCCTCTATTTACGCAGTATTAGGGGTTATCGTCATTGTCATAGGAACAAAGGGTTTTGAGAAAGCCCAAAATGTTTTTGCCGTTATTAAAATTGCTGCTATTTTTATGTTTATTATTCTGGCAGCAACTGTCTTATTTGGGTTGTTTGGAGGAGACATTAAAGACTTTAAAATTCCTGCTAATAGAGAGGAAATCTTGCCTAGAGGATTTTATGGCTTATGGTCTGCACTAATCTTTGGATTTTATGCTTTCGGCGGGATAGAAATTATGGGGATATTAGCCACTAGATTAAAAAATAAAGAAGATGTTCGTAAATCAGGTTCTGTTATGCTAATCATCTTAACGACTATTTACTTAATCTCTTTAGCTTTAGCGACAGGATTGGCAGCGATAGATAAATTTAGTAAAAATGAAAGTCCCTTTGTTATTGCTCTTGATAAATATGATATCACCTTTTTTCCGCATGTATTTACAGGAGGCATTATTATTGCGGGCTTTTCTACCATGGCAGCTTCTCTATTTGCGGTAACCAGTATGATTGTCACTTTAGCAGAAGATGGAGATGCCCCGAAAATATTCTCTAAGAAGGGGAAGCTAAAAGTTCCTCCCCTGGCACTTGCCTTAACAATTGGTGGACTAGTAACGTCTGTTGTCATGGCATTAGTCATGCCTGATAGTGTGTATGAATATATTACGACAGCAGCTGGGTTAATGCTGTTATATAATTGGTTTTTTATTCTTATCTCTTTTCCGAGACTAATCAAAGCTACTAAATTCGATCATGTGAAACGCTTTATAGGGATGGGCTTAATTTTGCTCGCAATAAGCGGAACCCTATTCGAAAAGTCAAGCCGCCCAGGATTTTTCGTGAGTATTCTTTTTGTTGGTTTAGTGATAAGTGTGCTATTAATTATGAACTTAATAAAGAAACGAAAGGGTAGTAAAGGAGGGTATAACCCACAAGAAGCATAAAATTTTTAAGAAACATGGGTTGATCGTCTAATGGAAATTAGAGGACAACCCCAGAAATCAACCTATGGTCATCTTTTTATTGGAAAAATAATAAAAGAACCGCTTCATACCCAAAATAAATTCCGAACCCAATTAATGAAATACCTGAAAAAATAGAGATACCTGCAAGAATTTTTCCAGACAAAAATCTTCTAAAGCTGCTCGCAATTCCCGCCATCGTCACATCCCAAATTAATAAACCAACAATAATGGCAGAACTATATGTTAACAAATGAAGCTGATCATATTGCGTAGCTGTCTTTGCCAAGACAGATCCGAAAATGCCAAGCCAGAATAAAATAGTTAAAGGATTAGAAATGGAGATGAAAAAACCGTAAAGGAATGACTTGATTGCTGATTCACTTTTGTTACGAGTTGTTAACTCAATTTTTCCGGCACTTTGAATACTTTCAAATCCTGTATAAATGAGAACAAAGAATCCAAAGGACCACAAAAAGGTTTTGACAATGGGTATTTCAAGAAACTGAACTACACCCCAAAAAACAGCTATCATGTATAGGATATCTGCAATCATCGCTCCAAAGCCTACTAGCCAAGCATGGAGGAAGCCATTTTTAATTCCCTTATCTAATTGTGCTGCATTCACTGGTCCAATCGGTGCAGCCAAGGTAAGCCCGAGAAAGACATAACCCAAAAAGATTCCCATAATTATTCTCCTTGCTATGTATTATTCAACTTATAGGTTTGTACACATTCTATTCGCTCGTTAGGGGTTGTACGACAAATTTTCGTAAAGAATAAATAATCCAATTAGGAAAATAATAAAATAAATCTTCTTAAATACTCATACTGGAGGATATGAAACATGTCGGTCATCGTTTACCAAACCTTTGAAATAAAACAAGATAAATTTAAAGATGGATTAGATAATTTACTTGAAATTAAGAAATACAGAAATGAAAATTATAATCATAAAGTAGAAATCCTAACACCAATCACGGGCAAGGACCATACATACGCTGTCATTTCAACTTACGAAGGGCTCGCGGAAATGGAGCTGCAGAATAAAAAGATGTTCGATGATGATGAGTATTTAAAATTGATTGGTCAATTTTTTTTGGAGGATATTATTCAAGGCAGCATGAATACACAATTTTATAGAGTCATGAATGAAAAGCCGGAAATGAAAGATAAAGATAAGGAAAAAGGCAAATAGAAACTTTAATTCACAAATCCCAAAGCTGTATAGGATAAGCCCCATATAAGCAAAATAGACTAAAAAGGAGATGATGTTGTGAAACATGTAAAAGCATTTGTGTTAAAGTTTATTTCATGTTTAGTCCTGCTATATATTATACTTGGCTTATTTTACGGCATGTCCTTTGGAATGGTTTTTTTAACTTCCCTAACATTAGCAGCAACTTCCTATATTCTTGGCGACTTTCTAGTGCTGCCTAGGACTAATAATTTCATAGCGACAATAACCGATTATGTTCTTGCATTTTTCGTGATTTGGTCATTAAGTATAAGTTTGACGCTAAGAGAAAATATTGTGACGATGTCTCTCGTTGCTGCCGCTGGAGTCGCCCTTTTTGAAATCATATTTCATAGATATATGGCAAATCAGATTATCACCAATATGAAAACCAGCCCTATACGTCCGAGACAGCTGCAATTCCAAACAGAAGCTTCAGAAGAGCTTACTCCTTCTGAAACAGATTTAAAGATAGATGAAGATAAAAGTAATCGTGGTGAAAAATGATCCATTTTAAAGAACGTCTGCTTAGTCGAGCAGGCGTTTTTTTAATGTTCTTTCGGGAGAATACTGTCAATTACTTTGGCATATAGAGAAAGGAGAAATACAGTTAAGGGGGAGAACAAATGGCCATTTTGGTAACTGGCGGGGCAGGATATATTGGCTCACATCTTGTGGCATATTTAATTGAGAAGGGTATGAAAGTAATTGTCATCGATAATCTGCAAACTGGCCACCGAGAGGCCATTCATCCAAAGGCGATTTTTTACAAGAGTGATATTCGTTCTTCAGAAAGTGTAATGAATATTTTTATGAAGGAAAAAATAGAGGCAGTTTTTCATTTTGCGGCCGCTTCACTTGTCGGAGAATCAACGAATGACCCTTTAAAGTATTACGATGTAAACGTAAGCGGAACACGGATTCTGCTTGAAGTGATGAGCAGGTACGGTGTTAAATACCTAGTATTCTCATCTTCTGCCGCCGTTTATGGGGATTCGCATGTACAGCCAATTAAAGAAAACTTTCCACTTAAGCCCACTAATCCATATGGTGAGACAAAGCTTGCAATGGAGAGGATGATTAAATGGTGGGGAGATGCCTTTGATGCAAGCTATGTCTCGCTTAGATATTTCAATGCCGCGAGTGCCAAGGAGACAGGTGAATTAGGAGAGGATCATCTACCAGAAACCCATTTAATTCCGATTATTCTGCAGGCAGCACTAGGAATAAGAGAATATGTAACGGTTTATGGAGACAATTATCCGACAAAGGACGGAACTTGTATCCGTGACTTTATTCATGTAGAGGATTTAGCAGAAGCTCATTTAATGGCACTCCGTTACTTACAAAACGGAGGGAAAAGTGATGTATTGAATCTTGGCAATACTTCGGGATATTCGGTAAAGGAAGTAATAAGCACTTCTATAGAGGAAACGGGGAAGAATATAAAGGTGATAGTAGGCGAAAGAAGGAGTGGCGATCCCGCAGAATTAATTGCATGTTCAGATAAAGCTTTTAAAATATTAGGCTGGAAACCAAGTAAATCTTCTATTCGTAAAATAATACAGGATGCTTGGAGATGGCACAAAAAGCATCCAGAGGGCTACAAAAGTAAATCTGCTTTTCATAAATGAATTTGTTTTAGGTACAGATATAGTTTTTCTCTTAATTCAGGTCTCTTTAATGCAAAATCAATGGACGCTTCCAGAAAGCCGAATTTATCACCAATATCATACCGTTTTCCTTTGATAATATATGAAAAAATAGACTCGTGCTCTAGCAGTAAATGCAAAGCATCCGTTAGCTGGATTTCATCATTTTTATCTGGCTGTACATGGTCAAGAATTTCAAAAATTTGTGGGGTTAGAATATATCTTCCAATAATTGCTTGTGAGGATGGCGCCATAGCAATGGAAGGTTTTTCAATCAAACTATCAACTTTAAACAGTTCCCCCTTTTGTTCTGTATAGCCGATAATACCATACTTATTAACTTCCGAGCGCGGTACCTCTTTACAGCCGATAATACTTGTTCCCATTTTTTTGAATTGATTAATCATTTGCATTAAGGCTGGCTCTTTATGATCAAGAATGTCATCACCCAATAGAACAGCAAATGGCTGATTTCCGATAAATTTCTTTGCACAAAAGACGGCATGACCTAAACCTAATGGTTCCTTTTGTCTAACATAGTGAATATCGGCCATTTCAGATATTTTCTGGACCTCATGCAGCATTTCTATTTTTCCAGTTCTCTTTAAAAGCAATTCCATTTCTACTGATTTATCAAAGTGATCTTCTATAGCTCTTTTATTCCTTCCTGTTACAATAATAATATCTTCAATCCCTGACGCAATCGCTTCTTCAATAATATATTGGATGGCTGGTTTATCCACGATTGGGAGCATTTCCTTTGGCTGAGCTTTTGTTGCCGGCAGGAATCGGGTTCCTAAACCAGCGGCAGGAATGACTGCTTTTTTTATCATCCATGATCCCCCTTATCATTTGGCTATCCCGTTCCATTTCTATGAATGGAAGAGGCTGTCTTATCCCAACTGTTTACAGAAAAAGAGCAAAAAGGAATATTTTCCTGCACAAAGAGCAACTTAAAACTATTATGATAAGAAGATTTTTGCAGGGAAAATGCTTTTGAGGTGTATGAATAAATGCCAATTCAAAAAAATCATATCGAAAGAAGGTTATTAATTTTTGCCTTTCTTGCCTTAGCTGTTTTTGTTTCTCCACTGTTTATATTAGGGGAGAATGCACATATTCGGGTTCATGATAATTTGGATTCGAATTTAGCCTGGTATAAAGTTCTAGCTGAAAGCGGACAATTAATCGGGCCAGCCGATGCCGTTATTCCGCAAATTATTAATGGACAATTATCCCGAAATGCATTTGGAACTGAATTTAGCCTGATCGTTTGGCTATATGCCCTCTTTCCTCCGATGACGGCTTATGCGCTCAGCCAGACGATTACTAGGGTGTTGGCGTTCATAGGAATGTATTTACTTTTGAAAACCCATTTTCTTTCGGGGAAACAGTGGAATATTCTAGCAATCAACGTTGGTACCTCTCTTGCATTTGCCTTTACACCTTTTTGGCCATCAGGAATGTTAAGCACTCTTGGTATGCCTTTAGCCTTATGGGCTTTTCTCAATATCCGGAAAAAGGAGAAAATGCGGAAAAGCTATTTAGTGCTAACTCTTCTTCCTTTCTATTCTAGTATTGTTTTAGGCTTTTTCTTTTTTCTTACGGCTATGGGGATATTTTGGCTGATTGATGTTATTAGAACAAAGAGGTGGAATGGGCGTTTTCTTTTGTCTATTGTTTTTATGACTCTTATGTATGCAATAGTGGAATATCGGCTCGTCTATTCTTTTCTATTTGATGATGAACCTAACAGTAGAGATGAATATTTTCACGCAAGGCTATCCTTATGGCGCTCTATTAGACTTACCTATAAAAATTTCATTTATGGACATCATCATGCTGCAACTATACATACTTTAGTCATCCTGCCAGTAATGATTTTGGCATTATTCATCATTATCAGAAAGAAAATCTGGAAAAAGGAAAGAACCTTTATATTATTATTTATTCTAAATATCGCTTTGTCTGCATGGTACGCCTTTTGGTTTTACAAGGGATGGCTGCCATTAACTGAGAGATTTCACTTTTTGGATACCTTTAATTTTGCCCGATATCATTTTCTGAGACCGTTAGTCATTTATGTACTGTTTGCTTTGTCATTAAAGATCCTTTTGGTTACACCGTGGAAAAGGACGGTTCCTATACTTGTTGCTGCACAGCTTATTGTTTGTTCACTAACAAATGAAGAAATTATCTTTCAAACAAAGCCAACATTTAAGCAGTTTTTCGCCGAGGACCAATTTAATGAGATTAAAGATTACATAGGAATCCCCCAGGAAGATTATCGAGTGGCCAGCATTGGGATTCACCCGGCTATCGCCCAATATAACGGGTTTTATACCCTTGATACGTATAATAATTTCTACCCTCTTACTTATAAAAATCAATTCAGGAAAATTATCGAAAAGGAATTGGCAAAAAATAAAACGATTCGAATTTATTTCGATGAATGGGGCGGGCGATGCTATATTTTTACAGCAGAATTAGGTAAACGCTATATGTTTAAAAAAAATTCAAAAAAGCGACTAAAAAACCTTGAGCTCAACATCAAGCCATTTAAAGAAATGGGTGGGAAGTATATTTTTTCTGCCGTTCCCATTGATAATGCATTTGAAAACAATTTGAGCTTAGAAAGGACGTTCGAATCATCGAGTTCCGTTTGGAAAGTCTATTTATACAAGGCAATCTAACACCAGGAGGAATCAAAATGAATCACCCAGTGCTCACAATAGTTGTTCCCTGTTATAACGAAGAAGAAATTCTCCCAGCTACGATGTCACAGTTAAGCAGTTCCCTCCGAGAGCTTGAAAAAGAGGGATTGGTTTCGAGTAAAAGTAAAATTTTGTTTGTAGACGATGGAAGCAAGGATCAAACATGGGAAATGATTTATCGAAAGAGTTTAGAGGACGAGTTAATTAGGGGGGTAAAACTAGCAAAAAACGTTGGACACCAAAAGGCGCTTTTGGCGGGATTAATGGCAGCAAAGACTGTTTCCGATTGTGTCATTTCCATTGATGCAGATCTTCAAGATGATATTTCTGTCATACGTGAATTTATTCTAAAGTTTCGTGAAGGCAATGAAATCGTCTATGGAGTTAGGCGAAAAAGGGATACAGATACTTTTTTCAAAAGAAGCACAGCCCAGGGTTTTTATAAATTAATGAAGTGGATGGGTGTGGATCTTGTTTATAATCATGCTGACTTTCGATTAATGAGCAAAAGGGCTCTTCATGAGTTACAGCGCTATGAAGAGGTGAATCTCTTTCTCCGTGGCATTGTGCCAATCCTAGGCTTAAAGTCTGACTCCGTCTACTATGACCGAAAAGAAAGAAGTGCCGGAGAAACGAAATATCCGCTAAAAAAAATGATCGCCTTTTCATTTGAAGGGGTAACCTCCTTTTCTGTGACGCCCATTCGTCTTGTCCTGCTTATTGGATTTCTTTTCTTTTTTATTAGTTTATTATTTGGAATTTATTTTATCAGTTTAAAGCTTTCCGGCAAAACAGAAACGGGTTGGACATCATTAATCACTTCAATCTGGCTAATTGGTGGCCTTCAGCTAATTTCTATCGGGTTGGTGGGTGAATACATTGGTAAAGTTTATAGTGAAACGAAGCGCAGACCGAAATATATAATTGACATTGATACATTCAATTTGCCGATTCCACGTTCTCTAATAAATGATGGGGGCAGTGAACATGAGCTCTTTGAGCGTAATTATGGAAAATTATCTGAAACGAACTAATACCTTTTTCCGTTTTTTATTAGTAGGAGTACTAAATACGTTAATTGGACTCTCCATTATGCTCTTTCTATTAAATGCAGCAGAAATGTCCTATTGGATTTCTACCTTTATTGGAAATGGTGTTGGAGCTTTAATAAGTTATTTATTAAATCGTAGCTTTACTTTTCAAAGTAAAGCAAAATGGAATTCCACTATTCCTCGTTTTATTATCGTGATTTTGAGTTGTTATATTCTTTCTTATACTGTAAGCCATATGGCATTAAGGATTTTTGAAGAGGATCATATCCTTCTGAAAGAAAACTTTGCAGTCATTTTAGGGGCCGGATTATATACGCTCCTAAATTATTTAGGGCAAAGGTTATATGTATTTAAGACAATATGACATTTGCTTTTTCCAGGAACAATAAGGGTTACAGATTGGCTTTCATTAAGGTAATTTGGAGGGTTAATGATGCGAAATGATCAATTCAATCTTAATAAGCATAAATTAAATACACAGGGGAAAGAAACAGAATTCGAGATTAGTACAACAGGATATGGGTTGGAATCTGTCGTTGAGTCGAACGAGACAAATACGTTAGAAGAGAAGCAGAACAATGGCAGCTCGGAAATTTCGACATTAGAGTGACAGCCTATTTGTAAAAAAGCCAAACTGTTTATCCTAATTGGATTAAAAAGTTTGGCTTTTTTATTTTTTACCTTTTATTTTTCCTTATGAAAAGGGCATTGTGAAAATATGATTTGATCATCTGGCAGAAAATACTGTTGCCATTCATAGTTATCGTTATTTCCATAAGAATTTAATGCTGGGTGTATTGGGATGCTGTCATACTCTTTTAGGCGTTTGCGGATTTGTTGTTTTATTTTAACAGTCTGTTTTTCTTTTGCGAGAAATTCTTTTAAAACAAATCTTGGCGTAATGGCTAACATTAAATACGGAAAGTTTCTGCTCTTTCTATTTATGTGTGCAGGGGTCGCACAGTACATAAAATAGGGTGTACCATGAAAACAGAATTCCCATAGTGGATGAGATGGGTTTGATGGTATGATTTCGGGCCAAGGCAATTCATCTAGCCTCGTTAAATTGATAAGATGTTGCCAAAATAGTTCTTGATATTCTTGGACGCCTAAGTCCAAGCTTTCTTTTGGACTTTCAAAAAATATTATAAGGGACGTATATTTTCCAAAGCTTTTAAAATGTAAGGAATATTCCTTTAGTATTGCAGCCAGTTCGTAAGAGGTCTCATATTTTAACGGGCTGCCAATGAAGCCGTATCTTAGGTGTCCAGACTTTAATCCTAAAAGAGCAGGGATACAAGGAAATAATTGATTCGCATCTGTCATTTTTAGCTTAAATAGCTCGTAAGCTTTCTTATGCCAAGATTCTGTATGAAGATTTTCCAGCTCTGAATCTCTAAGTAATATCATGGTTAAGGCACACTCCTATCCTTACTTCACTAAAATATTCATGATCTTTGGATATGTGATTGTCCAACGGTAATTTTAATAGAAAGGTAAGCTGAATGTGACTAGGATGGGATACTGATATAAATATAAAAAGATTTGGTTCATGCCCACATGCATGGACCTCTTTTGATTAGACATTTTTTAATACCATTTAAACGAGCTTAAACTTATAATAGTAAATAAAGGTTGAATAATTTTCTGATTTTTCTATAAATAAAACTTTACATATAATGCATTATATTTAAAAAGGTGGCATGTAAAATGAAAATAGTGATTGCACCGGATTCATTCAAGAGGAGTTTAACAGCACTTGAAGCAGCTCAAGCTATTGAAAAAGGGGTAAAAAATGCGATTCTGCATGCAGAAACCGTTCTAGTTCCAGTGGCAGACGGCGGCGAAGGGACGATGGACAGTCTAGTTTCTGCTACAAATGGCCATAAAGTCGAGCATAAGGTAAAGGGGCCTTTACTCCATCCTGTACAAGCAGCTTATGGAATTTTAGGTGATCAGGAAACATGCGTGATCGAAATGGCTAGTGCATCAGGATTATGTCTCATTGATTCTGCAAGGCTCAATCCTATGACTGCTACAACCTTTGGAACTGGTCAGCTTATTAAAAAGGCTTTAGATGATGGGTGCAGTAAATTTATTTTAGCTATAGGTGGAAGTGCTACCAATGATGGTGGGGTTGGTATGCTTCAAGCACTAGGAATGAAGTTTCTCGATGCAAATGGAGAGCCAGTCGGATATGGGGGATCCGAACTAATAAGGATTGCTCATATTGATGATCAAGAGTTCGATTCCCGAATTGCTAATTGTGAATTTTTAATTGCCACGGATGTTCAGAATCCATTAGTAGGGGAAAATGGAGCATCTTTTGTGTTTGGACCGCAAAAAGGAGCTACACCAGAAATGGTTGAAATTCTAGACAACAACTTAAGACATTGGGCAGACTTAGTAGGAATAAAAACAGGCATCCGCCTGCATGATATGCCTGGTGCTGGAGCGGCGGGCGGAATTGGCGGAGCCTTCCAAGCCTTTTTTCCATCAGTTACAAAGCGGGGAATTGATCTAGTCATTGAATATTCAGGGCTTAGTGACCATTTGGCAGACGCCGATTGTGTATTCACCGGCGAAGGTCAAATTGATTTCCAAACCGCCTCAGGAAAGACACCCATGGGCGTGGCTGAAGCAGCTAAAATCAAAGGTATTCCAGTCTTTGCACTAACTGGATCGATTGGGAAAGGAATAGATGTTTTATATGAACATGGCATTACAAGTGTTCATAGCATTATTAATTCGCCTATCACTCTTCAAGAAGCCATTGCGAATGCTGCTATTTTGTTGGAGCAAGGTGCTGAGCAAGTTATGCGGACCTATTTAGCATCTAATTGAAAGTCATGAATGTTTATTAATTTTTCCTTGTCTTAATGGAAATAATATCAATGTCATATGTTTATATTGATCGTAGATTATCGTCTAGTTTGACGTATTTTCCGATTTAAGGAGAAGTGAAAAAAATGCAGTCATTCCTATCAGAAGATCGTTATTCACCAACATACAATTGGTTAGTTTTATCCAGAAGTCCTTTTTTAAAGAAACATGAACGGAATCCGGTCAACTGGCTGGAATGGTCGGAGGAAGCGTTTGATAAGGCGAAGAGGGAAGGGAAGCTGGTGTTTGTCTATATAGCGGATAGTCATTGCCATTTGTGTGCTCTCATGGGTCGGGATTCGTTTGAAGATGAGGAGACAGCCCAATTATTAAATAATCGGTTTATTTGCATTATGATTGACAAGGAAGAGCATCCAGATATTGCTGCTCTATACTTGAGCAAGTGCCAAAAGATGGTGGGAAAAGGGGAAGGGCCGCTAAATGTTTTTTTGACCTCTGAGCAGGAAATTCTTTATGCTGCGAGGTATTTACCGAGGGAAAGCCTTGATGATGGGATGATTAGATTTAAAGAATTAATCACCCAGGTGTATGAACAAAATGACAAAAACCGTGATTATGAATAAGTATTTAGGAAATTACGTAACAATTGCAGTTCTTGCCTTCATGCAAGAGCTTTTTTTTCGCAAAAAAATTCCGCCCATGAGGAGCGGATAAAAAAAGAGACCTTGGATCAATTAAGAAATAATTCGCAATATCAACAACATATAGTATATAAGGGTAAAAAGAAATACTATATGTTGTTAGAAAGAATTCTATCACATTTATATTTTAAGAGCAAATTATTTAGAAAGATCATGTTTCATTACGTCTATCTACAAAATATTTATTAATTATTGGAAAGAATTGAAAAAGAATGAGAGATTAGGTAATCTTAAAGAAAGGAGAATTGTAGTGAAAATTTAATTGTTTTGTAATGAAATAGTTAAATATGACAACTTTTCTTAATATTAATAGACGAATACTAGCAGGAAAGGTGAGCCTCCGTGAGAAAAAAAAGGAAGAGAAAGACAACATATACGAGGGGAAAATTACTGATTTCAATTATGGTTTGTTTGACTTTGGTTTTTGCAACGGTTAATTCAAATAATCATAGTGAGGCATTGGCAGTTTCTAGTTTAACACAGCCTATTAATATTATGTATTCCTTACTTACAAAGAGGCATTTTGATCATATTGATGAGATGAATGGCTCAATGAATAACAAGCTTCAAGCTTATTACACATTAAAGAAAAAATTGGCTCAAGAACAAAATAAACAACCACTAGATGATCAAGAAGTGAAAAATAAACCAGAAGAACATGATCCTGCACAAAGTATAAAAACTAGTAATCTTGAAGAAAACGGCTCTGTAAAACACGAAGACTCACAGAAAAATCAGCAAAATGAACAAAAAGTCATTTATTTAACTTTCGATGACGGACCTTCCGCCTTTACATTAGACATACTGCAAACATTGAATACGTATAATATGAAAGCCACTTTTTTTATGCTTGAGCCTAATATGAGAGCATATCCTAAAGAGTTAGATGCGATTATAAAAAATGGTCATATCCCCGCCCTACACGGAGTTACTCATAATGTTGCCAAAATTTATCGTTCGGAAAAGACAGTAGTGAACGAAATGGCAATAGCTCAAGCCACTTTAATGAAAATGACGGGTACAGGCACATCCTTAATTAGAACACCTTATGGTTCAGCACCATATATGAAGCCTTCCTATAAGGAAGCTGTTGAAGCAGCCGGATTTCATCTATGGGATTGGACAGTGGATAGTGAGGATTGGAAATATAAAAATGGTGAATATGTTGACAGAGTTATTGGGCAAATCGAACAAATTCAACATAATGACAAACCTATTATCATCTTACTGCATGATTTAAGAACAACAGCAGAGCATCTGCCAGCCCTGCTAACCTATTTGCAAACAAACGGTTATCAAGCTGAAGTATTGAATGAGCAGCTTTCTGCCTTTCACTTTTAATAATACAGGACATTAATCCATGTTTTCATGATTAATGTCCTTTTATGATTAAAAGATTTATATGTCATAAAGACCTAATTTCCTCGATAAGCTTTTAAGAGACAACTGTCAAAAGGAGGAGATTGTTTGGCTGCAAGCTTCGAAAAGGCTGCAAAATTTGAGCATGGATTTTGGCTGCAAGTATTAGGAGACCATGCACGATTTATCCTTGATTCTCTTGCACCGTCAGAGAAAGAATTCATTCAAGAAGCCAATTATTTTATTGGGGTTTTTGATCAGCTCCTTGGTCGAGTGGAGGCAGAGAATTTACTGGAGCTAAGTTTGAGAGCAGATGAAGAAGCCAAGAAGATTAGACAGTTTAAGCTTACAATTCTTGAGCGCCATCTCGTTGGAAAAGTAAAGATTCACCTCGGACCAACATTTATGAATCATATGGTAAACGAAGTAGATGAGTATTTACTTATTTTAAAATATCTGAAAAACGAGGAAGCTCCACCAATCTTTCATGAGCTACATCACCATTTGCTTTGGCTTTTGGATGCTGCAGGGCATGCAGGGGCAATTTCTGATAATATGGAACTTCCTGAAAAAAGAATAAAAAAATTGAGTGATACGTTTACGAAGGATTTTGAAGCCTTTTATTTAAAGGCTGTTGAATTGACGGGATTTCTTCGAACTAATCTGAGTTCTTTCCCAGCCCTGCAAAAATTTAATAAAGATGTATCACTAGAAATGAAGCTGTTTATGAACTTTTTAGATGAAATTGAGGAATTGCGGTTAAGTAAAGAGGCATTAGGAACATTTTCGGCGCTAATGGCAGACCATATGTTCAGAGAAGAATGCTACTATTTAACAAAACTTGCAGAATCAACACAGGCAGAAAAACCTGATTGTAATCCTGCTAAGCCTAGATTGAAGGAATAGAGGAGTGAAACCACCTTTTGGTGGTTATTTTTTTCAGAATAACAAGCTTTCTCTGTTTGAAGATTTACATAATTCTAGTAGGAAAGCATCATTTTTACAAATATAGAACATACGTTCTTTTGTTGGGGCAAGTTTGTGTTATAATGGAGAAGCAATAGGGAGTTTTCTCAAGGGTGGTCGGCTAACCCCGTTTGAAAGGGGGTGATGCCTTTGACAGTATTTGAAACGATTATGATTATGATTTCTTTTTCAAGTCTAATCATTGCTGTCTTATCTTTTAACCACAAAAAATAGACCTCCCTTGACCTGATAATTGAGGAGAGGTCTAGTCTTTGGACTGGCCGATCCCCTAAGGGAACGACTATTGCGGATGACCGTGGGTGCTCCAACACCTGCGGTCATTTAATTATTTTATTTATATAACTAAAGGATAACATAAATGATTTAGAAAGTCATCCTGAAGTTCTTTTCTCTAAGCATTCTCTTCATCAGGCTTTATAGCCATAAAAGTGGCAAGGATGGCTATGACAGTAAGGCCGCTTAAGAAATAAAATAATAACTTTTCTGTATTTTTCATAAGCAACGCCATGACCGGAGGACCTGCAGCAACACCAATAAACCTCATTGAACTATAAATGGATGTAATGGTTCCTCTTTCCTTTTTTTCAATTCCACATGTAATTAAGGCATCTAAACAGGGAAGGGCTACTCCTATTCCGATACCTCCAAAGGTAAATAAAATTAGCATGAACCATAATCCATTTGAAAAACTTAATATACCGACAGAAACGGCAGTTAATACAGTGCCACCAAAAATGATCCATTTCATTAAAATTTTGTTTTCTTTTATTATTTTTCCTGTTATAAAAGAGGCTAAACATAATGCTCCTAAAGGTACGGCAAGCAGCAGCCCTTTTTTTATGTTAATGATGTCATATTTTTTCTCCAGTACATCAGATAAGTAAAACAAAACGCCAAACAATACAAACATCATGATGACACCTATGACAAAGATGGCATACAGCCATTTTCCATTATGTGTAAATGTCTTTTTGATATTTACTAAAAACTGCTTGAATGGAACGGGCTCCTCACGTTCTTTAGGTGTTTTGATTAAAAGCCATACAAGTAATATTGAAAGTGCGCAAAACACTGGAAAGGCAAAAAAGGGGAGAAACCAAAAAAAACTTGCTAGATAGGCTCCAAGTATAGGACTAAGAACTTTACCAAATGTATTTGATGTTTCAATCATCCCTAGGGAACTACTCACTTCATCATCGCTTTTAAACATATCACCAATAAGTGGCATGACAATGGGGGCTGCGCCCGCCGCCCCAACCCCTTGTAAAGCACGTCCGCAAAGAATGATCCAATAAGCATCATTGGCTTTCCAGGCTGCCCATCCTGAGATGAGTCCTCCTATTCCAGCAATTAAGAGGCTGGGGATAATGACCTTCTTTCGTCCGATATAGTCCGATAACCCCCCCGCTACTGGGATTAGGATTATGGCTACAATTGAATATACGGTCAGAATCATACTAGTTTGCAGCGAGGTTATATTAAGGTTTTTCTCCATGGCAGGCAGAACAGGAATTAGCATGGAATTTCCAAGTGTCATGACAAGTGGAATCGTAGCGAGTGACAGAACAGCCCACTTTTTGTTATGGACATTGCGTCTGGACTTTTTCTTTGCCTTTTGGCCTCCAATTTCTAATTTTTCAACATGCTCCATTGAACATCCATCCCCTTAATTATCATACCTAATATTAATATGGCTTTTAAAAAAGAAAGTAGTAAGGTCTTTTATGGTAAATAATAATTGGAATTCATTGTCATGTATTATAATGGGTAGAAGGCTGATACAAGGAAATAATATCAATATTCGAGGTGTAAATAATGGGGAATCAAATTTTGGCATTAAATATTGGAAGGCCGAATCTTCATTTATGGGATGGTGTAACATTTAATTCGGCTATAAGAAAAAGGCCAGTGAGTGAAGTTTTGCTGACAAAAGACGGATTTAAGGGAGATTCAGTTGGAAACCCTGAAGTTCATGGTGGACCAGACAGGGCCGTTTGCTTATACCCAATTGAGCATTATGAGCAATGGGAAAATGAATTTCAAAAGCCATTTCAGATGCCTGCATTTGGGGAAAATATTAGCGTGGCTGATCATCAAGAAAAGGACGTATATATTGGCGATATTTTTTCACTTGGTGAAGCAATTATTCAGGTTTCTCAAGGGAGGGTGCCATGTACATCCATATCCAAGCATAACAAAGCAGAGAACCTGCTAAGCAGGGTAGTGGAGACTGGATATACCGGCTATTTCTTTAGGGTCCTGCAGGAGGGAATAGTGAAAGCTGACTCTTCCCTGACATTAATGGAGCGCAGGCAAGAGAAGTTTTCTGTGTTAGCTGGAAATCAACTAATGTTTCATGATCGGAAAAATCGTGAAGCGATTGAGGAGCTAATTCAGTTAGAAGAGCTTGCGGAAGTTTGGAGAAACAGGCTTATGAAGGCACTTTAAAAAATATTAATATTTCTTATTGACTTTTTGTATAATTAAGAATAATATAATAAACAACATAACGTACGGCGTTGACGAAGAGTAGTAACTTTTACGAGTACTTTAGAGAGCTGATGGGTGGTGGAAATCAGTGTAATCGTAATAGCGAATGGACTTCCGAGCCTCCAAATCGAACCTTCCTATGAGGAGCAGTAGGCTTTGGCGAACGGTCTCATCGTTACAAGAGACAGATATTCAAATGATGATCATTTTGATATCTGTTAAGTGAGCTAATTTTTAGCTAATGAAGGTGGCACCACGGGTCTCTCGTCCTTTTTTGGAGGGAGGCCCTTTTTGTATTTAAAAAAAGAATAACTAAATCGTTGAGTAAGAGTAGTACAATGTTCAGAAGCGTTACAGAGAGCCGGAAAGGGTGAGAACCGGTACGTGGAGAGCAGTTGGAATGGACTTACGAGAGGCTTCTTGAAGGACAGTAGGGTAGCACGGAATTCCACCGTTATATGGATAGGGTATCGATGTTACTATATTGTACATCCGTACCTGAACAAGGGAGCAGTTAGCTGCTCTAAATTTGAGGTGGCACCACGGTCAACGATACGTCCTCTATATGCACAAATATTGTGCGTATAGGGGACTTTTTTATTTTTTAAAACCAATAAGGAGAGTGCATCATGCCGAAAGTAGAGGAAATATTGATTAGTGAAATTGAAGGGGATACATTAACACCCATTCTTATTTACCAGCGACTTAATGGGGCAAAAAAATTTCTATTTGAAAGCTCGCTAAAACATGAAAAGGCAGGGAGGTACTCCTTCATTGGTGTTGATCCAGTTATGGAATTAATCGGTGAAGATAATGGCTGTACTATCATTTCGGCAAACGAGAGGAAATTGATTCAGGAGAAGCCACTAGAAGTACTGAAAAATGTATTAGCACCTCTTGATCAGGATGTAATTAAGGATTTCCCATTTTGTGGTGGGGCTGTTGGGTATGTTGGCTATGATATCATACGTCAATATGAAAATATTGGGGTTATCCCAAAAGATGAATTAAACATTCCTGATGTTCATTTAATGTTTTTCGAGGAAGTGGTCGTGTTTGATCATCTTGAACAAAAAGTACAGTTAATTTCTATCCCATTATTTAGCCATTTATCCGAGCTGAAAATCTTACATGAAAAGAGATTGGTGGAAATCCAGTTTGGAACTGCGAAAAGCGGATCAGATGAAGTTTTATTATCCACCTTCAAGGCTTCCATAAAGAAAGAAGATTTTATTGAAAAAGTGAAAAAGGCGAAGGAGTATATCTTGGAAGGTGATATTTTTCAAGTCGTGCTTTCTCAGCGGCTGCAAGGAACGATAACAGGTGATCCGTTTTCTTTCTATCGCAAGCTTAGGGTCAAAAATCCATCACCCTATATGTACTATTTGGATTTCGAAGACTATAAAATCGCCGGTACTTCACCAGAAAGCTTAATTAAAGTAAATGGTGGGAAGGTGACAACCAATCCAATAGCAGGAACAAGGCCAAGAGGGAAATCTGATTTGGAGGATAATTCCAATGAAAAGGAACTATTGGTGGATGAAAAGGAGCTTGCGGAGCATCGGATGCTGCTGGATTTAGGCAGAAACGACCTTGGCCGTGTGTGTGAGCTTGGTTCGATCGAAATCGAAAAGTATATGGAGATTGAAAAATATAAGCATGTCATGCATTTAGTATCAGAAGTGAGCGGCACGTTAACAAAGGATTTATCAGCCATTGATGCCTTAATAGCCTGTTTGCCGGCTGGAACGGTTTCTGGTGCTCCAAAAATCAGAGCTATGGAAATTATCAACGAGCTGGAGGAAGTAAAAAGAGGGGTGTATTCAGGAGCGATCGGCTATTTTTCAGCAAATGGAAGTATGGACTTTGCACTTGCGATTCGCACGATGTTCATTAAGGATCAAAAAGCATATATTCAGGCAGGTGCTGGAATTGTCCATGATTCAGTACCAGAAAAAGAGTTTGATGAAACCATTCATAAATTAAGAGCTTTTTTGGAGGGCCAAGATGATATTACTTATTGATAATTATGATTCATTTACTTATAACCTATACCAATACTTAGGTGAGCTGGGGGAGGAAGTACATGTTGCTAGGAACGACAGAATTTCAATTGAAGAAATTAATGCAATGGAGCCGGCTGCCATTGTCCTATCACCAGGGCCTGGCAGACCAGAGGATGCAGGCCTTTGTCCAGCAATTATTCAAGCCTTCTATGAGACGACTCCCATTTTGGGAATATGCCTTGGCCATCAAGCAATTGGATATACATTCGGAGCTGACATAAAGAAAGCAAACCAGATTATGCATGGGAAGATTTCTAAATTAAAGCATAATGGATTGGATTTATTTGAATATTTGCCACAGCCGATTGACATCATGCGATATCATTCATTAATTATTTCCGAGGAGACATTACCTGACAGCTTCAAGATACTTGCAAAATCGATGGATGACAACGAAATAATGGCGATCAAACATAAAAAGTTCCCGTTATATGGGCTGCAATTTCACCCAGAATCAATTGGTACTATGTTCGGGAAACGAATTTTGGAGAATTTCTTAAATCATACTGGGAGGGAATTAAAAAATGAAAAGTATCTTACAGAAAATCTCTAATGGAGATTCATTAACAGAACAAGAAATAACGGAAGCAACCGAGCTTTTATTTACAGAGGATATTTCCGATAGTGAAATTGCTGGTTTATTAATCGGTCTAAAAACGAAAGGGGAAACAGTTGAAGAAATTGCTGGCTTAGCAAAAGCGTTAAGGGGAAAATCACTGACGTTTAATAAGAAAATTCCGAATGTTATGGATAATTGCGGTACAGGTGGAGATGGGTCGAAGAGCTTTAATATAAGTACGACATCTGCTTTTGTTCTTGCAGGTGCTGGAATCCCGGTTGCCAAGCATGGTAACAGAAGTGTGTCAAGTAAAACAGGAAGTGCGGATGTATTAGAACATCTCGGTGTGAATTTAAATTTGGATGCTGCACGAACAGAGGAAATTTTACAAAAGGTAGGAATTGCCTTTTTATTCGCTCCTCATGTACACCCGCAGCTGAAAAGAATTATGAAGGTAAGAAAGGAATTGCGAATTCCGACTGTATTTAATTTAATTGGACCGCTCACAAATCCAGTTGATCTAGAAACACAGCTTCTTGGAATCTATCGCCGAGATTATCTTGTCCTATTTGCGGAAGTGTTAAAGGCATTAGGGAGGAAGCGTGCTGTTGTACTAAATGGAGCAGGATTTATGGATGAGGCGTCACTTCAGGGAGAGAATCACTTAGTGATCCTGGAAAATGGAAGCTTAACTGAAAGGGTGCTTCATCCAGAAGAGGTAGGCTTATCAGTTTACACGAATGATGCGATTCGCGGCGGCGATTCCAGAGAGAATGCACGTATCCTCTTGGATGTGTTAAATGGAAAGAAGGGAGCCTATCGCGATACCGTTCTCCTTAATGCAGGAATTGGAATTTTCACCGCAGGGAAATCGCAGACCATTCAAAAAGGAATTGAATATGCCAAGGAAAGCATTGATTCTGGAGCGGCACTAAATAAACTGGAACAGCTCATTCATGAGAGCAAATTTATGAAGGAAAAGGTGATTTGAAATGACAACGATCCTAGATATCATTTTGGAGGAAAAGGAAAAAGAGGTTCTGAGACTTAGGGAAGAAAAATTAGATACTCATGACCAGCCGATTAGAAAAAAGCGCTCCTTTCTGAAAAAGCTTCAACAAAGGGACTCACTTTCCATTATCGCAGAATTTAAGCGGGCATCACCTTCAAAAGGAGATATCAATATCGGTGCTGATCCTAATGTCCAA
The DNA here is from genome assembly GCF_032341175.1 of Bacillus sp. DTU_2020_1000418_1_SI_GHA_SEK_038. Taxonomy (NCBI): domain Bacteria; kingdom Bacillati; phylum Bacillota; class Bacilli; order Caryophanales; family Bacillaceae; genus Bacillus; species Bacillus sp. DTU_2020_1000418_1_SI_GHA_SEK_038. The sequence continues at coordinate 2,609,932 of NZ_CP135435.1, read as the reverse complement.
GCTCAATCTTATATCGATTTTGGAGCGGATGCCATTTCTGTTCTGACTGATACTCCCTTTTTTAAAGGAGGTTTTGAAGATTTATCAACTGTTAGAGAGTCTGTAGATGCCCCATTGCTCTGCAAGGATTTTATCATCGATGAAGTTCAGATTCTGAAAGCGAAATCCTCAGGGGCAAATTTGATTCTGTTAATTGCTGCAGCATTAGAAGAGCAACGTCTGAAAGAGCTATATTCTTTCGCTATAACCAATGGGCTTGAAGTACTTATGGAGGTTCATAACGAGGCCGAGCTGTTAAAGGCTTTACGTACAGGGGCTCAAATAATCGGTGTAAATAATCGTGATTTAAAAACCTTCTCAGTTGATTTAGCCATAACAGAAAAACTTGCTCCAAAAATTAAAGCCGCAGGTGCCTTCCTTATTAGTGAGAGCGGCATAAAAACAGAAGAGGATGTTCAAAGGGTAATAGATGCAGGTGCCGATGGGATCCTTGTTGGTGAGGCATTTATGAAATCAGATAATTTAGAAGGATTATTTAGAACAATGAAACAGCCTTTAAAAGAGGTGGTGAAGAAATGAAGGTAAAAATTTGTGGAATTATGGACGTTGAAACTGCGTTAAAAACGGTCGAGTTTGGGGCAGATGCTCTCGGATTTGTTTTTGCAGAGAGCAAAAGGAAGATAACTCCTGATCAGGCAAAGGAAATTATTAATGAAATTCCAGATGGGATTCTTAAAGTAGGCGTATTTGTTAATGAAGATCCAGATGTCATTCGAGAAATTGTTAAAGAGACAGGAATCAATGTTATTCAGCTTCATGGGGATGAGTCACCTGAATATTGTGGGCAATTTTCTGTACCTGTTATTAAGGCGTTGAGCGTTGAATCTCAAGAGGATTTAAAACAATTGGATCAGTATTCATGTGATTATTACCTATTGGATAGCCCAAAAGGCAAATACCGCGGGGGGAACGGAGTCACATTTGATTGGAGTATTTTAAACGGCGAAAAGTTGAACGGAAAAAAAGTCATTCTTGCTGGCGGACTATCAATTGATAATGTTGAGCAGGCCATTGAGTTAACGGCACCGTATATGGTCGATGTCAGCAGTGGAGTAGAAACGGATGGAAAAAAGGATATTCAAAAGATTAAAGAATTTATTGATCAGGCTAAGAAGGGACAGAAGTCTAGTGTATTGGCTGATAAACTTTAAAATTGGCTGACAAACTCGATATTTGGCTGATAATGGCTAGGGATTGGCTGACAAACTCGAAATTCAGCTGATAAATGATAGGAATTGGCTGACAAACTTAAAAATTTTGCTAACAAAGGGAGAATCTAAAATGACAACATACACTTTACCTGATGAACGGGGACATTTTGGTGCATATGGAGGAAGATATGTGCCAGAGACGTTAATGCAGGCAGTTCTTGAGCTCGAAATAGAATATAAAAAAGCGATGGCAGATCCAGAATTCCAAAGTGAACTCGATGATCTCCTGAAGAATTACGTTGGACGTGAAACACCTTTATATTTTGCCAAAAACTTAACAAAGCATCTTCAAGGGGCCAAGATTTATTTAAAACGTGAGGATTTAAACCACACAGGCGCACACAAAATCAATAATTCATTAGGTCAGGCTTTGCTGGCAGCCCGAATGGGGAAAAGAAAGATTGTTGCTGAAACAGGGGCAGGACAGCATGGAGTAGCAACGGCAACAGCCTGTGCGCTTCTTAATTTAGAATGCATTATATATATGGGAGCGGAGGACATCCGCAGGCAGCAGTTGAATGTGTTTCGCATGGAGCTTTTAGGTGCGAAGGTTGTGAGTGTTGAGTCAGGCAGTGCAACTCTTAAGGATGCAGTAAACGAGGCGTTGCGCTATTGGGTAACAAACGTAGAGGATACCCATTATATTCTTGGGTCTGTAATGGGGCCGCACCCATTTCCAATGATTGTCCGAGATCTTCAAAGTGTCATTGGGAAGGAAACGAGGGAGCAATTTTTAGAAAAGGAAGGTAAGCTTCCAGAGGCCATTGTGGCTTGTATCGGCGGTGGAAGTAATGCAATGGGCATGTTTTATCCATTTATTAAGGATGAGGCAGTCCAATTGTATGGGGTGGAGGCAGCAGGGTTAGGTTTAGATGCTTCAAAGCACGCAGCTTCAATGACAAAGGGGAAGCCAGGGATCCTTCATGGCGCACTCATGTATTTGCTTCAGGATGAGGACGGACAAATTCAAGAGGCTCACTCAATTTCTGCTGGACTGGATTACCCTGGTGTCGGGCCTGAGCACAGTTATTTAAAAGATAGCGGAAGAGTAAATTACGAGTCTATCACTGATGAAGAAGCAATGGAAGCCTTACAGCTCCTTTGTCAGTTAGAAGGAATTATTCCTGCTTTGGAAAGCTCGCATGCAGTCGCCTATGCATTAAAGCTGGCTCCAACAATGAAGGAAAACGACGGATTAGTCATCTGTTTATCAGGCAGAGGGGATAAAGACGTTGAAACAGTAAAAGCAAGACTGGGAGGGACTGTGAAATGAACCGTATTGAAAAAGTGATGCGAACTTTAGCGGAGAATAACGAGAAGGCATTTGTTCCTTATATAATGGCTGGAGATGGCGGATTGAATAGTTTGGCGGAACGGATTACTTTTTTAGAAAAAGCAGGTGCAACCGCGATTGAAATTGGGATTCCCTTTTCAGACCCTGTAGCTGATGGACCCGTAATCCAGCGGGCGGGTATTAGAGCGCTTGAAAACGGAACGACATTAAGGGGAGTATTGAAGATAATATCCGAAATACGACCCATCGTTCATATTCCTTTGATTTTTATGACTTACATGAATCCGATCATGGCTTTTGGCATTGAAGAGTTTATAGAGGAGTGCTTCCGTTCAGGCGTAGATGGGTTAATTTTACCTGACTTGCCAATAGAAGAGGAGGATATTATTGTTCCTTACGCAGAGAAGGCGGGCATTGAGATTATTAGGCTTGTTACATTGACGAGCCCGTTAGCGCGGGTAGAGGAAATATCCAAGAAGGGGCACGGATTTCTTTATGCTGTAACAGTAAATGGGATAACTGGTGCTAGAAAAGGGTTCAGTGATCAGCTAGGCGAGCATTTGAAAAAGGTAAAAAGTGTAAGTTGCCTTCCAGTTTTGGCTGGCTTTGGAATAGCCTCTCCATCACATGTCCTGGAAATGAACCAATATTGTGATGGCGTTATTGTCGGAAGCAAGATTATCGAGCTATTTGAACAGGGGGATCTGGCAGGAATTGAGGAGCTAATTAACGCATCTAAAATGGCTAATGTTGAAAGCTGAGGCGGGTACGTTTTAGGAGAGTGCTCTTACTTGAAAAAGGTGAAAAGGCTTGATATGAAGTGCTCATAGTGCTTGTTTCAGCAAGTGATCAGTAAAAACACTTACTATGAAGTGTTCATAGTGCTTGTTTCAGCTAGTAATCATTAAAAATGCTTACTATGAAGTGCTCATAGTGCTTGTTTCAGTAAGTGATCGGTAAAAACGCTCATTATGAAGTGTTCATAGTGCTTGTTTTAGCAAGGGATCAGTAAAAACGCTCATTATGAAGTGTTCATAGTGCTTGATTCAGCTAGTAATCAGTAAAAATGCTTACTATGAAGTGTTCATAGTGCTTGTTTCAACTAGTGATCAGTAAAAACGCTTACTATGAAGTGTTCATAGTGCTTGTTTCAGTAAGTGAACATTAAAAACGCTTACTATGAAGTGCTCATAGTGCTTGTTTCAGCAAGTGATCAGTAAAAACGCTTACTATGAAGTGTTCATAGTGCTTGTTTCAGCAAGTGATCGTTAAAAACGCTTACTATGAAGTGTTCAAAGTGCTTGTTTCAGCAAGTGATCGTTAAAAACGCTTATTATGAAGTGCTCATAGTGCTTGTTTCAGCAAGTGATCAGTAAAAACTCTTACTATGAATTGCTCATTCAATGAAGGTCATGAAGCGGATGGTGTTTGTTTTATCAAAGGACTTTAAAAATGGTTTCCATGAAGTTACCTCGCAAGCCTATATCGGAAAAAGTACCGCTTCGATAACTTTTATCGAAGCGGCTTCCTTATTATTTCATTTTCTTCTTATTGGCCTGTTTCCCGCTTTTCTTCTGGCTTTGTGAGGAATCATTGCCGATTTGGAATTCTGCTCCTAATTCAATATCATTCCTTTTATCCTGTTTTTCTATTTGGGCACGGGTTTGATTTGAGTTATGTCTTCCTTGCTTAGTCACGTAGATTACCTCCTTCAATTAGTCCTGCTGACATTGTTAATATGTACTTACTTCAAAATTTTACCCAATAATTTTCAGTAAAAAAACAGACTTGCAATGTCCGCAAGTCTGTTCAGAATGATTTTGTTTTATCTTAAATTTATGTAAAGCGGCAGATCCGTATGTCCCATTTCTCTAACATAGACGAATAGATTGCCCTTATGATGAATTTCATGTTCAATGGCCATTTGTACCATTTGATGGCCCGTCACATTCATGCCGAAAATTTTCGACATATCGATTTCACGTTCAAGCTCCTCTTTTGTAAGTGAAGCTAGAAGTTCCTTTGTTTTCTCAGTGAATTCTTCACCTAGCTGAGAAAGAGACAATTCGGCATCCTCGAATTTTTCCAAAAAAGGAGATCCGTTTCCTTCCTTAACTGTTTTAATAAACTTATAATAAGAAGTGTAAATATGTGTCACTAATTTTTGTGCACTCATCGATGTTTCAGTTGGTTTAAACTCGTAATTGGATTTTTCGATTTTTTCAACTAAGGCATTCGTTACAGTACGATGTGACAGAAAATGATTAACAGGATTCATGCTTCTACCTCCAAATATATAATTATGTATTATTCAATATCATCCTCTAATACTTTTGACAAAAATGCAATTAAGATGCATTCCTTTTTAATTTATTCCCTGCCCATTTAAAAAAGCTTCTCCATTTCTTTTCTAAAAAAGATTGGCCAAAAATGCTGCGATTAACAAAAAAATAAATCCCTTCTTCAATCAGTATCCATAAAATGATTATCATTATAAACGCCTGAAACCAGAACCACATGAAATTCCCCCTTACTAACATCCATCCTTCTTTGCATCTATATTCAAATTCATCCAATTTTTTCACTTTTTAATTTTCAAAGGTGAATAATTTTTGTATAATATTGGATATGAGCAGAAAAGTAGAAAAATAGTACGAATACGTCTCTGGCCCTATGATAAGTTAAATCTCTAGTGTCTATTGAATAGAATAATAATTTGTTTTAATGGAAGCAGAAGAATTGCGGAATACATATGCAAGTGGAACTGTCTAGCTCCAGCGCCTACCCCCTCGAGGTCACAAGCCAATCCTCCCAGAAAGGTAAAGAGCACCTTTCCGAGAGGCTCGTCTTGTGCTTGTCGGGGGTGACCAAGTCGCTTGCGCTTTTCTTATAGGAGGGTTATTCATGGGGGACAGAAAGGTGTATCTTCTGCTTACCGATACAGGAACGATATTTACTAGAATGATTAAGCTATATACGAAAGAATGTCATAACCATGCTTCGATTGGATTTGACTGCGAATTGACTGAGGTATACAGTTTTGGAAGAAAAAGACCAAGGAATCCCTTTGTTGGCGGATTTGTAAAGGAAGATATTCGGTCAGAGCTATTCAAGAATGCATCCTGTGCCGTATATGTATTTACGGTAAATGAAAAGAAATATAATCGCATGTTAAAAATAATTAAAGAAATCGATGAAAATAAGCAAAAATATCGCTACAATTTACTTGGCTTATTGGCCATTGCATTAAATAAAAGAATTAATAGAAAACACGCCTTTTTCTGTTCACATTTTGTTGCTATGGTGCTGCAAGAAGGCAGGCTCCTCGAAATCAATAAACAACTTTGCATGATCACCCCACAAGATCTAAAAGAAGCTTCCTCTCATAGGCTTATTTATCAAGGAAGTTTACAATCCTATATCACCTTTCGGGAAAAATATTTAAAAGCTCAATAATGCTACAAAATAAAAAGAACCATCACTTCTATCAACGAGTGTATGGTTCTTATGTTTTTCACGGTATAAATAATCCTTCTTTGTCTTCGTTGTTCTTGTCCTCATATCTGCAAACGCAAATGAGCTCCGATTTAATTCAGGATCTCTTTTTCCCTCGCGAACGGATCTTTCTCTCATTTTTTTTGCTCTCGATCTAGCCAACAAAATCACTCCTTAATAATTATCTTCCTATTTTATTATAATTGGTTTCAAAACATTTGAAAATAAGCATTCAAAAATAGTACAGACTAACAGTGCTTTTTTTGTTTACCAGATTTCGAGTTAAATGGAAACAAAACACGAGTAGTTTTCCAAATCTCAAAAAATCCAAGAAAAAGTAGAAACAAAGTGCGAGTAGTTTCCAAAATTTCAAGAAATCTAAGAAAAAGTGGAAACAAAGTGCGAGTAGTTTCCCAAATTTCTAGATAATCAAGAAAAAGTGGAAACAAAGTCCGAGTAGTTTCCCAAATTTCAAGATAATCAAGAAAAAGTGGAAACAAAGTGCGAGTAGTTTCCCAAATTTCAAGAAATCCAAGAAAAAGTGGAAACAAAGTGCAGGTAGTTTCCCAAACTTCAAGATAAGGGGATTTCCCCCACAAGATAGGGAAGTTCCCCGATAGGTTAAAAATCTCCTAACTCTTACAATTAGGGTAAGTTAATTGTTTGGAATGAGGAGGAATAATCATGCAGGCAAAAGTCCCAGTTGAAGAAAAGCGCGTCAATTCAATTAATAATGCATTTGCATCAAATTTTGCTAAGTCTATGTTTCTATCAGTTCTTGGGCTAGTCATCTTATCCTTTATTGGAACAAGAATGTTCACACATGTTGATTTAAACCTTTATGGATATATGGTTGGAACAATTGTGTTTATCGGGGGGTTCTTCTATCGATTTATCGCATGGGGAGAAAGACCGCCAACAAAGATCTTTATCAAAAAAGGCATGAAGCTGCTTTTTAGAAAATCAACTCCAAAAACATCTGTAGAGCATTTAGCTACATACAAATTCATCTGGAATAGGGGAATTTACCGATGGACCCAGCACGTCCTAATCGGATGGGGATGTATCCTTTCTTGCCTTGTTACCTTTCCGCTAGTTTTCGGCTGGATGTATTTCACGATGGACGACAACGGTTACTACAATATTATCGCAATGGGCATGAAGGTCATGACAGTCCCAGCAGATGGGATAATTGCGAACTTATCTTATAATGCTTTAAATATTACAGCAGTAATGGTAATTGCAGGAGTATGCATGGCATTATACCGCCGCTTGAAAAATATGCAGGCAAGAGCTGAACAAAAATTCTTATATGACTTCCTGCCGCTTTACATGCTTTTATTAGTTAGTATCACAGGATTAGCTTTAACCTTTATGAACATCTTTTTACACGGTGCAGGACAGCCTGCGATGTCACTCATTCATCAGTGGTCCGTCATTATTACACTCATTTATCTTCCATTCGGAAAGCTGGCACACATTCCTTTCCGTCCAATGAGTGTACTAGCGAGAAACTACAGAGAACATTATGCAGAACAAGAAATGAAGAAATGTAAGGTTTGTGGAGAAGGCTTTGTATCAACAGAGCAATCAAAAGATGTCGTTGAAGTGCTCGGCGTAAATCATATTGAATTTATGACAAAGGAAGGGCATCATCTTGCAGAAATGTGCCTCCCTTGCCGAAGAAAATACCGGATTGCACAATTCTCCGGTTTCCCTACCCATGAGGTAAAAGTGAAGGAGGCCAACCAAAATGCAAAGGGATAAGTTTTTTAAAGAAATCGAGAATTTGAATCATCCAAATGAGAAATTAATCAAAACTCACTGCAGCTATTGTGGAATGCAATGTGGAATGAACTTGAGGGTGAATACAGTTACTAATAAAATCATTGGCGTGGAGCCGCGTTATGACTGGCCGGTAACAGTTGGAAAAATGTGTCCAAAAGGGGTAACGGCTTACCAGCAAACGAACCATAATGATCGGTTATTAAAACCGCTAATCCGTGACGATGCATCATTAAAAGGAACAAAAGAAGGTTTCCGTGAAGCTAGCTGGGAAGAGGCATACGATCTAATCGTTAAAAACTTCACTAAACTTCAAAATGAATATGGAAAAGATTCAGTATCTGTATTTAGCGGTGTTTCAATGACAAATGAAAAATGCTATTTAACAGGAAAGTTTGCCCGTGTCGCACTGGGTACGCGCTACATTGATTATAATGGCCGTTTCTGTATGTCAAGTGCGGCTGGCGGATTCCTTCGTTCCTTCGGGGTTGACCGTGGATCAACATTGCCTTGGACAGATATTCATGAAACAGACTGCCTGTTTATTGCTGGAAGCAACACAGCTGAATGTCATCCAACTTCCATGTTCCGTATCTGGAACGTCCAGGAAAGAGGCGGTTATCTTATTGTAGCGGACCCACGGGAAACACCTATTGCGAGAAGAGCAGACGTTCATCTTGATTTACGTCCTGGTACAGACCTTGCGCTGGCAAACGGAATCTTAAATTTATTAATCCAAAACGGGTACACAGATGAGGAATTTATCCAAAACCATACAAATGGATTTGAAGAAACGAAAGAACTCGTTAAAGAGTTTACACCGGAATATACAAGCATGATAACAGGGGTTGCACCTGAAAAAATTATCCGTGCGGCAGAAATTTATGGTATGGCACCAAATGCAGTCGTAATGTTTGCCCGCGGAATTGAACAGCAGCATAAGGGTGTTGATAACGTATCTGGCTACACAAATATGGCGCTTATTACCGGGAAAATCGGTCGGCCAAAATCTGGAGTAGCAACATTCACTGGCCAAGGAAATGGTCAAGGTGGCCGTGAGCATGGTCAGAAGTCAGATTTGCTGCCAGGCTACCGCAAAATCACAAACCCAGAGCACGTAAAAGAGGTTTGCCAAGTATGGGGCATTACACCAGAGGAAATGCCGCAAGCAGGAGTTTCTGCTTATGAAATGTTCGAATTGATGGATAAAAAAGAAATTCGTGCAATGTATCTATTGTGTTCAAATCCTGCAGTTTCAGCACCAAATTTGAATTTTGTCAGAAAAGCGATGAAAAACTTAGACTTCATGGTCTGTGCGGACTTCTATCTTTCTGAATCTGCTGAATTCGCCGATGTCGTCCTTCCGGCAGTCACTTGGTCAGAGGATGAGGGGACAGTTACAAACCTTGAAGGCCGTATTATAAAAATTAATAAAGCACAAGAACCAATTGGCGAATCAAAGCCTGACTGGCAAATTCAGGTTGAGCTTGCTGAACGGTTAGGAAGAGGGAAATACTTCTCACACCTAAAAACAGCAAAAGATGTAGCAGATGAATTCAGATTAGCATCTAAAGGCGGCTATGCCGATTACTATGGTGCAACATGGGATAAAATCGATAAGCAAGATGGCGTATTTTGGCCATGTAAGGATGAAAATGATGAAGGTACACCACATATGTTCCTTGATAAAAAGTTCTATCATCCGGACGGAAAGGCAAAAATTTGTGCACTTCCATATCGCCCGCCAGCTGAAGAGCCGGATGAAAAATATCCGTTGCGCTTAACAACGGGACGTGTCGTTTACCACTATTTATCAGGGAATCAAACCCGCAGAATTCAATTCCTGCATGATATGTGTCCAGAACCATATGTTGAGGTGCATCCTGAAACCGCTGAAAAGTACAATATCATACATGAGGAAAGAGTTCGTCTTTTCACTAGAAGAGGCGAAGCTGTCTATAAAGTGAAAATTACTGAAGCGATCCGAAAAGATACTGTGTTTGTTCCATATCACTTCGGTCACGATGATTCTATTAATCTCTTAACGATTGCAGCGTTAGATCCAATGTCCCGGATGCCAGAATTTAAGGCCTGTGCTGTGCAAATTGAAAAACTAGAAATAAAGAAGGTGCAGTAAATGAAAAAGAGGCTCTATCTAGAACTAGAAAATTGTATCGGATGCCGTTCCTGCCTTGCCGCTTGTACACAGTGCGGCGGGCATGAGGAAAGAAACAGGAACTATGTTTACGATGTAAACCCGCTTGTGAACAGGCAAACCATGCCTCTTATGTGCCTTCACTGTGTGAATCCAGCGTGTGCAAGAAGCTGTCCGGCTCAGGCTATTCAGATTCATGAAACAGGAGCTGTTTTATCAGCATTAGTGGAAAAGTGTATTGGCTGTCAGAACTGTACAATTGCTTGTCCGTATGGAATACCGAAATTTGATACTGAACAGAACTTAATGTATAAATGCGATCTATGTATTGACCGAACAAAAGATGGCATTCCGCCAATGTGTGCGAGTGTTTGCCCATCCAATACTCTTCAATGGCTGACAGATGAAGAAATTGAAAACAAGAAAAATCAATTCAACCTTGATAATGGCAAATGGGTAACAAGCCTGCCTTATCTTGAAGGTGAAACGAACGTTAAAGTCAATCTGCCTGGTATTTTACAAGGCGTAACTAAGTTGTTTTAGGAGGGATTCAAGTGCCATCAGATAAAAATAATAAAATCCCCTTTCAAGAAGATAATTACACTCATAATATAGAACAGAATAATGAACGGAAGCTCGACCGCCGCGGCTTCATGAAAACATTAGTGGGAGCAGCTGGGGTGTTCGCTGTTTCCTCTCTTCCTTGGGGAGCGGTTGCCGCAAAAGAATTAATGGGTCTTGGGGAGAAGGAATATCCCCATAAAAAAATTATCGATATCGAAAAACTCCCAATTGGAGATGCCATTGATTTCAAATTTCCTGGCGAACATGATGATGCGATTCTAATAAGATTAGCTGAAAATAAATATGTTGCCTATCAAAATGCATGTACCCATTTACGCTGTCCCGTATTCTGGGTGAAGGATCAAGGGGAAATGATTTGTCCTTGTCACCACGGAAAATTCGATGTTGAAACAGGTGCGCCAACTGCCGGACCGCCAAGACGGCCATTGCCAGAAATTCAAGTGAAAGTAGAGAAGGGTGCTGTCTTTGCAGTAAAGGTGAAACGATATGAAGCGTAGTTACGTTGGAGTTTTTGTCCTTGCTGCAGTATTGTTTCTCAATATCGTATTCACTCAATACATGGTCCACCAATTCTTTTATGAAAACTATGTAAATACGTTAATTTTCTGCGGATTAAATATTGTCCTATTTCCAATTGCTTGGTTTGCTTATAAAAAGATGAAAAATGTAAAGGCGTGAAGCATATGAACAGTGAAACATATCTTGACTTTTGTTTTATGAGAATGGCATCAGGGAATTTTGCTGATGAAATTGATCAGATGCTGAAAAAGCTTTTTTCTGGTGTCCGTTTGAACTGGTATTTAGAAGAAAAAATCGAAAATGATGTAGAAATCGTTATTGCCGAAGTAAAGGGTATGAGTAAATGGAATTCTGAAGATGAAACAGCGGCCTTTATCGAGGATCATGCGGATTCCGCATTCTGGGAATACCTTCAAGGCTATAAAATGTTCGTTTACCCTGCAAAGAGAGGATGCTCAAGCTGTGGAGCACATTAAAATGGAAACTATAGATTCATTTGTAAGAAAAAGAGTGAAAGTAGCAATTTTAGATCAAGAGAATGAGGATCAAGCCCCTTTTGTGGAAAAAACGATTGCGAAAACAGGGCTATGCCCAGATGGGACGCATCTTCGCATTTATTTTGATGACCGGTATTTCTTTGCGATCCCTTTAACGGCGAAAGTGGTACTAAATGATAGTGAATGGTCGGCCTTGGATGAGCAATCAGGTTTAAATTATGTGATCAGAAGAGAGAGTGGTTTGAATGGTTAAAAAAATACAGCTTCCATTACAAACATTAAACCTTGTCGTTGGATTTATGGTTTGGGTAATAATTTCCTCCCTTATGCCTTTTATTATAGAAGATATTGCGATCCCTGCTAATCAATTAGCACTTGTAACAGCCATTCCTGTTATCCTTGGTTCCATATTAAGGATTCCATTAGGCTATTATGCGAATCAATTTGGTGCACGAACGATCTTTTTAATAAGCTTTATTTTGCTAATATTCCCTGTATATTATATTAGCATCGCTAACTCTGTCACTGATTTATTAATTGGCGGTCTTTTCTTAGGGATTGGCGGAGCGGTTTTCTCAGTTGGGGTAACCTCTCTTCCAAAATATTATCCAAAAGAACGCCACGGGTTTGTCAATGGAATTTATGGTGCTGGTAACTTAGGAACTGCACTATCTGCTTTTGGCGCTCCTGTATTAGCTTCAAAGTTTGGCTGGTCTACGACTGTACAGTTTTATCTAGTTATTCTTGGAATTTTCATCGTAGCCAACTTCTTTTTAGGCGACAAAAAAGAAAATCGAGTCAAAACACCATTACTTGAACAAATTAAGGGTGTATACAAAAACGAAAAACTATGGCTTTTAAGTTTATTTTACTTTATTACTTTCGGTTCATTTGTTGCATTCACGATCTATCTGCCAAACTTTTTAGTTGCTAATTTCGGACTTGATAAAGTAGACGCTGGGTTAAGAACAGCTGGATTTATCGTCATTGCTACCATTATGAGACCACTTGGCGGCTGGCTAGCTGACCGTTTTCATTCTCTAATTTTATTAATGTTTGTTTTTGGAGTATATACGATTTCAGCAATGATCCTATCCTTTGCTCCATCTATTGGCTGGTACACTTTTGGCTGTTTAACGATTGCACTTTGTGCAGGTATCGGAAATGGTGTTATATTTAAACTTGTTCCAATGTATTTCCATAAGCAGGCTGGTATCGTCAATGGGATTGTTTCTGCGATGGGCGGCCTAGGAGGATTTTTCCCGCCATTATTATTAACAATCTTGTATAATGTTACTGGACATTATGCAATCGGATTTATGGCATTATCCGAAGTTGCTTTAGCAAGCTTAATTTTAGTTATTTGGATGTATTTCCAAGGAAAAATCGGGCTCGCTAAAGAAGTAATTGATCATACAGTTGAAGGGATCCTTGTAACGGACACTCACGGTAAAATTATTTCAGTAAACCCTGCATTTTCAAAAATAACAGGGTATGCACAGAGCGATGTCATTGGCAAAAATCCGAATATCTTAAAATCTGGTATGCAATCGGAGAGTTTTTACAAAGGTTTATGGCAATCGATTGAAGAAAATGGATTCTGGCAAGGAGAAATTTGGAATAAACGCAAAGACGGAGAACCGTATTTACAATGGCTAACGATTAGTGCAATAAAAAATGATGCTGGAGATATTGTGCAATATGCCGGTATGTTTAGTGATAAGTCAGGAAGCAGGAATGTGAAGAAAGCGTAGTGTTAGAGAGGAGGGAAGGTATGGATACAAAATCAGCCCAAAGAAATATTAGCTCTTATATTATTCAGTCACAAGAAGATGAAATCAAGCGAATAGCTATTGAACTTCACGAAGGTGTCGGGCAAACTTTGTATAGTCTTTATACAGGTATGCAATTCATTGAATCCTCCGTTGAAGGAGATACGATGAAAGGCTATGTCGGCGGCATGGCTGAAATACTGGAAAGAACGATTCAAGAAATTAGGCTGCTCTCGGTTGAATTACACCCTCCTACTTTAACAACGCTTGGACTTCTGCCGGCAATGAAAAGCTATATAAAGCTTTATACTTCTACCTATGGGATTGAGGTACATTTAATGAGTATTGGTGAAGAGGTCTCTCTGAAGGAAAAAGAAAGGATTACCTTATTCCGAGTTTGTCAGGAGGCCTTAGCCAATATTGCCAGATATGCGGATACAGTAACTGCAGAGGTAACCTTTATTTGGGAGCAAAGCCACTTGAGAATCCTTATTAAAGATGCAGGAAAAGGCTTTGATATGGAAAAAGGAATGAATCAATCGACTGGCCTAGCAGCCATGCAGGAGCGCATGCTTTTAATTGGCGGTCAATGGTTTCTTTCTTCAAAAATAGGGGCAGGCACACAAATTGAACTTCATCTGCCTCTATTATAAATACAAACACTTAAGGGATTTGCGGTATGCAATCCCTTATTATATATTTGGCAGACTAAACTAGGAGTCTGCTGTAAATTTTTATATAATGTATTACATAGAAAAAAGAAAAACGAATGGGGGAGATGACTTGATTAAGATACTTCTTTGTGATGATCATGCCGTTGTCAGAATGGGTTTAAAAATGCTTTTAAATAATCATCCGGACATAGAAGTTGTCGGTGAAGCATCCGAGGGAAATGAGGGTATCCAGAAATCACTTGAGCTTAAACCCAATGTTGTGGTCATGGATTTAAGCATGCCACATGGCAGAGATGGATTATCAGCAACTTCTGAATTAAAAAAGCTTTTGCCAGAAACGGCTATTCTTATCCTAACAATGCATGATGATGAAGAATATTTATTTAGAGCTATCCAAGCAGGAGCTTCAGGATGCATTTTGAAAAGTGCCCCACATGATGAACTGCTGTCAGCCATTCGTTCCGTTGCCAATGGTAACGCGTATTTGCACCCATCTGCAACGAAAAGATTAATGGAAGAATATTTATTCGGAGTTAAACAAGGGAATACAGATACTTTTAACCTGTTATCCGATCGAGAAAAGGAAGTTCTTACCTTTATTGCCAAAGGATTTTCTAATAAAGAAATTGCTGAACAACTAGTAATTAGTGTAAAAACTGTCGAAACACATAAAAGCAACTTAATGGAAAAGCTGCAAATGAAAACAAGGCCAGAGCTTGTTGAATTTGCTTTAAAAAAGGGGTTATTAGGATATGGAATTTAAGGGATGGTCTCTGCCTTGATAAACTCAGAGGGAATTGCAAAACAATGTGAAAAAATTTTAACTGCAATAGATGTTGATTTTGTAGGGCTGGCTTTGCAAAATAAAGAAGGTCCTGATGTTAGGTGGCATTTTGCAGCTGGCAATAGTAATGAGAAGTATAAGAGAATTACTGTTCGTTATGGAAAAGGAATTGCTGGTAAAGTGATTTCTACGGGAAGCCCAATCACGATAAAGAATTTTCCTGAAGAGATTACGGGCAAGGCACTTGAATATCCTATTATGCTGGCTGAAAAGCTTGTATATGCATTCGCAGTTCCATTATTTATAAAAAGTGTTCCGAAAGGTGTCTTATTAGTCGGGAGACGGTCAAATACTCCTATAGCAGAAAAGGAACAATTAACAGTTAAACAAGCTGCAAAAGGTTTAGAAAGTTTGTTTTAGTTGCCCACAGGAGGTTAATAATGAACCGGAATTTACCTGCTCCTGATTCGAGGGAAGCGACTTTTCTCGTTAATGAATCAGGCGTCATTGCGTATGCCAATAATAAAGCCTGTGAAAGCTTTGGATATCTAGAAAGTGATATGGTTGGAATTGATTTTAATGTATTATTCCCTGAAACGAACTTAAGGGAAATTAAAGAAGGTGTGGTTATTCATCAAAAGGCAAAGCATTTAGATGGTCAAATCTTTTCCCTTATATATAGAGTGAACACATTTTATTTAAAACAGGAGAAATATTTTCTTGTTATTTTTCATCAGGCTATGGATCATTCCAGAATTAACAAACAGCAATCTTATCATCTTCATGAACTTGTCGATTTAAAATTCGCATTAGATGAGTCAACGATTGTCGCAATCACTAACCACAAAGGCATCATTACCTATGTCAATCAGAAATTCTGCGAAGTATCTAAGTATTCAGCAGAGGAGCTTATCGGCCAAGATCATCGAATCATAAATTCAAATACTCATTCTAAGGAATTTTTCTCCGAGCTTTGGCGGACTATTTCTTCAGGAGAGGTTTGGAAGGGTGAAATAAGGAATCAAGCAAAGGATGGTGCTTTTTACTGGGTAGATACGACCATTGTTCCTTTCCTTGGTGAAAATGGAAAACCTTATCAATACTTAGCGATTCGGCATGAAATTACTAAGAGAAAGCAGATTGAAGATGAACTCCAAACAATGATGACAAAAATAATCGATATTCAAGAAGAGGAAAGAAGAAGATTATCAAGAGAGCTGCATGACGGGGTGGGACAAAATTTATATAGCCATTTAATTACGATAAACAGGCTGCAGGCAGAAATGGAACATCCTTTACTGGAACAAATGCAAGATGAAGCAACAGAAATTATTGAAGACCTACGTGATCTTTCATGGGAGCTAAGACCGTCCGTACTTGATGATCTAGGGCTAATTCCGGCAATAAGGTCTTATTTAGTGAGGTTTTCAGAACATTATCTTATTAATGTTCATTTTGATTGCTATTTAAATAGCCGTCTTAGTCCCAGTACCGAAATTTCTATCTATCGCATCATTCAAGAAAGTCTAACGAATATTAGGAAATACGCAGAAACAGATGAGGCGTCAGTGATCATTCGAAAAATGGATGATGTGATTAGAGTAGTGATTAAGGATAATGGAATAGGATTTGATATAGATCAAATATCACGTGGAGTTGGACTTTTCAGTATGGAGGATAGGGCGCGTGCAGCGGGTGGGACAATGACGATCCATTCTGTAAAAGGCAAGGGAACGAAAGTTATTTTGGAGATTCCATTATAAAAAGGCTGCCGATTTGGCAGCCTTTTCAATCAAATATATTCTAGTAATATTCCGCCTGCTGCTCTAGTTAAACCAATGACACATTGCGGAAGCTTCAAATACGCTAGCATCGTTAAAAGGATAGCTGGAGACACAGTTTAAATTAGTCATCTCTTCCAATACAGGTAAACCTACTAACAGCAAAACGAATAATAGGAGAGATCCTATGGCTAATCGTTTTGTTTCACAATTATTCTCCCTCAAATGAAATCTTCTACATCATAGCAAAATTAAATCGGATGGTTGAAAATGTAAACGAAAAATTTACATAATATTAACATTGTAAAAGGGAATATATGTTGCATAATATTGATTTTGCCCTTATATTATTTAAGCATTTCGTTTAATATGATCTTTAAAAATAGTTATATATTAAAGAATAAAGATATTTTTTATCAAAGGGAGGGAAAAGGATGGAAAATAAATTTCCTCAAACATTAGAAGTGATTGATTTATGTCTGCTTGCTGGAAAAATCATGCTGCAATGCGGTGGAGAAACGTATCGGGTGGAGGATACGATGACAAGAATTGCTGCAGCGTTGGGAATTCCTCATTCCCATAGTTATGTTGTGCCAACAGGCATTATCTTTTCAATTGATGGAACAGAGCCTGCAAAGCTCATTAGAATCTCTGAGCGGACTACAGATTTATATAAAGTTACTTTAGTTAACGGCATTTCAAGAAAAATAAGCAGTGGAGAAATGGATATTAAAGAAGCCTTTAAAAAGCTAAATGAAATTGAAAAGGCTAATTTCGCATTTCCTATTTATCAGCAAATTCTTGCAGCATCTCTTTCCAGTGGGTGTTTCCTATTGATGTATTTAGGAAAATGGAGTGATTTTTTACCAGCCATCATCAGTGGCGGATTAGGATTTATCTGTTTTATTTATATACATCGATTAGTTAAAATTAAGTTTTTTTCGGAGTTTTTAGCTGCTTTTATTATTGGGCTAAGTGCCTATTTTTTTGTGCGGACAGGAATAGGGACACAGCTAGACAAAATTATTATTGGATCCGTTATGCCGCTCGTTCCTGGGTTATTAATCACGAATGCAATACGAGACCTTATGGCTGGGCATTTGGTGGCTGGCTTGTCTAAAGGGGCGGAGGCGTTCTTAACCGCTTGTGCGATCGGAACAGGAGTGGCAGTCGTTATCGCATTTTTTTAGTCAATGACACTTTTTTAAGAAGAGTGATGGGGGAGATATAATGATTTTACATTTAATCACTAGCTTTGTTGCTACTGCTTCTTTTGCCATATTATTTAACGCACCGAGAAAGTCCCTTATTAAATGCGGGCTAGTTGGAATGATCGGCTGGATTGTATATATTTCCCTTGTAGAATATGAATTTGATGCGGTTGTTGCATCATTTTTTGCAGCTTTTATGGTTGCAGTTATCAGTCAAATCCTCTCAAAAATATATAAAACGCCAAGTATCATTTTCAGTATATCTGGAATTATCCCGCTCGTCCCTGGTGGAATTGCTTATAACGCAATGCGCCATTTTGTTGTAAACGATTATAATACGGCCCTCCAATTAGCGGCAAAGGCCTTCATGATTTCTGGTGCGATCGCTGTTGGACTTGTCATTTCGGAAGTATTAAACCAGATAATTTTAAAAATTAAATTCAGGCAAGTGTAAGATGAGGTACAATTTCTGTTACCAAAATAGAACTATTTTTTAACCTTTTCGTAAATCCTTAAACTCGGAGCTGGAGTACAATTCAGTTAGAAACAAAGCAAAACGAGTTAATGGAGGAATTCAAGATGAGAGCAAAAAAATGGTTATATTCAGGGCTTGCCGTAACGATATTAAGTTTACCTGTATTCACTTTAACGGACGGAGTAATGGCAAAAGAACCGCCGAATAAAATCGTTCAAAATGTGAAGCAGGAAAAGAAAATTTCTGAAAAACAAGTTGTTTCTTTAGTAAGTAAATGGAAGAAAAGTGAAACATATGTTCAAAGTGGCGGAAACTACAAAGAAGGGGAATACAAATCATTTCAGTACGAAAATATGCCATACCGGTATTTATCAAGTGATATAGGAACAAAGAAAAAGCTTCTAAAATACTTGACTGCCACTTTAACGAGATCCCAAGCTAATCTGTTTATTGAGGAACGGGGTATTATTGAATATAAAGGAAAAATGGCTCAGCCTGAAGCGGATGGTGGTTCCCTTCTGCATTGGGATAAGGCAAAGGCTGTTTTCTTAGAAAAGGATGACAAGAAACGAATTTATAAGTTAGAGGTTCCAGTGGGAGAGACAAAAGAAACGGAAGTCTTTCATGCTGAGGTTATTTATTTGCAAGGAAAAGGGTGGAAAATTAGTGAAAGACCATATATGCCTGTGAATTTAGATATTCCAGGTAATATTAACCCAGCTTTTATCTTTTTTAAATTCCTGTTAGTGGATCACACCCAATCTGCAGAACAATTCCTTTATGGAGATTTTGACACGGCAGCATTCAAAAAAGGGATTAAGAAAATTGAAATGAAAAAGTTAGAAGAACTTGCTAGAACGAAAACGCAAGTTGAGTTTGTTGTATCCTTCCATGCTGAATTGGAAAAGGGATATAAGGGCCAATTGAAAAATGGGGAAAATAAAATGTATTTTCTCATAGAAAATACGGGTGAGATGGAATTCAAAATAGTAGGTGCTGGAATGGAACAACATCTTGAATAATTGAAGGATTTCATTATAAAAAACACCTAATGGCGTTGCTCTAATAGCATCGCTTTTTTTTTTTAGAAATGAATACTTTTAAATTGAGTATTGTTATTTATTGTGAAATATCTGATAATCAATAATGATTGAGTTAACAACTCATCTCTATTATTAAAGATAAGGGGGATGACATTGAAACTACGTGTTTCTGCGGTGCAGTATCATCTGCATACCATTCATTCATTCGAAGATTTTGCGAAGCAATGTGAACATTATATTAAAACAGCACAGGAGTTTGGTTCGGAATTTATTTTGTTTCCTGAATTTTTTACTACCCAGCTTTTATCGATTGGAAATGAACAAGGAACAAGTTTATCGATTAACGAACTCCCTGACTTTACAGAACAATATAAAGATCTTTTTTCAAATTTTGCTAAAGAAACGAATACGCATATTATTGCCGGTACACATGTGATAGAAAAGAAAGGCCGTTTATACAATGTAGCACATATGTTTTACCCCGATGGCCGTGTTGTAGAGCAGGCTAAGTTACATATTACCCCAACAGAGGTTGAGGAATGGAACATGTCTGCCGGTGATGGACTTGAGGTTCTTGATACGGATAAAGGGCGAATTGCCATTTTGACATGCTATGACATTGAATTTCCGGAAATTGTTAGGATGGCAAAGGCTAAGGGGGCAGATGTCATTTTCTGTCCATCTTGTACAGATGACCGTCACGGCTTCCACCGCGTTCGTTATACATGCCATGCACGTGCAATTGAGAATCAAGTGTATGTTGTCGTAACAGGTACTGTCGGTTCACTCCCGACTGTTGACTTCATGCGGGGGAATTTTGGCCAAGCAGCCGTTATTACTCCAAATGATGTCCCATTTCCTCCAAAAGGCATTATGGTTGAAGGGGAAATCAATGATGATATGATCGTTACAGCTGATCTCGATTTAAGATTATTACATGAAGTAAGAGAACGAGGTTCAGTGACAACGTGGCGTGACCGACGTGTCGATCTATATCCGGATTGGGAAAAATAAATAGTAAAGAGGGATGAAAATGGCTTATCGCAGCGAATTTTATGCCTTTAATCAGGAAAAACCAGTCCCCATTGTCATACGAAATTATATGAATTCTGATTTTGATGAGCTTATACAAATTCAGGCTGAATGCTTTCCACCGCCCTTTCCTTCCGAATTATGGTGGAATAAAGAGCAATTGCATAATCATGTTACCCTATTTCCTGAAGGGGCGCTTTGCGTTGAGGTAGATGGCGAATTAGCGGGCTCATTAACTGGGGTTTGTGTTCATTTTGATCCGAAACATCCTTCACATAAATGGGAAGAGGTAACGGATAGCGGATATATTCGCAATCATGATCCGAAAGGGAACACCCTTTATATTGTTGATATAAGTGTCAGACCAAAGTATCGTAAGCTGGGACTAGGAAAAATGTTGATGCAGTCGATGTATCAGGTTGTCGTTCAACTAGGGCTTGATCGTTTGCTTGGCGGCGGGAGAATGCCAGGGTATCACAAAGTAGCAGAGAGCATGACTCCAAACGAATATATAGACGCTGTGATCAAAGGGATACTGCCAGATCCGGTCATTTCCTTTCTGTTGCGATCTGGCAGAACACCGATTGCCATCATTGAAAACTACTTAGAAGATGAGGAATCCCTAAACCATGCTGTGTTGATGGAGTGGAAAAATCCCTTTAACTTTATTGGGCAAAAGTCTCCTGATTCGTAAGGTAGGGGATGACTATTGAAAAAAGAATACAATTCTATAGAGAGGAGAAAGAATCAATGGAATATAGAAGAATAACGAGCATTGAAGATCCATTGTTTGTCAAAATGCATGATTTAATGAAGGAGGTATTTCCTCCTGAAGAGGTACTGGAATTTGAATTATGGAAAGAGCCATTAGAAGATCCGGGAATCAGGGTGTTCGTCGCCGTTCATCAAGATGAAGTTGTAGGTGCAACGGAATATCGTTACTATCCGGACTGGAATATTGCGATGACAGATTTTACGATTATTGGTCGCCCAGGGCTTAGCCTAGGTCGCTTCTTAGCACAAAATCGAGAAAAAGACTTGAATGAATTAGCTCATGCGAATGGAAAAGAATTGTTTGGCATGTTCGCAGAAATCTATGATCCTTATCAGCTCGATGATCATGAATTTGGCGGAGTTAAGCCAATGAATCCATTTGTTCGCCGTGAAGTATTATCCCATCTCGGCTATAAGCGCCTGGATTTATCTTATGTACATCCTTCCTGGAAAAATGATGGCGAAGCAGTTAAAGGTCTCGATTTTTGTTTTATGCCGAAGGATGAAGCTATTTCCGAAATTCCGGCACAATTAGTTTCTGACTTTTTAACGACTTATTATTCAGTGCTCTCTAATAAACCGCAGGAATGGGTTCAAATGATTGAAGAAATAAATAACAATACTGGAATAAAACTGTTGCCATTATAAGTAAAAAAAGCTTTCCTAAAGGGGATTAGCCCCAATAGGAAAGCTTTTTTCACTTATATATTTTGTGCATAGCGCTCATCGGGAATTTTATTTAACATGACATAAAGGCTGACATTTTCATTTCCGCTATTTGTAAATGCAAATTCTTCTTCGCCATCTGCACGGACGACATCTTTTTCTGCAACCTCGATTGGTTCTCCATTAATAATAAGAGTTCCGTTTCCATGAAGGACCATTAAATACACATTTGTTCCAGGATGTTTATGAGCAGGAAGCTGCTGTCCAGGCATAAAATTTAAGACGAATACTGTGCTTTCGCCTTCGCGAAAAATAATCCTTTTCGTAAACTTTTCTTCGCTAAATTCTATTGCATCTGTGATCGACTTCTTTTCCATATAAATGACCCCCAATTAGAGATATTTCTCTTACATATTAATGATAATCAATATCAATTAAAGATGTATTGATTTAAATCACATCTATACTATTTATTATAGAAATCTTAGCATTCCTTTAATCAAGGGGATCTGCTAAATTTTCCAGTAATAATTATTTATAAAGATCGGGTAATAAGAAATAATAGCTATTGTAAGTCATTTACCATAGAAATGAGGGAAAGCAATGACAGTAGGCACACAAGTTAAACAAGCAATTGCAGGCTTAAAAAGTGCTCAAGCGAGCTTTGAAGGATTTGCATTAGCAACTGATAATCAGGAGGCTAAGCAATTATACCAAACTTGTGCACAGCAGACTCAATCAATTATTGACTCTGTACAGCCGCGTTTGCAGCAAATTCTTGATGAGGAACCACAGTACAATCAATAGCCTTATCCTGGTTGGCTTATAGCCAACCTTTTCATCATTTATAGATGGGGAGTAAATGTCATGACTGTTATTTCGAATGTTAAACAAAGCTTATCCACGATTAAGGGAATCGAAGCTCAACTTTCTATATTGGCATTGAATTCGCTTGATCCTGAGGCACAAAGGACTTTTCACGAAATGATGAATATGATGAACGATATAAAAAAAGACCTGCAAGTAAGAGTAAATGAAATGATGTTAGAAGAGCCGCAGTATAAGGGATGAATAATTGAAGAGGTGACACAATGTCAGAATGGAGTCATATAATCATTCGCTCTTTTATATTTCTTTTTGTATTATTTGTAATGACAAAATTATTAGGGAAAAAGCAAATTTCCCAAATTTCCTTTTTTGAATATGTATCAGGCATTACAATAGGAAGTATTGCCGGCGAAGTTATTATGGGATTGGACAATAATATCGGACATGGAGTATTGGCGATTGCCATCTTTGGGTTAGTAACGATTGCTGTAGGATTTATTTCCTTAAAAAGCAATTCATTTCGTGATTTTGTTGAAGGAAAAGGAACAATATTTATTAAAGATGGGAAAATCATGGAGGATAATTTAAAAAAGGAAAAATACTCTACAGACGAACTGTCAACACTTCTGCGCAAAAAAGATGTATTTAATCTGGCAGATGTAGAGTTTGCGGTTTTAGAACCAACAGGTAATTTAAGCATTTTATTAAAAAAAGAGAACAGACCGTTAACACCTAAAGACCTTAATATGAAGGTAGCGAATGATAAGGTTCCTCAAACGGTGATTCGAGACGGACATATTGTGCACGATTCTCTCGCATCTGCCGGGAAAACACGGAAGTGGTTGTTTGATGAATTAGATAAGCTTGAAGTCACAATGGACAATGTCTTTTATGGACAGATTGACTCCTATGGTGATTTAACTGTTGATTTATATGATGATAAGATGCAACAGCCATCTCCACAAACAAGGCCATTATTGATGGCTCAGCTTAAAAAGTGTCAAGCGGATTTAGAATTATTTGAGTTAGAAACAGACTCGCCGGATGCCAAAAAAATGTATAAGAAAAACGCTAATAAGCTGAACGAAGTGATAAAAATACTTAGTCCGTACTTAAATAATTAAAAAAGTTTATCCCTCTGCTAAATTAACAGAGGGATTATTTTTAAAAATAATATGTCAATGATTGACTTTAATAAAAGATTTAACCCCCAATATGGGACATTTCAACCTTTTTCCTGCCTTTATTTTGCTGAAGAAGGACATCACGTTCTTCAGAATAACGGTCATTACGATTTGTCCAAATCTCTGTTATCATTTTTTCTAATTTTGAAACATCTTCTTCAGAACGCAGAATTGTCCGCAGGTCGTGTCCGACTCCAGAAAATAGACATGTATAGAGCTTGCCCTCAGCTGAAAGTCGTGCCCGATTGCATGATGAGCAGAATGCCTCTGTTACGGATGAAATAATCCCAAATTCCTGCTCTGTCCCAGTATATCTAAATCTAGAAGCCACTTCACCTAAATAATTTGGTGCTATTGGTTCGAACGGCATGACACCTTGTATAGATTCTAGAATTTGCTTTTTCGAGTAAACAGATTCCATATTCCACTGATTCGTATTTCCGACATCCATAAACTCAATAAACCGCAAAATATGGCCTTTTTCTTTGAAGAATTTGGCCATTGGGACAACTTCATGGTCGTTTAGGCCTTTTTTTACAACCATATTAATTTTTATTTTTAGGCCAGCTTCAGATGCCGCATCAATGCCATTTAAAACTTCCTGTACTTTAATCCCTCTGCCATTAATTTTTCCAAACAAATGGTCATCAAGGGAATCTAGACTGATGGAGACTCGTTTTAATCCAGCTTTTTTTAAATCCATTGCGTATTGTGGCAGCAATATTCCGTTTGTTGTCATCGCAATATCATCAATTCCATCAATTCGAGCAATCTTCTCTACTAGGTCAGGCAATGATTTTCTCATTAATGGCTCTCCGCCAGTGAGCCTGATTTTTTTAATTTCGAAGGCCTTAGCAAAAATCTTAACTAACCGTTCCATTTCTTCAAATGATAGCAGCTGTTCTTTTTGCAAAAAAGGATAATCCGGACCAAATATTTCTGCAGGCATACAATAGGTGCAGCGAAAGTTACACTTGTCCGTTACGGAGATTCGCAAATCCCTGAGTGGTCTGTTTCTTTTATCCTGTAAAATCAAGAACGTTCGCCTCCTTATTCTTAATCTATGATCCTGTAAGAGTGAGAATATACATTAAATGAGTTTCCTCTAATAAATCCAACAGCAGTAATATTTAAATCCTCAGCTAATTTAATTGCAAGATTAGTAGGAGCTGATTTTGATAGAATAATTCCAACGCCAATTTTTGCAGCCTTTAATAGTACTTCAGATGAAATTCTGCCGCTAAAGGCAATAATTTTATCCTTAACGGGAATTTTGTTCTGGATGCAGTACCCAAAAATTTTATCCAATGCATTATGCCTGCCGATATCTGTCCTGCTTATAATCATTTCCTCTCCTGAGAAGAGGGCTGCATTATGCACACCGCCAGTTTCTTGGAAAATCAAACTGCTGTCCTGGAGTTGCTTCATGATAGATAGACATTGATCTGGTGTGATCGTTGTCTTGGAAGTAGATGTCTTAGCCGTACGAGCATCATTGTGAAAATAAAACTGGCGGCTTTTCCCGCAGCAGGAACCAATAAATCGTTTCGAGTGAAATTCATGACTGGTTGTAACTTGAACATGTAAATCAACGTAAGCAATTCCCTTGCTTTCATCAATATTTATGGATTTAATCTCATCCTGTTGACGGATAATTCCTTCTGAAGCCAAAAAGCCGATCGTTAATTCTTCGAGATTTTCCGGAGTACAAACCATTGTTGCAAATTCTTGACCATCTAGCATAATCGTCATTGGCTGTTCAGTCACAATCTCATCAAGCTGTTCCTGCAACATGCCGTTTTCATACCTATAAATCCAGCTATTATTACTTATTTGACCTGCCATTCACTTTCACCTGCCCATCTGTACTTAATTACCAAAATAGTAGCATAAAAAATTCATATAGCAATAGTAAAAAAATCTAATATAGTGATAAACGAAAAAAAGGTTGAATATTATAAAGGATAATGTTAATATTTAGTAAAGTTCATAAAGTTGTAACATATATTGACGCGAGATAGCGAACCTGTCGTCGGTTAATATTGATTATGACATTATATGAAAGTGATTTACTGTTGGTGTAAAGTAGCGATCCTGCTGTTAACTAACCGTCAATTATCCCTAAGATTAGATAGGGAGGATTGACGGTTTTATATTTTTCCGGCAGGTTTGTTGTCGTTTTAGCGTCGACCCTTTTTTGCCTAATATTAAGAGACTGTAGAAAGAACAAATACAAACAATTTGACAGTTTTGTGAATTATTGTTTAACTTAAGATAATGGGATCAATCTTTCAACTTATTAGTTAAGTATTGGCAAACAAGAATGATTCTTACAACATATTATATACTGGAATTAAAGGGTTGAAAAATAGCATGAATAAATATGAAGCTGAATTTAGCAATCTTGTCCGTTCCTTTCGAAAAAAGCATATGGGAAAAGGACCAAGTAAAGTGACGACTACCTTTTGCAAAAACTGGGCTATTTGCGAAATGGAGGGAAACCTCTCCCCAGTTGAAAAGTTTATTGCGAGTGCAGATGATGGAAAACAAATGGTTCGCGCTGCCAGAACCGAAATGGTCAAGGATATGTATAAAAAGAACCAGCCAATTGAGATGGAGGAATTTTTGCAATCCAAGCTCATCGACCTATTTGTCGATATCGATATCGAAAGAGACTTTGGGATGTCAGTGTTTGTTTTTGATAACAACATTGAAGAAATGTATAACTTCACTCAGCAAAAGTCTCCCACTTCTATTAGTGGGGTGAATTCTAAAAAGGCATCTAATTCAGGAGGGATTCAAACTCCGGCTGAATGAAGTTAAAGCCTCCGGCGGATGCCTCAGATTTTTTAAAGGAAATTATCGAGCAAGTTCGATAAAAATCTGGGCGCAATTTCGCCGAGGCGAAATTGATAATAAAATAGTCAAACGGAAGTTGGCACTTGGTAGCGATCCTGCTAAAGACTAACCACCACACACAAGCGTAATATTTGTGTCTGGTGGTTTTTATATTTTTCATGGAAAAAACCGCTATTTAGATTATAGAATTACGATCATTAAACAATTCATTGTTCAGCATAAATGAAAAAGGAGAAGATTGTCATGAGTTCAACTAAGCATACAGGACC
Organism: Bacillus sp. DTU_2020_1000418_1_SI_GHA_SEK_038; assembly: GCF_032341175.1. Lineage (NCBI taxonomy): Bacteria > Bacillati > Bacillota > Bacilli > Caryophanales > Bacillaceae > Bacillus > Bacillus sp. DTU_2020_1000418_1_SI_GHA_SEK_038. Next base: position 2,582,979 of record NZ_CP135435.1, on the reverse strand, counting down.
AATCAAATTAGATACTTCCTTAAAGCCATCCTTGTGGGCTGGAAAAGCGCCAATGGGGCTTGGGAAGATAAAGCCTCACCATATTAGAGATACGATGAAGGTAGCATGGGATAATAAAGATAATTTAGGATATGCTTATCGGATTCTAACACAAGGTGTGTGTGATGGCTGTGCCCTTGGTGTATCTGGGCTTTATGACCAAACTTTGACTGGTCCTCATTTATGTACAACAAGATTGAATGTTCTTCGCTTAAACACCATGCCGGCTATTGATTCGGAGTGGCTAGAGAATATAGATAAATTGAAGGAATTAGACAGTACACAGCTTCGGAAGCTTGGAAGAATTCCATATCCTCTTTCTCGAAAAAAAGGAGAAAAGAAGTTTACAAGAATTTCTTGGGACGAAGCTTTAGACAGGATCGCCGCGAAAATAAAGCAAATTGATCCTAAACAGCTTGCATTCTATTTAACTGCTAGAGGAATTACGAACGAAGTCTACTATACAGCTGCTAAAGTTGCACGTTTTCTCGGGACAAATAATATTGACAATGCCTCACGAATTTGTCATTCACCAAGTAAAACAGCATTAAAAAGATCATTAGGCATTGGGGCATCAAGCTGTAATTATAAAGATTGGATTGGGACAGACGTATTAATATTCTGGGGCTCGGTTGCAGCGAATAATCAGCCTGTCTCAACTAAATATATGTATGCGGCTAAAAAGGCGGGAACAAAAATCATTATGATTAACCCATATCGCGAGCCTGCAATGGAAAATTACTGGATTCCTTCGGTTCCGGAAAGTGCATTGTTTGGTACTCAAATTGTCGATGATGTGTATCAAGTCAATATTGGCGGAGATATTGCCTTTATGAATGGTGTGATGAAGCACTGGTTTGAAATGGAGGAAAAAGTTCCGGGATCTGCGATTGACCATGATTTTGTTAATGAGCATACAAATGGTATTTCTGAATTAAAAGTTCATATCCAGAATCAAGATTGGGAACTGCTTGAAAATTCATCTGGATTAACGAAGGAAAGAATGTATGAGTTTGCCGAGTTGTTAGCGAAATCAAAATCTGGTGTTTTTATTTGGAGTATGGGATTAACGCAGCATCGCTTTGCAACGGATAACATCTCCCAAGTGGCAAATCTTGCCATGCTGCGCGGCTTTATTGGAAGAGAGCATTGCGGTGTAATGCCAATCCGCGGCCATAGCGGCGTCCAAGGATCGGGAGAAATGGGAGCAGATCCATTTGTTCTTCCTGGAAGTGATTTTGATGAGCTAAATGCAAAACGGATGGAATATATATGGGGATTCCCGGTTCCTAGATGGCAGGGGGATACTGTAGGTCAAACATTAGAAAATGTCATGCTGCCGGAGAACCATCCGAGAAAAGTGAAGCTCTTCTTTACAAGTGGGGGAAACTTCCTAGAAACAATGCCCGATCCAGATTTTATTCAGGAGGTTCTTGAAAATGTTGAACTTCGGGTCCATCAGGATATTATTTTTAATACTTCTACCCTAGTGGATGCAAAGGAAGAAGTCATTGTATTACCTGCGATGACGAGATATGAGCAGCCAGGTGGAGGTACATCCACAAGTACGGAAAGAATGGTTTACTTCAGTCCGGAGATTAAAGGGCCAAGAATAGAGGAAGCAAGGCCGGAATGGGAAATTTATGTTGACCTTGCATCGAGAGTTTTTCCTGATAAAAAGCATCTTATTGAATTCAAGCATGCAGATGAAATTCGAGATGAAATTTCAATTGCCAACAGAAACTATGATGGCATCCAGCATTTGAAAAACAAAGGAGATGTGTTCCAGTGGGGCGGAGCCTGGTTATGCGAGGGCGGAGTTTGTCCAACTCCAGATGGAAAAGGAAATCTGCTGGCCATTGAAATTCCTGAGCTGCGGAAAACGGAAGGTCAGTTCTATGTAACAACTAGACGGGGAAAACAATTCAATTCAATGGTTTATAGTGAAACAGATCCATTTAATGGAGCAGATCGCTATGATATATTAATGAATGCTGACGATGCTGAAAAGCTTAATATTCGCGAGGGAGATGCCATCGTTGCATTTAACAGTTACGGTAGTTATCAAGGAAGAGCAAAGTTTGAAGATGTGAGGGCAGGTAATATTGCTGTATTCTGGCCAGAAGGAAATGTATTGCTTCCGAAGGGCGTGTATGAGAAATATGCGGAAATTCCGGAATATAATACAACGATCATTCTCGAGAAGGCAGAAACCTTCCATGCACAAAAAGATCGAAAATATGTAGAAAAGAGAATTGAAGAACTCGAAATGAGTATGAGCTAACCTAGTTTCTTCTATTATATAAGCTGATCTTGCACGCAAAGTATAATTTGCTGCATGATCAGCTTTTTTTGTTTTTAATATATATGATAATAATATTTTTCCAGTAATTTCCCCGGTTAGGGGGTAGATGGAACGGTTTGAAATACTTTTGTAATATAACTAAAATAGTTCTGTTAAATTAGCATGTTATAATTCAATCTATAAATAGTTTTAAAAATATATCTTTTGATTAATCGTAAATGAAAAATACCTTCAGAAGATTATTAAATACATATGCCATAGGGCAACGAGAGCTACTAACAATTGGGGGCAGGACATAAATGAAAAAGAAACTAGTAGTAATAAATACAACACTTATGCTTGGGCTTGGCGCTTTTGCCATTCCTTCAGTTGATGCAGCATCCTTACATAGTCAGAAAGCAGATATTCAAAAACAGAGACTCGATGTTCAATCAAGCCTTTCAAAAGCAGAACAGGAATTAACAGCTGTTCTTGAAGAACGTGCCATGTTAAATGCACAAATTGAAAGAGTCCTTCAAGCCATTACAGATAATAATAATTTAGTGAATAAAACAGAAAAAGATATTATTAGTACGAAGGCAGAAGTAGAACAATTAAAAACAGAAATTGCTGAAATCCAAGAAAGAATTGATAAAAGAAATAATATTTTAAAGGAACGCGCTGTTTCCTATCAAGAAAACGGCAATAGCAAAATTGGATATGTTGAGGTTTTGCTTGGATCTACTAGCTTCGGCGATTTCATTGAAAGAGTAGGGGCGGTAACAAAGATCGTTCAGGCAGACCAAGATATAATCGCTCAGCATGATGCGGATAAGAAAGCGGTTGAAGAAAAGAAATCAGCTGTTGAGAATAAACTTTCTGATTTACAAAGTATGAAAGTAGAGCTTGAAGGAATGCGGGCTCAAATGGAAGAACAAAAACAGCAAAATGCACAATTAGAAAAAGAATTGAAATCAAAAGAAAATGAAGTTGCGGCATTAAAAGCTAGTCTAAAAATTCAAGATAGTGTTCTTGCATCAAAACAATCAGAAATTCAGGCAAGACTTGAAGCTAGCAAGTACACTGCTTCAAAACCGAAAGCACCACAATATAACTTAAACCTATCAAGCGGATCAAACGATGATGCGAAGAAAGCTTCAGCTAGTGTAGTACCAAACGCACCAGTTAAAGAAGCCTCAGCAAATGTAGCACCAAGTGCTCCAGTGAAAGAAGCTCCTGCTGCAAAAGGTGATGTCAATACTGTTATCAAGGCTGGATATAAGTATATTGGGAACTCTGTTTATGTTTTTGGCGGCGGAAGAACTTCTTCTGATATTGCTAACGGACGATTTGACTGCTCTGGTTTCGTTTCATGGGCTTATTCCCAAGTAGGCGTAAAGTTACCTGCCTATACAGAGGCATTAAAGAGTGTGGGCAAGCAAGTTTCCTCTAGTGAGATGAGACCTGGGGATCTTGTATTCTTTGATACTTATAAAAAAGATGGGCATGTAGGAATTTATGTTGGGGGCGGTAAATTTATCGGCTCGCAAAGTTCTACAGGAGTAGCTAATGCAAATATGAGCAGCGGCTATTGGAAGAGCAAATTTAATGGACGTGTTATTAGAGTACTTTAATTTATTAAACCTGACTGCGATTCTATTCGTAGTCAGGTTTTTTTACGAGATTAAAATTTTGACTTTTTAATTAATTCTAAATATTTATTGAATTTAATAGATTAGAATGTTTTAATTATAATTGAATACATAATTTAATAACAATTATTGCATTAAACGAAAACAGTGTTTCCTATTACAAAACAAAAGGGGAGCTGGCTATGAATACTGCCGTTTTATTAGAAGATTTAAGGTCAGTTTTGTCAGAGGAGCAATTATCATTAGAGAGTAATCATAATAATTACTTAGGTAATTGTGGTTTAGCAACAGTTTATCCATATAAGGAAGAGGATATGGCAGCTGTCTTAAAACATGCCAATGAACATAAATTAACGGTTTCGGTTATGGGTGGAGGCACAAAAAGAGGTTTTGGCGGACTATTGGAATCCAGTGATATTCTGCTCTCTTTAGAAAAATATAAAGGGGTTGTGGAGCATACGGTTGGAGATATGACGATAACGGTTAAATCTGGGACAAATTTCCAGGAGTTGCAGGATTATTTGGCAAAAGCAAGCCAAAAAATTCCGCTTGATCCTTTTTCCCCTGCTGAAGCAACCATAGGCGGAATTATTGCGGCAAATGATAGCGGCCCTAAAAGATTGAAATATGGTTCAGCAAGGGATTCTGTCATTGGACTAAGAACGGTTTATCCTGATGGTACAGTCATTCGTTCTGGCGGCAAGGTTGTTAAAAATGTCGCGGGCTATGATATGAACAAGCTATTTATTGGTTCAATGGGCACTCTTGGTGTCATTTCAGAAGTAACCTTCAAGCTAAGGCCGTTGCCAAAATATGAATCTCTTGTTTTGGTAAGCTTTCCAGATGGAAATGAAGCTACTATTAAGGAGTTTGCGATTAAAGTCTTGGATTCTGTTCTTGAGCCAGTCAGTATTGAATTGTTAACCCCGTCCCTTTCTGAAAGACTAAGTAATCAAAAGAATTTTACAATAGCGATTTGCTTTGAAGATGTTGAAACATCTGTTCAATATCAAGAGGAGATGATTAAAGCTTTAGTACCTCCTCATTCGATTCTTACCATTCTCAACCAAAGTGAAGCACAGGATTTTTGGAAAAGGTTTTATGAATTAAATTTAATTGAGCAACCTTCCGGGAAAGAAGTGGCAGCTGTATTAAAGCTAGGAACTGTAAATCTTGACGTCATTAAGGTATTGAAGGAGGCAGTAGCATTACAGGACTTAAATAATGTAGCCATTGAAGCACACGGTGGCCTTGGACACGGTCTTTGCCAGGCAACGATAAATGGCTCCAAAGAAGATGTTGTTAACACTATTAACGAGTTTAGAAAAACGGTTGGGCCTTTAGGCGGTTATGTGATTGTGAAGCATCTGCCATATTCTATCCGTAAGGAAATAAATGTTTGGGGAGAAAAGCCAACTTATTTTTCATTGCTTGAAGGAATAAAGACGAAGGTAGACCCGAATCGGATATTAAATCCGAAACGTTTTGTAGGAGGGATATAAAGTGAGTATGACGGAAACAGAATTAAAACAAACACCCCCTTGTACAACAAGCTTAGGCAATTATTTATGGAAAGATCCGCCTGATGAAAATAAATGGGCAGACTGTGTTCACTGTGGAATGTGCCTTGAATCGTGCCCGACTTATGAGCATACTGGTCAGGAACAGCATTCTCCTAGAGGGCGTGTGTATTTAATTAAGGCAGTTGCTGAAGGGAAACTAGAAGTAAATGAGCAATTTATGGACCCAGTATTTGCCTGTTTAGATTGCCGGGCCTGTACAACTGCTTGTCCAGCTGATGTGGATGTTGGCGGGTTAATTGAGGAAGCGAGAGGACAAATCCGCCAGGCAATGCCACTTAAGGGCTGGAAAGGGACTGTTAGTAAATTCTTCCTGCATGGTCTATTTCCGCATCATACTCGCCTAAATTCGCTTGGAGGATTGCTCAAGTTTTATCAAAAAAGCGGAATTCAAAAGGCTGTTCGAAAAACAAAGCTTATTAATATTATGCCTGATCATTTAGTTCAAATGGAAGCCATTATGCCCGAAGTAAAAGAGTCAGTGCGAAAAAGATATAAAAATCAAACAGTTATTAAAGCAAAAGGCGAAACGAAAAGAGAAGTAGCTATGCTTACTGGCTGTATTATGGATGTCATGTTTAGTGATATTAATGAAGCAACCATTAACGTTCTAACAAGGAATGGGAATGATGTGAAGATGCCAGAAAATCAAACGTGCTGTGGGGCCCTTCATGTTCATGCTGGCGACCGTGATATGGGGAGAAAGCTTGCCAAGCAAAATATTGAAGCGTTTAAAGATGCCGAAAAAGTGATTGTGAATGCGGCAGGATGCGGATGTATGATGCAAGAATATGCAGAGTTATTCCGTGAGGAGCCAGAGTGGCAGGAGAAGGCAAAGGAATTCTCCAAAAAGGTTGTTGATATATCAAAGCATCTTCATGATACCGGCTATGAAAAGCCAAAAGCTGAAGTGAAAACAAGGATCACCTATCATGATGCCTGTCATCTTGCACATGGACAGGGTGTTCGCAATGAGCCAAGGGAAATTTTATTAGATATTCCTGGTGTGGAGATGGTCCATATGCCAAATGCGGATCGATGCTGTGGAAGTGCGGGAATTTACAATATTACCAATCCTGAAATGGCTGATGCTGTTCTAGAAAGCAAAATGGAAAATGTACCCCATGATGTCGAAATGATTTCTATGGGAAATCCCGGCTGCATGCTTCAGATGGCAGTTGGTGTACAGAAATATGGCAGAAGTCAAAAAATAGTTCATACTGTACAACTATTAGATTGGGCCTATCAAAATGAGAAGGGGGCTGTGAACGATGAGGAAAAAAATTAAAACGAATGATATTCACATTCTGCAATTAGCCGAAATTGTCGGTGGAGCACGGTCCATCCTATACCATAAGGAAGACTTAATATCATATGATTGTGATGGTTTTACGCTTCATAAGCATTTACCTAAGGCTGTTGTGTTTCCTAAGGATACGGAGGAAGTGGCGAAGCTTGTTAAATATTGTACGGAAAATAACCTCCCCTTCCTAGCTCGCGGGGCAGGAACTGGATTAAGTGGCGGGGCCATTCCAATTAACGGAGAAGTGATTATTAGTCTTGTTCGGATGAAGCGGCTAATTAGTGTTGATTTAGAAAACAGAAGAGCTGTTGTAGAACCAGGATTTGTCAACTTGAAGCTGACGAATTCGATATCTGATAAAGGGTATTATTATGCCCCGGACCCCTCAAGTCAATATTGCTGTACGATAGGCGGAAATGTCGCTGAAAATGCAGGAGGAGCACATTGCTTGAAATATGGCGTTACAACAAATCATATATTAGGACTTGAAGTCGTCTTGCCAAATGGTGAAATTATTGAAATCGGAAATAAAGGTATTTTAGACGAGCCAGGGTATGACTTGCTTGGTCTTTTAACAGGATCCGAGGGTACTTTAGGAATTGTCACAAAAATAACGGTGCGGATATTAAAGAATCCTGAAGGAAAACAAACAGTGCTTGCCTATTTTGACAAAGTAGAGGATGGAAGCAGGGCTGTTTCTGACATTATCTCGGCTGGGATTGTGCCTGCTGCTTTAGAAATGATGGATAAAGTTGCGATCGAAGGAGTAGAGGCCGCTGCTTTTCCTGTCGGACATCCAAAAGATATTGAAGCGGTTTTGCTCATTGAGGTTGATGGGATTGCCGCAGGAATTGATGAACAAATTAATCAGATCCTTGACGTATGCAGGAAGTGTAATGTTCGTGAGGTGCGAGCTGCAAAGGATGAAAAAGAAAGAGAACGCTGGTGGGCAAATAGGAAAACGGGATTTGGAGCAATGGGTGCGATTTCACCAGATTATTTAGTCCAGGATGGCGTAATTCCCCGCAGTAAGCTTCCTGAAGTACTTCAGAAAATTAACGAAATTAGTGAGGAGTCTGGGTTACGGATTGCGAATATTTTCCATGCAGGTGATGGAAATCTTCACCCGCTTGTTCTTTTTGATGCGAGAAAGCCTGGAGAAATTGAAAGAGCGTTGCAGGCAGGCAGTGCATGTCTTAAGGTATGTGCAGATGTTGGAGGAACGATTACAGGGGAACACGGAGTTGGAATCGAAAAGCGGGAAGAAATGCGTTTCGTTTTTAATGACGATGAAATAATCGCACAGACAAATATACGTGAAGTTTTCAACCCAGAAAACCTGTTAAATGCCGGTAAGCTTTTTCCGACACCTGGCCGCTGTGTTGAAATAAAGAAAGAGATGAAAGAAGCAGCTTTAAATGCATAAACAAATTTTTATTTTCTGAATATTATTGAAATAGACAAATGATTATGCTATTCTTTTTTTATCGATAGAATGAAACAGCGTTGCGTAATAACAAACAGAGAGAATGGATAAATTGGGAGAATGAATTGATAAGGAGGAAATAAGATGACAGCTTATTCACAAGTTGGAAAAATGCAGGTTGCTAGCGAGCTTGTTGCGTTTATTAATGATGAAGTTCTTCCAGGCAGTGATGTGGATCAAGAGCAGTTCTGGATTGGATTTGAGAAAATTGTTGATGAATTAACTCCTAAGAACAAAGAATTGCTTGCGATTCGGGATGGGCTTCAAAGAAAAATCAATTCATGGCACAGGGAAAATCAAAAGTATGACCTTGCCAGCTATAAAGCCTTCCTTAAGGAAATTGGCTATCTTGAAGAGGAGGGGGAGGACTTCAGTATCCTGACTGAAAATGTCGATGATGAGGTCGCACTTCAGGCTGGACCCCAACTTGTTGTCCCTGTCAATAATGCCCGTTACGCCTTAAATGCTGCAAATGCGCGTTGGGGCAGCTTGTATGATGCCCTTTATGGAACAGATGTGATAAGTGAAGACGGGGGCGCAGCTAGGACGGGTGGTTATAATGCGGTTCGCGGAGGAAAGGTTATTACATTTGCAAAAAACTTTCTAGACCAGTCTGTGCCATTAGAGGAAGGGTCCCATCATGACATCATTCAGTACAAAGTAATTTCAGGAAAATTGATGGCTGTCCAAAGTAATGGTCAGGAAATTGGATTAAAGAATGAAGAGAAATTCGCAGGGTATAATGGTGATTCAGAGAATCCATCAACGATATTGCTTAAAAATAATGAGTTGCATTTTGAAATTCAAATAGATCGGACCCATCCTATTGGGAAAACAGATCAAGCTGGCGTTAAGGATATCCTTCTTGAATCTGCGCTTTCAACGATAATGGATTGTGAAGACTCTGTTGCAGCAGTTGATGCAGAGGATAAAGTACTCGTTTACCGAAATTGGCTTGGATTGATGAAGGGAGACTTATCGGCAAGCTTTGAAAAAGGCGGGAAAACCGTAACAAGGACGATGAATAGGGATCGCAGCTATAAATCACCAGATGGAAATACCTTTGCTCTTCCTGGACGTTCTTTAATGTTTGTCCGGAATGTTGGTCATTTAATGTCTATAAATGCCGTGTTGGATAAGAACGGGGAAGAAATCCAAGAGGGTATTTTAGATGCAATTGTAACGAGTTTAATAGCGAAACATTCACTATTAGGAAACACAGCCCTCACAAATTCTGCCAAAGGTTCCGTTTATATTGTTAAGCCGAAAATGCATGGGTCAATAGAAGCAGCTTTTGCCAATGAACTGTTCAATCGTGTTGAGGATTTGATCGGTCTCAAACGGAATACATTAAAAATTGGTCTAATGGATGAAGAAAGAAGAACTTCATTGAACTTAAAAGCTTGTATCCGTGAAGTGAAAGAGCGGATCGCCTTTATTAACACGGGATTCCTTGACCGCACTGGAGATGAGATCCATACTTCCATGGAGGCTGGGCCAATGATCCGGAAGAATGACATGAAGGGGACTGAATGGCTTCATGCATATGAAAGGTCTAATGTTAATAATGGTCTTGCGACAGGCTTCCAATACCGCGCCCAGATTGGAAAAGGGATGTGGGCAATGCCTGATATGATGGCAGAGATGCTGAAACAAAAAATTTCCCATGTAAAAGCAGGTGCCAATACCGCATGGGTTCCTTCACCAACTGCAGCAACCTTACACGCGCTTCATTATCATGAGGTTCATGTCAAAGAGGTTCAAAGCCACCTATTAAATGAATTAGCAGACTTGAAGAATGAGATTTTACAAGTACCGGTTGCTGAAAAACCGCAATGGGGAGCAGAAGAAATTCAGCAAGAGCTTGATAATAATGCACAGGGGATTCTTGGTTATGTCGTTCGCTGGGTAGAGCAGGGCATCGGCTGTTCAAAAGTACCTGATATTAATAATGTAGGCTTAATGGAAGACCGTGCTACATTAAGGATTTCAAGTCAGCATGTTGCAAATTGGCTGCATCATGGAATTTGTACGAAGGAACAAGTTGAAGAGACTTTACAGCGTATGGCGAAGGTGGTCGATGAGCAAAATGCGGGCGATCTCGACTATCGCCCAATGGCAGAAGACTATGCTAGTTCTATCGCCTTCCAAGCAGCTCGCGATCTTATTTTTGAAGGCTATGACCAGCCAAATGGCTATACAGAGCCAATATTGCACAAACGCCGGTTAGAGGCAAAGGCGAAGTTTGCTATTAAACAATAAGACTTTTAAGCATGGCATTTCAATTGGGGTGCCATGCAATTTTGATTTCGATTTTTGAGGAGAGGGAATGTTGGAAAGAGAGAATATGGTTAAATCCGTAAGTCGTGCCCTTGATATTATCATGTTCGTCAGCATGAAAAAAGGGGGGCTAGGTGTTACGGAAATTGCAAACCAAATGGATATTAATAAAAGCTCTGTATATCGGATACTTTCAACGCTAGTTCAATATGGCTATGTCGAGCAGGATCAAGATACAGGCAGGTATAAGCTCGGATATAAATTTTTAGAGATAAGCTCAAAACTCTTAGAGTCTATTGATTTAAGAGAAGAAGCAAAGGCATTTCTGAAAGAATTAGAAATGGAGACGAATGAAGTCATACACCTTGTCGTTTACGATCAAGGGGAGGTCGTTTACATTGAAAAATTGGATGGGAATGAGACACTCCGAATGCATTCAAAGGTTGGAAAAAGAGCCCCAATGCACTGTACTTCCGTAGGGAAAGCAATACTTGCCCATTTGCCTCCAGTAGTGGCAACTGATATTCTAGAGCGTAAAGGGCTTCCATTCCATACCGATAAGACGATAACGGACATTGATCAATTTCTTCAAGAACTAATCGAAGTTAGAAAGAGTGGATATGCGTTAGATTTAGAAGAAAACGAGTATGGAATTACATGTATGGCAGTTCCCATTTTTGATCATTTAGGTAAAGTCATTGCAGCTGTCAGTATTTCTGGACCAACCATGAGAATGACAAAGGATCGGCTAAAAGCTCTTCAACCACGTATTATCCATATTGGTGAGCAAATATCAGAGAGACTCGGATATTATAGAAAATAGTAAAATACTGCAAATACTATAAATAATAGTATTTGCAGTATTTTTTTATATAATTAGCAAAAATTTAACTTAATGGTTATAATTTTCCGAATATTGTTGATATTCTTACAAATGCCTGTATAATATTATTTAGGCTGGGGCAATTTGGAAAACATTGTTTCGCCATAAGCAACAGTAGCTATTATAAGTTCGTCATTATGAAACAAAAGGAGGAAAATGTCTTATGAGTACAGGAATGCTTTCTTTACTATCTCTTTTGCCAATCATTGCAGTAGGAGTCTTCTTAGTTGGACTTAGATGGCCAGCCAGTAAAGCTATGCCTATTTCCTATGTTATTGCGGTAGGATTGGCGCTATTTGTTTGGAAGGTGCCAGGAGCCAATGTTGCAGCAGCATCTATTAATGGACTAGTTGTGGCAATTACCTTATTGTACATTATATTTGGTGCCATTCTGCTCTTAAATACTCTGCAGGAAAGTGGGGGGCTCAGCACAATCCGGCAAGGCTTTACCGATATTTCAACTGATCGGAGAATTCAGGTTATCATTGTCGCATGGCTGTTCGGATCCTTTATTGAAGGAGCATCAGGCTTCGGTACCCCTGCAGCTGTAGCTGTTCCTCTGATGGTTGGCTTAGGATTTCCTGCGATGGCTGCGGTTGTAGCTGGAATGGTTATCCAAAGTACACCAGTATCATTTGGTGCTGTAGGTACACCAATGCTTGTTGGGGTAAGCACCGGTTTATCAGCTGATGCAAGCATTACAGATAATATGCTGGGTCTTGTAACGGCAATCGGCGGACAAGTAGCCATCTTGCATATGATTGCAGGTACCTTGGTTCCGCTCTTTGTAGTAGCATTAATGACTAGGTTCTTCGGTAAAAACAAATCATTTTCTGAAGGAATAAAGGTTTGGAAGTTTGCATTATTTGCAGCCTTTGCTATGACGATTCCTTATGTAATCGTAGCAAATACACTCGGACCTGAGTTCCCATCCATGATCGGGGGATTAGTAGGACTTGCTATTGTAGTCTTTGCTGCAAAAAAAGGGTTCCTTATGCCTCCAAAAGGAGAAGAATGGGATTTTGAAGAGAAGTCAAAATGGGATCCGGAATGGTCTGGAAAGCTTGAAATCAAGATCCAAAATCATAAAAATGGCAGTATGAGTATGGTTCGTGCATGGTCGCCATATATTTTAGTTGGATTATTTCTTGTTTTAACTAGATTGAAAGGTTTGCCTTTAATGGCTTGGCTAAAATCTGTCGTCATTAAATTCGAAAATATTTTTGGTTCTGGAATAACATCTAGCTTTGAAATACTGTTTTCGCCGGGAACAATCTTTATTGTCGTATCAGCTATTACATTTTTCATTCACGGAATGGGTGGAAACGCTTACAAGAAAGCTTGGTCTCAATCAGCGAAAACGACCGTTGCAGCATCCACAGCCTTAATCTTTACCGTTCCAATGGTTCAAGTATTTTTGAATTCTGGAGGAGGGGCAGCAGGGTTTGAAAGAATGCCAATTGAACTGGCAAATGGGGTAGCTGCACTTGCAGGAGAATTTTGGCCAATTTTTGCAACCTTTATTGGCGGATTAGGGGCATTCATTGCGGGAAGTAATACAGTTAGTAATATGATGTTTTCTTTATTCCAATATGATGTAGGATCACAAATTGGAGTAGATGCAACATGGATTGTAGCACTTCAGGCTGTTGGCGGTGCAGCAGGAAACATGATTTGTGTTCATAACGTTGTAGCTGCATCCGCAGTAGTTGGTCTCTACGGAAAAGAAGGAGTGGTCATTCGAAAAACCTTATTCCCATTCGCTTATTATGCCTTGTTAGCGGGTTCAGTGGGATATTCAATTGTTTGGTACTCTCAAAAAGGCATCCTCAACATTGGCTCATTCATCGCAGTCATCATCGCAGTCGCTGCTGTATACATCATTGCCACAAATAATAGGCGGGCAAACTTACTGCTGCCACAAGACACATCAATAAAAAAATAATGATAGATAAGAGCCAGGGAGATATCGCTGGCTCTTTGCATACAATAAATAAAGGAGCTCTCTTCTAGATAGTATCACCTATTTACTGAGCGAAAAATATAGTATACTAGATATGTATTTTAATATTTCAATTAATTGAAATTAATTAAAATACAGCTATCTGGGGAGATGAGCTGCTATTTGTTAAGATGTTCTCTTATTACAGAATTTTGCTTTCTGCAATTTGATATAAGAGACTCTTAAAAAATTCACAAAATGGAGGATGAATATGGGAGAAGCTGCAAAGGTAAAAACAGTTTGTGGTTATTGTGGAACAGGCTGTGGACTTGTTGTGGAAGTTGCCAATAATAAAATTGTCAAAATTCGCGGTGACAAAGAAGCGCCAGTTAACAAAGGACAGACATGTGTAAAAGGGTCTTTTGCCTATGAATACGTTCATTCGAATAGACGTTTAACGACACCGCTGATCCGTAAGGCCGGAGTGCTTGTGGAAACGACATGGGAAGAGGCATACACCTTTATTGCTGACAAACTTAGAGGAATCAAAGATCAATTTGGTCCTGAATCCATTACGATGTTTGCTACAGCGAGAAGTACAAATGAAGTAAACTATGTAACACAAAAATTTATGAGAGCAGTGATCGGCAGCAACAATATTGACGGCTGCAACCGAACCTGACACGCTCCTAGCGTTGCCGGTCTGGCAACTGTATTTGGAAATGGATCTCCAACAAACACATTGGAAGATTTTGATCGTGCAGAGGTTTTACTGTTAATGGGTTCAAATACGACTGAGGCACATCCGATTATTGCAAACCGTATGAAAAAAGCAGTGAAATCAGGATTGAAGATCATTGTGATCGATCCAAGAAAAATAGACATGGTGAAGGTTTCACATCGTCATTTACAAATTAATGTTGGCTCTGATATTGCCCTTATGAATGCTATGATACACGTGATTATTGAAGAAAACTTGTATGACCCTGCATTTATCAACAAATTTACTGTAGACTTTGACACATTAAAGGAACATGTAAAAATGTATACTCCTGAATACGCAGCAACAATTACAGGGGTTAGTGCCGAGGATATCGTTGAGACTGCAAGAGAATATGCAAGGGCAGATAAAGCAATGATTGCTTACACATTAGGAATTACAGAGCATCATTGTGGTGTTAATAATGTATTCGATATTGCCAACCTTGCTCTATTAACAGGACATATTGGCAGAGAAGGCTGCGGTATTATGCCATTACGTGGGCAAAATAATGTTCAAGGCGCCGGCGACATGGGCTGCTTGCCGAACCAGATGCCAGGTGGTGTGAGTCTATCTAACGATGAGTATCGCCAACGATTTGAAAAGGCCTGGAATGTGAAAATTAATCCTGAGCCTGGTAATACACAAACCCGGGCATTTGAACAAATGGAAAAGGGGCTTGTAAAAGCGCTTTACTGTATTGGTGAAAATCCATTAGTAGCAGATGTTCATAGACAACATACTGAAAAGCTATTAAATGACCTTGATCTATTGGTCGTTCAGGATATATTTTTAACTGAAACAGCTAAGCTAGCCGATGTTGTTCTTCCGGCAAGATCATGGGGTGAGGTAGAGGGTACCTACACAAATACAGACCGCAGAATTCAACGTGTCCGAAAAGCAGTTGATGCTCATCCCGATACTAGGGATGATTGGGAAATACTGTGTGAACTCTCCTCAAGACTTGGCTATCCAATGAACTATAATAATAGTGAAGAAATCTGGGAGGAAGTCCGTACTTTAGCTTGGGAAATGTATGGAGGTATGCCATACTCCAGATTGGAGAAGGAATACAGTCTTCATTATCCTTGCCCAGATGAAACTCATCCTGGCACCTTTATTCTTCATCAAAGATTCTTTGATGAAAATGCAAGCAATGTACGATTGTCACCATTCAATGCTGTTAAGTATACTGGTCCAATCGAGAAACCGGACGAGGAATATCCATTTACGCTTACAACCGGGAGACGCTATGAATCTTATAATACGCACACCCAAACAAATCTTTATGCAAGTGGTGTGAAAATTAAACAAACTGAGGAGTCAGCTGATATCCATCCGGAAGATGCTGTGAAATTAGGGATTGAAACCGGAGATTTAGTCGAGGTAAGTTCAAGAAGAGGAAGCGTTCAAGTAAAAGCTAAGGTAACCGATCAGGTAGCACCAGGCTTGATTTTTATGAGTTTCCACTTTGAGGACGTTCCAACAAATGTCTTGACGATTAATGAATTTGATCCGATCTCGGGTACGGCAGAATATAAAGCATGCGCCGTGAAGATTAAAGCATTGAATAAAGTAATTGAATAGAAATGTTGGGAAAAGGAAAAGTGGATTGATCACTTTTCCTTTTTTTATGCCTTGAGCATATGAAATTTCCAATACCAACAATCATTTCAGATATATCGGTCAGTTAATGAAAATATCGGTCACTTATACAGAAATATCGGTTAGATTTCTGTTATATCGGTCACTTTTGGATAAATATCGGTCAGCACTAGTAATATCCGAATTAAGCCTTTAATAAAAAAACTTCCAAATACCTATTCCCATTTCCATATTTTTATAATATAATCCTAACTGTATCAACTGTACTATGTATGGTAGTACACTAAGTACAGATGGGAGGGCATATAATGTTTGAGCTGGATGTAAGGAGCCGTAAACCGATATATGAGCAATTGGTTGAGCGGCTTAAAGAGCTGATAATTACAGAGATATTAAAGACAGATGAACAGCTACCTTCAGTGAGAACGCTAGCCCAGCAGCTGACCATTAATCCGAATACGATCCAAAAAGCTTATCGAGAGCTTGAGGTTCAAGGATATATTTACTCCATTAAAGGAAAAGGCAGTTTTGTTAGTCCGGCTAGTCCCTCGCCTAATACTGAAAAGCTAAGTAAGGTGAAATCAGAGCTAATTAAGCTGCTTTCAGAAGCCATGTATCTAGGCATGTCGGCAGATGAATTATACAAAATCATTCAAGAGGTTGAGGCTACTGTTGGGGGAGGGATAGAAGATGATCAAAATTAGAAATGTTCGCAAGTCATTTGAGGACTTAGAAGCTATTGAGAATATTAATATAACTGTGAACAAAGGGTCGATTTATGGTTTACTTGGCTCCAATGGGGCAGGAAAGACGACACTCCTTAAACTGATAGCAGGAATCTATGTTCAGGATGATGGGGTAATTACGATAGATGAAATGCCAGTTTATGAGAATACAAACATCAAGCAAAGAATTTTCTTTATCCAGGATATTCCTTATTTCCTTCCCCAATATACAGTGAAGCAAATGGCACAATTCTATGAAAATATATATCCTGCTTGGGATCAGAATCGTTTTGAAGAATTAGTTAAAGCTTTTAATATGGACATACATAAAAAGGTTCATAAATTTTCTAAGGGGATTCAAAGACAGGCTGCGTTTATCCTCGGCCTATCAACGAAACCAGATCTTCTTCTTCTTGATGAGCCGATGGATGGACTAGATCCGGTCATGCGGAAAAAAGTAAAAGGCTTACTTATTGAAGATGTTGCTGAACGTGAAATGACTGTATTAATTTCCTCACATAATTTAAGAGAGGTTGAAGATTTATGTGATTTCATTGGCATTATGCATAAAGGAAAATTAATGATTGAAAAGGAACTGGACGATCTAAAATCAGATACCCACAAAATCCAGATTGCCTTTAATGGACCAACTCCGCCAGGAATCTTTGACAATGTCAAAATCCTTCATAAGGAAAAACGCGGAAGTATTCATTTATTTATTTTGAATGGAAAAGAAGAAGAGATATCAGCCAGAATTATCAAGTATAACCCTATCATATTTGATATCCTGCCACTTACATTAGAAGAAATTTTTATTTATGAAATGGGGGATGTTGGATATGCAGTCCAAAATATCCTTGGTTAGCAGAGAGATTTGGAAAACCATCTTGAGAAGTGTCGGGTGGGTATCCATCTTATATTTTCTTGGTTTATTCATCGCCGTTCCATTAGAAATATTAATGACAGAATCTAAGTATGAGGAACACCGATATTTTATAAGGATAGAAAATCTGTTCCAATCTAATGCTGAGATTCAAACTGTTTTATCTATTGCACTTCCTGTTCTTTTGGCGATATTCTTATTTCGCTTTTTGCAGGTAAAGCATTTTAGCGATTTTATGCATAGTCTGCCATTGAAGAGAGAGCGAATTTATCACGTGTTCACACTTTTGGGAGCAGTGATATTAATAACACCGGTTATACTAAATAGCTTAATTGTATTGATCATTTACGGTCCATTAGATTTACAGGAAACTTTAAGTATTGGCGATGTATTCCAATGGATGGGCATAACAATTATGTTTAATTTAGTAATTTATATGGCAGCGGTCTTTGTGGCAATGATAACAGGATTATCCGTTGTCCAAGGCGGGTTAACTTATATACTTCTGCTACTGCCGATTGGCTTAATTATGTTGTTTAGTTTTAATCTGCCGTTTTACTTGTATGGATTTCCTGAACAATATTTCATGGAAAATAAAATTGACTCTATTTCCCCTTTAGTCGCTTTAAGCTTAATCAACGAACGTCCGGTTGGATGGGGAGAAATCATCATCTATATTTTGCTAATTTTTACTTTGTATGGAGCATCCTTATGGATTTATAAGCACAGAAGGCTTGAAGCAGTATCTCAGGCTCTCATTTTTCCCTTTATGAAGCCAATCTTTAAATATGGTGCAACCTTTTGCTCGATGTTATTAGGCGGAATGTACTTCGGAAAAATGGAAGGAGGCACCTTGTGGCTTATTGCAGGTTATTTGTTTGGCTCCATTTTAGGATATTTTATTGCTGAAATGGTATTACAAAAATCTTGGAGAATCATCATTCATATAAGAGGGTTTCTCATTTATGCTTGTACAATGGCTGTTCTTTTCATCTTATTCCAATTTGATTTTACTCAATATGAGAAAAATATTCCGTATACGAGTGAAATTGAACGTGTTCATTTTGGAAACAGCTACTACCGTTTTATTGATTCTGAAACAGAACCTTATTATCTAGAGGATACAGACAATATTGAGCTCATAAGAAGGCTTCATAAAGAAATTGTAGCCAATAAGGGCGAAAGCCCATCTTCTAGAGATTCTGCCTTTTTTGTTTATGAGCTGACCAATGGAAAGAGAATAATAAGAAACTATGAGATTGATAAAAATAAATACGCCCAGTTTTATAAGTTAATCTATGAATCTCAAGAATACAAAAGGGTTACTAACGAGATTTTTCAAGTAAAAGAGGATCAAATAGAAAAAATAACTATTCAGCCTTTCGGTCCTGTAAGTAAAAGGTCAATCATTGTTGATCCAACTGAAATGGAAGAAGCAATTTCCATTTTAAAAGATGAAATAAATCAGGCAACTTATGAAGAGATTCAGGATGATCGGGATGCCTATTCGGTTATTGAAATTTTTCAGCGGAATGATAAAACGGCTATGATGCAATGGCGAGTTTCATATGAAAAATTTGAACAGTGGCTTTCTGAGAAGGGGCTATTAGAGAATGCGCGAGTTAATGCTTCAGATATTGACACTGCATACATTGCTCCAAAGGATGAATTGGATATCGACTTTAGAGGATTTTCCCATGAGGAAGTATTTAATCAGATGGAAAATATTAGTAACGTTCTTAAGATAACAGATAAAACAATGCTGGAAACAACTTTGGAGGATACAAAGGGCTATATTGATGGACCATATGTGGTAGCTATTAAATATAAAAATGATCGGTATATAGATATAAAAAGCTTTAGCAGTGACAGAGTTCCGGATTTTGTGAAGCAATATTTTGAATAGTTGGTGAGGGAGGGGAATGAAAATGGATGCTTGCTCTATTGATATGAAAGAAGTTTGTGATTTGTATTATAAGCGGATATTTCATGCAGCTTATTGTATTACAAGAGATCATTATTTAGCTGAGGATGTTGTTCAGGAAACTTTACTCAAAGCTTACCAAAAAATGGACACCATTCAGGATAAAGAGAAAATGGGAGCCTGGCTGTCATCTATTGCCACGAGAACGGCCATTGACGTGATCCGTAAAGAAAGGAAAACAACTGAAAGATTGGCTGCGAATAAAGACATTGAGAATACGAACCTGATTATGAACCAAAACGTGGAACAGGAAGTAGAACTGAATTTCTTAAATGAGCAAATTCATGCTGTGATTAACTCTCTCTCACCTGATCAAAAAAGAGTGTTTTTACTAAAAATTAATTATGGACTAAAAGAAAGAGAAATAGCCCATTTAATGAAATTAAACCAGAATACAGTAAAAACGAAATTGTATAGAATTAGAAAATATTTAAAGTCTATCCTGCTTGAAAGCGAATTGGCTTGAAAAAAGTTTGGGCTCCATCTAGTACTTAACTAGATGGGCCTTTTTTAATTAGTAAAAGAATCTTTTATCAAAATAATAATATACATTTACTAGAACCTAAGCAGGAGAACCAATGTGAAAAATTGAAATCAAAGATAGGTAAATCAATCATTAGAGGAGGTTATATTTTGAATGTAAAAGATTGCATAGCAATTGTAACGGGAGGAGCCTCTGGGCTTGGAGAGGCGAATGTTAGAAATATCATTGATAAAGGCGGAAAAGCCATTATTCTAGATCAGGATGATGAGCGTGGCATAAGGCTGCAGGAAGAGCTTGGGGAGAACGTCCTGTTTATGAAAACAGATGTAAGGAAGGAAGAGGATGTTAAGGCAGCGACACAAGCATGCACGGAGAAATTTGGAGAAATTAATCTTGTACTAAATTGTGCCGGCATTGCTTACGCTTCCAAACTACTCGGTCGAAAAGGCATGCATCAATTAGATTCATTTAAGAAAGTAATGGATATTAATCTAATTGGAACTTTTAATGTGATTAGAATTACGGCGGAAAAGATGCTTAAAAACGAGCCGAATGCTTCTGGTGAAAGAGGAATTATTATAAATACCGCGTCTGTTGCAGCATTTGAAGGGCAGATCGGGCAAGCAGCTTACAGTGCATCTAAAGGGGGAGTTGTTAGTATGACATTACCTCTGGCAAGAGAGCTCGCAGAATACGGTATAAGAGTAATGACCATCGCTCCAGGATTATTCCATACGCCCATGTTTGATTCACTACCAGAAGAAGCAAGGAAGTCATTAGGAAGCATGGTTCCCTTCCCAAAAAGACTAGGAGAACCGGGGGAGCATGCCATGCTCGTAGAAAGTATAATTCAAAATCCAATGCTAAATGGTGAAACAATCCGACTCGATGGGGGAATCAGAATGCAGTCGAAATGATTCTGCTTTACAAGTAAGTTCAAAAATGAATACTGAATGTTCGAATAATATGACACTGCCCAAAAAATTAGATTAATTTCTTATTGAGAAAGGGGAGTTCCATGACAGCACAATACTTAAAAGACGAACATGAAATATTTCGCAAATCATTGCGCAGGTTTTTGGAGAAGGAAGCATATCCCGTCTATGAGAGGTGGGAACAAGATCGAATCATCCCACGGGAATTTTGGACTAAAATGGGGGAACAAGGATTCCTATGTCCGGACTTAGATGAGAAATATGGCGGAAGCGGGGTAGATTGGGGATTTTCAGTGGTCATTAATGAAGAGCTGGAGAGAGTTGGTTCAGGGCTTATCGGAATTGGGCTCCACAATGATATTGTCATTCCTTATCTATCTTCATTTGGGAATGAAGTGCAAAAGCAAAAGTGGCTTCCACGCTGTACAACAGGCGAAATAATCACCGCCATTGCGATGACGGAACCTGGAACGGGTTCAGACCTTGCAGGAATTAAAACAACTGCCAGACTAGAGGGTGACCATTATATCGTCAATGGTCAAAAAACATTTATCACAAACGGCATCCATGCAGATCTGATTATTGTAGCTTGTAATACAAATCCTCACGCAGTGCCAGCATATAAGGGAATTAGTTTGCTCGCAATCGAAAGAGATACGCCAGGGTTTACAAGGGGAAGAAAATTAAATAAGGTAGGTCTGCATTGTCAAGACACAGCAGAATTAATTTTCGCAGAATGTAACGTTCCAAAGGAAAATCTGATTGGCGAAGAAGGCAAGGGGTTTCAATATATGATGGAAAAATTGCAGCAGGAGCGCCTGATCGTAGCTATCGCTGCTCAAGTTGCTGCAGAAGAGATGCTAAAAATGACGATAAACTATGTTAAATCCCGTCAAGCATTTGGCCGTCCAATCAGTCAATTTCAAAATACACAATTTAAAATCGCTGAGATGGCAACAGATGTCGAAATGGACAGGGTATTTCTGGATCAGCTAATCATGGAGCATATGAATGGAAAAGATGTTGTGACAAAGGTTTCTATGGCAAAGTGGAAGCTCACTGAAAACGCAAGAAAGATTGCTGTAGAGTGTATGCAGCTTCATGGCGGATATGGTTATATGGAAGAATACGAGATTGCCAGACGCTATCGTGATATTCCAGTAGCTAGTATTTATGCTGGAACAAATGAAATCATGAAAACGATAATTGCCAAAAACATCGGGCTTTAAGGGAGGATAATAACATGCGTGAAGCAGTCATTGTTGAAGGGGTTCGAACACCTGTCGGGAGAAGAAATGGAATTTTTAAAGACTTTAGAGCAGATGATCTTGCTGCTGAGGCGTTAAAAGCATTAATCGAGCGAACAGGAATAGATCCGGGAATTATTGATGATGTTATATTGGGCTGTGTTTCCCAAATTGGAGAACAAAGTGGTGATATTGCAAGAGTTGCCGCCCTCATAGCTGGTTTTCCAATTGAGGTCCCTGGCACGACTATTGACCGTCAATGTGGTTCAAGCCAGCAGGCTGTTCATTTTGCTGCCCAGGCAATCATTGCTGGTGATATGGATGTTGTCATTGCTGGCGGAGTAGAGAATATGTCACGGGTCCCAATTGGCTCCAGCTATCAAGGGGTTCCATTTAGTGACAAGCTGATGAGCCAGCATGAAATTATTCATCAAGGCTTATCAGCAGAACGAATAGCTGAAAAATACGGATTTACTCGTCAGGAATTGGACCAATTTTCATATGAAAGCCATCAAAAAGCTTTGAAGGCACAAGCCAATGGCTATTTTTCAAAAGAGATTGTTCCTGTTCAAGTCAATTTGCCAGACGGCGAAACCCTTACTGTCTCAGAGGATGCCGGACCGCGGTCGGAAACATCTGTAGAAGCACTTGGCGGTTTAAAAACTGTGTTTAAAGAAGATGGAATCATTCATGCAGGAAACTCGAGTCAGATTAGTGACGGAGCTGCAGCCTTACTAATTATGTCTCGAGAAAAAGCCGAGGAACTCGGACTGAAGCCAAGATTTCGCATTCTTACTAGAACTATTGTCGGTTCGGACCCAACTTTAATGCTAACTGGTCCAATTCCAGCCACTGAAAAAGCATTAAAGAAAGCTGGATTATCAATCGATGAAATTGATGTGTTTGAAGTAAATGAGGCCTTTGCGCCTGTCCCGCTGGCTTGGCTAAAGGAAACGGGTGCCAACCCATCAAAGCTTAATCCAAATGGAGGTGCTATAGCACTCGGTCATCCTCTTGGAGCGAGCGGGGCAAGGTTAATGGTATCAATGATTCATGAGCTTGAACGCACTGGGGGAAGATATGGTCTCCAAACAATGTGCGAAGGTCATGGAATGGCCAATGCAACTATTATTGAAAGAATAGATTCATGACTTAATGAATTTATTTTATGCAGCATCGGATCATATTCCGATGCCTTTTTATTCTTTTTTATTTAAGAAGATTGCTTAATCAAATGAAATAAGTGTTATAATTTTCTTTAGCAAGCTGCTAGGGAATAAATTTTACATAACATTTTGTGTGGAAATAATATAATGGCATATGATAAATATCGTTAGGAGAGATTAGGACTTGTGAAAATATATAAAGCAATTCCCAATATGGTTACGCTCGGAAATTTATATTGTGGATTTTTATCAGTCGGTTTTGCTGCGACCGGACAATTTAAGAACGCAGCTATATTAATTTTAATCGGGATGATGCTCGATAGCATGGACGGAAGGCTGGCTCGCATGCTAAACGTTGATAGCGAATTAGGGAAACAGCTTGATTCACTTGCCGATATTGTTACATTTGGAGTAGCGCCATCATTTTTAGTATATTATACATATTTCTTTCAATTTGGCATTTTAGGAATGGCTATTGCTGGATTATTTCCATTGTTCGGAGCTTATCGTTTAGCGAGATTTAATATTAGCTCCAGCAAGGCCTCATTAAATTATTTTGTCGGAGTACCTATTACAGCAGCAGGTGGGATTTTAGCAATATTAACATTATTTGGGGATAAAATTCCCCAGATTATCACAACCGTTGTATTTACAGGTATGTGTTTTTTAATGGTTAGTAAAATTAGAATTCCTAGTCTTAAAGAAATACCGCTTCCAAAGTATGGGACGATTGTAACAATATTTCTTGGTTGTCTTTTATATATTATTTATAAAAAAGGAACACAAGGACAATTTCCATACTTAATTTATATTGCCGCACCGTTATATATTGCCTATCTTGCCTATCGATTCGTCAAAGGGAAAAATAAAAAGCAAGTATGAGCTGGAAGAGTGTAAATCTTAATGGATTTGCACTCTTTTTTTCTTATAGCGGATAAAATAACACAATTAATCATAGCAATAAAAAAGGGAAAGAGAATTCTACGTAGAATATAGTTAATATTCTAAATTTTTCAAATTAAGTACGGCATAGGGGGAGATTGTTAGGTGGGGATTTTAGAAATAAAGGATATTACTTTGCGATTTGGGGGAGTCGTAGCCTTAGATCATGTATCGTATGAAGTGAAGGAGGGTGAGATTTTCTCATTAATTGGTCCGAATGGGGCTGGAAAAACAAGTATGCTCAATTGTATTAGTGGCCTTTATCGTCCGTCAGAGGGATCAGTTCTTTTTAAAGGAGAGGAAATTACCCAATTAAAACCTCATAAGCGCGCAAGCCTAGGGATCGCAAGGGCCTTTCAAAATATTGAATTGTTTCCGCATCTGTCAGTTTTGGATAATTTAATGCTTGGCAGGCATGTCCGTATGAAAACGGGCGTCCTTTCTGGAGGTTTGTACTGGGGTAAGGCACAAAGGGAAGAAGTGGAGCACCGGGAAAAGGTTGAAAACGTCATCGATTTCTTAGAAATTGAACATATTCGGGATACGCCTGTTGGAAGACTGGCCTATGGCCTGCAAAAAAGGGTAGAAGTGGGAAGAGCACTTGCATTAGAACCGGAAATACTGCTTCTTGATGAGCCGATGGCTGGGATGAATAATGAGGAAAAAGAAGATATGGCTCGGTACATAATCGATATTCATGAGGAGATGAACACGACTATTATTCTAATTGAGCATGATATGGGTGTTGTTATGGATTTATCCGACCATATCGCTGTACTTGATTTCGGAAAGTTAATTGGTTACGGAACGCCTTATGAAATTCAAAATAACCAAAAGGTTATTGATGCATATTTAGGTGAAGAAAATGTGGGGTAAGCAGATAGGGGAGGTTTTAAATTGATGTCCAGCTCGAACAAGACATTTCCTAAGATTTTACTAGAGTGGGCAAGTAAAGCAGGGTCAAATGTGGCTTTGAGAGAAAAGGATTTTGGCATATGGAATGAAATTACTTATGAAAAATATTTAGAAGAAGTTAAATTCCTCAGTCTAGGCTTAGCCAAGCTAGGACTTAAGAGAGGAGATAAAGTCGCCGTAATTGGAGACAATCGTCCAGAATGGGTCATGAGCGAATTAGCTACCCAGTGTCTTGGAGGCATATCTGTTGGAATCTATCAAGAATCACTTCCAAGTGAAATTAGCTATATTTTAGATCATTGTGATGCCACCATTGTTGTCGTAGAGGATCAGGAGCAAGTGGATAAAGTATTTGATATTCGCGAAGAAATTCCGAAAGTGAAGACGATTATCTACTATGATCCACGTGGAATGAGAACCTATAAGGATGAATCTTTACTAAGCTTTAAGGAAGTCCAAGCAATAGGAAAGGATTTTGAATCAGAGTCCCCTTCATTTTTTCTATCAGAGGTTGAGAAAGGAAATGAAGAGGATATCGCGATCTTTTCTTATACTTCTGGGACAACCGGGAATCCAAAAGGAACGATGCTCACATATAAGAACCTGCTGGATATGGCAATAAACCTTTCAACGATTGACCCACTAACAGATAAGGATGAATATGTATCCTTCCTCCCGCTCGCATGGATTGGGGAACAAATGATGACCATGGCAATGGGCCTATATAATGGAATGACCATTAACTTCCCAGAAGAACCTTCCACGGTATTAGAAAATTTACGAGAAATCGGACCTCAAGTGATGTTTTCGCCACCTAGAATATATGAAGATATGCTTTCGAAATTTCAAGTAAAAATACAGGATGCCGGCTGGCTAAAAAGAAAAATCTATCAATGGTGCAAGCCAATCGGTGAAAAAGTAGCCAAAGCCCATTTTGAAAATAAGCCAATATCATTCAGGACGAAATGGCAATATAAAATCGCCGATTATTTTATGTTTAGCGCGATTAGAGACCATTTGGGCCTTCTCAATATGAAGCGTGCTTATACAGGGGGCGCACCGCTTGGACCAGATGTTTTCGAATTTTTCCATAGTATAGGTGTAAATGTA
The DNA here is from genome assembly GCF_032341175.1 of Bacillus sp. DTU_2020_1000418_1_SI_GHA_SEK_038. Lineage (NCBI taxonomy): Bacteria > Bacillati > Bacillota > Bacilli > Caryophanales > Bacillaceae > Bacillus > Bacillus sp. DTU_2020_1000418_1_SI_GHA_SEK_038. Next base: position 2,556,774 of record NZ_CP135435.1, on the reverse strand, counting down.
AAAAGTATATACGGACAGACAGAAGTATCTGGAATATCGATCGTTCATCGGGACGGCGATATTAAATTTGATAGTGTAGGCATTCCTATTCCTGGTACAGAGGTGAAAATCTCTGAGGAGGGAGAAATCCTCATCAAAAGCTCAAGCATATGTAAAGGGTATTACAAAAACGAAAAGTCAACGAAGGAAACGATACAATCCGGCTGGCTGCATACAGGAGATGCCGGAAGACTTGATGATCAAGGTCATTTATATGTAATTGACCGAATTAAAGATGTTATCCGTCTGCATTCTGGGGAAATGTTTTCGCCGCAATTTATTGAAAATAAATTGAAATTCAGCTCATACATTCAAGAAGCGGTAGCGATCGGAAAAGACCGTCCTTATGTGGTGGCAATGATTAATATTGATATGGAAAACGTTGGAAGATGGGCTGAGAAAAATCAAATTAGCTATACGACATATACAGATTTATCATCCAAACCTCAAGTATTAGACATGATCCAAAAACAGGTAAATGAAATTAATCAAACATTACCTGAGAAGGCTCGCGTTAGAAAATTTGTTCTTCTCTATAAAGAGCTGGATGCGGATGATGAGGAGCTGACAAGAACGAAAAAAGTTAGAAGACAGTTTGTAGCAAAAAAATATGAATCATTGATTGAAGGATTGTATACAGAGCAGGGGCAGATTAAGGTAGAAGGAAAAATCAGATATCGGGATGGAAATGAGCAAACGATTCATACAACACTTCAAGTGATTTTCATGGATGAAGGAGAGGGAGCTGCTTAATGGCGTTTTTTTTGCAAATGCTTGTAACTGGGATCGTAGTAGGAAGTGTATATGCATTAGTGGCACTAGGATTTGTATTAATCTATAAATCTAGTGATGCCATTAACTTTGCGCAAGGGGAATTTCTATTAATTGGGACATATGTTTGTCTTACCCTAATAACGGCTTACAACATTCCTTTTATTGCCGCATTATTGATTGCGCTCATATTCAGTGCTGTACTCGGTTTTGTCATTGAAAGAATTGTATTACGGCCGTTTATCGGTGAACCTGTTATCTCTATGATTATGGCCACCATTGGATTATCAAGTGTGTTGGCTGGAATCGTTCATATTATTTGGGGCCATGAAACTCGTGTGTTTCCAAAAATTTTCGCAGAAGAGCCCGTACGTTTAGGTCAAGTTGTAGTGGCTCCAGTTTATTTATGGTCACTGGCCATTGTTGTCATCATGCTGTTAATTTTCACTTTGTTTTTCAAATATTCGAAGCTTGGCATTGCGATGCGTGCAACTGCGGATGATCAGCAGGCGGCCATGTCAATGGGCATTAGTGTGAAGGTGATTTTTGCTGTAGCTTGGGCCATTGCTGCGGTTGTTTCTGCAGTGGGCGGAATTTTGCTCGGAAACATAAATGGTGTCAATGCATCTCTTTCAGCTATTGGTCTTAAGGTGCTGCCAGTCGCCATTCTCGGCGGCTTGGATAGTATCCCCGGAGCAATTATCGGGGGACTCATCATTGGTGTGATCGAAAGTATGACAGGAGGCTACTTAGATCCATTAGTTGGTGGTGGATTGAAAGAAGTCATGCCATTTGTCATTCTAGTCTTTATTCTCATGTTCAAGCCTTATGGTTTATTTGGCAAAAAAGAAATCGAGAGGGTGTAATCGGATGAAGAATCCATTTGTAATGGGGTGTGGAGAATTCCATGTGAACTACAAACAAGATATGGCCATATGGAAAATCACCCGCGTAAGAGTACGTATCTTTATCATGCTTGCACTCTTAGCCATTTTTCCGCTATTAGCATCCGATTACGTTGTTGGTCTCGCGACTCTTTGTGGAATTGCTGCCATCGGCGCCATCGGGCTAAACATATTAACTGGTTTTACTGGACAAATATCCATTGGGGTAGGGGCCTTTCTAGGTGTCGGCGGCTATACATCAGCCATTCTAACGGCAAAGCTTGGCCTAAGCTTTTGGATTGCGATGCCAACGGCCGGGATCATCACTGCAATTGTTGGAGGATTATTTGGATTACCTTCACTCCGTTTAAAGGGACTGTACTTAGCTATAGCCACCTTGGCAGCCCAGGTGATCATCCTCTTTGTTATTTCCAGATGGGACTCATTAACAGGCGGTACAGCAGGAATGGTCCTGTCTAGACCTGAAATTGGTGGTTTTATCTTTAACAGTGAAACGAGCTATTACTATTTAATGTTTGGTGTCCTGATCATAACGACCATGTTCACATTAAATCTTTTCCGGTCTAGGGTTGGCAGAGCCTTCATCGCGGTTAGGGACAGAGATATTGCTGCAGAAGTAATGGGTATTGATTTATTTAAATATAAAGTTCTTGCCTTTATCGTGAGTTCCTTCTTTGTAGGGGTTGCTGGGGCATTGCTTGGACATTACACGATGGTTGTAAGCCCAGAGCTCTATAGCATCGGTGTCTCGATTGAATATTTAGCTATCATACTTGTAGGTGGATTAGGCAGTGTATTCGGTTCTATTTACGGTGCAGTTTTCATCACTTTACTGCCTGTTGTCCTCCGTTCGGGTGTTGAACTTCTAAGTGGTGTCTTCCCGGATATTTCTAATGTTCTCGTTGGAATGAAAGAAGTTGTATTTGGACTTGTTATTATCTTGTTCCTTATCTATGAACCACAAGGGCTGGCGAAAATATGGAAAAATATTAAAGATTACTTTAGATTGTGGCCATTTTCATATTAGCGTTAAAGTAGATAAAACTTGGGAATATTTGAAAGCATTGCTTTCAATTATTAATATTTCATTTTGCAAAAATATCAAGGGGGAGAAAAATGAAAAAGTATTTGGCTGGATTTTTAATGATGATGTTAGTCTTTGGGGTACTGGCGGCGTGTTCGGGCGAAGAGAAGAGTTCAGGCAGTTCAAAAGGAACAGTAAAATTTGGCGGGATTTTTGATATTACAGGGGGAACTGGAGATGTTGGAACTCCTTATGCTGAAGGTGCAAGAGCATATTTTGAGCATATGGCAGATCAAGATATTAATGGATATAAGGTTGAATTAATTGGTGATGATTATGCCTATAAAATACCTGAAGCCCAAAAACTCTATCAAAAACTAAAATCAAAAGATAAGGTGTCAGCTATTTTAGGATGGGGAACAGGTGATACTGAAGCTCTTCGCCAGCAAGTGGCAGCTGATAAGCTACCATACATTTCTGGCTCTTATTCTGAAAACCTCAAAAATATAGAGGAGAGTCCATACAACTTCTTAGCAGCGGCAACGTATTCAGACCAAGCCAGATCAGCCTTAAAGTGGATAAAGGATAATCATAGCGGTGGCACTCCAACGGTGGCTTTACTTTAT